>CAWAUK010000069.1:0-15875 GCA_963784975.1 uncultured Thermoleophilia bacterium | reverse complement strand
GCCACGAGCAGCAACGGGCGTTTCCCGAGGCCGGGATTCGCCTATACCTACGACATCCACGGGTTCGCGTCGATCGCCTCCGACGTCCCGCTGCCGGAGCTCGACTACTTCCGCGTGGCCCCGGTCAGCGGAGGGGCCGACATGGAGATCCGCGTGGGCGACATCCTGACCGGGCCACGACGCAGGATCCAGGTCACCGAAACGCCCGGGGTGATGCTGTACCAAGAGCACCTGGGCCGCCTGGGCGCCAACTTCCGCATCGAGATCTTCGACAAGGTGAAGGTGACCGTCACTCCGCTCCTGGCCCACTCCCCGCACGTCGTGTACACCAACGTCGTCGAGGGGCTGCTGCGCTTCGTCCTCGCCTCGCGGGACTACGCGCTCCTCCATTCGGCCACGGTGATCATCGACGGCCAAGGGGTCATGCTGTCCGCCCACACGGACACGGGGAAGACCGCGACCATCCTGCGGATGCTGCGGGAGCGCGGCGGCACCTTCCTCTCGGACGACATGACCATCGTCAC
This sequence comes from uncultured Thermoleophilia bacterium, assembly GCA_963784975.1. Taxonomy (GTDB): domain Bacteria; phylum Actinomycetota; class Thermoleophilia; order UBA2241; family UBA2241; genus CAIXSE01. Next base: position 15,351 of record CAWAUK010000069.1, on the reverse strand, counting down.
GAGAGACGGCCCCGTCTACTCCTATCCCAAGCCCCTGACGATCAGCCATCACACCCTGGCCGCCATCGACGGCGTCCTGCCCTCGCTGACCGAGCGCACACAACTCGCCCTCAAGAGCAGGCTCCATTCGAAGGGGGGACGATCGACGGGCCTGAGGCTCGCCCGCATGAACCTGCCCATCATGTCCATGAACGCGGTGACGCAGGCGCTCATCCCGCCGCCGAAGTACGCGGTCAACGACCTGGTGCCGTGCGAGATCGCGGACTCGGCGAGAGTCCGACACCTGATCCTCATCGCCCGCGGCCCCCGCCGCGACGAGCTGGTGAACATCGACGAGGCCCTGGGCACGCTCATCGAGAACACCGACGACGCCTACAGCTTCCCTCCGTTCCGCGAACTGGCTCCCTTCGTCCAGCTCGGTGGCCAGACCTATCCGAAGCTCCGCAAGAAGGAGCGCGCCATCATCGAGGGGATGCTGCTCAGCGGCGTGAGGGTCCGGCGCATGGTCCGCGACGACTTCTCGTGGGCGGACGATATCCCCGCCTACCTGCGGGCCCAGGCCGACGTCCCCAACCTCGCCGACTTCCGTCCCGAGGTCGTCCCCGACCTTGCCGACTTCCGTCCTGATGCGCCGGCGGCGGAAGGCCAGGCGGCCTGAATGCGTCCGATGTCGATGCATGGCACGAGCACGTCACTCAAGGCGCTGCAACGTGAGGGCCGCGCGGGTCACGTCAGTGCCGCGGTGGACGTCCGCACGGTCGCCGAAGCAAGGGCGACCGAGGGGACCGCGGCGTTCAGCGTGACCGCTCGGCGCGCCCTCATCGCCGTCGCCGTCGCCGCGGTGGTCGCGGCGGCGCTCGGCTTGCGCCTGTGGCACCTGAACGCCTTGGGCTTCAACAGCGACGAGGCGGCGTATGCCGGCCAGGCGGCGTCGATCGCCGGAGACCGCAATCTGGCCGGGCTGTTCCCGGTGTTCCGCGCGCACCCGCTGCTCTTCCAGCTGCTGGTCTCGCTCATCTACAGGATCCACGTCGACGAGCTCGGGCCCCGCCTGCTGGCGGTCGCGTTCGGCCTCGCCACCGTCGCCGCGGGCTACGGCCTGGGCGCCCGCATCTACGGTCGTACGGCAGGCGTCCTCACGGCGCTCTTCCTCGCGGTCATGCCGTATCTGGTCATCGTCAATCGCCAGGCGCTCCTGGACGGACCGATGGTCTTCTTCTCGGTCGTCGCCCTGTGGCTGCTGGCGAAGTTCGTCGCGGAAGAGCGGCCCGCGGCTCTCTACGCCGCCGGCGGGGCGCTCGGACTGGCGTTCCTCACCAAGGAGACGGCCTTCCTGCTGGTGCCGGCCGCGTACGCGTTCCTCGCGGTGACACCGAGCGTGCGCGTCAGACTGAAGGACCTCGCGCTGTCGCTGACGTGCTTCGTGCTCGTCGCGCTTCCCTATCCCCTGTCGCTGGTCCTCGCCGGCGGCTCCAGGACGGGTCAGCACTTCCTGGTCTGGCAGCTCTTCCGACCAGCCAACCACTCGTGGAGCTTCTATCTCTCCGTCGTCCCGTATGCGATCGGTATCCCGCTCGTCGTGCTCGCGGCGGCGGCGCTCGTGGTGGTCGCGGTCGGACGGACGTGGAGCTGGAGGGAATCCCTACTTGTGTGCTGGATCGTCGTGCCGGTCTTCTTCTTCCAGCTCTGGCCGGTGAAAGGCTTCCAGTACCTGCTTCCGGCCGCCGCGCCGGTGGCGGTCCTGGCGGCCGGGCTGCTCTCGGGGGCGGCGGCGAGAGGGCTGAAGGGCTTCGCCGCATCGCGGTTCGGGCAGGCTACGAGGGCCGGCATCGCCGCCGCCGTCATCGTGTTCCTCGGCGCCGTCAGCTGGGTCGGCATCACGACCTCGAACCCGGCGACGTTTCTGGCCGGGACGGGAGGCGTGCCCGGCGGACGCGAGGCCGGGGACTGGCTCCGTACGCACACGCCTCTCGGCGCGGAACTCCTCTCCATCGGCCCGTCGATGGCCAACATCCTGCAGTTCACCGGACAGCGTGAAGTCCTGGCGCTGTCGGTGAGCCCCGACCCACTGCACCGGAACCCGGCCTACACGCCGGTCACGAATCCCGACATGCTGCTGCGCAGCGGTCAGGTGCAGTACATCGTGTGGGACGCCTATTCGGCAGCTCGCAGCACGTACTTCAGCGAGCGCCTCCTGACCTACGTGAGGCGCTACCACGGGACCGTGGTCCACGTGCAGACCGTGCCCGTCACGACCGCCGGCCGGCCCGTGGCGCGACCTGTGATCGTCATCTACCAGGTGAGGCCTTGATGCATACCCGGCTTGCCAGACGCGCCGCGCACGTCGTCGCGGCGGCACTTCTCATCCTGACGGTGGCGGCAGCGCCGGCGGTCTCGGCAAGCACGAGCTCACACGCCGCGCGGACACCCATCAAGCATTTCATCGTCGTCATGCAGGAGAACCACACCTTCGACAACTACTTCGGCACGTACCCCGGGGCGAACGGCATCCCCGCGGGGACGCGCATGCCCCTGGATGCCGGCGCCGTCTCGCCCACCTATGCCACTCCCTTCCACATCGGCGGCGGCGCCGCGACCGACCTCAACCACAGCATCTCCGCGGCGACGATGGCCTACCACGGCGGCCGCATGGATGGGTTCTCGAAGGCACAGGACCTGGGTCTCCCGGCAAAGCAGGTGATGGGCTACTACAACGGGAGCGATCTGCCCCTGTACTGGAACATGGCGGACCGGTATGTGCTGTTCGACCGCTTCTTCTCATCGGCCAGGGGAGGCAGCCTCATCAACCACTACTACTGGGTGGCCGCCGGCATAGGCGGCGCCAACGGATCGTCGATCAGCCGCCCGCTGGACGTCACGACGATCTTCGACCGGCTTCAGCAGGCCGGCGTCTCGTGGAAGTTCTACGTCCAGAACTACGACCCGAGGGTCACCTACAAGACGCTCCCCCCGGCGAGCGTCGCGAACGCTGGCTCCCAGACGGTCTGGGTCCCGCTGCTGGACATCCCGCGGTTCGTCAACGATCCCCGGCTGTCGTCCCACATCGTCGACCTGAGCCAGTACTTCACCGACCTCCGTAACGGCACGCTGCCGCAGGTGGCCTACATCGTGCCGTCCGGCGCGAGCGAACATCCGCCCGGGAGCCTGATGGCCGGGCAGCAGTACGTCAGCAGCCTCCTGAACTCGCTGATGGCGAGCAGCGCGTGGAGCAGCTCCGCCTTCATGCTGGCCTACGACGACTGGGGTGGGTGGTACGACCACGTGCCGCCGCCGCACAGGGACGCCAACGGCAACGGATTCCGCGTGCCGGCCCTGCTGGTCAGCCCATACGCGCGCCGCCATTTCATCGACCACACGACGCTTGATTTCACCTCGATCCTCGCGTTCATCGAGAGGAACTGGAACCTGCGCCCGCTGACCCGTCTCGACGCGACGAGCCAGAGCATCGGGGGTGCGTTCGACTTCAGCCAGTCACCGCGACCCGCGGCCTTCATCCCGTTGTCGCGGTCGGGGAGTCCCGCCCATGCCACGACGGTGCGAGATCTCGCGCTCTACTCTCTCTACGGGATCGGCGCACTGCTCGCCGTTGGATTCCTCCTCGTGGCGAACGGCTTGGTGAGGCGCGGCCGGTCTGGGCGGCCGGTGAGGAGCGTGGACTGATGGCCGGCGCCTGGTCGCCCTGGCGCCGGGCGGCGCCGTTTGCGCTCGTGGTCCTGGCCGCGCTGCTCGTGCTTGCCGCCTGGCCGGCGCCCTCTTCGGCCGCGGCGGGGGCGACTCTCCGACTGGGGACCGTGCCGCACCTGGCGAACGTCAGGCTGACCCTCGACGGCCGCACATACCGGACGGACTCGTCGGGGTCCGTCGTGGTCGGCACGTTCGCGGGCCTGCATCGCATCAACCTGCAGCCGCCTTCCTCGCTTCCGGGTGGCAGGACCGCGCGACTGGTCGGATGGCTGGGGAAGCGCGAGATAGCCAGCGAGATCACGCTGCCGCCGGGCGGGACCGTCGTGCAGGTCGCTTTCACCGTATCGCGGCCGGTGTCCGTCATCGTGACCGACCACGCGGGTCTGCAGGTCCCACGGGGAGAGGTCACGCGCGTGACCATCTCCAGCAGCTTGGGGTTGCAGTACACGCTGGGGCCCGGCTCGACGACTGTCATGCTGCCCATGAATGGAATCGTCCATCCCCCGCGAGGGTTCGTGTCCGTGCCGGTCAGGTACTCGGCGCGGTCGGTCCTGGTCCAAGGGAGCGACGTCGTCCACCGGGGGAGCCAGACCTTCGATGCCGACTCCTCCGGGACCTGGGTGATCAAGGCCCTGATCTTCCCGCTTCAAATCCAGGTGCGTGACGCGCTGTTCGGCTTCCCGGTCGGCCACAGCGTCGTACTCGCCCCGCGCGTCGGCGCGAAGAGGACCATCCCGCTCGGCCCGGGACACGACGTCCGCGTCGCGAGCATCTCGCGCGGCACCTACGACCTGACGGCGCACGGTCCCGGCTTCGGGCTCACCTCGGTGACCATGCTGTCGCGGCCGCAGGACGCGAGAGTCCTGCTGTTCTCCTGGGCGGACGTCGCAGTGGTCGTGGCGCTCGCGCTGGCGTTCCTTGTGGGCCTCCCTCTCCTCGGCGGGCGGCTGGTGCGTCGTCCCGGCTCCCGCCTCCTGCGGTGGCGCGAGAGCCGGGTCCGAAAGGCCGCGCCCGCCGGCGCCGCAAGCGGCGGCGCGCAGGCGCTGGTGGTGCCTCCTCTGGACGTCAGCCCTTCAGCGGGCTCCTCCGGAAGGAGGCCATCATGAGCCTTCGGCACCGTGCCGGGCCGCTCTTCTGGACCACCCGGATGCTCCTGACCGCGACCGTCGCAGCCGTCGCGGTCGCGCTGCTCGCGTCCGCCGCGGTGGCCAGTTCGGGCAGCGCCTCCCCGGGCTCATCTGTCGGCGCGACCGGAACGGCAGGGCAGCCGATCCCCGTGTTCGCCTACTACTATCTGTGGTACAACCCGAGCTCGTGGAACAGGGCCAAGATGGACTACTCGGCCCTGGGCCGCTACTCGTCGAGTGACGTCAAGGTGATGCGACAGCAGGTCGACCTGGCCAAGCAGGCAGGCATCAGCGGCTTCCTCGTGAGCTGGAAGGACACGGCGGTCCTCGACGCCCGGCTCGCATCGTTGGTCAGGGTCTGTACCGCGGCCCACTTCAAGCTCGGCATCGTCTTCGAGGGCCTCGACTTCCACCGCAACCCGATCCCGATGTCGGAGGTCCAGAACAGCTTCAGCTACTTCACCGACCGCTACGCCAGTTCGCCGGTCTTCAACGTGTCCGGCAAGCCGATCGTCATCTGGGCCGGGACGTGGGGCTACACGAGCACCCAGATGGCCTCCATCACCAGCGTCTACCGGCCCCGCCTGACGATCCTGGCATCCGAGAAGCAGGTGGCCTCCTACGACGCCATCGCCCCGCTCTTCGACGGCAACGCGTACTACTGGTCGTCTGTCGACCCACTGAGCACGGCCAGGTACCAGAGCAAGCTGGACGCGTTCTCAGCAGCCGTCCACAGCCATGGCGGCCTGTGGATCGCGCCCGCGGCGCCGGGCTTCAACGCGACCCTGCTCGGCGGCACGCGCATCGTCCCCCGGCGAGGCGGTCAGACGCTTCGCCTGGAGATGAGCGCCGCCCTGGCCTCCTCGCCCGACGCGATCGGCCTGATCAGCTGGAACGAGTTCAGCGAGAACTCGGCGGTCGAGCCCAGCCAAATGTACGGCTCCTCCACCCTGAAGACGCTCGCCGCCATCCAGCACGCGCACCCCGGCGCCATCCCCAGCTTCGACTCGAGCGGTCCCGCAGGGTCCAAGGCGGGGGGCGGACCGTTCGTCATCCTGGGCGCGCTCGGGGTCGTCTTCGTGGCGAGCGCCGTGGTCGTAGCCCGTCGGGGACGACGGCGCCGCGACGCCAGATCCGCGCCCGGCTCACCCTCGACGATCGGGACGGCGTCTCGGAGATCCAGATGACGCGCATCGGATCTCCGGGACCTCCCGAGCGAGGCACGGCAAGTGCCGGCGATGTACCTCAGGGAGCGGGCGTGAAGACGCGGGCTTCGACGATGGATGCCGGACCGCTGCCCGCCTTGAGCCCCCTGATGAACACCCGGATGTAGCGGGCCGACTGGCCAGGCGTCCACTTCTTCCATGCGTGCCCGTCGTTCGAGCGCTGCAACCGCCACACGTATGTGCGCGGCGAGCTGGCCGGGTCGAAGAACCGGACCCTCACCCGGCTGACAGTCCGCACGGCGCCGAGGTCGACCCTCCACCACTGCGGGAAGCGCCTGCTCGACGCCGTCCACCGCGTCGTGGCACGACCATCGTTCGCGTACCTCCCGGCCCGGCGATGGCTCGAGGCGCTCGCCGGGCGGCCCTGTGAGATCAGCACGGGCGCCGGGCTCGCATCCTGGGGCGCCTGCTGGGGCACGTCGAAGCTGTCGCCGACACGCCATGCCCAGTCGGTCTCCGAGGTCACGAACGTGTCGGCCTTCAGGTGCCCGGCCGTCGTGACCTGGAACCTGGTGAACCCGAACTGCTCGTGCGTGGAATCCACCGACCCGATGCGCGCCGCATCGGTGCCCGGCGAAGTGTGGACGGCGTACATCTCGTCCTTGGCTTCGGCTCCACCCATCCCTTGCACGAGGTAGGTGGTGCCGTCCGGCATCACGTGGCGCACGTAGGCGTGGACGTGGCCGGCCAGCACGAGATCGACACCGTACTTGGCGAAGAGCGCCTCCAGCGCCCGGCGCTCGGCCGGGTGGGTGTCGTAGCCCTCATTGGGCTTCGGATCGGCGATGGGGTGGTGCATGTTGACCACGAGGTAGGTGTCGGGGTCGTGCGCGTGGGCGCGGAGCTGTGACACCAGCCACTTACCCTGCGCGCTGTTGGACGCGCTCCCCTCACCGACGTAGCCGATGGTGCCCAGGTGTCCCGTCTCGTAGGTCGACAGGTTGAAGACGATGATGCGCGGGTCTGACGCGGTGCCCGCGCCGTACGTGAAGACGTCGTAGTGGGCCGGGTGGATGTTCTTCTCCCAGGACGCCGCACCCGCCGCTGACGTCCCCACGGCCTCGTGGTTGCCGATGGCGTAGCTCTTCGGGATGGACCGCGTCGCGCCCAGCGCTGAGAAGAAGTCGGCGTACTTCGCGTCGACCGTGGCTTTCGTGTCGGTCGCGGCGACGTTGACGAGGTCGCCGACGGAGATCTCGAAAGCGTGGGGCTCGGCCGCCATCTTGTCGCGAACGTGCTGCCAGCCGGCTGAGTAGGCCGCGTGCAGGGCCTGGCTGCCCGGTCGGATGTCGCCCCACGCGAGGAAGGAGTAGGCCACCGGGTCGGTCGCGGCTCGCGCCTTCGAAGGCGCGCGATGGACCGCCCAGGCGCCGAGCGCGGCGACCGCGAGCGTGAGGAGAACGACGAGGGTGAGGGTGAGGCGGGTGAGACGGGTGTGGGGCAAGAGTCGTCCCTCCTATGCCGTGAACAGAGTAACGAGTGTTATGACACTCAATTCTCGCCAGAGGCTACACGAGTGCAGGCCGGGGCGCCACCGCGCCGGGGAGCACTCGTACGCGGCGGCGCCCCGAGGGGCTGTCAGCGGCCCGTCCCCCGCTCGAGAACGGGCAGGGTGTTGGCCAGGACACGCACATAGGCGTTGCCGAAGCGAGCACCGTGAAGGTCGAGGACCTCCCGTCCGCTCGCGTTGATCTTCGTCTGCTGGCCGGGCTCGACCGCGGTGCCCTCGCCCCACTCGTTCCACGTCTCGACGAGGTTCCAGGTCGTACCGGCGGCCACCATTCGACGGACGGCCGACTTGAAGGCCCTCAGGTTACGCCGCAGTCTCACCCTCTGCCCCGCTGCGTCCTTCCAGAAGCCCGGGCTCACGAACGTCGAGCGGCGGGCGAAGCTGCCGTAACGGCTCGAGGGGGCGTACTGATGCCAGGAACTGGGCTGGTTTGGATCGGAGGCGTACCCCGAGTACACCTTGAGGACGTAGTAGAACGCGTTTCCTGTCTGCGCGACCGCGTCCTTCCATCTCCGGCTGGTCGCCGCGCCGTCGGACCCGTTGCCGTACACGAAGATGACCGGCTTGCCGTTCACCTTCAGGAAGTACGGGCTGGAGGCGAACGCGGTCTTGATGTGCTCCAGGTCGGCCACGAGCTTGCTCACCGTAGGGTCGCCGAAGCCTTCCTGCTCGTAGTAGAGGGCGAAGCGCAGGTTTGGATAGGGATTGTCGGGGCGCTTCATGAAGTCGTCGAGATAGGTCTTGAGCGCGACGTCCTGCTTGGTGCCGCGGCCGAACCAGGAGGCGATGGCCACCTCCTGCCTCGCTTCCGCCATCTTGGCGACTTCCCACTTGAAGGTGCCGAAGTCGAGGCTGCTGTACAGCTCCGACCTGGGATCGAACCGGGAGGGGTGGGGATCCGGCAGGTAATGGCTGAACCAGCGGCGAGGCGGCTTGTTCCCCCCGTCCTGCCAATAGCTGTAGGAGCCGTCGCACGCGGCGTTCTTGTACCAGGGGTAGAAGAAGGTCGCGTAGAACGGTGCCGAGGGCTGGAAGCTGACCGCTGCGCGCGATGGCGCCGCGGCCGCGGTCGCCAGAGTCGTGGCCGTTGGCCTGGCCGAGACTGTCGGGGCGACGATGGAGAGTACGGCTACTGCGACTGCGACTGCGGCGAGGATGAGTCTGGATCGATGCACTCGCGCTCCTCCCGGGGTCGGCCTCTACCCTGTGAGCAAGAGGCGCATTCCTGGAACGCGGCGCACCCTACAGAGGCCAAACTCCAACTGCCAACCGCTTGTTACTCGGACGCCGACTCGTACTAACTTGGACCGAAGCAATCAGGAATGTGGCACGAGCCTTCGCTCTCGGTCCTGGTATCGACGTCGTCGAGCGGCGGCTTGAGACCTGACGGCCCTTCCTGCCGACGTTGCCGAGCGGACCGCGCGTGCGGACGGCGCGGCCTTGGCACTGCTATGTGCAGGCATTTCTGGTGCCGGAGCCGGGAGTTGAACCCGGACGCCGCAATCAGCGACAGGAGATTTTAAGTCCCCGGCGTCTACCAGTTCCGCCACTCCGGCACGGCTGCAGTATATGACGGGCGCAGGCGGTCCCGGAGGTGCGGACGCACCGAATCGCCGCGCCACGAAGGACGACCCGCTTCTTGACGGGTGAAACGAGGGCGCGACGCAGAGCGCCGCAGGGGGGTCAGACAACTTTGCGGGTCAGGCTGAGGGGCCGAGCGCGCCGGTGACGACGAGCCAGGCGGCGAACACGAGAATCGGGGCGGCGATGGCATAGCGGATCGCCAGGCGACGCAGCAGCACGTGGGACCTCCCGGATAAGACAACGTGCGTTGGCGGCACGCTACCGGGCCGAACGGGGTGGGTCAACCCGAGGGAATCCGGCGACCGGGCGGTCCTCCGGCCGGAGCTCAGTGCGGCTTCAGCGACCCGTCGGCGAGGGCGAGCGCGGCGCCCTCGAGGAGGTCGGCCTCGCTGACGCGGATGGCGTCGAGGCCGAACGCGCGGCAGGCCTCGACGGCGATGAGGGCCCCGGCGAGGATCACGTCTTCGCGGCCGGGCTGGATGCCCGGCAGCCGGCCACGCTCAGCGCTGGTGAGCGCGGCGAAGCGGGCGGCGGCCGCGTCGATCTCGGCGAGCGTCAGGATGTGACCCTGGACGAGCCGCGCGTCGTAGTTGGTCATGCCCAGCTTGTTGGCGACCAGCGTGGTGTAAGTGCCGGCGACGCCCACCGCACCGCGAACGGCGGCGCGGAGCTCCGCCGGCACGGCGCCCGCGATGGCGGCGGCGACGTGGCCCGTGAGGGCCGCGACCTCCGCCGCCTCCGGCGGGTCGTGGGGGAAGAAACGCTCGGTCAGCCGTACCACGCCGACGTCGAGGCTGCGCACGAACGTCGGCGGCTCGCCGGCGGAGCCGACGGCGAACTCCGTGCTGCCGCCGCCGATGTCCACGAGCAGGAGTGGATCCGGCGCGGCAGGCGGCCGCACGCCGGTCGGAGCGCCGGACTCCCAAGCCTCGCCGACGCCGCCGGTGAGCCACGAAGTCCCGCCGCGGAACGCGAGCGTGCCCTCCTCATGGCCGGTCAGGATGCGCCACCCCAGGCCGAAGTCGTACTTGAGCGCGACGAGGAACTGCCTGCCGTCTCTGGCGTCGCGCAGGACGCTCGTGGCGATGACGAGACTTCGCTCCGGACCGTAGGCCTCGATGCGCGGCGCGTACCCGGCGATGCAGGCATGCGTCCTTGCCACGGCGTCCTCGTGCAGCCTCCCGGTCTTGTCGACGCCCTGCCCCAGCCGCACGACGGTCGTGAGCCGCTCCGCCTGCTCCACGCGGCAGTCCGTCGCGTCCGCGAGAAACAGCCGGCAGGTGTTGGTGCCGAGGTCGACGATCGCGACCTTCACACGGGACCCCCCGCGCCGTCCACGCCGCTCGCCCGATCCGGGTCGTCGCCCGGCAGGTACGCGGCGCAGCGGCGGTCGTCGCACCACGGGTCCGTGACCTCAGCGAGGATCGCCTCGCCCAGCAGGTAGCCGGGCCGGGCGAGGGCGTGCGCCACGTGCGCGTGCAGGCACTTGACCATGCGCACGTCGCTCACGCCGCCCACGCCCGTCGCGAGCGAGGCGCCGTCGTCGAGCATCGCAAGCTCGTAGTCGTCGACGAGCTCCGCACGGCGGGCGGCGGAGTCTCGCGCGGCGTTCACGGCCGAGCGCGCCAGCTCGGGTCCGGCGGCGAGACGGCTCGTCCACCCGGCCACGCCGCCGCCGCTCTCCGCCCTGGAGACGGCGGCGACCAGCGTCGGGCAGGTGCAGTAGAAGAGGGTCGGGAACGGTCGCCCCGCCTCGTCGTAGGGCAGATCCTCGACGACGGCCGGAAACCCGAAGGGACACCGCGCGGCGACAGCGCTCATGGCGTGCGGCGCGCGGCCAAGCTGGCCGGCGACGACGGCGGCCTCCTCGCCGGCCACCAGCGGCATTTCGCTCACGGGCGCCGGGGCGCGGCAGCGCGTCTCACGGGATCCTCAGTGGAGCAGGGTCCGCCACAGGTCCTCGACGCGATCGAGGACGGAGATCGAGGCCTCGACCGGCGGAGTCGCCGTGCTGAGGTTGGTCTCCTCCTCCCTGCCCGGCAGCCCCTTGATGACGAAGACCTGGGTGTCCGGGGGCACGAGGTTCGCGTCCGCGCGTGCGCGCTGGGCGATGTACGCCTTGGTGAGGAGGAGGTCGGCCTCACGAGAGAGCGCGGTGTTGTCCTGGCGGGCCGCCTGCAGCTCGGCCGCCGCCTTCTCGTAGCGGTCCTGCTGCTTGAAGAAGTCGCGCAGCGGCGAGACGTAGAAGGAAGCGCCGATGAGGATCAGGGCGAGCAGGGCGAGGCGCCCGAGGTGCGGACGCGGCGCGTAACGGCCCGCGCCGGTGGGCGCGCGCCGCGACTTCCCCGCTCCGGCGGTCGCTGCTGTGGTCGCCTGGGCCACGCTGTCCTGCTCCCGGCTCGTCTTGTGCCGCCCGCATCGCGCAGAGCGGCTCCTTCTCACCTAAAGGGTTCGCGGCCGCCGGCGAAAGTCCCTGCCCGGCGGCCGCGAACGGAAGTGCCCGCGCATATGGTGAACGCCGCTACTTCGGCAGCGACTGGAGGAACGAGTCGGCCTGCTTGCCGGCCTCGGACTTGGGGTCGAGGGCGACGGCCTTGGTGAGCGCCTGGCGCGCCTGGTCGAAGTACTTGGTCGCCTGCTTGGCGTCGCCGTTCTGCTTGGACAGCTGACCCTCGTGGCTGATGAAGATGCCCTTGTTGAGCCAGCCCTTCTGGAAGTCTGGATTGGCGGCCAGCACGGTCGTGATCTGCTTGAGAGCGCTGGGGATGTCGCCGCTGTAGAAGAGCGCCACCGCGTAGTCGGTGCCCACGCCGGGGTCGGTCGCCTGCTTCGCCCACGCCGCCGCGTAGACCTTGGCGGCGGCGGTGAAGTACGCGGCGCCCTGGTCGTACTTCTGGTTCTGGAAGTTGGTGTTGCCCTGGTCGTACAGGTCGTTGGCGCGGGTGACGAGGTCACCGTAGGTGCCGCTCGTGTCCGCGGTGACTGCCTGGACGGGGCCGCCGCTCGCGTTGGCCGGGCTCTTGTCATTGCCGCTGCCGAAGGCTCCGGAAACCATGAGGACGACGATGATGACGACCAGGGCGAGGGCGCCGAAGCCGCCCCAGATGACGGCCGGCGAGATGCGCTTGGGGCCGCCGGCCGGGGCGGCCTTGGACGCGACCGCGCTGCCGCCCTGCTTGGTGGTGCTGGACCTGGCGGCCGGCTTGCCGCTCAGCGCGTCCTTCACGCCGGCCAGGTTCGCGCCGCATTCAGGGCAGAACTTGGCGCTGCCGGCGTCGTTGCCGCATTCGGGACAGTACATGCTTGCGCTTCCTTTGGGTTGTGAGGGTCGTGGTAGGCTCGGCGGCGATCATGCCGATGATGTGTCAGAGGACAGTTTGAAGCACGAGAGCCCTCTTCTGCAACTCGTGGACCAGCTCTACGCGGAGGGCACTCCGGTCGATGTGACGGCTGAGGTCGCGATAGGGTTCAAGCGCGCCGGGCTCGGCGGCGCGATCGCGCCCGGCGCGCGGATCGCCATCACCGCCGGCAGCAGGGGGATCGGCGACCTGCCGGCCGTCCTGCGCGCCGTCGCCGGCGCCGTCCGCGAGGCCGGCGGCCGCCCCCTCGTCGTGCCCTGCATGGGCAGCCACGGCGGCGCGACGGCCGCAGGACAGCGCGCCGTTCTCGAGGACCTCGGCGTCACCGCTGAGAGCGTCGGCGCCGGGGTCGTCGCGTCCATGGACGTCGTCGCCGTCGCGGAGAGCGCCTTCGGCGGACCGGTGTGGGCCGCCCGCGACCTTGTGGAGGCGGACGGCGTGATCGTCGTGAACCGCGTCAAGCCGCACACCGACTTCCACGGTGAGGTCGAGAGCGGCCTCGTCAAGATGCTGGTGATCGGCGCCGGCAAGCACGCCGGCGCCCTCTCCGCCCACGGCCACACCGTCCGCCACGGCTTCCCCGCCGTGCTCCGCGACCACGGGGAGCGGCTGCTGGCCGGTCTGCCGGTGCTGTGCGGCGTCGCGCTCGTGGAGGACCAGCACGAGCGCACCGCGCTGCTCGAGGTGCTGCGGCCGGGTGAGTTCTTCGCGCGCGAGCCGCAGCTGCTCGAGCGCGCGCGCGAGCTGCTCCCCCGGCTGCCGTTCGACGAGCTCGACGTGCTGGTCGTCGACGAGCTCGGCAAGGACGTGAGCGGCGCCGGCATGGACACCAACGTCATCGGCCGCGTGTCGTTCTGGGGCGGAGGCGACCGGCCGGTCAGGCCGCGCATCACGAGGATCATCGTGCGCGGCCTCACCCGCGCCACCCACGGCAACGCCTGTGGCATCGGCATGGCCGACTTCACCACGGCGCGCTGCGCCGATGAGATCGACCGCGCGGCGACCGACGTCAACTGCATCACGTCCAACTGCCCCGAGGACGCGCGCATCCCCATCGCCTGCGTCAGCGACCGCGAGGCGATCGCCGCCGCGATGCAGACGAGTGGCGTGCGCGACCCGAAGGACGTGCGCCTCGCCTGGGTGCGGGACACGAGCCATCTGGAACGCATCGCCGTCTCCGAGGTGCTGCTGGACGAGGTGCGGGCCGGCGAGACGCTGCGCCCCGCCGGCCCGCTCTTCCCTCTGCCCTACGACGAGAACGGCGACCTGCGGTCGCCGTTCGGAGCCTTCTAGCGCAGGTTGTAGAAGGCGCGCATCCCCGGGTAGTAGGCCACCTCGCCGAGCATCTCCTCGATGCGCAGCAGCTGGTTGTACTTGGCCACCCGGTCCGTGCGCGCCGGGGCGCCGCTCTTGATCTGGCCGGCGTTTGTCGCCACGGCGAGGTCGGCGAGCGTGGTGTCCTCGGTCTCGCCGGAGCGGTGCGAGCAGACGGCCGTCCACCCGGCTCGCGTCGCCATCTGGATGGCGTCCAGCGTCTCGCTGAGCGTCCCGATCTGATTGAGCTTGATCAGGATGCTGTTGGCCGAGCCCCTCTCGATGCCCTGGGCGAGCCGCTCCACGTTGGTCACGAAGAGATCGTCGCCGACGATCTGCAGCCGGTCACCCAGCTTGTCGGTCATCAGCTTGAAGCCGTCCCAGTCATCCTCGGCGAGGCCGTCCTCGATGCTGATGATGGGGTACCTGTCGACCAGCGCCGCGTAGTAGTCGACCATCTCGGCCGAGGTGAGCTCGCGACCTTCGCCGGCCAGGATGTAGCGCTGCTTGGCCGTGTCGTAGAAGCTCGAGGCGGCTGGGTCGAGGGCGATGCGCACGTCCTCGCCGGGCTCGTAGCCGGCGGCGTCGATGGCCTCCATGATCACCTGCACGGCCTCCTCGTTGCTGCCGAGGTCGGGGGCGAAGCCGCCCTCGTCGCCGACGGCCGTGCTCAGGTTCTTGTGCTTCAGCACGGCCTTGAGCCCGTGGTAGACCTCGGCGCAGATGCGCAGCGCCTCCTCGAAGCTCTCGGCGCCGACCGGCATGATCATGAACTCCTGCAGGTCAACGTTGTTGTCGGCGTGCTTGCCGCCGTTCATGATGTTCATCATCGGCACCGGCAGGGTGAACGCATTGACGCCGCCGACGTACTGATAGAGGGGCAGCTCGAGCGCGGCGGCGGCCGCATACGCGGTCGCGAGCGAGACGCCGAGGATGGCGTTGGCGCCGAGGTTGGCCTTGTTCGGCGTGCCGTCGAGCTCGATCAGCATCTTGTCCACGAGCCGCTGATCGGTGGCGTCGAAGCCGACGATCTCCTCGGCGATCACGTTGTTGACGTTGTCGACGGCGGTGCGCACGCCCTTGCCGAGATACTCGCCCGTGTCGTCGCGCAACTCGACCGCCTCGTACTCGCCGGTGGACGCGCCCGAGGGGACGTCGGCGCGGCCGACGGTACCGGACTCGAGCTCGACCTCGACCTCGACCGTGGGGTTGCCGCGGGAGTCGAGGATCTGTCGTGCTGAGACGTCGATGATGGTGGTCATTGAGGGGGGCCTCCTGCGTCGGCTTGCCGGGGTCGGGGCCCCGGTCTGGGCTTCGCCCCGCCCGCGGGGCCGGGACGCACGGCGACGCTATCACACCGGTCGCCCGGCGGGCCGTCTCAGCTCATTGGCGGGGCCTCACAGGGGAACACTCCCACTGCAGGCGTTAGGGGATGACCATGGGCACTCCGTACTACGCGTGCGAGGACTGCGGCCCCACACTCATGAAGACGGATCCCCCGACGTGGCGGACGACCTGATGAGGTG
>CAWAUK010000068.1:0-5466 GCA_963784975.1 uncultured Thermoleophilia bacterium | reverse complement strand
AACCTTCGCTTCATGTTGACCGGGCAGACCGGGACTGCGTCCGGAACATCCGAACGCCACTGCAAGCAAGAGACAAGGATGGTGATCGACATGAAGGCCAGGCTGATCGCACTGTTCGCCGCCGCACTCATCGTCGTCGGAGCCGTTGCCGTCGCGGCCGTCGCAAGCCCGGATACCAACGGCAGCAAGGACAGCTCCAGCAAGCACGAGAAGCAGCTCAAGAGCCGCGACAAGTCGCTCGACAAGGTCCGCGGCGTCAAGGAGGGCACGAAGTCCGACCGTCGCCAGGACGCTCGCATCGGCGACGAGAAGAGCTGGGATGACGCAGGGTACAGGGATCCTCAGAGCAACAAAGGTGACGCCGACGACGTGAAGGCCGGCACCACCACCACCACCGCCACCACCTACACCTCGTTCGACGGGTCCAAGGACAAGGCCCAGGGCCGCGACAAGGACAGCTCCAAGAAGGAAGGCACGAAGGCGGATCGCCGCAACGACCGCAAGCAGCACGTCGATGAGCTCTTCAGCTGATCCGACGTCTGGCGACTCACGTCTCGCCGCGAGGGCGGGCAGGCCGCAGGGCCGGCCCGCCCTCGCGCCTGCCCGCGCACGCTCGCATGAGAGTGCGCACGTCCGGGGATATGCAGTCCCGTGAAGGTCCTGGTGGTCGAAGACGAGGTACGGCTGGCGAGCGCACTCGAGCGCGGGCTCTCCAGGGAAGGGTACGCAGTCGACGTGCTCCACGACGGCGGCAAAGCCCTGACTCGCCTGCGCAACTGCCACGAGGAGTACGACCTGGCGATCCTCGACGTGATGCTCCCCGGGGCCGACGGCTTTCAGATCTGCCGCCGGCTGCGCGACGAGGAGATCAGCCTTCCTATCCTGATGCTCACCGCCCGCGACGCGACCCGGGACAAGGTCGAGGGCCTCGACAGCGGCGCCGACGACTACCTCGTCAAGCCCTTCGAGTTCGACGAGCTCTTCGCCCGGATGCGGACGCTGCTGCGGCGGCCCCCGCAGGTCCTGCCGCCGCGGCTCGAGCTCGCCGACCTCGTCCTCGAGCCGGACTCCCGCAAGGTCACGCGCGCCGGCGAGCAGGTGCTGCTGACCGCCAAGGAGTTCGCGCTCCTCGAGTACTTCCTGCGCCACCCGGGCGAAGTGCTCTCGCGCGACCGGCTGCTCACGCACGCGTGGGAGTACGAGTTCGACGGCTTCAGCAACGTCGTGGACGTCCACCTCAGCAATCTGCGCAAGAAGATCGACCGTCCGGGGCAGCGCCGGCTGTTCCACACGATTCGAGGGGTCGGGTATGTCCTCAAGCCTTGAGCCGGTCAGCGGCGACACGTTCGCCCGCGCGACCAGGCGTCTCGTCCTCCTGTTCGGCGGCATCGTGGTCGTGCTCGTCCTCGCCTCCACGGTGCTCGTGTACGCGACGATCACGGCCGACCTGCACAACGTCCTCGACAAGAAGGTCGTCAACGAGGGCCGCGAACGCGTGCTGTACAAGCAGGCGCTGGTCCGACTTCGCTACCAGGTCCTTGCGATCGACGGCGCCATCTTCCTCGTGATCGGCGCGACCGGGCTCTGGTACGCGCGCCGCACGATGAAGCCCATCCGCGACGCGCTGGACAACCAGCGGCGCTTCATCGCCGACGCCTCACACGAGCTGCGCACACCGCTGGCCATCATGAAGGCGGATTTCGAGCTCGCCCGCACGGGAGACCAGGACCCCGAAGAGCTGCGCGACGCGGTCGACAACGGCGCCGAGGAGGTCGACCGCATGAGCGCGATCGTCGCCGACCTCCTCATGCTGTCGCGCATCGACGCGCGCGAGGAGCATCTTGAGGCCACGCGCACGGATCTCGACGCGCTCCTGCGCGACACGGTCGGGAAGCTGAGCGGGCTCGCCGGGCTGCACGAGGTGGGAATCGCGTATCAGGGTGACGCCGGGGCGCTGGTGGTGCTCGCCGACGGCCCCCGGCTGCAACGCGCGGTGCTGAACCTGTGCAGGAACGCGATCGAGCACTCGCCGAGAGGCAGTGAGGTGACCCTCAGCCTGCGACGCGAGCGCGAGCAGGCGAGGATCGACATCGCCGACGAAGGCGAGGGAATGACCAGAGAGCAGCTCGCGCACGCCTTCGACCGCTTCTACCGCGCCGACCACTCGCGCCAGTCGACCACGGGCAACAGCGGCCTCGGGCTCCCGATCGCCAAGTGGATCGTCGAGGCGCACCGGGGCACGCTCACCCTGGCTGGCCGGCCGGGCGACGGCACCGTCGCGACCATCTGGCTGCCGCTCTGATCCCGCCTCCCTGTCGCTCGGCCTCGGACACTCGCCCCCGAGGCGACGGTAGAATCGGCGCCAGCGACGGAGGGAGCGCCCAGATGCACGCAGACAACGGAACGACCGCGGCTCACGACCCTGGCGCCGCCCGTGGCCCGGTGGCGGTCATCGGGGCCGGCCTGACCGGAGCGAGCTGGGCCGGCCTCTACGCGGCCGCCGGCCTCGAGGTGCGTCTGTACGACGTCGGGGGCGAGCGGCTCGAGGCCGCCGTGGACCGTGCCGCCGCGGCGGCCGGCTTCCTCGCCGGGAGCGGCCTCGCCGACCTGCAGACAGCCGAGCACGGCGTCGACCTGCTCACCGGGACCACTGACCTCGCGGCGGCGGTCGCCGGCGTCACCCACGTGCAGGAGTGCGTCCGCGAGGACCTGGCGATCAAGCGCGAGGTGATCGCCGCCGTCAGCGCCGCGGCGCCGGCCGAGGCGCTCATCTGCACGAGCTCGTCCGGCCTCTCCATCAGCGACATCCAGACGGCGGCGACCGGCCCGGAGCGCTGCCTCGCCGCCCACCCCTACAACCCGCCGCACCTCGTGCCGCTCGTGGAGCTCGCACCCGGCGCGCTGACGTCGCCGGAGGCGATGGACCGCGCCGCCGACTTCTACGCGAGCGTCGGCAAGGAGCCCGTCAAGCTCACCCGCGACTTGCCCGGTTACCTCGCCAACCGGCTCTCCGCAGCGCTCTGGCGCGAGGCCGTGGACCTGGTGCTGCGCGGCGTCGCCACCGTGGAGGATGTGGACAAGGCCGTGAGCTGCGGCCCCGGCCTGCGCTGGGCCGCCATGGGGCCGCACCTGCTCTACGACCTGGGCGGCGGCGAGGACGGCATCGTCGGCCACGTGGAGCACCTGGCCGCGGTCAAGGAGGGCATGCTGCGCGACCTCGCGACGTGGACCACGTTCCCGCCCGAGACCGCCGAGTCGCTGGACGCCGGGCTCAAGGAGGAAAAGGGGGGGCGCAGCTACGACGAGCTGGTCGCGGAACGCGACGCCCTCCTCGTCGCCTACCTGCGCGCCCGCCGCGAGCAGCGCGGCAGCTGACGACCCGTCGCGGGCGGCGCAGGGGCTGACGAACCGTCGCCGGCGGCGCAACACCCCGTGCTTGCAGGAGGCGGGGCGGCGCTCGGCAGGCAGGTGGTACGCGGGGCGCGACGTACTGCCGAACGTACGTCCAGCCGCACAGGCGTACCCTCGGACGTACGTGCGTCACCACTGCGGTGCGTCGCCACTGCACACCTTCGCCGCTCGTCCTCGCCATCGTCGTAGACGGCTGCTCTCAGCGGCACGCGGCCGCCTGACCGCAGGGCATCGACGGTTTCGCCTCAGGAGCCCCGGGAAGCCTGTCGGGAAGCGTCTGAGTACCCGTGGCGCCCGCCGCGGCGCCAGCACCTCCCCAAGGAGGAGAGCAGATGATCCCCGAGGGCTTCACCGTCGTCGCAGGGTCGCTTGGCGACCAGGGCGGCGCGGTGGCGCGGACGCTCAAGGAGCACGGCCGTCACGTCCGCGCGCTCAGCCACAACCGCTGGTCGCCGACCTCGCATCGCCTCCTCGACGCCGGCGTCGAGGTCCTGAACGACAGCCTGGACACGCCGGAGGTGGTCGTGCGCGACCTCGCCGGCGCGTCGCACGTGTTCGCCGCCTTCACGCCCTTCGACGAAGGCGGCCTGCAGGCCGAGCTGCGCCAGGCGCGTAATCTGGCCTGGGCCTCGGTGCGCGCCGGGGTGCAGCACGTGGTGTACTCCTCCGCCGGCGACCCGGAACAGGACCGGGACGCGAAGGACGGCGACCTCTGGGGCGTGGAGCGGCTGCTGCGGCAGTTCGAACTCCCGCTGACGCTGGTGCGGCCGGCGTTCTTCATGGAGGACATCGAGGAGCACGCCCTCCGGCGCGAGGCCGACGGCAGCCTGGTGCTTCGCCTGCCGCTGAGTGAGCAGGCCGTGATGCACTGGATCGCAGTGGACGACGTTGGCGCCTTGGCGCGCCTCGCACTCGACCGGCCCGGCGCCTTCGGCCCCGGCCCGGTCCTCCTCGGCGCCGGCGCGCTGGGCGTCGCCGAGGTCGCCGCCATGATCGGCGAGGCGCTCGGCGAGGAGGTGCGCTACGAGCAGATCGCGCTCGGCGAGGTCGGGGACAGGCGCATGCGCGGCACGTACCGCTGGTTCCTGAGCCACGGGCAGGGCGAGCCGGACGTGGAGAAGCTCCGCCGCATGCACCCCGGCCTTCTGACGTTCCGCCGGTGGCTCGAGGCCGGCCGCCTCGACCTGCGCAAGATCGAACAGGCGTCGGCCGCGGCATAGTCCCGCCGGGCGTCGTCCGGCGCCCCGCCGCGGTCAGCGGATCTTGAACCTGAGCGCCGTGCTCCACGCGCCACGCCGGCGTCGGTCAGACGGTGAGCTGCGCGCGGACGTCCCGGCTGGCGAGGATGACGAGCCGGTGCAGGGCGCGCGTGCAGCCGACGTAGATCAGCGAGCGCTGGACGGGGCTCTCGACGGCCTCGACGTCGGTGATCACCACGGCCGGCGACTCGAGACCCTTGAAGCGGTAGACCGAGGCGTACTTGATGGCGCCCGAGCGCAGGTCGACGGCGTCGAGGTCGCTCGGGATGCAGGCCTTGAGCCAGTCGCCCACGTCCTCCTCTTCCTCGCCCTCGCCCGGCTCGCGGACCAGCGGCGCGAGACGGTCGCGCCACGGCTGCTCGGTGAGCTGGGCGGCGGCGCAGCGCTCGTTGCCGTAGGGGCTGAGGACGACCACGCGCGGACCGGCGAAGCCGTCGTCGCGAAGCTCGGTGAGGACGGACCGGAGCAGCTCGAGCTGCCCGCCGGCGTCCCCGTACCAGCGCAGCTCGGGCTCGACGTCGTCGTCCGGGCGGCGCACGCGCCGGTAGCCGGGCGAGACGTGGCCGGCGGCGCAGGCGAGCCCGGCCACCCGCGGCGTGTTGCGGCAGTTGATGCGCAGCTCGCAGCGCATCGCGGCGACCGGCACGGCGCCGGCCGCGCGTGCGGCCGCCGGCGGGTCGAGGAACTCGTCCACCGACAGCGCGGCGGCGTCGTAGATGCGCTGCCAGGTGAAGTCGCCGAAGAAGCGCCAGTGGCCGCCCTCGAGGCCGCCGCGCAGGCTCAGGTCGAGGGCGTC
>CAWAUK010000067.1:0-18232 GCA_963784975.1 uncultured Thermoleophilia bacterium | reverse complement strand
GCGTCGGCGGCGGTGCGGCGCAGGGTGGCGCAGAGGGCGCCGACGGCGGCGAGCGCCTGCTTGGCGTCCTGCGCCTCGGCGAAGTCGTCGCTGTGGTACGAGACGGCGAGCGAGTCGTTCAGGTGGGCGGCGAGGGCGCCTGCGCCTTCGGCGAGGCGCCCCAGCTCGAGCAGGAGCGCGTGGAGGCGCGCGAGATCGGCCTGCGCCCGCTCGCGCGCCCGCGCGGGCGCGTCCGCCTCACGGGCGCGCGCCTCCTCCGCGTCCGCGTAGTGATCGATGAGCCGCGCGAGACGGCCGGCGAGCGCCTCCGGCACGCCGGCCTCCACCAGATCCTCGGCCTCCAGCTCCCCGGCAGCCAGCTCCGGGCAGCCGGGGTTCAGGCAGATCCAGCCGCAGCCGTCGTCGTCCAGCGTGCTCACGTTGGGGACCATCGGCTCGCCGCACGAGTCGCAGGTGACGGCAAGGAGCTCGCCCATGAGGACCTCCCGGAGTCGCGGGTTCGGGTCAGCAGGGCGAGTGTGCCACGATCAAAGTAGGATCGTCCAAGGCCGGGGCGGCCTTGAGGTTCGTCTGATTCGTCAACTAGTATCCTCACGACCGCAGCGCCACCTACTGGGGAGAATTCGCATGGCGGAGCAACCAAGCTCTGTTCGCGCCCGCTACGGCTGGGAGAGCGACTTCCCCACCTTCTCGGAGGCGGAGCCGCGCGTGGTCCGCATCTCGCTCCAGGAGTTCCTGACGACGCGGGCGACTCGCAGATTCGCGCCTGGGACGACTCCATCCCGAAGATCCAGGTCGAGGTCGGCGAGGTCGTCGAGATTGACGAGCTCGCTCAGCAGTACACGGCTATTCTGGAGTACGAGCTACCGCTCGAATCGCGACGGCCCGATGTGGTCCTGCTCGTGAACGGCGCCGTCGTCGTCCTCGAACTCAAAGGCAAGACCGAGCCCGAGCAGGCCGACCTCGACCAGGCCGCGGCGTACGCCCGTGACCTGCGCTGCTACCACAAGTACTGCGCGGACCGCGAAGTGCACGCCGTCCTCGTGCCCACGCGCGCGCACGGCTACGCGGGTGTTCGTGATGGCGTGCACATCGCTGGCCCGGACGCGCTGCACGAGCTCATCCAGAAGCTCCAGCGCCCGTGGGAAGACGGCCCGCTCACCGCCGACCAGTTCCTGGCCAGAGATGCCTACTGCCCGCTCCCCTCGCTGGTTCAGGCTGCACGTGAGCTCTTCCTGGACGGCAAGATCCGGCCGATTCACCGCGCCCTGGCCGAGACCCAGCCGGCCATCGATGCGATCTCCGCCATCGCACACGAGGCCGCCCGCACGCACACGCGGCATCTCGTTCTCGTCGCAGGCGTTCCGGGGTCCGGGAAGACGCTTGTGGGACTGAGCGCCGTCCACAATCCCAGCCTCGACGATCTGAGAGTCGAACGCGCCGGCGGCAAGCCACCGGCGCCGGCCATCTTCCTCAGCGGCAACGGGCCCCTTGTGGAGGTCCTGCAGTACGAGCTGCGCAGTGCTGGCGGTGGCGGCAAGACCTTCGTGCGCGGCGTCAAGGACTACATGAAGCAGTATCTGGGCGACAAGGGCGCGATCCCGCCTCAGCACGTGATCGTGTACGACGAAGCGCAGCGTGCCTGGGATCTCCAGCAGGTGATCAATAAGCATCCGGGCATTCGCGAGCACAAGTCGGAGCCGGAAGCCTTCGTCGAGTTCGGCGAGCGCATCCCCGAATGGTGCGTGCTCGTCGGACTCATTGGCTCCGGTCAGGAGATCAACGTCGGTGAGGAAGCCGGCCTCGGCCAGTGGCGCGAGGCGCTCGAGCGAGCCGGCTCCCCCGAGCAGTGGACGATTCACGCCCCAGAGCGAGTCTTGGATGAGTTCTTCGCGGAGCCCTGCGCTGCCCGCCAGCACTGCGGCCAGCGAAACGCTCGACCTCACCGTCGAACTGCGCTTCCACTTCGCCGCCGACCTGGACGAATGGGTCGACGGCCTGCTGACGGACGGCGACGAGGCGCATGGACGCGAGCTCGCTGAGCGCCTCGAGGCCGCCGGCTACCACCTCCGGATGACCCGCGACCTCGAGACCGCCAAGAGCTACCTCCACAAGCGCTACGCTGAAGCTCCTGCCGCCCGCTACGGTCTCGTCGCCTCCTCGCGAGACAAGATCCTGGCCGAGTGGGGCATCCCAAACGACTACCAGTCCACCAAGGTCATGCGTCTCGGCCCTTGGTACGGCGACGGCGACGAGAGTCATCGCTCATGTCGACACCTTCGCGAGTGCGTCACCGAGTTCGGCGCGCAGGGTCTGGAGCTCGACGGCGTGCTGCTCGCCTGGGGAACCGACCTGATGTGGACCGGCGACGCCTGGTCGAATGCCCGCGCCAAGAACCACGCGCGCGGCACCCACGTGCGCGACCCCTTCCAGCTGCGCGTCAACGCCTACCGCGTCCTGCTCACGCGAGGACGCGATGGAGCGGTCATCTTCGTCCCGCCCATCACCGAGCTCGACGGCACCGCAGCCCGGCTGCAGGGGCACGGAGTGAAGGTGCTCAACGACTGACGCTTTCGTCGGGGTTCTATGATCGCCCCGTGGGCAGTGAGGTCGCCTTCCAGAATCCCGGACCAATTCCTTGGCCCATCGAGGGCGATGCCTCTGTACGCCACGTCGCCCTCACCCGCCTCCTCGGCGCCACGCCGGATTGGCCGGAGGTCCAGGAAGCGCGGTGGGCGATCATGACGGAGGGCTCTCGGCGCCGACGGCGCGGACGCGCGCGTGCGGGCCGCCTGCGAGGCGATCCTGGCGGGCGCGCAGGACCCGGACTCAGGCGGCTTCTCCACCGAGCGCAGCAAGAGAGCCGGCGGCGGCCTCCACTCCATGGTCATCCCCTGTCTCACCGGCAACCTGGTCTTCAGCCTCGTCCGCCTCGGCATGCTGGACGACCCGCGCGTGCAGCGGGCCGTCGACTGGATCACCATCTACCAGCGCTTCGACGACGCCGAGGGCGACGCGCCCACCGGCTGGCCCTACGACAAGGATGGGCAGGTGCAGCGACCGGTGTAATCTCCATGGAGGCGCACACGCGCACATCATCCACCGCTGCGGTCAGGGGCCTACTCACGGGCGACGGGCCGCCTCGCAAGGAGGGGAGTGATGGCAGAGAACCTGAGCCTTGACACCGATGCCACGAGGGAGGCGTTCGACGGCGTGACGGGTGCTCTGGCGAGTCTCAGCTACGACGACAGGGCAACGGTATTGGGCCTTTCCACCATGGCTCAGCCGCCCGAAACGCAGAGCAAAGTGGTGGACGCGATCAAGACTCCTTTCAGTGGCGCCAGCCAGAGGACGGTCGATCGCCTGTGGTTCATCGTCATCGGCGGACTCCTGTTCATGGGCCTTCTCGGAGCTGTGCTCGGTTTCGTGCTCCTCCTGTCGGGCAAGGACGCTTCCGCTTCCTGGGCTCTCGCTACGGCGGGCGTAGCCGGCGTTGTTGGGCTGATCGCTCCCAGTCCGCTTTCGTCCAAGAACGAGTCCGGCGAGAACGGCTAGCCGAGCAGGTAGGAGCCAAATCACCGCGCCACGCCCGAACCCAATCCCTTGGCTCCTCGAGGGCGATGCCTCTGTGCGCCACGCCGCCCTCACCCGCCTGCTCGGCGCCGCGCCGGATGCGCCGCAGGTCCAGGAGGCGCGGCGGGCGATCATGACGGAGGGCCCGGTGCCGCGCATCCTGGCCGCGCAGCAGGCGGACGGGCACTGGGAGGGTCCCGACCGCTTCTACACGGCCAAGTACCGGGGCACCGTCTGGACGCTGCTCATCCTCGCCGAGCTCGGCGCCGACGGCGCGGACCCGCGCGTGCGGGCCGCCTGCGAGGCGGTCCTGCGCGATTCGCAGGACCCGGACTCAGGCGGCTTCTCCACCGAGCGCAGCAAGAAGGCCGGCGGCGGTCTCCACAGCTGGGTCATCCCGTGCCTCACCGGCAACCTGGTCTTCAGCCTCATCCGCCTGGGCATGCTGGACGACCCGCGCGTGCAACGGGCCGTGGACTGGATCACCACCTACCAGCGCTTCGACGACGCCGAGGGCGACGCGCCCACCGGCTGGCCCTACGACAGGCTGGAGATGTGCTGGGGCCGCCACACCTGCAGCATGGGAGCGGCCAAGGCGCTCAAGGCGCTCGCGGAGATCCCGCCCGAGCGCCGCACGCCGGCGGTGCACGCCACCATCAGCGCTGGCGCCGAGTTCTTCCTGCGCCACCACGTGCACCGGCGAAGCCACGACGTCACCCGCGATTCGAAGCCCGGCTGGCGCCGCTTCGGCTTCCCGCTCATGTACCAGACGGACGCGCTCGAGATCCTGCTCGTGCTCACGCGCCTCGGGCGCGAGGGCGAGGTGGCGCTGGGAGCGGACGCGCCCGCCGAAGCTGTCGCAGCCGGCGCAACGGGCGCGGCCCCGGACGGCACCGGCGGCACGCCGATCCTGGGCGACGAGCGGCTGCGCGAGGCGCTGGACCTCGTCGCCTCCCGCGCCGATGCCGAGGGCCGCTGGAAGCTCCAGCAGACCTTCAACGACCGCTTCGTCGTCCCAATCGAGGCCAAGGGCGAGCCCAGCCGCTGGGTGACGCTGCGGGCACTCGAGGTGCTGAGGAGCGCATCGCCCGCGCCGGAGTCGCCGTCGCGTTGACCGCGCCCCGAGCGTCGGTCGTCCGCAGGCATTGTCACTCTGTGCGGCGCCCCTGCGCCCACCTACGATGGGTCGATGAAGACCCTCTTCCTCGACGAATCCGGCGACCACAGCTTGAGCGCCATCGATCCGCAGTACCCGGTGTTCGTACTCGGCGGCGCCATCGTAGACTCAGAGTACGCGGCCGTCGAGATGGACACCGCCGTCCGCCGGCTCAAGCTCGATGTCTTCGGTCGCGACGACTTCACGCTGCACACAGCTGACATCGTTCGACAACGAGGAGCATTCAGGTCCCTCGTCCATCCCAAGCTGCGCCATCTGTTCCAAAGCCGCCTGAATGCCCTCATGCAGCGCCTCGACTACACCGTAGTCGCCTGCGCCGTACGCAAGGACGCACACCTGGCTGCCTACGGAGCGGCCGCCCTCGATCCGTATGCCCTGAGTCTCAACGTGCTGGTCGAGCGCTTCTTCTTCGCGCTCGCCGACGCCCGTGAGACTCAACCGGGACTCATCGTGGCGGAACGTCGTGACAAGGCGCTGGACTCCGCGCTGCTGGCATCGTGGCGCCATCTGCGCGAACGAGGCACTTCCTATCTCCGGCCGGGGGCGATCCGCGATCGAGTGGCGCACCTTCGGCTCGAGAGCAAGGGAGCCGGCATCGCCGGGCTCGAACTGGCTGACCTCGTCGTCTCGCCCATCGGCCGGTTCGTGGCCGGCAAGCCGCCCCGTGAGGACTGGGCGATCGTCGAATCCAAGCTGAGGCATCGCAAGGGCGAGTACCTCGGGGCCGGGCTCGTGGTCCTGCCCAAAGAGTAAGGCCGGGACCCGCTACGCAGTTCCCGACCTCTGCCTGGAGTATCGGCACGAGGCGGCTCGGTGTCAAGAGCGACGAGCGGCTGCGCGAGGCGCTGGACCTCGTCGCCCTCCCGCGCCGATGCCGAGGGCCGCTGGAAGCTCCAGCAGACCTTCAACGACCGCTTCGTCGTCCCAATCGAGGCCAAGGGCGAGCCCAGCCGCTGGGTGAGGCTGCGGGCGCTTGAGGTGCTGCAGGCGTGGAGCGCGGGGCCCGCGGAACACCGACCGGCGTAAGAGAGAGGGTCGAGTCGGCCGTTAGCAGGCGCCGCGGCCAGGGCACGCTTGACTCATGGAGCCTGGCCGACCAACAGAGGCGCGGCGACCGTTCTACGCGGCAGTCGCCACGCTGTCGCTGGTGGTCGCCGCGGTCGGGCTCTTGGCCGCCGGCTGCGGGCAGACCTCCGGGTCGGCGTCCGCAGCCGCGTCGACCGGTAGTGCTGCCGTCGCCCACATCTTCGTCATCCTCATGGAGAACCACTCGGCAAGCCAGATCATCGGGAGCCCGGAGGCCCCCTTCATCAACCGGCTGGCCCGTCAGTACGCGCTGGCCGCCGACTACTCGGCGCTCTTTCACCCCAGCCTGCCCAACTACATCGCGCTCACCAGCGGCTCCAACCAGGGCATCACCGACGACCGCAGTCCGCCGACGGCCGGGTTTGCGGTGGACGCGACCAACATCGCCGACCGCATCGAGGCATCGGGACGCACCTGGAAGGCCTACGCCGAGAGCATGCCTTCGCCGGGGTTCGCCTCGTCGGACACCTCACTGTACGCGACGCGTCACGTGCCCTTCCTCTACTACAAGGACATCCTCGACAACGCCGCCCGGTTGAAGGCTCACGTGGTGCCGCTCACACAACTCGCTCCGGACCTGGCATCGGTGAGCACCACGCCGGACTACGCCTTCATCACTCCGAACCTCTGCAACGACATGCACGACTGCTCCGTCGCCGTCGGCGACAAGTGGCTCTCCGAGATCGTCCCGCTCATCCTCGGCTCGCCGGCGTTCACGAGCACACCCTCGCTGCTCGTGGTCACCTGGGACGAGGGGACCGACAGCGACAACAATGTGACGACGATCGTGGCGGGCACGGCCGCCAGACAGGGCTACCAGTCCAGCACCCCCTACGACCACTACTCACTGCTGCACACGATCGAGGCGGTCTGGGGCTTGCAGCCGCTGACCGCCAACGACGCCCACGCCGCCACCATGGATGCGCTGCTCAAGAAGTGAGCGCCGGTGACGCGTCGAGATCGCACGCCGAGCCGAGCGGCGCAGCGGGTTCGGTGAGCAGATACGAGCTCATAGGGCCCACGAATGCTCCGGGCAGACTGAGCTTGCGCGGCCTCGAGCGGCAGCCGGCCGGCCCGCCCCGATCAGGCGGATCCGAGCAACTCCGTGTAATCCAGCCGCCGGTAGCCGGCGGTGCACGGTGTGCCGTCCGCCAGCCAGAGGACGCGCTCGTCCAGGTCCATGATCAGGGAGGCCGCCGTCTCGCCCTGGTCCGTCGCCTTCTCCCGCGGGTCCGCGTGGGCGCACACGCCCACGGGGTGGTTCGCGTGGTCGGTGAGGACTGCCTGCAGTCCCGCGACCGACACCGCGCCTTCGCGGCGCCGCAGCAGTTCGCGTACGCGCATGTAGCGGAAGGGGCTGTCCGGCGTCCACCAGAGCCCCACGTCCGTCACCCCCGAGGTGCCGACGAAATCGTTGGTGTGCACCAGGACACCGTCGTCGGGCTCGATCAGGCTCAGCCGCGAGTGGTCGCCGGGCCGGGCCTCCACGTCGACCGCCTGCCCGCCCGCCTGGGCGAGAAGGTAGTTGGCCGACGACGAACGGACACAGCGCTGCATCGATGCCAGCGCGGCCGGCAGGTTCTCGGCGTCCAGGAGGCCGCGCAGTGTCACGTGATACGGCACGCCGACCTCGCCGGCGTCGTCCGCGCTGATGAGCGCGTTGGTCGCGACGCCGACGCCGTTGGAGTTCATGCCGGCCTTCGCGAGCAGCCCGGCCTCGACGACCGTCACGTACCGCGGGCCTGCGTCCTGCTCAGCCTCGAGCACGACGAGGGTCTCGGCGGAGTGCGGCAGCCAGTCCCAGTTCTCCGCGAGGATGGTGTGACCCGAGTCGGTCACGGCGGGGAGCGCCGCGATCGCGGTGCACTCCCCGGGCGCACGCGAGCCTCCGGTCTCGCGCGCCTCGCGCGCCTTGGCCGACAGCATGATCTCGGTGCGCACGTTGAGCGCGAGGATCGACTCGAACTCCAGCGCGGAGCCCTCGGCCAGTCCGCGCATCTCGTCGAGGTAACGCGGCTCGAAGCGCTCGATGGCCCGCGCGAACGGACGTGCCATCGCCAAGGCGTCCGGCCAGCTCAGCCCGGCCATCTCCTGGTAGACGAATGCGTACGCCTCCACGGACCGGGCCACCCGATCCCTCGCCTGCTCGCCGTACTGCCTGCCTCTCTCCAGCGGCGAGCCGGCGATCCTGACGTGCGGGTATGTCGCACCGGTCATCTTGCCCTCCTCGCGCACCCCCCGGCCGCCTGGCCCCACATCTCGTGCGGCCTGGTGATGCGCAGCTCGTTTCCCGGTGCCACTGTCCCACAGGTCCGGAGCGGTGTGAAGTCCACCGCCGAGCTCGTGGCCCGCTGGGTGACGTCACGGGCGCCTGAAGTGCTCGGGGCGGCGGCGCCTGCGGCGCCTCCGCCCCGATCGGGGTCCTGAGCTCTGCGATATCCGTCGAGCTCGCGACTGCCGTCAGGCGGCCTTGCGCTCCTCGACCTCCGGCACTGACGGATGCCACTCGCAGGCCACGTCGTCGCACGCTTCGCCTGCGTCCTCGGCCGGCCCCTCAGCCGAAGCCAGTCGCTGGCGGCTGCGCCTGTCGAGGGCCAGTGCCGCGCCCGCTACGATGGCGATGGCCAACAAGCTGAGGAGGGCGATGAGAACGCGCGAACCGCCCGTGGGCGGACTGTTCACCGTCACGAAGCCGGCGCCCCGGCCGGCGTGCACCATCATCGCTCCGGTCACCGCGGCTGCGGGTCCGGCCGCCAGCGCCAGCACCAGGAGGACGGCCGCGCCGAGTCAAGGCGACCAGCCTCCGCGCTGTTCTTCTCATGGTTCTGCCTCCGGTGGCAGGTCCCGTCCTACGGGGCGGGCCTTGCCTCGACCACGGATCAACCCCGTGGATCTAGTTCATAGGTGCCCACGAATGCTCCGGGCAAACGGACTTCACCTGCTGGACGATCATCAGCCACGGACTCGCCTCTCAGGCCGCCGCCTCGCCGGCGGCCTCAGCGTCCGCGACCTCCGGTAGCTCCCGCATCCTGAGGAGCGGCGAGCGGACGAGCCAGAGCACCGCCAGCGAGCCGCCGGCGGCCGCGATCCAGAGCGTCTCGCGCGTGCCGATGGCGGTGGCCAGGGCGCCCGCCGCCAGGGACCCGAGCGGGCGCACCCCGTAGTTGACCACCATGTAGGCGCCGGAGACGCGCGAGCGGAAGCGGTCGGGGACCGCCGCCGCGAAGATCGACCCGATGCTGATGTCCAGCATCACCACCCCCAGCCCGGCGCCGAACTCCGCGCCCAGCAGGCAGAGCAGCACGAGGGAGTGCGGGCCGCCGGCGAGCGGGACCAGGAGCAGCGACACCGGGAACAGCACGCAGCCCACCACGAAGACCGGACCGACACCGATCCGTCGGACGACGCGGCTCGTGACGGCGGCGCCGATCACCGCGCCCACGGCGCCGGCGCCAAGCACCACGCCGAGCGTGCCCGGCGCCACACCCAGCGAGCGCGTGGCGTACAGGACGAACAGCGCAAGGAACCCGTAGTCGAAGAAGTTGAGCGTGGCCGTGGCGCACAGCGCCGGACGGACGATCGCCGACGAAGCGATGAAGCGCGCGCCGCTCAGCAGCAGGCCCCGGCGCTCCTGCTCACATGGCGGCTCGACGACCTTGACCCGCAGCAGGTACGCCGCCGAGACGGCGTAGGACACGGCGTCCACGGCGATCGCCAGCGGCGCCGTGAGCGCCTGCACGAGCACGCCGCCGAGGCTCGGCCCCACCACGCTCGCCACGGCGCGACTGCCGTTGAGGAGCGACTGCGCGCCCACGTAGTCGTCTCGGGGCACCAGCGCCACGAACAGCGCGCTGTAGGAGACCATGAAGAGCACGCTGAGGCTGCCGGTGAGGAACGCGATGGCGTACAGGACGGGCAGCGACAGCACCCCGAGGGCGGCGGTGAGGGGGACGAGCGCCAGCAGCAAGCCTCGTCCCACGTCGGCCAGGACCATCATCTGCCGGCGGTGGCCGCGGCGGTCCACCAGCGCCCCGGCGTGCAGCGAGAACAGCAGGTTGGGGATGAGCGCCGCGGCCGTCAGATAGCCCATCTGCGCGGCGCTCGCGTCCAGCACGAGCACGGCGACCAGCGGCAGCGCGATGAACGTCACCTGGTCGCCGATGAGCGACACCGTCTGCCCCGTCCAGAAGCGGCGGAACTGCGGGTGCGCGCGGAGGAGCGCAGGCGTGAGACGGGAGAGCGTCCCCATCGTGTGACCAGGCCGGCGGCGCGCCGTCAGCCGCCGGCCGGCTCCTCCGCCGCCGGCCGCGGGAAGGCCAGGTTGAGGACGGTGACCGGGCGAGCGCCCTCCGGCCGCAGGCCGGCGTGCTCGCCGCGGGCGAGGTACCGCTCGAACAGGCTCCAGATGTCGCGTCCCAGTTCCGACAGCTCGCCGGCGGTCAGAAAGAGCGCCACGTCGTTCAACTGCGCAGCCTCTTGCCACTCCTGCGGCTCCTCGTCCTTGCGCTCGATCCAACCCATGACGGCCTCGAAGTGCAGCTCGGCCACGACCGCCTCGAGCAGCTGGCCGGCGGCCGTGGTCTCCTGCTCGGTCATGACGTTGGGCCAGCTCGTGAAGGAGGCCGTGGCCCGCCACGGGCGTTCGCGCCCGCGACCTCCCCCGGCCTCCTCGACGAGCCCGTACTTGGCGAGCTGCCCGAGGTGGAACGTGCAGCGCTGCGGCGTCTCCCCCAGCTCGCGGGCCGCCTGCGTGGCCGTCATCGGCCCCTGCAGACGCAGAAGCCCGACGAGCTTGAGCCGCGTGGGATGAGCGAGCGCGCGCAGCGCGCGGGCGTCGCGCAGCTCGACGCTGCGCGGCCGGCCGGGTCCGGATGTCTCGTCCGTCGTCATGCTTCACAACATACACTTTAAAGTATATGTTGTAAAGCCCCTCCCGTTGCGAAGTCCGGTCGGATGACGCAGGGCGGTCCGGTGGAGTGAGCCGGCCCCCCGGAGAAGTCGCACCGCCCCCCTATCAGGCGAGTCCCATGCTCCGCAGCTGGCCCTCCGAGTAGCCGAAGAAGTGTGCCGTCTCGTGTAGCACCGTTATGCGGATGTGCGCGACCAGCTCGGCGCGCGTCACGAACACGCGCTCCAGGTTGGCGCGGAACAGGTGGATGGTGTCCGCGTAGGGGGCGCCGAAGCTGGCCGAGCGCCGGTTCAGCGGCACGCCGTGATACAGACCGAGGATGCGCGGGTCGATGCCGTCGGCAACCATCTCCGGCGAGGGACGGTCCTCGATCATGATGGCGACGCCGTTCAGCTCGTCGAGCAGCGCCTGGGGGAGCTCGTCGAGGGCCGCCTGGGCGACGGATTCGAACTCCTCTGGGGTCAGGAGCGGCCGCGGCCGGGCGGCGACGGCGTCGAGCCCCAGGACGAGGCCCCACTCGAGCGCCATGCCGTCGCGGTCGCCGCACGCGCCGAGCGCGCGACCGAGCAGGTAGCGCGCCTCCGCCTCGAACCCGGGCGGGAGGCCGCCCGCGGACACGACGGCGCGCAGGCGCTCGGCAGCCGCGCGTGCGTCGCCTTCGGCGAGCAGCCGCGCGGCGGCGTGGTATTCCGTCACGATAGACATGACGGCATCATAGACCGCCGCGGAGCTGGGCCTCGCCCTTGCGCGAAGGGCTGGGCGGATCCGCGCCGCACGAAATACCAGACTGACGCCCAGGGCAGGCGAACTGCCGTGGTCCTCCCCATCTCCGAGTACGAGCAGCTGCTCGAAGACCTTCACGATCTCGCCGTGGTCGCCGAGCGGCGCGACGAGGAGACGATCGACGAGGCAGAACTGAGGCGCCGGCTCGCCGGCGGTGGAGCCGTGTCTCGCTGCGCGCTCGAGGTGCTGCGCCCGCCTCTTCAGTCGTCTGAGGCCGCCCACTCCAGCGCCGCCTTGAGCTCGTCGATCTCGAACACTCTGAGGCGTCCGCCCATCAGCCAGCCGAGGGCCTTGGCCGCGTGCTCCACCCAGTCGAGGTCGGTGACCAGGGCGCAGCGCTGCCAGTGGCCGTGGTCGGCGAACTCCAGCGCCATGTCGTCCCACGCGGCGCCGGCCGTGAAGCGGTCGAACTCGGAGCCGATCTCGAAGACGAAGCGGAGCCGCTCGTCGCCGGCCAGCGCCTCCTCGATGGCCGGCTTGAGCACCTCCTGGTAGTCGTCCGCGTCGACCTCGCCCACGGCCTCGAACGCCAGCACCCCCTCGGGGGCGCCCTCGATGAGCTGGATCATGCCGGACCTCCTGAGATCACGACGGACCTCCTGCCTGGTCGGGCGCGATCGCGTCCGATCTCCTCGCTTGACGCTACCACGGCGAGGGGCCGGCTTTCGCCGGCCCCTCGGGCTTGGAGCGGGTGGTGAGAAGCGTCGCTCAGACGACGCGTCAGTGCGCCGCGCGCACCCTGAGCGTCTGCGAGGCGACGTTGGTCTGTGTGTTCCCGGCCGCGTCGGTCGCCTGCACGTAGAACCTGTAGGTGCCGACGCGCAGCGAGCACATGAAGGTGGCGGTGAGCGGGGTGTTGACCGGCTTCTGGCCGAGGCGCAGCGTCTTCACGACCTGTCCCCGGCTGTTCTTGACGGTGATGACGACGGAGGCCATGCCGCCGTTCGGCGTGGCGTCCATGGCCTCGTACGCGAGCGTCGCCACATGGTGACGTCTCACGTGCGCGGCTCGAGGGGCCCTGGTCGACGGCCTGATGGTGTCGACGTTGACCGTCAGCACACGCGCGGCTTCTTTGTTGCCGGCCGCGTCCGTCGCGTAGTAGGTGATGGTGTGGGGGCCTTGAGCGAGACGGGACGCGCCGTCCTTATCGTCACCATCGTCACTGTGGGCGGCGATGGTCACCGTGGTGCTCGAACCGCGCACCGTGACCGACCGTCGACCGTCCACCGAGTAGGTGATCGAGGCCACACCGGTCCCGCCGACGCCGTCGGTGGCCGTCAGCGTGACGGTGACGCTGCCGTTGCACCAGCCGCCGGCGCTTGCGCCGCTCGCCGTGGTCGTCGGCGCCGCGCTGTCGCCGGTACCGGGTGTTGCATCCACCGTGAAGGCCACGGCGTTGGAGGCTGCGCCGCCGGTGGGCGTCACCGTGACGCTGGTGACGCCGGCGGAGAGGCTCGCGGGAACGGTCGCCGTGACCGAGGTCGCGCTCCAGGCGGTCGTGCTGGCCGCGGTGCTGCCGAAGCGCACCGTGCCGCCGCTCCCGAGGTCCGTGCCGGCGATGACGACGCCGGCGCCGGCCGGGGCGTGGTTCGGTGTGAGGCTGATGAGCGCGGCAGTGGGGGTCGAAGGTAGCGTGACCGTGAAGGACAGCGCGTTGGAGGCTGCGCCACCGGTGGGGGTCACGACAACGCTCTTGGAGCCGATGGTCAGACCGGCCGGCACCGTGCAGGTGATCGACGTGGCGCTCCACGCGCTCGTCGCTGCGGTGATGCCGCCGACGGTGACCGACCCGGACGCGCCCATGTCAGCCCCGGTGACGATCAGCGTGGCGCCGACTGGGCCGCTCGTGGGCGACAGGCTGGTCAGCGTCGCGGTCGGCACCGTGGCCGCGTCCACCGTGAAGGCGAGCGCGCTGGAGGCTGCGCCGCCGGTGGGGGTCAGGGTGACGCTGCTGGCGCCGGCGGCGAGGCTCGCGGGAACGGTCGCCGTGACCGAGGTCGCGCTCCAGGCGGTCGTACTGGCCGCGGTGGTGCCGAAGCGCACCGTGCCGCCGCTCCCGAGGTTCGTGCCGGCGATGACGACGCTGGCGCCGGTCTGCGCGTGATTGGGCGTGAGGCTGATGAGCGCGGCGGTCGGCGCCGCGGCCGCGTCCACCGTGAAGGCGAGCGCGTTGGAGGCTGCGCCGCCGGTGGGGGTCACCGTCGCGGTCGTGGCCCCGGCGGCGAGGCTCGCGGGAACGGTCGCCGTGACCGAGGTCGCGCTCCAGGCGGTCGTACTGGCCGCGGTGCCGCCGAAGCGCACCGTGCCGCCGCTCCCGAGGTTCGTGCCGGCGATGACGACGCTGGCACCGGTCTGCGCGTGATTGGGCGTGAGGCTGATGAGCGCGGCGGTCGGCACCGAAGCCGGCACTGTGATGCTGTACGTGGCGGACTTCGCCTGCCCGGAGGAGTTGTTCAGACCCTTCACACACCACACCTTGTAGTAGTAGGTGCCCGGCGTGGCGGGGGCGGTCATGTTCGCCGTCCACGACGTCTGCGAGGCGGGGCCTCCGTACACGGTCATCCACGTGGTCGTCGTCCCTGCGGCGTCGGTCTGCGCGATGTGGTACCCCGTGTTGCCGCTCGAGGTGAGGCCGATGCTGATGGCGACCGTATAGGCGGCCCCGGCAGCCGGCGTCGTCGTGCTCGGCGTCGCCGTGACAGTACCCGAGGCGGTGCCGCTGTGGCAGTCGGTGCAGACGGTGTTACGTGAGGGCGTGGCGCTCGCGGAGCCGGCGACCGCGGCGGCGAGGAGGGCCGCGGCGGCGATCACCAGCACTACAAAGGTCGATGTGTTGCGGATTCTCATCAGTCAGTGGCTCCCTGTTTCGCTGGCTGGGTCAGGATGACGAAAGATCGATGCACAGGCGGACCTCCTGGGCCGGGGTGGGGTGTAACGCGAGGGATTCCGTGTGTTTTCACGCACGGAATGTCCGGCACTCTCTCAAACCGAGTCGGCCGCGTCAACCCGGGACGGGCGGGCCCGGCACCCGAGCCTGTGCTTGGCAGCCCCGGTCTCAAGCGCATCGCCGGCGCCGACAGCGAGGCCGACTACCTCGCAAGCCTACGCACCGGCTCGCATCTCAGCGAGGGGCTCGTGACCCTCGCGGAGCAGTACGTCCGCGGCCTCGAGGGCCGGGTCTGGAGCGCCAAGGTATACGCGCGGCGGCCGGCCTGACTCACGGCCCCAAGGGGCTTGCCGTCAAGCGAGAAACAGGGCCAGATCGCGCTGCACGTCGCCGTCGGCGTCCCGGGCTTCCACGGCGAGATTCGCCAGCATCGTCGCGCGTGCGATCTCGAGGAGCTCGGCGCCGATGGCGCCGCCGCCCCGCCATGTCTGCGGGCAGAGACTCGGCCGCCGGGCCGTGGCTGCGGGGCCCTGGCCGTCGCGCTTGGCCGTCAGGCCGCCTTGCGCTTCTCGTCCTCGGCCCCTGCCGGCGGACTTGCGCCGCTCGACAGGCCGGAGCCCTCGGCCGCCTGCAGCTGGACCGTGCCACGCCGGTCCAGCGACAGCAGAACGACGGCGACGATGCCGGCGGCGGCGATGGTCACGGCGATCGCGCCCACGACCGAAGCCGGGCTGGGCGACGGAGCGTTCGGGCTCAGTGGGCCTGCGCCGCGGCCGGGGTGGTACGTCGCCTTGGCCGGCGGCTGCACAGCGGCGGTCCCGGCGGCTTGAGCTACCGCGGCCGCCGGGCCGACGAGAGCCAGCGCCAGCAGGACGGTGACACCTGCCGCCGCCACTCGTCTCCGCGTTCTCGTTGTCATCACTTCACCTCCGTTGGCAGGTCGCTCGGGCGTGACGGGCACCTGCCGGGACCACGGAAGAAGACCGTGGACTTGGTAACAGGATTCCCGCACTGGAGCGTACCGACGCTCTATATGTCCGAAGCGCCCCCGAGCTCCGGCCACGGCGCGAGCTCGCGCAGGTGCTGCGAGCGCCGCACCAGTTCCTGGACGTCACGGACCTGAGCGTCGGACGCCGCGCGCGTCACGGCCACGTGCGCGGCGTCCAGACCACGCTCGAGGCCGTCGAGGACCCGGTCCAAGGTCTCGTAGTCGATCCCGAGCGCGGCCTCGTCGACGATGCCCGGCAGCAGGTCCGGGCTCGGCGCCTTGCGGACGATCACGTCGGGCACGCCGAGGTAGGCGGCGAGCTGCCGCACCTGGGTCTTGTACAGCGGCAGGATCGGCTCGATGTCCGTGGCGCCGTCCCCCGACTTCACGAAGAAGCCGGTCATGTACTCGCTGCGGTTGGTGGTCCCCACCACGAGCCGGTTCTCCTGCTCGGCGACGTAGTACAGCGTCAGCATCCTGAGCCTGGGCTTCGCGCGCGAATACGCGAGGCCTCTGTCCACGAACCGCTGGTCTTCGCCCAGGCCGCGCGTCCCCACGAGCCCGCTGCGGAACGGCGTCTCGCCGCCCGTTCCCGTGTGCCGGCGGTGCTGCCAGGCGACGACGCCCTCCTTGATCCTCCGCCCGGGCAGCACGTCGAGATGGAGCAGGTCGTAGACTCCCAGGGCCTCGAGGACGGGCGTGAGGTCGATCTCGCGGTGCGCCACGCCCAGGCGCTCGACCTCACGCAGAGCGTCGGCCCTGCTCCGTGGGTCCGAGTCGCGCTCTGGCAGGAGGAGCGCCAGCACGCGCTCGGACCCGAGCGCGCGGACGAGCAGTGCGCCCACCACCGAGGAGTCGATCCCGCCGCTGATCCCGATGATCGCGCCGTCCCGCTGGCGAACGTCCAGCTCGCGCCGGATGAACTCCTCGATGCGCGCGGCGACGGAGGGGGCGTCGATCTCCATAAGCTGAGCATAGACCAGGTCATACGACGCCTGATGGTCCACTCCCACAAGGGCGAAACGGGGCGGCGGATCGGGGCCGCGCAAAGGACGGCGCGCGAGGGGCGGCGGCGCCGATGGCGCCGCCGCCCCTCTGTTCGTGTCCAGGCCAAGGATCAGGCGCGACCGTCACCAGGCCTCCAGCCGTCAGGCCGCCTTGCGCTCGTGATCCTCGCTGCCGGCCGGCCGGCTCTCGCCGGTGGATGGGCTACTCGGGGCCAGCGAGAGCTGTGCGCGCGAGCCGCGGTCGGACCTGAGCGCCACGAAGGCGATCAGGGCGATGACCGCGGCCGAGATGGCCAGGCCGCCGATGAGGGCGGCAACGCTCACCCCGGACGAGCCGGGCTGGGGGAACACGCCGCCCCTGCCGAAGTTCATCGCCGCGGCGGCATGTCCCCGCACCATGGCCGACGCGGTGGCTGCCGTCGCGCCGACGATCGTCAACGCCGACACCGCGGCGACGGCGAACGCCACGATCCGGCGCCGCATTCTCGATCTCATGTCCTCACCTCCAGGCGCGGGAGGCGCCCCTTCGAGGAGTGTCCGCGTCCTGCTTGGGTCGCGGGTGCTGTCCCGCGAACTGTTTGGAGTTTTCCCGAGCTCCAAACCGTTTCTCCACGGGAATACTCATCGTGACTTGATCCTGAAGGCAAGCGCCGCACCCGGCGCCCGACTCCCGCCTCGAGCCTTAACGTTCCTCAACCCATCGAAGGACGGGCTCAATGAACATCCTGTTGATCGGCGCCGGCGTAGCCGCGCTGGTGGTGGTCGTGCTCGCGGCGCTCAGCGTGCGCGTGGTACGGCCGACGCACCGCGGCATCGTCGAGCGCGTGGGCAAGTACCACCACTACTGCCAGCCCGGCGTCCACGGCGTGATCCCCTTCGTCGACCACCTCTACAGGATCGACATCCGCGAGGTGCTGGTGGAGGCCCAGCCGCAAGAGATCATCACCAATGACAACCTGAACGCCAAGGTCGACGCGCAGGTCTACCTCAAGGTCAAGGCCGACGAGGAGAGCGTCAAGGCGTCGCAGTACAACGTCACCAACTACGAGAACCAGGTCGTCAACTTGGCACGCACCACGCTGCGCAACATCATCGGGACCCTGAGTCTCAAGTCGGCCAACAGCGAGCGTGGCAAGATCAACGACGCGCTGCGCGTGACCCTCAAGGTCGAGACCGCCAACTGGGGCATCGAGATCCTGCGCACCGAGCTCAAGGAGATCGACCCGCCGCGCGACGTCC
Organism: uncultured Thermoleophilia bacterium; assembly: GCA_963784975.1. Lineage (GTDB taxonomy): Bacteria > Actinomycetota > Thermoleophilia > UBA2241 > UBA2241 > CAIXSE01. The sequence goes on along the minus strand of CAWAUK010000067.1, from coordinate 583 downwards.
AGGAGACCATGAACAAGGTCGTCAAGGCGGAGAACGAGAAGATCGCCGCCGTCGACTTCGCCACCGCGACAGAGACGCAGGCCGACGGCGCCCGGCGGGCCGAGATCAAGAAGGCCGAGGGCGTGCGGCAGGCCAAGATCCTCGCCGCGGAGGGTGAGGCGCAGGCCATCAAGCTGGTCAACGAGGCCGCGGAGCAGTACTTCGTCGGCAACGCCCAGGTGCTGCGCAAGCTCGAGACCGTGGAGAAGGCGTTCTGGCAGAACGCCAAGATCGTGGTCCCGTCGGACGGCAGCCTCGTCAACATCATCGGCGACCTGGCCGGGGTGGCGCCGATCCCGAGCCGCTCCGACGCCAAGGTCGAAGGTGCGGCCGCCGGACAGGGCGCCCACAAGGGCGGCAACGGCTCCCTGGCGCCGGCCGCGTGATCTGACTAAGCGAAGGGCCCGGCGTGCCTGCGGCGCCGCCCGGCGCCTGCGGCGCGCCGGGCACCCGGGCGTGCGAGTAGCGGCCATGCTCGAGCAGGGCACAGCGACGGCTCGCGCGAGCGTGGGGCCTCTCGGGCGTGCCGCTAGCCGCGGTACCG
>CAWAUK010000066.1:0-26760 GCA_963784975.1 uncultured Thermoleophilia bacterium | reverse complement strand
ACGTACGGCATGCGGATCTGAGGAGCGGAACGACGGGGCCCGTCAACGCCGGATTGGAGAACCTATGTCCAACGAGCTGAAGAATGCGGTGATCGAGCTGCGCGAAGACGACGCGCTGCGGATCGCCAAGGAGGCCTTGGAAGGTGGGGCCGACCCGCTTTCGATCGTCGCCGCGTGCAGGGAGGCCATGGAGGTCATCGGGCAGCGGTTCGCCGACGGCCAGGCGTTCATCCCCGAACTCATCATGGCCGGCGAGATCATGCAGGGCATCACCGCCCAGCTGAAGCCGTACCTCAAGGCTGAGGCCGCGGGTGAGAAGCTCGGCACGGTCGTCATGTGTACGGTGCAGGGCGACATCCACGACATCGGCAAGGACATCGTCGTCACGATGCTGGACATCGCCGGCTTCAACGTGGTGGACCTCGGTGTTGACGTGCCGATTGCGACGGTCGTCGACGCGGTCCGCGAGAACAAGGCACAGGTCCTCGGTCTCAGCGGCCTGCTCACCGTCGCCTTCGAGTCGATGAAGGCTACCGTGGCCGCCATCGACGCCGCCGGCCTGCGCGGCGACGTCAAGATCATGCTCGGTGGCGCGCCGGTCACCGGCGACGTAGTCGAGTTCGCCGGTGCCGACGACTGGGGCAAGGACGCGGTCGCCGCGGTCGAGCTCGCCAAGACCTGGGTGGGGGGTGCGTGACGATGCTGCCTGACAACTGGAACGAGCTCACGTCCGAGCAGCGTCTGGCGTTTCGCCTGGACGCCTGGCAGGACGCGCCGATCGAGTTCGTCTCGCCCGAGATCGCGCAGACCTACCGCGACCGCGTGCAGCTCCATCGCGACGCGATCGCCCTCAAGAAGCCCGCGACCGTGCCGATCGTCCCGTGGATCGGCCTCCTGCCCTTCCGGTTCTACGGGTACACCGGACACGACGCCTACTATGACTACGACAAGTTCCAGGACGCGTGGTACAGGTTCCACGACGAGACACGGCCCGACGGCATCGGCCTGACCCTCGGTATCGTGCCCGGCAAGCTCTTCGACGTCCTCGACTACAAGATGTACGACTGGCCCGGCCGCGGCACGCCTGAGGACTCGACCTACCAGTACACCGAGAAGGAGTGGATGAAGGCGGACGAGTACGACCATCTCATCCAGGACCCCGGCGACTACTGGCTGCGCTCCTACCTGCCGCGGATGTTCGGCGCGATGGAGCCGTGGAGCGCGCTTCCGCCGTGGACCGACCTCGTCGAGATCCCGTTCACGGCGCCGTTCTTCGCGGCTTTCTCGGCTCCGCCCGTCAAGGAGATGCTGCAGAAGCTGATGGACGCGGGCGACGCCGCCATGGAGTGGCTGCAGCACTTCATGGCCGTCGACGGCAAGATCATGGCGACCCTCGGCATCCCGCAGACGGCGGGCAGCGCCAGCAAGGCGCCCTACGACATCCTCGGCGATACGATGCGCGGGACCCGCGGGCTGATGCTCGACAAGTTCCGCCAGCCGGAGAAGATCAAGGCCGCCATGGATCGGCTGGTGCCGCAGGCGATCGACTGGGCGGTCCGCTCGAACAACATGACCGGCAACCCGATCGTGTTCATCCCGATCCACAAGGGCGCCGACGGCTTCATGTCCGACGCCGACTATAGGGAGCTCTACTGGCCGAGCTTCAAGGCCGTGCTGCTCGGCCTGATCGAAGAGGGCCTCGTGCCGTGGGTCTTCGCCGAGGGCGCCTACAACGAGCGCCTCGAGGTCATAGCCGACGAGGAGATCCCCGCCGGACGCATGGTCTGGATGTTCGACGCCACCGACATGGAGCGCGCCAAGGCGATCGTCGGCCGGCGTCAGTGCATCGGCGGCAACGTGCCCGCGGCGCTGTTCACGATGGGCACGCCGGAAAAGATGGACGCGTACGTCAAGGATCTGCTCGGCAAGACCGCCGGGGACGGGGGCTTCATCCTCGGCAGCGGCGTTGTGCTGGACGAGGCCGATCCGGCCGCGTACAAGGCGTTCATCGACGCGGGCCGCAAGTACGGCGCGGAGGTCTGATCGGCCACGCGAGACGCGGCCGTCGCGGAGCAGGCCTGAGCGAAGTGCGGCGAACGGAGCGACGATGGGGGGGATCCGGGACGGTCTCCCTCCATCGTCCGTCTGGAGACTGGTGGAGGAGCCGGCCCGCTCGCGGCGGGCGGACCGGCGGCGCTAGCGTCGCCAGAAGGTCTCGGCGCCCGTTGCTCTGGCCCAGGCGCTGGCTACGATCGCTGGGAGCGCCTCTTCGTCAACGCCGAAGACGATGACATTGACCGTCAGCGCGGCCTCGGCCGCATCGCCGGCGACGCCGCCCGTGAGCGCCGGCCTCACGGCCAGAGCGGTCGCGTGGAACGCCAGGTCGCCGTGGCCACACGCCAGCGTCCCCTTGATGTGGCCGACCAGGGTGCAGCCGGCGTCGGCCAGCCCGCCAGAAAGCGCGGCGAAGAAGCGCGTGACCGCTACTTCGAGCTGATCGGCCCGTGCGGGCGGCGCGAAGACCACGTCGGCGCGTGCCGCGAACACCGCGGGCGTAGCGTTCGCGGGGAGGTGCCGCAGGTGCTCGGGGCCGGGGGGGCCGTGTCCTCCCATCAGACGACGGCTCCCAGCAGGCGCTTCATGCCGGCGCCGGTCGCTGCCGAGACCGGCAGGACCGTCGACTTGCCGGCGAGCCCACGCACGCTCTCCATGACCGCCGCCAACGCCTCCTCGTCGACTTCGTCCACCTTGTTGACGGCGACGATGTCGGCGACCTCGAGCTGCGCCGTCACCAGCGGCTCCACGATCTCGAGGAGCATCGGCCAGCGCGCGGCGTCGACGAGCGTGAGCACACGGATCGTGTCCACGTCCGGGCAGTGGTCGACCACCACTCCGAGGAGGTCGCCCGGGGCGGCGAGGCCCGTCGGCTCGATGATCACCCAGTCCGGCTCGTACCGGCTCTCCACGGTGCGCAGCGTCTCGACGAGCCCGGCCTGCAGGGTGCAGCAGATGCAGCCCCCGAAGAGCTCCTGTACGGGGAGGCCCTGCTCGCGCACGTAGCCGCCGTCTATACCGACCTCGCCGATCTCGTTCTCGATGACGGCGAGCCGCGCGCCGCCCGCGGCCATCGCCTGCGCGACCTCGAGGAGCACGGTCGTCTTGCCGGAGCCCAGGAAGCCGGCAATGCAGAGGATGTTCACGCCGGCTGGTCGCCGTCCGGCGCGGCTGGAGGTGAGCCGGAGGTGTCGCCTGCGAACAGATCGGGCCGGAAGTCCCTGAGGGTGAGCTCGTGGCCCGGCGGGGCGACGACGAAGTCGTCACCCCAATCCTCCGTCACGAGCGCATCGAGGATCCGCGTCGTGCCGGGCACTTCCTCGACGGCGAGGTCGAAGGTCTCCGCGAACCCGGCCACGCGGGCGCGGTACGGCTCGAGGTCGTAGCGGCCGGTGTCGACGAGCACGATGCGCGTGTAGTGCTTGAGCAGCAGGCGCATCATCTGCTCGGCGCGTTCGCGGCCGCGCTTCTCGACGAGCTTCTCGTGCTCGCTCATGATCGTGTCGCACGCCTCGAGGTACGCCTTGGCGACGTAGTAGCTGCCGCGCTCCTTCTCGGATTCCGCGGCGAAGGCCTCGTTGGAGCCGAGCAGCATGGCGATGCAGTCGTCGACCCGGGGAACGACGAGCGTGGCGTGCTCGGTCTTGAGGCCGAGTACGGAGTTGGAGCACAGGCCGTAGCCGAGCACGATCGTCGTGCCCGGTTTGTCGGCATCGGCCACGGCGGCGCGCAGCGCCTCCTTGAGCCGCTCCGGGCTCACATGCAGCTGCGCTTCGAGTTCGTGGCAGTCGACGCCCTCAGTGGCACCGTCGGCGAGTTCGCCGATGACGGCCGGGCAGGCGATCAGCTTCAGGCTCTGAAGCCCTGGGATCAAGGCTGCGGCGGTCTTGTCCCGTGCGTTGTCGGTCATGTCCTCACTGTGCGTTCGAGAGTCTGATCACGCTCATGGTAGCAGCAGGGCGTCGGCGGTCGCCCGCCGGCGCCCTGCTGCCTGAGCCGGGTCAAACCGTCGGCGGTAGGCGCCGATCAGGCGTCGTGCGCCGCCGCCGCCATCGCTTTGACGTTCTCAAGTGGTGCGTCCACGGGGATATCGCAGCCCGACTGCAGGATGTAGCCGGTCGGGCCGATGTCGGCGACGAGCTTGCTGCAGTGCTCGTACACCTGCTCGGGCGTGCCGCTGCTCAGCAGCGCCGGCGGCACGTCGCCCATGATGCACATGTGGTCGCCCAGCACTTCCTTCGCCTTGCGGATGTCGGTCATGCTGTCGAGCGAGAGGACGCACGTCTTGGCCGGCAACTCGCGGAATCGCACCAGGTCGCGGGTCCAGTCGGAGTCGAGGTGCAAGATCGGGATGAGACCGGCGGCGGCCACCTCGGCAACGATGTCCTTGTAGTACGGCCAGACGAAGCGGTCCCAGAGTGGCTGGGCCAGCATCTTGCTGGCTGAGCGCCAGCCTCCGATCCAGATGCCGGGCGCGCCGACGGCGGCGCTGAGCCCGAGGCCGGCGTCGTTGAGGCCCGGCATCATCGCCTGCATCGCCGCCTCGACCTTGTCCGGCATTCGGTAGAGGTCGAAGACGAACTGGCTGAACGACCGTCCGCCGCAGAGATACTCGAACGGCGTCGTGAGCACCCCCACGGCCAGGAACGGCATGCCGGCGGCGTTCGCCTTCTCGACCACGGCGCCGGTCCCCTGGACGAACTTGATGAAGTCGTCGAACGCCCCCGGCGCGACGCGCTCGTTGAGGTATGCGACCTGGAACGGCGCCCAGCCGTCCTCGATGATCGCGTCGTAGTCCTCGGGGGTCATGAGCCCGGACTCCTCGACCTGCCATGGCTCGTCGTCGCCGAGCCCGCCGTAGCCGGGACGCTTGACCCGCGTCATCCACAGGAAGCTGAGCGACGAGACGTCGAACGACGGGTTGTTCACGGAGTCGGCGTTGCCGACGAGCTCGAACGCCTCGATGTTGGCCTGGGTGGCCAGCAGAGGGTCGCTGAGAAAGGTCTTGAGCGTCATACCGGTGACGCGGGCGCTCCACGCCACGCCCTCCAGCACGACGGGGACGCGGTCCGACGGTTCCAGCTTCACTGCTTTGGCGATGCGCTCGCGGCGTGAGTCTTCGGCCTGGTCGGTCACGACGCACCTCCCTCGAAAGCGTGCTGGGCGAGGTTCACGGCCTCTTGGGCGCTGACGCCGGCACCGTCGGCGCCGAACTGCTCGGCGAGTCCGGGGGTGACGGGGCCGCCGCCGATGAAGATGCTCACCTGTTCCCTTATGCCGGCGTCGGCGAACGCCGTGATGGTGTCCTTCATCGCGTCGAACGCTGTGGTGAGCAGGCACGAGAGTCCGACGATTGCGGCGCCGTTCTCCTGTACGGCGGCGACGAACGCCGCGGAGGGAACGTCCACGCCCAGGTCCACGACCCTGAAGCCGTTGGCACTAAGGACGCTGGCGACGATGTTCTTGCCTATGTCGTGGATGTCCGTGTGCACCGTGCCGAGCACGACCGTGGCTTTGGCGTCCGCGTCTGCCGCGGCCTGGTCGAGGCCCAGCTCGGCCAGCGCCCGCTTGAAGATCTCCGCCGACATGATGAGCTCGGATAGGAAGTACTCTCCGGCTTCGTACTTGTCGCCGATGGTGCGCATGCCGTCCTGCAGCTCCGTGATCACGCCGGCAGGAGAGGTGCCCGCCTCCTTGGCTGCCTGCACTGCGGCGAGGACGTCATCCTCTCGCATCTCGACGAGCGCTGTGGCCAGTTCGCTCAACTGTCATCCTTTCTCGTGGCTTCGCTCTTTGCGGAGCGGCTCAGGTCCAGTCCAGAATGGGCCGGGGGCCGGGACGCCTCTGCCTGTGAGACACCGAGGGGCGAGGAACGGGATGCGTGAGCTCCTCGCCCCGAGGCCCGCTTCACCAGACGCCGTACTCGTCGGCGGCCTCGCGCAGCGCCATCACGTTCTCCGGCTTCGCTTCGTCAGGGATGCCCGTCACGCTGTCGAGCATCAGGGTGCCGGTGTCGCTGAAGAGCTCGCAGAGCTCCTTGACGTCGTCCTTGACCTGCTGCGGCGTGCCGGTGCACATGAGCGAGAGCGGCACATTGCCCCAGAAACACATCTTGTCGCCGAGGACCTCCTTGAACTTCCCGCGGTCGACCTTGTCGAAGTGGCCGGCGACCTTGCCGGCGGGGAGCTCGGCGAGGTACTTGAGACGCGGCGTGTAGTCGCCCTCGAGGAGCGGGCAGGGCACGCCGCCGGCAGCGATGATCGCGAGGACCAGGTTCTTGAACGACGGCCAGTAGAACCGCTCGAACTGCTCCTCGCTCATGAAGCCGCCGGCGCCGCGGTGCATGGGGATGAAGACGCGCGGGTTGCCGCTGACCTGCATCAGCATGAGCGCGAGACCGATCTGGGCCTTCTCCATGAGATCGATCGCGCCCAGGAGCTGGTCGGGATGGCGGTACATGTCCATCGTGCTGCCGCGCAGCGAGCGCAGCATGTCCGAGACCATGTCGAACGGCGGGATGATGGGCGCCGCCACCGCGCGCGGATAGCCGAGCGCGGCAAGCTCGGCGCCGGTGGCGGCGTCGGCCGCGAAGTAGGCGCCGACGGCGTCGGACATCGCCAGCAGGCTCTCCAGCGCCTTGCGGATCGGTGGCGCTCCGAGCAGAGGGCCGCCGACGTTGAGCAGGTAGTAGGTGTTGGCCAGGAAGTAGAGCGGCGGGATCGGCACCTGCGCGAAGCCCTCAAGGTTCGTGGCGATGCGAGGGAAGATCTTCCTCACGGTGAAGCCGTTGGGATCGGCGAGGAACTCGTCGTACTCGTCGGCCGCCATGTACTCACCCTCGACGAACTGGAATCCGGTGTCGTCGGGGAGTTCGCCGCCCGGCCAGCGGAGCTGGGTGATGCCGAGCGCCTCGTAGCCGTCGGCGGCGAAGAGGGAGTTCATCGGGGAGAGGTCCCAGCCGAACTCGATGGTCGCGTCCTTGATCGCAGCGTAGTGCTGCGGATGGTTGTAGCCGGCCTCTTTGTACGAGTGACCCTTCCAGAGGTCGGCGAAATAGCCGCACGCCAGCGGGACGACCGGCACGCGGTCGGGCTTCCTGAGCGCGACGACGTCGTTGAAGCGCTGCTCGCGCTGCCTGTAGAGCTCCTCGCCTGTCGGGTTCATCAGGCCTCCTCTCCGGTCCACTCGGCGCAGAGCCTGAGCGCCTGTCCCACGTCGTTGCCCCAGCCGTCGGCGCCTGTGTAGTCCTGCACCTGCGCGTCCGCCGGCGCCCCGCCGACCATGATCTTGACCTGGTCGCGCAGGCCGGCGGCGACGATCGCGTCGACGATGGTCTTCATCGAGTCGAAGGCCAGGGTCAGCAGGCCGCTCAGGCCGACGATCTGCGCGTCACTTCTGCGGATCTCGGCGATGAACGCATCGGCCGGCACATCGACGCCGAGGTCGTGCACGTCGTAGCCGTTGATGTCGAGCATCATCACGACGATGTCCTTACCGATGTCGTGGATGTCGCCGTGCACGGTGCCGATGACGACGGTGCCGCGCGTGGCGGTCTCGCCGCCGCCCTTCAGGTGCGGCTTCAGCTCGGCGGCGATGTTCTTCATGATCTCGCCGCCCATGATGAGCTCGGGGATGAAGGCTTCCTCGCACTCGAAGCGGCGGCCGAGTTCGGTCATCGCGTCCCTGGCCTGCGCGAGCACCTCGGTCGGGTCGGTGCCCCCTTCCAGCATGCTCCTGACGAGCGCCATGGCCTCGTCTTCGCGAATGCCGACGATGGCGTCGGTCAACTCTTGGGACATGTGATCCTCCCCTGACGTGGACACGTCCTCGACGCACTATACGCCATAGGTAGCTACTGGTCTAGGGGAGTTGCCGCTGACGTGCTAGAATGCCGCCGATGAGCACGGCGAGGACGATAGACCGCACTTCTTTTGAGCCGCCCTACGCTCAGCTGGCGAGGCTCCTGCGCGAGCGCATCGCGAGCGGTGAGTACAGGGCGGGAGACCGCCTGCCCTCAGAAGCCGAGCTCTGCGAGGCCTACGGCGTCAGCCCGATGACCGTAAGGCGAGCCATCACCCAGCTCGTGCGCGAAGAGGTCGCGACGACAGAACAGGGACGCGGCACGTTCGTGAAGTCACCGGAGCTCGGCGCCGCGACCTTCGACCTCGGCGACCTGCGGCGGCAGCTTGGCGATCCGGGCACGGAGGCGCAGATCCTCGAAGCGCGTATGGTCTCGCCGTCGGCTCGCGTCCGCGCCAAGCTCGACGTGCCGAGAGACGAGCGTGTCATCTGTATCAAGCGGCTGCTGAGCCGGGGCGGAGAGGCCATCTTCTACCACAGCGAGTACTTGGTGTTCGATCCGGTGCGGCCACTGGTGGAGGCGGAGCTGGGCGTCACGTCGTTGCAGGACCTCTTCTCGGGCGCGGGTGGCTTGGGCCTCAAATACGGTCGCCTGACGCTGCACGCGTCTGCCCTGACCGAGAAGGAGGCGGGCTATCTCGGCGAGCCGGCAGGCACGCTCGCCTGGGTTGTCGAGCATCTCTTCTACGACTTCGACGACCGCCCCGAGAGCTGGGGCAGGTTCGTCGGTCGAGCCGACCGGCTCACCTTCACGACGACCGTCGGCATCGTCGGTGCCGGCGAGACGGGGGGGTGAGATGGCGGCGGCGTCGCCTGATGAGGCGAACCTTGCCGAGCTCATCGTGAGCATGGACGAGCGCGGCAGCCTGGCCGCGATCCGCCGGCGCCTCGACGCTGGAGAGGACCCGTACGCCCTTATGGGCGAGTGCCGGCTGGGTATGGAGCGCGTGGGTGAGCTCTACGAGCAGGGGACGTACTTCATCTCCGCGCTCATCATGGCAGGAGAGATATTCCGCGAAGCGGCGGAGATCCTGATCCCGCGCCTCGCGGCGCCTCCACGGCCCGCACTTGCCGGGACCATGGTCATCGCCACCGTGCGAGGCGACATCCACGACATCGGCAAGAACATCGCGATCACGCTGCTCGAGGCCAACGGCTTCGACATCGTCGACCTGGGAGTGGACGTGCCGCCAGAGCGCATCGTGGAAGTCGTTGAGGCCGAGCGTCCGGCCATCCTCGGCCTCTCATGCCTTCTCACCACAGGATTCACCAGCCTCGAGGAGACGATCGCGATCGTGCGTGCTCGCACGGCGACTTGGGACGAGAGACTGCCGGTCGTCATTGGCGGCGCGGCCGTCGACCAGCAGATCAGCGATCGCGTCCGCGCGGACGGCTGGTGCACTGACGCTGCCCGCGGCATCGAGGTCGTGAGGGCGGTGCTGCGCTGAGGCCGCGCTTCTCATACGCGGCTCCGCGCACGATGTAGGCTCAGCGGCGACTCGTTACTGACCCAAGGAGAGACTCACGATGGAATTCGAGGGCGTCATTCGCGGACGGCGGAGCATCCGCGCCTACAAGGACGAGGCGGTCCCCGAGGGCCTCATTCGCGAGATCCTCGACGAGGCGCGCTGGGCGCCGTCGTCGCGCAACACCCAGGCGTGGAGCGTCTGGGTCGTCACCGGGGATGCGCTCGAGCGCTTCAAGGCGGCGTTCAAGGCCGCGCTCGAGCGCGAAGAGGCCGACGCCTCCGACCTGGCCGGCACGGCGACGGGCGACTGGCCGCAGGCGTGCTCGCTGCGCGCGGTCGATCTGATGAAGACCCGCGCGCAGACGCTGGAAGCGGCCGGTGAGGCCTCGGGCCCGGCCGCCTCGATGGCGCGCATGGCCGACTGCTTCGGCGCCCCGGCCCTGCTCGTGTTCGGGTTCGAGGGCTGTCTCGCCGAGCCCTACGCCAGCTACGACACCGCGTCGCTCGTGCAGTGCGTGTGTCTCGCCGCCCACGACAAGGGGCTCGGCACCTGCCAATCCACGACGCTGGTCCGCTATCCCGGACTGCTAAGGCAGCTGCTCCCCGGCGCGGAAGAGCAGCGCATGGTCATCGCCGTGACGCTCGGCTACCCGGACCTCGACGCTCCGGCCAACACCTTCGAGCGCTCCCGCGCCGACCTGGATGAGATCGTGACCTGGGTGTTGTGAGCCTGGTCAAGCGCATCACGCCGGAGGATGCTCACCGGCGCCGCTGGCAGCTGCTGGCGCTGACGTCCATCGGCGCGTTCATGGCGCCGCTGGACGGGTCCATCGTGGCCGTGGCCCTGCCCAGTATGGGCAAGGACCTCCATCTGACCTTCACGGCGGCGATCTGGGTCCAGGCCGCCTACCTGCTGACGACGGCCGTCCTCCTGATCCCCGTGGGACGGCTGGCCGACGAGTACGGCCGCGTGCGCTTCTATCTGCTCGGCATCGCCGTGTTCACGGTGGGCTCTCTGCTCGCGGCGCTCAGCATGAACGGGGCCTGGCTCATCGGCAGCCGTATCGTCCAGGGAGCGGGGAGCGCCCTCATGTTCGCGACCGCGGCGGCGATCGTCACCGCGGTCTTCCCGCCCAACGAGCGCGGCCGCGCCCTCGGCATCAACGTCATGGCCGTGTACATGGGTTTGAGCCTGGGTCCTCCTCTCGGCGGCTTCCTCGTCGACTCGCTTGGCTGGCGGTCGATCTTCCTGATCAACCTGCCCATCGGGTTGGTCGCCTTTCTGTGGGGCCTCCTCCTCCTGCCCAAGTCCGAGCGGCTCGAGGATGCGCCGCGCGTCGACTACGCCGGCGCGGCGCTGCTCGGCGTCTTCCTCATCTGCCTGCTCGTGCCGCTCACGTTCGCCACGGAGTGGGGGTGGGCGGCCCCGGCCACTCTCGGCCTGCTGCTGCTGTCGGTCGCGGCGCTCGTGAGCTTCGTCGTCGTCGAGCGCCGCGTGAAGGCGCCGATCCTCGACCTCGACCTGCTCGTCCACAACCGGCTGTTCGCCGCCGCCAACCTCGCGGCTCTGCTCAACTACATGGCGCTGTACGCGATCAGCGTGCTCACCGCCATCCATCTGGAGATCGTGCAGGGCCGGTCGGCGTCGGCCACCGGCCTCCTCATCCTCAGCCAGCCCGTCATCATGGCCGTCCTCAGCCCGTTCAGCGGCCGCCTCAGCGACCGCATCGGATCGCGCGTGCTCACCACCGGCGGCATGCTCGCCATCGCCGCCGGCATGGTGCTGCTCGGGCTCATGCCGGCCCAGGCGCCGGTGGGGCAGGTGGCCGCGTATCTGGCCCTCGTCGGGCTCGGCATGGCCGCGTTCAGCGCGCCGAACTCGTCGGCCATCATGGGCAGCGTGCGCCGGGACCAGCTGAGCGTGGCGAGCGCTTTCATGGGGATGATGCGCACCGCCGGCCAGTCACTCAGCGTCGCGCTGCTCGGCGGCATCGCCGCCAGCCAGCTCGGGCGGCTCGGCGGCCGTCTGCTCTTCACGCACGGCGGCAGCGGAGCATCCGGCCTCTCGGCGAAGGCCGTGGACGCCTACGCGCAGGGCTACACCTACGCCATGCTGGCCGGCGCCGCGCTGGCGCTGCTCGGCGCGCTGGTCTCGCTCACGCGCGGGACTCACGTTGCCCGCGCCGAGAGAGCTCCGCAGGCGCGCTGACGCCCGGGGCGTTTGCGCGCGTCGTCGTGCGGCGAAGCCTCAACTGAAGGACGGGGTACGGATCCGTCCTCGGTAGGCGCCGGGAAGTCGAAGCGTCGCCCGGCGCCGCAGAGGTGAAAGCATGCATCTCACGATGACATTCAGGAGCGCGGCGGTCGCCGCCATCGGCGTGGCCGCGCTCCTCTTGCTCTTGGTGCTGGTGCTCGCCGGGCCGACACAGGCGGCTCCCCGCACGGGAATCACCGTTGCTCGCGGTGTGGCGGCCGAGGCGCAGGCCACGCCCGGGGGCGCCACGTTCAGCGTGCACCCGCTCGGCCCCGCGTCCATCGCGGCGCCCCTGACCCGGTCGGAGCGCTACGGCGTGATGCCGTGGGCGGCCGCCTGGGCGCTCGGCGCTGTCGCCGCGGTGGTCCTGATCGGCGGGGCGAGGGCGTTCGCCCTCGCGCAGCGCCGGGACCGCGGAGAGCGCGTGGCCGACCTGACCGGCAGCGGTCCGGCGGCCGGCGAGACCGCCCAACGCGACGATCGGCGCCGCAAGGCGGCGTAGCGAGGTCGCGGCCGGCGGCGCCGTGCGGCCGCGCGGCGCCGCGAACGACGGACGGGCCGGCGGGAGACGAAGCGGTCTCCCGCCGGCCCGCACGGTTGATCGGGCCGCGTTCGCGCCGGTCAGGCCGCGCGCTCGTCCGCCGGCATGGGCTCGAGGCCCGGGCCACCCGGCGTCTCCGGTCCCGCCGGCCTCGGCGTCGCCGCGGGAGCCGGTGGCGCGCCCTCGATGCTCAGGTGCGGCAGCCACTCGAGCCAGCTCGGCAGGTACCAGTTCCAGCGGCCGAGCAGCTTCATGGCCGAGGGCACCAGGATGGTGCGGATGAGCGTCGCGTCGAGGAGCACCGCGACCGCCAGGCCGAAGCCCATCTGCTGGAACATCACGAGCTGGCCGGAGGCGAAGCCGGCGAACACGGCGACCATGATCAGCGCGGCGCCGGTGATGATGCCGGCGGTCGCGCCGATGCCCTCGGTGACCGCCAGGGTGTTGTCACCGGTCCTGTCCCAGGCCTCCTTGATGCGGCTCAGGAGGAACACCTGGTAGTCCATGGACAGGCCGAAGAGCACGGCGAACAGCAGCAGCGGCACCCACTGCTCCACCACCGGGACCTTCTGGAACCCGAGCAGGCCGGCGCCCCATCCCTTGAGCGAGACCAGCGTGATGAGGCCGTAGGCGGCGCCCACGCTGAGCAGGTTCATGAGGATCGCCTTGAGCGGGATGACGACCGAGCGGAAGGCGACCAGCAGCAGCACGAAGCTGAGGCTGAGGACGAGCGCCACGACCCAGGGGAAGTAGCTGTTCACGATGTTGATGTAGTCGAGGTTGCCCGCGGTCTGGCCGGTGACGTAGACGGACGCTCCCGAACCGTCGAAGGCCCTCGGGATGAGCGTGCCGCGCAGCTCGCGCACCTTGTTCAGCGCGAGGTTGCCGGTCGGGTCGCCGTTCACCGGCACGGAGAGCAGGGCGAGGTTGCCGGCCTTGCCCGTCTGCTGCTGGACCGGCCCGAACGCGGGGTCGGTCGCGACCTCCTGCGTGAGACGGGTCATCGCCGCCTTGACGGCCGGCGCGGTCACGTTGCCGTCGACGACGACCTGGACCGGGTTCACCGTGCCTGACGTGAACTGCTTCTCGAGCACGGCGAACCCCTGCTTGCTCTGGAAGCTGTTGGGGAACGAGTTGACACCCGAGACCCCGGTCTTCATGTCGAGGGCTGGGTACGCGAGCACAAGAAGGACGGCGACGCCGATGACCAGGGCAACGGCCGGCCGCTTCATGGCCCGGTAGGCGACGCGGGCGATCCACGAGGTGCGCCCGGCCGCGCGGTTGTCGATGATCCGCCGGCCCAGGTATGGCAGCTTCAGGCTGTTTACACGGTCCCCGAGGAGGCCGAGGACCGCCGGCAGCAGCGTCAGGGCGGCCAGCACCGACATGCTGACCACGAGGATGGCGCCGATGGCGAGGCTGGCGAAGATGTTGGTCGGCACGATGAGCAGGCCGAGCAGGGCGAGCACGACGGTCAGGCCGCTGAACAGCACCGCCCTGCTGGCCGTGCCGCCGGCGACGGCGATTGCATCGAGCTTGTCGCGCCCGCGCGCCCGCTCCTCACGGAAGCGCGAGATGATGAACAGCGAGTAGTCGATGCCGGTCGCCAGGCCCATCATGCTGATCATGTTGATGGCGAAGACCGAGACGCTGAACGTCTGGCCGACGAGGGCCGTCAGGCCGACCGCCAGAGTGATGGCGAGGAGGCTGAGCAAGATGGGCAGTCCCGCTGCGACCACGGCGCCGAACACCAGCAGCAGGATGATCAGGGCGATGGGCACGCCGATGCCCTCGCCCTTCTGCAGGTCGGTCTGCGCCGTGTGGCTGAAGTCGCTGTTGATGCTGGCGGTGCCGGTGACGAGCGTAGCGAATCCCGCCTTGCCGTCGGCCGCGTGGACGATGGCGTGGACCTTGTCGATGTTGTTCTCGGCCTGGGTCAGGTCGCCGGCCATGACGACCGGGATGATGGCCGTGTGGCCGTCGGCGGAGATGAGCGTCTTGTTGCCTCCCTGATACGCGCTGACGGCGCTGTCGACCACACTCGGGCCGAGGGCGGCGATCCGCTGCTGCAGCCCCAGCACCTCGGCGCGGAACGCGGGAGTGGTGGCGTTCGTCGCCGTGGAGCGCACGATGACGACCTCGTTGGCTTTCTGCGGCATGTTCATGCGTTGCTGCAGGAGGTTACGGCCGACCTGTGAGCCGGGTTTGCCGAGGAACGTGTACTGCGCCGTCAAGGTGCCGGGAAGCACGAGCGCGATGATCGCGGCGGCGGCGACGAGGGCGACGGCCCAGAGCGCCAGCGTCAGCCACGGCCGCCTTGCGGAGCCCCGCGCCAGTGCGGTGGTGGAGAGTCGCATGGTGTCCCTTCCGTGAACGGCCTCCAGCCGGAGCGGAAGCCGGAGTCGTTTGGTCCGATACTGGTGTGCCTGCCCGTGGCGGGACGGCGGGAAACGCCCGGCCGTGAGCCGCTACGCAGGCGCGTCAGGATGGCGGGAGGGACGGTCGTCGCCGGCCGGCCCGACCGGGCCAGGTGTGTTCTCAGCGCTCCGTGAGGCGTCGCGCCACCAGTCCGCGTCTCCCGGACGCGCCGAGATGAACGAAGGGCCGGGGCTGCTGATGCAGCCCCGGCCCTTCGGGTCTTGCCGTTCCCGGGCGCGTCAGCTCAGCGGCGGCGCGGGCGGCGGGGAGCTCGACGGCGGCGCCTCCGGCGCCGGCGGCGCCTCCGGCGGAGTGACCGGTGCTCCAGTTACGCCGGTGTCGGCCGCGACTTCCTCTGCCGCCGGCGCCTCCTCCGGCGTGACCGGCGCCTCAGTGACGGCGGTGTCGGCCGCGACTTCCTCTGCCGCCGGCGCGGCCTCAGCGGGGGTCACGGGCGGCGTCACGGGAGCGGCTGGGGTGGCCGGCGGCGTGACCGGCGCCGCAGGGGCAGCCGTCTGCGCAGGCGGGGCCGGCGGGGCCGGCGGGGCCGGCGGGACCGTTGCGGCCGGAGCAGCGGTGTAGCTGCCGCCGGCCGGCATGGGCGGCGCGCCGAAGCCGGCGGAGCCTGGGGCGGCGATGCGGTTGTACGTCGCACTTCCGAATCCCAGGATCAGGAACATGATCCACGGGAAGATGATGAGCAGGATCGCGAACCCGGTGCCCTGGCCGAAGTTGGCGGCGATGTCCAAGGCCATGAAAACCCAGAGCACGAAGGCGCCGATGATCAGCACGAAGCCGAGGAAGGGGATCCAGGCGAGTAGGCTGCACGCCAGGATGATCCAGAAGAAGTAGGTGGGGCGGTTCGACATCTTCACGATGTTGTACTCGTTGTAGAAGGGAATGATCGCCGCCCACCCCGGCAGTCCAGCTTTGTTCAGAGTCTTCCACAGGCCCACGATGGTGAGGACCGCGAACGCGACCCAGACCAGGGTGAAGAAGACGGCGAAACCGCCTCCTCCGCTATAGCTGTAGTTGTAGCTCATAGGATCTCCTCCTCAGATGGCCATACGCATAGTCTTGGTGGTCTCGTGCGTGTTCCCCGCACGAGGCATGCCTCCTGCACGACGCACCTATCGGCCTCGCGGCGGGGAATCTGCAGCGCGGGTGGATTCGGGCCGGCGTTTGGTCGGTGTTCCCCGCCCGAGGGACGCATCCTGCCTGCTGGGACGAGAGCGGTACGGCCAGATCGACAGACGTGGTGGCATACTTGAGCCGCGCACAGGGCGCAGGCGAAGGGAGCGGCGATGAGAGCGGCGATGCCGAGGCAAGTCGCGAGCGGTGTGTACCAGCTGGGGCTCGGCGGCGTGAACGTGTTCTTCGTGGAGGACGACGAAGGCGGGCTCTGGCTGATCGACGCCGGCATCGAGCCCGGCGCGGACCGGGTCGGCGGTGGCCTGCGGGCGCTGGGCCGCGTGCCGCAAGAGCTTCGCGGCATCGTCGTGACGCACCTGCACGGCGACCACGTCGGCGGGCTCGCCGCCGTCAAGGCGCACACCGGAGCCGAGGTCTGGATGCAGGCGGAGGACGCCGCCGCCGTGCGCGAAGGCGTGCGCGGCCGGCCGCTCGAACCGGGGCCCGGACTGCTGCGCTCAGTGATCGTGCGGGCCGTGGGCGGAAGGGCCGCGGCGAGCACCGGCGACCCCATCGCCGTCGAGCACGACGTGAGCGATGGCGAGATCCTGCCGTTCGGGGCGACCGCCGTCCACACGCCGGGGCACACCGCCGGGCACCTGGCGCTGCTGCTCCCGCGGGACGGCGGCGTCCTCTTCACGGGCGACGCCGCCACCAACTTCCTGCGCCTCGGCGTCGGCCCGGTCTACGAGCACGTGGACGTGGGCATGGACAGCCTGCGCCGTCTCGGCGATCTCTCGTTCGAGACGGCGCTGTTCTCGCACGGGCGGCCGCTGGCGCCGCGGGCCGCCGAGCGCTTCCGCGCTCGCTTCTCCCGCGGCTGACGAGGGGGCAGCTGCCGCCGGGCTGCGAGAAATGGCTGGGCGGCTCACGAGGCTGCCGCTCAGTTTGCCGAAGAATCGCTCGTTGACGCCCGCTCGCCGCGTCGTATGGTGAGGCGACGCGCCCGGGGCGGGCGCCTACGGCGACGGGGAGGCAGTCTCGATGGACAGGCGCGACCGGACCACACGACGCTCTCGTTCAGGCTACTGTTGCCTGCTCGCCGTCCTCATCCTCGTCCCCGGGCTCGCCCTCGTCGCCTGCAGCAGCTCGGGCGGCTCCGGCTCCTCGGCCTCGCCCAAGCCGTCATCGTCGCCCATGACGCTCAAGGTCATGGAGTTCAACATCGAGTACGGCGGTACGCAAGTGAGCTTCGCCAAGGTGGTCGAGGCCGTGAAGAAGGCGCAGCCGGACGTCATCGGCCTCGAGGAGGCCGAGACCAACACGGGGAGGCTGGCCAAGGCGGCCGGCTACCCGTACTGGAGCAACGCCATGCAGGTGGTCTCCCGCTATCCCCTGCTCGAGCCGCCGGAGACCGAGGGAGCCTATCTGTACGTCCAGGTGCAGCCCGGCCGCTGTGTCGCGCTCTCCAACGTGCACCTGCCGTCCGACGACCCGGGTCCCCAGGCGATCCGCCGCGGGGCGCCCGTGGGGAAGATCCTGGCCACCGAGGAGAAGGTGCGGCTGCCGTACATCCAGGGGCAGCTGGAGGTGCTGCCGCCGCTGGCCGAGAAGGGCATCCCCGTCTTCCTGCTCGGCGACTTCAACGCTCCGTCGTGGCGCGACTACACGGCCGAGGTGGTCGGCACGCGCGACGAAGTGAAGTACGTCGTCGAGTGGCCGGTAAGCAAGGCCGTCGAGGCGGCCGGCTTCACCGACTCCTGGCGGGCAGTGTACCCGGACCCGCTGAAGAGCCTGGGGCTCACCTGGTGGGCGGCGCGTCCCAAGGTCGAGGGCTGGAACCCCGGCCCCAATGCGCCGCAGGACCGCATTGACTTCATCTACTCCTCGGGGCCGGCGAAGGCGACGGCCGCCCAGCTCGCTGGGGAGCGGGGCGGCCCGGAAGTGACGTTCGCGGTCGAGCCGTGGCCGTCCGACCACCGCGCCGTGATGTCCACCTTCGAGGTGACGCCGGCGCCGCTGCCGGTCATGGTCGCGGTCTCGCCGCAGGTGGCGACGGTGGGGCAGAACGTGACGGCCACGTACAAGGCCGCCGACGGCGGGGCGAAGTCGCTCGCCGTCGTGCACGCGGGCGGGACTCCCGCAGACGCGCTCGAGAGTCAGGCACTCGCGGCCGGCGCCGCGACGAGCGGCTCGGCGCAGATCGCGACGCAGGCGCTGAACCCCGGCGACTACGAGGTGCTGCTGGTGGGCGCGGGCGACGTGGTGCAGGCCCGCGCTCCCCTTTGGGTCCAGAAACCGGGGGCAAAGCCGGTCCTCACCACCGACAGCACCGCCTACGCGTCGGGTGCGCCGATCGTGGTGACCTGGAAGAACGCGCCGGCCAACCGCTGGGACTGGATCGGCGTGTACAAGGCCGGCGCAGCCGACCCGAACGTCGACTCCTATCTCATCTGGCAGTACACGGGCGGAGCCGGCTCCGGCACGAGCGCCGGCACCGTCGCCGGCACGATGACCATGGACAAGGGCACCGTGGAGGGCGAGCCATGGCCGCTCCCGACGGGCGACTACGTCATGTACTACCTGCTCGCCGACGGCTACGAGTGGGTGGCCAAGACCGAGTTCCGCGTCAACTAGGCACAGGCCCGGGGACGCCATCAGACCACCAGAAGCGGGGGGGGGCATGAAGGTCCTTATCGTCGGCAGCGGCGGGGTGGGGGAATCCACGACGGCCATCGCCAGGCGGCGCGATCCGGACGCCGAGCTCTTCGAGAGGATGGTGCTGGCGGACCACGACCTGGGCAAGGCCCAGGCGGCGTCCGCCCGGATGGGCGACGAGAAGCGGTTCCCGGCGGAGCAGGTGGACGCGGCCGACGTCGACGCGGTGGTCGCGCTCTGCGCGAAGTACGGCGTCGACGTCCTCTGCAGCTTCCTGCCGGTGGAGTTCAACCCGTACACGCTGCAGGCGGCGCTCAAGGCCCGCGTGCACCACATGGATGCCTCGACCACGCTGTCGGTCCCGCACCCGACCGACCCCTTCAACCAGGCCAACGTCGTCCTCGGCGAGACCGAGATCGCGCTGAGCGGCGAGTTCGAGAAGATCGGCAAGCTCGGGCTCATGGGCATCGGCGTCGAGCCCGGGATGGCCGACTGGTACTGCCGCTACGCCGCCGACCACTTCTTCGACGAGATCGACGAGATCGGCGTGCGCGACGGCGCCAACCTCGAGATCCCCGGGTTCAAGGGCATCAGCTTCGGCTTCTCCATTTGGATGACGATCGAGGAGTGCACCAACCCGGCGGTGGTGTGGGAGAAGGACCGCGGGTTCTACACCGTGCCGCCGCTCAGCGATCCCGAGCCGTTCTACCTGCCCGAGGGCATCGGCTGGGTGGAGGTCGCCCACGTGGAGCACGAGGAAGTCCTGCACGTGGGCTGGTTCAACGGCCTGCTCAAGGGCGTCAGGAAGGCGACCTTCAAGTACGCGCTGGGCGACGAGTTCATCCAGGCGATGGAGGTCTTCAAGTCGGTCAACATGCACTCGCTGAAGCCGGTGAGCGTGAAGGGAAAGGAGGTGCGGCCGCGGGACGTGATCGAGGCGGCTGCCCCGGACCCCAACGAGATCGGCAAGCGGTACGTGGGCCAGACGTGCGCCGGCACGTGGGTGCGCGGGCGCAAGGACGGCATGGAGCGGCAGGTCTACCTGTACCAGGTGGCCGACAACCAGGAGAGCGTGGCGCTGTACGGCACGCAGGGCGTGGTGGCGCAGACCGCGTTCCCCGGCGTGATCGCGCTCGAGCTGCTCGCCACCGGCAGGCTGGCCGGCTACAAGGGCAACCCCGAGGCCGGCGTGTTCCCGGCGCAGGCGTTCAGTTGCGACGACTTCGTGCGCATGCAGAAGGACTACGGGTTCCCCGGCGGCGCGCTCGAGATGGACTCGGAGTACAAGCGGGCGCGCGACCACGGCGCGTTCGTCGCGCCGGTCGCGGGGGCGGGCGCGTGAGTGGGGAGGGCGGCGCGCCGGGCGGAGCGTCACGTGGAGCTCCGGACGGGGCCGGCGCGCCGGTCGGACCCTCGGCAGGCGGCGTCCCGGGAGGACCCGGCGGCGTGAGCTGCCGCCGGTTCGAGGGCAAGGTCGCCCTGGTCACCGGCGGCGCCTCGGGGATCGGGCTGGCGACGGCGGAGCGGCTGCTCGCAGAGGGAGCCGCCGTCGTGATCGCCGACCTGGACGGCGAGGCGGGGGAGGCCGCGGCGGCCGCGCTGCGCGGCCGCGGCCTCGAGCTCGCGAGCGCCGCGCGCTGCGACGTGACGCGCGGCGACCAGGTCAGGGCGCTCGTGGACGACGTGGTCGCCCGCCGCGAGCGCCTCGACGTGCTCTTCAACAACGCCGGCATCTTCGAGCCCGGCGAGGTCCACGAGGTGGACGAGGAGGCGTGGGACCGCCAGCTCGGGGTCAATCTGCGGGCGGTGTATCTTGTGGCGCACCACGTGGTGCCGGTGATGCTCGCGCAGGGCGGCGGCGCGATCGTCAACAACGCCTCCGTCGCCGCCCTCGTCGGCGACCGCGCGGCGGCCGCGTACTGCGCGAGCAAGGGCGGCGTGGCCCAGCTCACCAAGCAGATGGCGCTCGACTACGCCGCCCGCGGCATCCGCGTCAACGCCATCTGCTGCGGCGAGATCGACACGCCGCTCTTCGAGCGCGAGTCGTACCAGATCGGCATGACGCCCGATTCGTACCGGGAACTCCTCAACGAGGCGCACCCGATCGGCCGCATCGGCCAGCCCTCCGAGGCGGCCGCGGCGGTCGCGTTCCTGGCCAGCGACGACGCGAGCTTCATCACCGGCGTGCTGCTGCCGGTCGATGGCGGCTACGCGGCTCAGTAGGAGGAGCGATGCGCGGACTGGACGGCAAGGTGGCCCTCGTCACCGGCGGCTCCTCGGGCCTCGGTGAAGCGATCGTCTACAGACTCGCCGAGGAAGGCGTGAGCGTGGCCGTCGGCGGCCGGGGCGCGGCGAAGGCACAGGCCGTCGCCGCGCGGGCGGCCGCCCGCTCCCGCGAGCACGGCCACGAGCGCACGCACGCGGTCGTGCTGGGTGACGTCTCCGTCGTCGCCGACTGCGACCGCCTCGTCGGCGAGACGCTCGAGCGGTTCGGCAGCCTCGACATCCTCGTCAACTCCGCCGGGGTCTGGCTCGAGAAATCCATCCTCGACACCAGCGAGGCGGAGTGGGAGTGGTGCGTCGGCATCTGCCTCAAGGGCACCTACTTCATGTGCAAGGCGGCGCTGGCCCACATGGTCCCGCGGCGCGCCGGCGTCATCGTCAACCTCGCCAGCGACTCGGGCATCCACGGCGAGCCCGGCGCCGCCGTGTACTCGGCCGCCAAGGCCGGCGTCGTCATGCTGACGCGGGCGCTCGCCATCGACCACGGGCCGGACGGCGTGCGCGTCTGCAGCGTCAGCCCGGCGATCTTCGATACGCCCATGCTGGCCGGCGCCATCGCCGCGGCGCCGGACCCGGTCGCATACACGGACGGGATGGAGGACGCTTACCCGCTCAAGCGGATCGGGCGGCCGGAGGAGCTCGCCGCCGCCGTGGCCTTCCTGGCGAGCGACGACGGCAGCTTCGTCACCGGCCGCACGATGGTGGTCGACGGGGGCGTGACCGCCTGAAGACGCCCGGCGTTGTCACGTCGGGCAACAGCCGTCCGGCGCGCCTCCGTCAGCCGCCCGACGGCGGGTGGCCGCCGTGGCAGGAGCAGTACGCGCTGGTGAAGTTCCCGTTGGGGTGGCAGGCGCTGCAGGCGAACGACCCTGCGCCGTGCTCGCCGGCCGCCGGGTGGTTGAAGGTCGAGGGCACGAACGAGCTGGTCGTGTGGCAGCGGGCGCAGTCGGTCAGGCCGCCGTGCTGGCTGCCGTGGCAGCTGCTGCAGTCCCTGCCCGGGGCGTTCAGGCCGTTGGTGTGGCACTTCTCGCAGGGGAAGCTCGCGTGCACCCCTCCGAGCGCCACGGGGTGCTGGAAGTGGTTGGCCCACGACGAGGTGGTGTGGCAGCGCAGGCACTCGCCGCGGTCGGGATGCGGCCGGGTGTGGCAGGTCTCGCAGCCGTTCTTCGGGTGTTCGAACGTCGATGGCTTCCAGTGCGTGGGCAGGTGACAGCGCGCGCAGAGGACCTGCTTGACGGTCTTGTGCCGCTTGGCGTGGCAGCTCACGCAGCCCGCCGGGAAGCCGATCTGCTGCGGCGTCGCCTTCGTGTGACACTCCTCGCAGACGACCTTGTGGTGCTGTGGTCCCAGCGGGACGGGGTGGGTGAAGGTGGACGCCCACGACCCGAGCTGGTGGCAGTCGGTGCACGGGCCGCGGTCGGCGTGCGGCGCCTTGTGGCAGGTCTGGCAGGCGCCGGACGCCCGCTTGCCGTCGTGGCAGCGCAGGCAGAACGCCATGGTCGCCGGATCGACGTAGGGCTTGCCCGGGACGCTGGTGTGTACGACCTGGGAGTGGCAGCCGATGCAGAGCGTGCCCTTCTGGTGCTGCTTGTGGGAGAAGGTGACCGGCGGAGGGGACGCAGCAGACGGCGACGCTGCCGGAGTCGCGCCGGCGGTGCTCTTCGACTTCAGGACCAGCGGATCCTTGACGCTGCCGCTCGGATGGCAGTCGCTCGCGGTGCAGGTGGAGTCCGGGATGTGCTCGGTGACGGCGATCGGCGCCTTCACCTCGCCGGTGAAGTGGACCCAGACCTCACGCAGCGCCGACCCCTTGGCCTCGACGAGCTCGACGGCGCCGGGCTTGATATGGCAGTGGACGCAGGCGATGTCGTGGTGTGCCGACTTCTCCCAGGTCGCGCCGTAGGGCGTCATCTCGTGACAGGCCGTCTCGCAGAAGACGCTGCGCTCGGTGTAGGCGGCGGCTGCGAGCGACGCGCCGGCGAAGACGACGATGACGATGGCGAACACGACCGCGATGCGGCGGGCCCGGCGCAGTCGCCGCCGCTTCACGTCACGTCGCGATGTCCGCTCTTCGGGACCCGGCGCGGGGCCGGGCGCGAGGTCGGAGGTCATGCGTGCACTCTACTCCGTGGCCCCGGTCGTGTCCTCCAGCGGGCGCTGGGGCGGAGGGCCGGGAGGTGGCCCCGGCGGGAAGGTCGTCGACCCCTCCGGGTCAGCTCCCGGCCGCCACGCGGTCGATCTCGCCGGTGAGCTCGGCTGTGCGCGCCTCGGGCAGCAGGGACGCCGCGATCGAGTTGCGCGCCAGCTGGGCCAGGTCGGCGTGGCTCAGGCCCAGCGCCCGCTGCACGGCGAGGTAGTTGTCGAGCAGGTAACCGCCGAAGTAGGCCGGGTCGTCGGAGTTCACCGTGACGACCAGGCCGGCGTCGAGCAGCTTCTTGAGGGGGTGCCGCGAGAGGTCCGGCGTCACCTGCAGCTCCAGGTTGCTGAGCGGGCACATGGTGAGAGGGACGTGCTGGTCGGCGAGGCGCCGCTGCAGCGCGGAGTCGTCGATCGCGGCCACCCCGTGGTCGATGCGGCGCACCCCGAGCACGTCCAGCGCCTCGGTGATGTACCCGGGTGGGCCCTCCTCGCCGGCGTGCGCGACGGCGATGAAGCCCGCCTTCCGCGCCCTTGCATACACCTCGGCGAACTCGGCCGGCGGGTGGCCGAGCTCGGCGGAGTCGAGGCCCACACCGACGATGACGTCCCGATGCGGCAGCGCCAGCTCCAGCATCTCCATCGCCTCGGAGACCGGCCTGTCGCGCAGGAAGCACATGATGAGCCGCCAGCTCACGCCGAGCTCCGCCTCGCCGTCGCGCAGCGCCCGGGTGATGCCGCCGACGACGTCGCCGAAGGGGACGCCTCTGGGCACGTGGCTCTGAGGATCGAAGAAGACCTCCACGTGCCGGGCCCCGTCCGCGGCGACCCTGTGCACGTAGGCCATGGTCAGGTCGTAGAAGTCCGCTTCGGTGACGAGGACGGTCACGCCCGAGTAGTAGATGTCGAGGAAGTCCTGCAGGTCCTTGAAGCGGTACTTGGCGCGGCACTCCTCGGCCGAGGAGCACGGCAGGACGACGCCGTTGCGGCGCCCGAGCTCAAGCAGCAACTCGGGCTCGAGCGTGCCCTCGATGTGCAGGTGCAGCTCCGCCTTGGGCAGGCGACGGACGAACTCGGTGAGCGCCGCGTCCTGCTCGCCCTGGGCGCTGGTGCGGGTGACCTCGGACACGCGTCCTCCTTCTGAGCGCGGATTGACGGCCTTGTACCCGGTCGCGCCGGATGTGGCACGGCCGGCGCGCCGGGCTAGGTCGACGCCACGATGCGAAGATTGAACGCGGCGGTCCCGGCCGCCCCCATCAGTCTCAGCCAGAGGGGCATCCACATCTCCTGCGCGCGCGCGGCCGTGATGTCGCCCAGGTCGAGCACCTGTTCCCAGCCGAACCAGCGCTCGAGCAGTTCATGGTGCACCCAGTCCCTGGCCTCCCTGTCGTTGCCCGACACGAACATCGCCGTCGGTTCGCCCAGCTGGCGTGGGTCGACCATCACCTGGGCGGTCGCCGTGTTCAGCGACTTGACGACGCGGGCGTCGGGGAAGGCCGCCTGGATGCGTTCACCGAGCGACTCCGTGTTGCAGAAGAGCAGGGTGGGCGGCATGCCCCGCGAGAAGTCGAGCGGGTTGGAGACGTCGATGAGGACCTTGCCGGCAAGATTGGCGGCTCCGGCGGCCTCCAGCGCCTCCAGGGAGCGGCCGCCAAGGGTGATGTTGAAGACCACTTCGCCATGGGCGGCGGCGTCGGCGAAGCTCCCCGCTGCCGCCGCTCTGCCGAGCTCGCGCTGGGCCGCCGCGAAGTCGTCCGCGGAAGGGACCGAGCCCCAGTCGCCGAGGTCCTTGGCCTTTGTCGTGTCGCGCGAGCTGATCGTGACGCGATGGCCAAGCTCGAGCAGCTTGGTGGCGACGGTCTGCGCGACCCGTCCCGAGCCGATGATGCCGATGTCCATGTCGTCCTCCTCCGAGTGACGGCGCGTCCGACTACCTTCGCGCGCCGGGCCTTACTCCGTGGTGCCCGGAGCGTCGTCGCGCCATGCCGAGCGCCGGTGCCCGAGGCTCGGCCGTCGGCAGGTTCCTGCCGGGAGGCCGCTGGTGGTGAGGAAGAGGGCGGCGCCGGCCGCCACGCCGCGACCCCGTTGGCGGCGATCTCGGCCGGCGGCATCCGGATGTACGGCATCTGGGCTCGCGTGATACCCGGGCCGGTCAGGCCGGCGGCGGTGATGATCGGGGCTGTGACATCGGGTGCTTCGCCTCAGCGGAGCGGGTGGCGCATGAGGTGGAGCGTCTCGGCGATGGATGCCGCGTCGATCGCCGGCGCGAGCCGGCGCGCTGAGTACGTGCGCGTACGCGTCAGGATGGCGTCGCGGCTCAGCGGGACGAACTCGGCGCCGAGGCTGGTGAGGTACAGCTCAGACTCCCGCGCTCTCTCGCCCGGCAGGGCCGCGCCGAGGAGGGGGAGCTTGAGCTCGGCGGCCGTCTCCAGCGCCCAGCGCACCCACTCGTCGTCCGCCGTGCGCGCACCGTAGAGGCAGAGCGCGCTGGCGCAGTGGCGCAGCCGGGTCAGGAGGCTGGCGCGGATGATCTCGCCGCGCATGCTCGCAAAGGGTTCGCTGGTCAGCGCCTGGTCCAGGGAGATCCCCCCGCCGCTAAGGAGCCGGGCGGTCGCCGGACGCGCGCAAGCGAGGTCGCCCGCGGCGAAGGTGAGGAACACTCGTTGTCTGGTCGTATCGGCCCGCACGGAAGCTCCCGCTGGCTTCGTTGCCGCACCTGCATCGGCATGTTCGCCGCGGGTCTGCAGGAACCTGTGTAGTCCGCGCTGGCGGGCGCTCAGGCTGTGCCGGGCAGGACGACCCCGTAGAAGCGCCGCACCGGCCGCAGCAGCGAGAAGATGAAGATCAGCAGGCCGACGCCGCCGAAGATGGGCTGCAGCGCGTCGTAGGGGATGATCGTGATCTCCACGAGGATCCAGATCATCAAGCCGCAGCCGACGACGAACGCCGCGTACCACGCCCAGCGGCGCCGCAGCCACAGGCCGGCCGCGGCGACCAGTGGGAGCACCCCGAGCACCAGCAGGAGGATGAGGCCCGGAATGAGGAAGTCGTGGAACGGCGAGCCGTCGAGCAGCGAGGTCGACATCTGCATGATCGAGCCGTCGGGCGCGATCGTGAGTGAGAGCCCGCCCGCCAGGCCGCCGAGCCCCTGGACTATCAGGAGCGCGAGCAGCACCCAGGCGGTGAACGGACGGCGAGGTCGGTCGTCGGTCGGCATGGCTCCTCCCAGGTGACGCCCTGCTTCGGACGCGCACACTCTACTTCGTCCCGAGCGCTTGTGCACAGCGACACGTTTGGGTGGCGCAGCCGCTCCAATCCCGCTAAGGTGTCCCCCTACCATCGATTCTGGCGATCGACCAAAGGAGACGCATGGGGAACGTACACGCACATCGCGGGCATCCGGCGCCTGCACTCATCCTGACGGTAGTGGTTGCTCTCGCCGTCGTCGTCGTCCTTGCCGTCGCGGCCGGCCCGGCCGCCGCCTACGGCACCTACGAGCACGGCGGCATCACCGTCTGCTCGACGTGTCATACCGTGAACACGAGCACGCCCCCGGTCAACGCCGACTGCGCGCAGAGCGGCTGCCACACGGGCTACACGATCGCGCACGCAAAGGGCGGCACGGCCTCGACCTGTTGGACATGCCACACGCCGGGCCAGGACATGGCGACCGTCAAGACGAACGCCGGGTGCGGCACCGCAGCCGCCGCCGGCGGGTGCCACGGCAAGGCCGGTCACGCGGGGTCGACACCGACGACGTGCGTCAATTGTCACACGCCAACGCCGGCATTCCCGACCGGCATCAGCAGCCCCGGCCAGAGCGCGCATCACAAGGTATCGGTCACCGACGTCACCGTGAAGCCGCTCCTGACCATCAAGCTCGCGGCGAGCGTCAAGGTGAAGAAGGCCATCAAGGCCACAGGCCTCGCCAAGTCGGACCAGGCGGGCTACAAGGTC
>CAWAUK010000065.1:0-17606 GCA_963784975.1 uncultured Thermoleophilia bacterium | reverse complement strand
ACGTATCATCAAGCTTGGGCCGCGTCCCGGCGACGGCAGCGAACAGGCGTACATCGAGCTGGTCTGACCGCCGGCGGCACGAGATGGTACGGAGGGCGGGCGGCCGAAGGGCCACCCGCCCTCGGTCGTTTGGGGGCCGGTCCGGGCCTTCCCGCTGGGCCGCCGCCGGCCGCGCCCGCGGGCCTATCCGTCCCGGCTGGGCTCGCCCGAGCCGCGGCCGTGTCCCCTCGGCCCGGCTCGCCCCGGGCGATACGGTAAGCTTCGGCCGTCATGACGCCTCCCCTCGACGGATCCTCTGAACCCGCCGCATCAGCGGACGGCCGGGCGGCGACGGAGCCGGTCGCTCCGCTCCTCGACGTCCGCGGCCTGAGCTACCGCTATCCCGGCGCGCGCGTCGACGCGCTGACTGGCCTCGACCTCGCCGTGTCCGCAGGCGAGTTCGTCGCAGTGGTGGGCGCCAACGGCTCCGGCAAGTCGACGCTCGCGCGTCTCCTGGGCGGCCTCGAGCGACCCGCCGGAGCCTCCCGCGCGTTCGCCTGTGGTCACGACCTCCTCACCGAGGACGGACGCATGGCCGCGCGCCGCGACGTCGGCGTGCTCTTCCAGAACCCGGAGAACCAGCTCGTCGCGGAGTGCGTGGAAGACGACGTGGCGTTCGGCCTCGAGAACCTGGCGTGGGCGCCGGAGGCGATCCGCGCCAGGGTCGACGAGATGCTCGAGCGGTTCTGGCTGAAGGAGCTGAAGAGGCGCGAGCCGCACCTGCTCTCGGGCGGCCAGAAGCAGCGCACCGCGCTCGCCGGCGTCCTGGCGGTACCGCGTCGCGTCCTGGTGCTCGACGAGCCGACGGCCATGCTGGACCCGGCCGGCCGCGGCGAGGTCCTGGAGGCGGTGCGCGGACTGCGCGCGGTTGGCCTCGCGGTGGTCTACGTGACGCAGGAGATGGACGAGGTGGTCGGCGCCGATCGCGTCGTCGCGCTGGAGGGGGGGACGGTGGTCCACGCCGGGAGCGTGGGTGGCCTGTTCGGCGACGGCGCTCTTGTCCGCCGGCTCGGGCTGGGCCTGCCCGCGGCCGGCGAGCTCGCACTCGAGCTCGCCGCTGTCGGGCGTCCCCTCACGCCGCTGCCGCTCACGCTCGACGAGCTTCTCGCCGCGCTCGGAGCGACGAGGTGACCGACGCCCGCGGGATGGCGCTCGTCTGCCGCGGCGTCGCCTTCAGCTACGAGGAGGCCCGCGCGCCGATCCCTGCGCTGCAGGACGCGAGTTTCGAGGTGGACGCCGGCCGGTCGCTGGCGCTGCTCGGGGCGTCCGGATCGGGCAAGTCGACGCTGCTGCAGGTGATCAAGGGCCTTGACCCGCCGGAGGCCGGCGAAGTGCTGCTGGACGGCTCGGCGGCCGACGCGGCGGCCTACGACGAGCTGCGGCGGCAGATCGGGCTGGTCTTCCAGACGCCCGAGTTGCAGCTGTTCGCGGCATCGGCGCGGGAGGACGTGGCCTTCGGCCCGCGCCGTCTGGGGTGGTCGGAGGCCGACGTCGCGGCGGCCGTCGACGAGGCGCTCGAGCTCGTGGGGCTGCCGCCCGAGCGGTTCGGCGAGCGGCACCCGTACGCGCTGTCCGGCGGCGAGCAGCGGCGCCTTGCGCTCGCCGGCGTGCTGGCCATGCGGCCGCGGCTCTTGCTGCTCGACGAGCCGTTCGTGAGCCTCGACCCGGCGACGCGCCGCGAGCTGGCGAAGATCCTCTCGCGGCTGCGCGCGGACGGCGTCACGCTCGTGCTCGCCACCCACGACGTCGACCTCGCCTGGGCGCTCTGCGACCAGCTGCTGGTGCTCGACGCCGGCCGCGTGGCCGCGGCCGGCCCGTGGGACGTCGGGGAGGCCGGTCGCGAGCTGCTCGCCGCCAGCCGGCTGCGCGAGCCGTTCCTGGTGGAGCTCTGGCGGCGTCTCGGCCGCGATCCTGCCTCCGCGCCGCGGACGGCCGCGGAGGCTGCTGAGGCGCTGCGATGAAGCCGGCGATCGCCCAGTACTATCCCGGGTCGTCGGTCGTGCACCGGCTCGACGCCCGCGCCAAGTTCGTCGCCGTCACTGCGCTGGCGATCGCGTTGTTCGTGCGCGACTCGTTCGCCGGCCTGGCCGTGTTCGCGGCGGCCGGCGCCGTCGCCTACGTGCTCAGCGGCGTGCCGGCCGCCTGGTTCTGGCGTGCCTTCCGGCCGCTGCTCTGGCTGGTGGGGCTCACCTTCCTTGCGCAGGTGCTGTTCGCCCCGGGCGAGCCCTTCTTCAGCTTCTGGATCTTCGACTTCTCATGGGCGGGGCTCGAGTTCGCGGCGTTCCTCAGCCTCCGGCTGCTGGTGCTGGTGCTCATCGGCTCGGTGCTCACGCTGACGACGCCGCCTCTCGCCCTGACGGACGGCCTCGCCTGGCTCGGCCGCCCCCTGCGCCGCCTCCGCGTCCCCACCGACGAACTGGCCCTCATGGTGACCATCGCCCTGCGCTTCATCCCGACGCTGCTCGTGGAGCTGGATCAGATCATGCGCGCCCAGCGCGCCCGCGGCGCCGACTTCGGCAGCGGGGGACCGATCAAGCGCGCCAAAGCGCTGGTCCCGGTCCTCACGCCGCTCTTCGTGCTCAGCTTCCGGCGCGCCGACGAGCTGGCTCTGGCCATGGAGGCGCGCTGCTACCGTCCCGGCATCGCGCGCACGCGGCTGCATCCCCTCCGGGCAGGAGCGTCCGACGCCGTGCTGCTCGCGCTCACGGCGGCCGTCATCGCTGCCGGGCTGCTCGTATAGGATGCCGGCGTGAGCGCCGGACCGGCAGACGGAACCACAGAACAGAGCACCTGGCGGCTCGACCTCGCCTACCAGGGCACCGCGTACCGCGGGTGGGCCAGACAGCCCGGCCACGTGACGGTGCAGGGTCTCGTGGAGGACGCGCTGGCCACGGTGCTCCGCGAGCGCATCGCGCTGAGCGTGGCCGGACGCACCGACGCCGGCGTGCACGCGTGGGCGCAGGTGGCGTCGTTCTCCTGCTCGCTCGCGAATCTGGCGCCCGAGCGCCTTCGCCTCTCGCTCAACTCGCTCCTGCCGCCGGACATCGCCGTGCTGCGCGCGTCGCCGGCGGCCTCCTGCTTCGTCGCCCGGGAGGCCGCGTCGCGGAGCTACCGCTACGACCTCTGGGCGAGCGCCGTGAAGGCGGTGCGCGAGCGAGACTTCGTGTGGGTGCTGCGCGGCCCGGTGGACGGGGCGGCGCTGCGGGCGGCGGCCGCGCTGCTGCCCGGACGCCGCGACTTCGCCGCCCTCACGCCCTCCGCGCATCTGTACCACACGTGCGTGCGCGAGGTGACTGCCGCCGTCTGGACCGACGATGGGCCGACGCCGGACGGGGAGGGGAGGGGCTGGCACTTCGAGATCACTGCCGGTAGCTTCCTGCACAACATGGTCCGCGTCGTCGTGGGCTCGATGGTCGACGTGGCGCAGGGGCGCATGACGCTGGAGGAGTTCGAGGCGGCGCTGGCCGCCGGCGAGCGCCGCCGCATGGGCCAGACGGCCCCGGCCCGGGGGCTGGCGCTGGTGCGGGTCGTCTATCCGGCCGGTCGCGCTCCGGGGCGCGGCCCGTCGGGCTTGGGCTCGGCGAAGCCGTTGATGGCGGAGGGCCGCTAGGCGAAGGGGCGGCGCAGGGGGCCGGCTCGGGACTGCGTCAGGCGGAGGAGCAGGAGGCGGACCTACGGGGTGGAGGCGGACCGGCGGACCGCGGCCGCGGCCGCTCCGGTGGTCACTTGCCGAGGAAGCGGTCGATCATCTTCTGCTTCGTCGCGTCCGGGGGCGGGAGCACGACGGCCTGCCCCTGGTACCAGCTGAACTCGCCCTTCATCACCTGCTTCTTGCCGCCCGTGGCGCGCCACTTGAGATAGGCGAGCTCGAAGATCTGGTTGGTCTTGAGGTCCGTGGCCACGCCGCTCATGAAGTGCGTGCCGATAGCCGGCAGCTTGGTGATGTTGGACGACCGCATGAGCTTCTTCTGGAGCGCCTGGACGAACGCCTGCTGGCGGGCGGCGCGGGTATAGTCGCCCTCGGCGTAGGCCTTGCGGATGCGCACGTACAGCATCGCGTACTTGCCGTCAAAGTGGTGCATGCCCTTGTTGAAGGTGACGACGCGCTGGGTGGAACCAGCTGCGCCGGGGCCCGCCCCGGTGGTCACCGTCTGCGGCACGTACATGTCGATGCCGCCCACCGAGTTGACGAGCCGGGGGAAGCCCTGGAAGCTCACCACCATGATGTGGTTGACCGGGATGCCGGTGTAGTCCTTGACGGTCTTCAGCGCGAGTGACGGCCCGCCGTACCACATGGCCTGCGTGATCTTCTGCTGGCCGTAGCCCTCGATGTTCACCAGCGTGTCGCGAGGGATCGAGAGCTGGTTGATCGTGTGGGTCTTGGCGTCGAAGCGCATGAGCATGATCGTGTCGGAGTGCGCGGGGAGGCCGGCGGCGTCGAGGCCGAACAGCAGCACCGTGGTGCCGTTGCGCCAGATCCAGCCGTTGTCGGCGGCGAGCTGAGCGCGGGTCTGCTTGTCGACGCGCTTGTTGGCCTTGTCGACGGCCCGGTCGAACTTCTGGTACCCGGGCCAGGCCATGACGGTGACGACCACCCCGGCGATGACCAGCAGGGCGAAGACGCCGACGGGGACGTACCACCAGCGAAAGCGGCGCCGGCGGCGCGGAGCCTGGCCGGCGCCCTTGCCGGCGTTCTTCTGGTCGGCCTTGCGCTCGTTCTCCGGTGCCGGGCCGTACGTCCGGTAGGCCTTGTCGGACTGGCGCGGGTATTCGGGCGCGCCCTCGCTGGGTCCGGGTCCGCTCGCGGGCGCACTCGAACGCGCCGGCCGCGCGCCGGCGAGTTCGTCGTCGACCTGGCTGCGCCGCGGGCGGCGCGCCTTGTAGGTCTTGTAGGGCTTAGCCCCTTCTCTGTCCTCGTCCTGTCTCGTCATAGGCTGGCGCCTCCGGCCCGCG
Source organism: uncultured Thermoleophilia bacterium (assembly GCA_963784975.1). Classification (GTDB taxonomy): domain Bacteria; phylum Actinomycetota; class Thermoleophilia; order UBA2241; family UBA2241; genus CAIXSE01. The sequence continues at coordinate 12,614 of CAWAUK010000065.1, read as the reverse complement.
GGCGCACGCGATGTCGAGGTGCGTGGTCTCGGGGGCGGGGCGCCGGATGCTCTACCAGACTACGCCCGTGAGCGGGCGTTTCCTCTAGTCACGAGTCTACACCATGGTAAGCTCCGGGGCGTCATGGCCCCTGAGCGCACCGTCATCGGCGTCGACATCGGCGGCACCAAGGTCGCCGCGGCGCTCGTGCGCGGGCGCCTGCCCGAGCCCGGCGCGCGAGCGCGCGCCGAGGTGGAGACGCCGGAGATCGTCGACCGGTTCACGATGCTCACCGACGCGACCTCGGCGGAGGCCTGTCTCCGCGGCGTCGAGGCCTGCCTCGCCGACCTCGAGCATGGTTCAGGGCGGGTGGAGGGCATCGGCGTGGGGGTCGCGTCCATGGTCGACTTCGCCGGCGGGCGTGTCGTCGAATCGGTCAATCTGCCGCTCGCGGACGTGCCGCTGCGTGATCGCCTCGAACAGCGCTTCGGGGTCCCCGTCGTGATCGACAACGACGCCACGGCCGCCTGCATCGGCGAGCACCTGTACGGCGCCGGCGTGGGCACGCGCGAGATGCTCATGCTCACCCTCGGGACCGGCGTGGGCGGCGGCATCATCAGCGGCGGCCGCCCATTGCGCGGGGCGAGCGGCGCGGCCGCAGAGATCGGCCACATCATCATCGACGTCGACGGGCCCAAGTGCCCGGCGAACTGCCCCAACCACGGCTGCCTGGAGGCCTACGTCGCCGGCCCGGCCATGGGCGCTGCGGCGCGCGTGGCGGCCGAGCTCGAGCCCGGCTCGGCCCTGGGCCGCGCCCAGGCTGCCGGGCGCACCGTCGGCAGCCGGCTGCTGACCAGGCTGGCCGTGGAGGGCGACGCCGGCGCCATCGCCGTGCTCGAGCGCGCCGGCGAGTACCTCGGCGCCGGCCTCGTCACGCTGTCGAACCTCTTCGATCCCGAGCTCATCGTCGTCGGCGGCGGCGCGGCCGCGGCGGGCGAGCTGCTCTTCGCCCCCGCGCGCCGCGTCCTTGCCGCCCGGGCCTTGCCGCCGGCGCGCGATCGCGTGCGCGTCGTTCCGGCGGCGTTCGGCGCCGACGCGGGCTTCATCGGCGCCGCGGCGCTCGCGCTCAGCGAGCTCTTCCCGGGCGACGCGGCGGCCTGACGGCGCAGGCACGGCGGCCGGCGTGCCGGCGTGGGGTCGTGCCGGCTTTGAGACCCTGTCCGGCCACGGCTCGGGCCTTTCTTGACTTCGCCCGCGCCATGCCCGTAAATGGACCGTGGAATCCCGCGCGTACTGCGTACTGCAGCGCGCCAACCGGAGGTGACGAGAACCACATGGCCTACAAGATCACTGATGAATGTCTCGCGTGCGGCGCCTGCATCGACGAGTGCCCCAACGAGGCTATCTCCGAGGGCGACGACATCTACGTCATCGATCCCGAGAAGTGCGACGACTGCGCGACCTGCGTCGAGTCCTGCCCGAGTGAGGCGATCGTCCCCGAGTGATCCCACTCGGCGGCGTGAAGTCGACGGGGCCGGTTCCGCAGGGAGCCGGCCCCGTCCGCGTTTCAGGGGGCGCTCGGGGCTGAGGGGCCGGGCGCGCCCGCGGCGTCCGCGCCCGGCCCGCCCACGACCTCCGGCTCGTCCCACGCCAGGCGCTCTCGCATCACGCGGACGGCGTCGGGGTTCTCGTCCACGAGCAGGTAGTCCCGGCCCAGCCTCGCGGCCGCCTCGCCGGTGGTGCCGCTCCCGGCGAACGGGTCGACGACGAGGTCGCCCGGCTCCGAGTGCACGCGGACGATGCGCTCGAGGATCTTGACCGGCTTCTGCGTCGGGTAGCCGGTCCTCTCCTTGCCCGTGGGGCTCACGATCGTCTGCCACCAGACGTCGGTAGGCGTCTTGCCACGGGCGGCCTTCTCGGGGCCGACGAGGCCCGGCGCGAGATAGGGCACGCGGTCGATGTCCGCGTAGTTGAAGACGTACCGCGACGGGTCGCGCGCGTACCAGAAGATGACGTCGTGCTTGGCCGGCCAGCGCGTGCGCGGGCGCGCGCCGTAGTCGTAGGCCCAGACGATCTCGTTGATGAACGACGCGCGCCCGAACAGCCCGTCGAGCAGCACCTTGCAGTAGTGCGCCTCGCGCGGGTCGATGTGGAAGAAGAGGGACCCGTCGGGGGTGAGGACGCGCCGCGCGGCGTCGAGCCGCGGCGCGAGGAACCCCAGGTAGTCGTCGTACTCGTCGTTCCAGGCGGAGCTGCCGAGCACCTCGGTGCGGTAGCGCTCGCCCTTGAACCCGATGCGGTCGCCGTCCGCGTCGCGCACGGTCCGCAGGCGCGTGCGCTTCTGCACCTTGCCGGTGTTGAACGGCGGGTCGAGATAGACGAGTCTGGCGACGCCTTCGTCCATGCCGCCCAGGACGTCGAGGCAGTCGCCGAGGACGATGCGCTTCACAGCGGGTACTCGTAGACGCGCTGGTCCTTGACGACGCGACAGCCGACGGCCTCGTAGAACTCGTGCGGACCGACGCGGGCGAGGTTGGCGCGGATCCAGAGACGCTCGAGGCCGCGCGCCCGCGACCAGTCCGCGGCCGCGGCCAGGAGCGCGGCCCCCAGGCCGGTGCCGCGGTGCGGCGCCCCGACCACGAGGCCGCCGACCTCGCCGTACGGCTCCGATTCGACGACGCGCTGCACGTGGACGTCGATGAAGCCGGCCAGGCCGTCCGGACCGTCGGCGACGAGCAGCTCGCGCTCCGGGTCCTGGAGCAGACGGAGCCGCTCGCGCACCTGTGCCTCCGTAGACGGGTAGCCGAGCTGGGTGCAAAGGTCCGCGAGGGCGGGCGCGTCGTCCTGCCGGGCGCCTCGGATGTGGTCGCTCCACTCCTGCATGAGGCGCAGTCTATCGCGGCCGGTCGCCGCCGTGCCGGACCGGCCGCCCCGCCGCCCCTCGCCCTCGGTCGTCACTCCTGAGAGAATGGAGCGGTCAGCGCACGGAGGGGCCTCATGACCGACGACGTCTGGCGCGAGTTCTTCGACAGCTACGCGCCGCAGTACATGAACGAGGTGTTCACCGCCGACAGCGTGCGCGAGGCGGCGTTCCTTCTCGAGGTGCTGGACCTCGCTCCGGGGGCTTCCGTGCTCGACATCGGCTGCGGGACCGGCCGTCACGCGCGTGGAGCTGGCGCGCGCCGGCCTCGCCGTCACCGGCCTCGATATCTCGGCGGGCATGCTGCGCGAGGCGAGAGCCGCCGCGGACGCCGCCGGCGCGCAGCTGGAGCTGGTGCGGGGGGACGCGACGACGTTCGACCTGGGCCGCGTCTTCGACGCGGCCGTGTGCCTCTGCGAGGGCTCGTTCGGCCTGCTCGGCGGTGACGACCCGCTCGAGCACGACGCCGCCGTGCTGGGGCGCGCGTTCGCCGCCCTGCGGCCGGGCGCGCCCTTCGTGCTCACGGCGCTCAATGGGCTGCGCATGGTCCGCGACGCGACGCCGGACCAGGTGGAGCGCGGCGCGTTCGACCCGGCCACGCTCACGACGTCGTACGAGATGGAGTGGCAGGCCGAGGACGGGCCGCGCCGACTGCCGGTTCGTGAGCGTGGCTACGCGCCGAGTGAGCTCGCCCTCCTCTGCCGGACCGCCGGCTTCACCGTGGAGCACGTCTGGGGCGGCACGGCCGGCCAGTGGGGTCGCCGGCCGGTCGAGCTCGACGAGATGGAGATCATGGTCGTCATGCGCAGGCCGCCCGCGTGAGCGTCGCGGCCGTCACCGTGCGCCGGGCCGGCCCGGACGACGCCGCCGGCGTGGTCGCCGTGCTCAACGGCGTCATCGCCGGCGGCAGCCCGACGCTCCTCGACACGCCGTTCTCGGTGGAGGAGGAGCGCGCCTACATCGAGAGCCTGCCGGCGCGCTCGTTCCTCCACGTGGCCGAGGCGCCCGGCGACGGCGTCGTCGGGTTCCAGACGGTGATCCCCTGGAACACGTTCGTGACCACCGAGTTCGACCACGTCGCGACCATGGGGACCTACGTGGACGCCGCCCATCGCCGTCGGGGAGTGGGGGCGGCGCTCGCGCGGACCAGCTTCGCCGCCGCGCTCGCCCTCGGCTACGACAAGATCTTCACCGACCTGCGCGCCGACAACCTCGACTCGCTCGCCTATCACCTGGCGCTCGGGTTCTCCGTCGTCGGCGCGGCGCGGCGCCACGCGCGTGTGCACGGCCGCGACATCGACGTCCTGTTCATCGAGCGGTTCCTGAGGGAGGGGTGACCGTGCTGTACGTCTGCGCCACACCGATCGGCAACCTCGGAGACGTCACGCCCCGCGTCCTGGACGCGCTGCGTGAGGCCGAGCTCGTCGCGGCCGAGGACACGCGCCGCACGCGCAAGCTCCTCAGCCACTTCGACATCCACACGCACCTGACGAGCTTCTTCCAGCACAACGAGCTGCAGAAGACCGACGAGGTGCTGCGCCTGCTGCGCGACGGCTCCACCGTCGCGCTGGTCACCGACGCCGGGATGCCCGGCGTGCAGGATCCCGGCATGCTGCTGGTCCAGAAGGTCGTGAGCGAGGGGCTCGACCTGACCGTGCTGCCGGGGCCGTCCGCCGTGCTCACGGCGCTCGTGGCGGCGGGGATCACCGGAGACGGCTTCCGCTTCGTCGGCTACCTGCCGCGGCGCGCGCGCGAGCTCGAGTCGTCGCTCGCGGCCTGGCGGCGCTGCGGCGGACTCCTCGTCGCCTTCGACACCGGCCAGCGGCTGGCGCGCAGCCTGGCGGTGCTGGCGGCTCACCTGCCGGACGCCCGCGCCGCGGTCTGCCGCGAGCTCACCAAGATCCATGAGGACGTGGTGCGCGGCACGCTGTGGGAGCTGAGCGAGCACTATCCCGTCCCCAGCCCGGACGCCGGTCCCACGGCCTCGGTGCGCGGCGAGATCACGCTGGTGATCGACCTGGGGCGTCCGATCGGCGCGGATGTCGCGCGGCCGGACTCGGACGCGGCCGCCAGCGCGCTGCTGCGCGCGGGCCTCTCGCGCCGCGACGCGGCCGCCGCGCTGCACGTGTGCCTGGGCCTCCCGCGCCGCGAGGCGGACCGCCTGGCGCGGGAGGTGGCGGCGCGCGGCGGCTGACGCCGGCGCGTCTGCTAGACTCTGGCTCATGGACCTCCTTGCCCTCATCGCCGGACGCCCGCTGCTGCTCGACGGCGGCCTGGGCCGCGCGCTCATGGAGCGCGGGTTCGCCGTGGGAGAGTGTCCGGAGGAGTGGAACGTCTCGCACCCGGCCGAGGTGGAGGACATCCACCGCAGCTTCTTCGCCGCCGGCTCCGACATCGTGAACACCAACACCTTCGGCGGCACCGCGATGCGCCTCGAGGCTCACGGGCTCTCGGCGCGCGCCGTGGAGCTCAACGAGGCCGGCGCGCGCCTCGCCGTCGGCGTCCGGGACCGCGAGTTCCCGGGACGCTGGGTGGCCGGTGACATCGGCCCCTGCGGACAGATGGTCAGGCCCATGGGCAACGCCGAGCCCGACGCGCTGCGCGCCACCTTCGCCGAGCAGGCGCGCGCTCTCGTCGCCGGCGGCGTCGACCTCCTCAACATCGAGACGATGTTCGACCTCACCGAGGCGACGATCGCCGTCGAGGCGGCCGTCGCCGCCGCGGAGGGACGGCCGGTGCTGGCCAGCATGACCTTCAAGCCGGCCGCCAAGGGCTTCCGCACCATGATGGGCGTCAGCCCGGAGGCCGCGGTCAAGGCGCTCAAGGACGCCGGCGCCGACCTCGTCGGCTGCAACTGCGAGATCACCGCGGAGCCCATGGCCGAACTGGTGCCCATCATGGCCGAGCTCGGCGGCGGGATCACCTACGCCCAGCCGAACGCCGGCCAGCCGCGCCTGGAGGCCGGCGAGACCGTCTACGCGGAGACGCCGGAGCACTTCGCCGCCGTCGTGGCGACCTATCCGGCACTCGGCGCGGGAGTCGTCGGCGGGTGCTGCGGCACGCCGCCCGCCTCCATCGCCGCGCTCGCCGCGGCCCTGGGCCGCTAGCAGGGCCTTCGGCCGCTGCGCGTCCCGCTCTGCGCGGCCTCCCGCCGAGGTCGGCAGTCCTTCCTCGCGCGAGCGCCTGACAGGCATCGCGTGCTGTGAACAGGATCACAGTCGTGACCGGCGCCACGCCAGCGAGTCGTCTCCCGTCACCTTCTGCCCGCCTGGGGACGATCGGCCTCGCCGGCCCTGGCGGTCTCCCCCCACGCAGCGGCCTCGCTCGTTTCCACACAACTCATTGCAATGAATCCCCAAGAATGCTTAGACTTCCACAACATTCCTCGGAGGGGGTCCGAATGGGAACTGCGCTGCCAGAAGAACGGCGGCTGGTGATCATGGAACAGGTCCGCAGCCGCTCACTCGTGAGACCTGTGGACCTTGCGGACGAGCTCGGCGTGTCCATCGAGACGATCCGCCGCGACCTCATGGCTCTCGAAGAAGATGGCCTCCTGCGTCGCGTCTACGGCGGCGCCACTGCCGTCACGCCGCGAGCGTTCGAGCCCGCGTTCGAGAAGCGGCGCATGCTCAACCGGGCGAGCAAAGCCGCCATCGGCCGCCTCGCAGCCAGCCTCATCGAGCCCGGGGACACGGTGATCTTCGACATCGGCACGACGGTCGCGGAGCTGGCGGCTGAGTTGCCGCTCGCCCATCGGGGCATCGTCCTGACCAACTCGCTGCTCGTCGCCAACTCTCTGGCCGGCCGTGAAGGCATCGAGGTGATCGCGTCCGGCGGCCGCGTGCGCCCCGGTGACCTCGCCTGCTTCGGACCTGTCAGCGAGGCCTTCTTCCGCGACTACTACGCCGACAAGGCGTTCATGGGCTCCGGCGGCATCGACCCCGTGGTCGGGCTCACCGACTACTACCCCGAGGAGATCGCCTCTCGCCGGGTCATCATCGAGCACGCCGCGCAGCGATACGTGCTCGCGGAGTCGGCAAAGCTCGGCGAGGTCGCCTTCGGCAAGGTGTGCGACCTCGCCGCCCTGACCGCGGTCATCACAGACGACCATGCGGAGGCGACAGAAGTGGCCCGTCTCGAAGAGGCGGGCCTGACCGTCATGATCGCCAGCGCGCAAGAAGCCGGCGCCGGCGCCGAGGATCTCGGGAAGGGAGGTCAACACGCCAAAGGTTGACGTTGTCACGGGTAGTTGACGTCGTCACGGCGTAGTGACGTCATCGACCGTCACTCAGTCACGAGCGCCGGCCGGGAGGCCGGCGAAGGAGGGGATAATGGCCCAGGACACCGCTGACGCCCATCTCTCACAGTACGGCTACAAGCAGGAGTTCGACAGGAGCCTCAAGCGCTTCGCATCGTTCGCCATCGGTTTCTCGTTCATCTCCATCACCACCGGCATCTTCACCACGTATGCGTTCGTGCTCAATACGGCGGGGCCGCTGGGCATCTGGACCTGGCCGATCGTCATCATCGGGCAGCTGATGGTCGCCCTCGTCTTCGGGGCGCTGGCCTCGCGCATGCCCCTCGCCGGCTATACGTACCAGTGGATGTCCCGGCTGGCCAATCCCCACATCGGCTGGCTCGTCGGCTGGTTCATGTTCGCGTTCCTGATCGTGGACGTGGTGGCCGTGGACTACGCGGTCGCCTCTGCAGTGGCCCCCGTGCTCTTCGGCTACGTCGGGACCACTGCGAACACCTGGGTCGTGACCGGCGCCGTGATCCTCGTGCAGTGCCTCCTGATCATGTTCTCCACCCTGTGGGCGGAACGCGTGAACAACGTCGCCGTCGGGACCGAGCTCGTGGGCATCGGCGGCCTCACGATCCTCATCTTCATCGTCGGTGCCGTCGGCAGCAAGCTGGAGTGGGGCCATCTGTTCAGCAAAGGCGTCGCAGCCGGCGCCTCACCGTACCTGGGGCTCGGGACCCTCACGCACGTCAGTCCCTGGATCCTCGCGTTCCTGCTCGGCTCCTTCACCATCGTCGGCTTCGAGGCCTGCGGCAACCTCGCCGAGGAGACCGACGAGCCGGAGCGTGTCGTGCCCCGTGCGATGTGGTCGTCCGTTCTGCTTTCGGGCATCCTGGGCTTCCTGTTCCTGCTTGCCATCACCGCCGCTACCTGGGACATACCTGCCCTGACGGCCTCGAGCACCCCCGTCGCCGACATCGTCGACCACGTCCTCGGTTCGGTCGTCGGCAAGGCGTTCCTGGTCCTCGTGTTCTTCTCGATCTTCGCCTGCGGTCTGGTCATCTTCATCACCGCCAGCCGTGTCACTTGGGCGATGTCGCGCGACGAGCGCTTCCCCGGCTGGAAGGCCTTGCGCCGCGTGAGCCGTTCCTATCGCACCCCGCTGATCGCCACGCTCGTGGTCGGCGTGGTGCTCGAGATCGTGCTCGCGGCGTTCGCCACTCGCACGGACGTCCTCTTCAAGCTCTTCAGCGCCGCGACGCTCATGCCGGCGATCATCTACCTGGTGACCGTGCTGCTCTATGTGATCGAGCGGCGCAAGCTGCCGGCCGAGAAGGGTTTCAACCTCGGCGCCTGGGAGTGGCCGGTGATCATCGTGTCTCTCGTCTGGCTGGTGTTCGAGCTGTCGATCTTCCGTGACGCCTCGTTCAAGGATCCCTGGATCTACCTCGGGGTCATGTTCGCCATCGGCCTCGTCTACTTCGCCTACATGCTCATAGCCAAGCGCTCTTTCGCCATGCCGGGCAAGGCGCTGGAGCCCGAAGACGTGGTCGCCTCGGGCTCAGGCGACTGAGAAGGCGCAGAACACGATCGCTGCCGCTCCGCGGCAGCAGGTGCGACCCGGCGGTCGCTCTTCCCCTTGGGGACGGCCGCCGGGTCGCTCCGCCCGACCGCACTGGCACCCGGAGCGCATCGAGGTGGATCGCATGACCAAGGAGTACATCCTCGCCCACGACGCCGGCACCGGCGGTGACAAGGCCGTGCTGACGGACCTCGAGGGGCGGATCGTCGAATCAGCCTACCAGCCGTATGAGGTCTACTACCCTCGCCCGGACTGGGCGGAGCAGGATCCCGAGGAGTTGTGGCGAGCCGTCGCGGCGACCACTCGCCAGGTGATCGAGAAGTCCGGGATCGACTCCGCAGAGGTGGCGGGAGTGGGGATCTCCGCACAGATGTTCAATCTGCTCCCCGTCGACGAGGCGTGCCGTCCGGTGACGCGCATGCTGAGCTGGCTGGACGTACGCAGCGTCGAGCAGGCCGATCGCATCGACGGGGACGAGATCCGCGCCTTCCTCTACGAGCACACCGCGAACGTGCCCACGGCCAAGGACATCATCCCCAAGATCCTCTGGCTCAAGGAGGAGCGGCCCGACCTCTGGGAGCGCACCCGCTGGCTGCTGGACTGCAAGGAGTACATCCAGTTCAGGCTGACGGGCGAGGTCGCGATCGACTGGCACGGGGCGAGCGTCTTCTTCCTCTTCGACCCACACAAGAAGGTCTGGGACGAGGAGGTGTGCGCGCGCCTCGGCATCCCGGTGGAGAAGCTGCCGCCCGCGTATCCCTCCACGCACGTCCTCGGGGAGGTGACGCCGGAGGCAGCCGCCGAGACTGGGCTGCAGGCCGGCACGCCGGTCGTGATCTGCGCCGGAGACGTGGCCGTGGCCCAAGCAGGCTCCGGCGCGAATCGCGAGGGCAAGGCTCACCTGTGCATCGGGACCGCCACATGGGTGGGCGTGTCGAGCGCGACGCTGCGCAACGACCCGCAGCGGCCCTTCTGGGCGCTCAACCACATCGATCCGTACAAGTGGGTGATCGCCGGCGAGATGGAGACGGGGGGTGGAGCGCTGCAGTGGTACCGCAACCTGTTGGGCGGAGAGGAAGCCCGTCAGGCTGAGTCGCGCGGCATCTCGACCTATCAGGTCCTGGACGAACTCGGGGCCTCCGCGCCTGCGGGCAGCGACGGCCTCGTCTTCACGCCGTGGCTCTCGGGCGAGCGCGCTCCGGTGCTGGACCACTACGCGCGGGGCGCCTTCCTCGGGATGTCACTCGGCCACACCCGCGCTCACCTGACGAGGGCCGTGATGGAGGGCGTCGCCTACCACGTGCGCTGGATCATCGAGGCGATGGAGAACGTCGGCTTCGCAATCGGCGACCTGCAGGCCATCGGCGGCGGCAACGCCAGTCCGCTGTGGACCCAGATCATCGCCGACGTCACGAGACGGCCGCTCCGGATCGTGGAGCACCCGCTCGAGGCCGGGGCGATGGGTGCGGCCCTGGCCGTGGCGGTGGGGCTGGGCATCTATCCGGATATGGACGCGGTGGACGACCTGATCAAGGTCAGACGCACGGTAGAGCCGCAAGATCTCACCGAGGCGGCCTACGAGCGCATGTACCTGATGTTCCGCGACTTCTACGCCGCTCTTGCGCCCATCTACCGGGCCAGGGCGCTTGGCTAGGCGAGGCGCCGCATCGGCCCGGGTCACGGCCGACGTGCGACCCGGGCCGGCCGGCGCGATGGCCCGCAGCGCCGGCCAGTCTGGGCGGGCCTCTACGCGAGCGCCGCCCGCCGGCGGAAGACGGCGCCCACCGTGTCCAGGATGAGGCGGGCGCCGTGCAGCGCCGTGACCTGGCCGGGGCCGTCGTACATCGGGGCGACCTCGACGAGGTCCATGCCTACCACGTTGCATCGCGCGCAGACCCCGAGCAGGATCTCCTTGGCCTCGTAGTACGTGAAGCCGCCGGGCTCGGGCGTGCCGGTGGCCGGCGCGATCGCGGGGTCGAGGGCGTCGATGTCGAAGGTGATGTAGACGTCCGCCCCCTTGGGGAGGTGCTCGGTCAGATCGTCGACCAGCATGTCCTTGGCCTGCTGGCACCAGAAGATGTGCGCGCCGCGGCTCTTGGCCAGGGCGATGTTGTCGCCCGCGGTGTGCAGGCTGCGGATACCGTACTGCGTGAGGCCCGCGAGGAAGCCTGCCTCATGGCTGCGGATGATGGGGCTCGCGTGCGTGAAGCGCTGGCCGCCCTCCTCGTCCCAGTAGTCCATGTGCGTGTCGAACTGCACCAGGTGGAAGGGCTTGCCGCCGCGCGCCTGGAAGAGCGCCTTGAGCACCGGGTACCCGATGGAGTGGTCGCCGCCGAGCGTGACGGGGAAGAGGCCGGCCTTCATGACCGGCTGCAGCTTGTCGATGACGGCGTTGTGGTAGCGCTCGGGCGACCACATGGGGCCGACCGGCACGTCGCCGCAGTCGGCCCAGCGGACGCCCCCGAGCAGCTCGACGCCGGCCTCGCCGTCGTACATGGTCTCGCCGTCCTGCTGGAACGCCCACATCGTCGACGTCTCGCGCAGGGCGCGTGGCCCCATGCGCGCGCCCGACCGGCTCGTTGTGCCCTGGTCCCAGGGGATGCCGATGACGGCGACGTCGGCGTCGGCCGTCGTCGGCGCCGGCACGTGCGGCGCCTTGAAAAAGGTGGCGATGCCGCTGAACGGCAGCTCCTCATACGTCATGACGTGCCTCCTCGCGCCCCGACGGAGCGCGTCGCTTGCGTCTCTACGCGATGCCTTTGGCGTGCGCTCTGCTCACCTCGGCGATGCATTCTTCCACGAGGTCGCAGCCGAGCGCGAACAGCTCCGGCGGCTGGTTGAGCGCCGGCGTGGGACGGAAGTAGTTGAACGCCGGCTCGTAGATCGGCACGACGCCAATGCGTTCCATCGCGTAGACGATCTCGCGCGTGAGGTCGTGCGCCGGCGTCTTGGTGTCCTTGTCCTCGACGAACTCGACGCACATGTAGGCGCCGATCACGCGCACGTCGCCGACGATCTCGTACTTGTCCTTCATGGCGCCGAACCTGGCCTTCGCCACCTTCTCAAGCTCGACCACGTTGTCGAGCACCTTGTCGCGCTCCATGATCTCGAGCAGCTTGGCGGCCACCAGGCAGGCGGCGGGATTGCCGGCGAACGTCCCGCCCGTGTACAGCTCCCCGGCGGGCTCGCTCATGCGGTCGCTGCCGAGGGTGCAGGCGAGCGGCATGAGTCCGCCGCTGATGCCCTTGCCGAGGCTGAGCAGCTCGGCCTCGACGCCCGGCCAGTGCTCGATGGCGAACCACTTGCCGGTGCGCCCTACACCCTCCTGAACTTCGTCGTTGTAGAGGATCCAGCCGTGCTTCTTGCACAGCTCGAACAACGCCTGTGGCCACTCCGGCGGCGGGATCTGCACGCCGTTCTCGCCTTGGATCAGCTCGACGTTGACCCCGGCGATGCTGTCCGGCGTGGCCTTGTACTTGAGGATCATCTCCTCGATGTAGTCGAGGCAGGCGAGACGACAGGCCGGGTGCTCGAGGTGGTACGGGCAGCGGTAGCAGGTGGGGAAGGGGACGTTGATCCAGCCGCTCATGAACGGCTCGATGGCGTGGTTGTAGTGGGCGTTGTGCGGGCCCATGGCACCGGTGCCGTAGTTGCCGCCGTGGAAGCTGCCCAAGAACGTGATGACGAAGGGGCGGCTGGGGCCGGCGGCCTCGCGCATGATGCGCACGGCGTTCTCGACGACCTCGCTGCCGGTGGTGTCGTAGACGACCTTGGTCAGCGGGGGCGGCGCGATCTCGTGCAGCTTCTCGGCGAGCAGCCACTGGTGCTCGACGCGCAGGGCCGAGAGGCACTCGGTGCCGTAGTCCCGGAGGCCCTGGTGGGCGGCCTTG
>CAWAUK010000064.1:0-143041 GCA_963784975.1 uncultured Thermoleophilia bacterium | reverse complement strand
TTGTTCCTGTTGATGACGCGGCGGTACAGGTCGTTGAGGTCGCTGGTCGCGAAGCGGCCGCCGTCAAGTTGGACCATGGGCCGCAGCTCCGGCGGAATGACCGGGATTACGTCGAGGATCATCCACTCGGGATGATTGCCGCTGCGCAGGAAGGCCGAGACGACCTTGAGGCGCTTGACGGCGCGAGCCTGACGCTGGCCCTTGGCGGTGTGGATGGTCTCGCGCAACTCGGTCGCCTCGTTGTCGAGGTCGACGCGCTTGAGCAGCTCGCGCACGGCCTCCGCGCCGGTGCCGCCGGTGAAGTACACGCCGAAGCTCTCCGGCTCGTAGCCGGACTCGCGACCGAACATGCGCTCCATCTGCTGGTAGAGCGACTCGTCGCCGATGACGTCGCGCGGAGCGATCGTCTTGAACTGCTCCCACGCCTTGTCGATCTGCTCCTTGGCGTGCTCGACGTTCTTGAAGCCGCGGTCGATGTAGTCATCGCGCAGCTTGTCGGTCTTGGTGCGCTGCAGCTTGATCTCGTCGGGGCCGAGGGCCGCGGCGTTCATGGCGATGCGGCGATACGACTCGTAGATATCGAAGTAGTTGAAGTACCCGAACTCGTCCTCGGGGTCGGAGTCACGGTGGAAGTCGTCGACCTCACGCGCGCCGTCGAGGACCTCGATGACTTCGTCGTGCATGACCTGGATCGCGCCGCGGCGGGCCTCGGCATAGAGATCGTACCGCGCCTTGATCTCGTCGATCTTCTCCTGGAGCATCAGGAGGTCGTTGTCGCGGCGCTCGGCGTCCACGGAGATGATCACGTAGCTGCCGCCGAAGTAGAGCACCTTCTCAAGCTCCTTGGGGGCGATGTCGAGCAGGTAGCCCATGCGCGACGGCACGCCCTTGAAGAACCAGATGTGGCTGACCGGCGCGGCCAGCCGGATGTGGCCCATGCGCTCGCGGCGCACCTTGGCGCGAGTGACCTCGACGCCGCAGCGCTCGCAGATGATGCCCTTGTAGCGCACGCGCTTGTACTTGCCGCAGTAGCACTCCCAGTCCTTGGTGGGACCGAAGATGCGCTCGCAGAACAGACCGTCACGCTCGGGTTTGAGCGTGCGGTAGTTGATCGTCTCGGGCTTGGTGACCTCACCCTTGGACCACGTCTCGATCTGCTTGGGCGATGCGAGCCCGATCCGGATCGAGTCGAAGTTGTTGATATCGATCACTATGCGCTCCCTCTGCCTAGGCGGGGTCAGTCTTCATCGGTGTCGGCGTCGTCGGGCTCGAGGTCCGCAGCGTCGAGGTCAAGGATGTCGTCGAGGTCCGGCAGCTCGTCGCCGTCGGCGACGAAAGCGTCGACCTCGCCCGACAGCGCGGCGGCGGCGGCCAGGAGGTCCTGCGTCGCCGCAACGGTGTCGCCGTCATCCTCGATCACGGGCACGACGTCGCCGTCCTCGATCACCGGCAGGGTGCCGGCGCCGATGACGTCCTGCAGGGCCGACGAGTCGACGCCGACCTGCTCCAGCTCGCCGGCCTCAGCCTGCTGACGGCGCAGGCCGGCGCTGAGGTCGATTCCCAGCTCTTCGGCGGCGCGGAGGAGATCGTCGTCCTCCTCGCGGACCTCGAGCACGTCGCCCTCCTCGCTCTGGACGCTCATGTCGAGGGCCAGGCTCTGGATCTCCTTCATGAGCACCTTGAACGACTCGGGGATGTTGGGCTTGGCGATGTTCTCACCCTTGACGATCGCCTCGTAGGCCTTGACGCGGCCGACGGTGTCGTCGGACTTGATGGTGAGCATCTCCTGGAGCACGTACGCGGCTCCGTACGCCTCGAGCGCCCAGACCTCCATCTCGCCGAAGCGCTGGCCGCCGAACTGGGCCTTGCCGCCCAGAGGCTGCTGGGTGACGAGCGAGTACGGGCCCGTGCTGCGCGCGTGGATCTTGTCGTCCACGAGATGCAGCAGCTTGAGGATGTACATGTAGCCGATGGTGACTTTGTTGTCGAAGCGCTCGCCGGTGCGGCCGTCGTACAGCCACACCTTGCCCGAGCACTGGCGGCCCGCCGGCTCCTTGCGGTTGATCTTGAACTCCACCGGGTTGTCCGGGGTCTCCTCGCTGCTGCGGATGAGCAGCTCGTCGATCTCCTCGATGGTGGCGCCGTCGAACACCGGGGACGCCACGCGCGCCGGCGTGTTGCCGGGCGCGGCGTCCTTGTCGGCCGTATAGCCGGCGTGCGCCGCCCAGCCGAGGTGCGTCTCGAGCACCTGGCCGATGTTCATGCGGCTGGGCACGCCGAGCGGGTTGAGGATGATCTCGACGGGCGTGCCGTCCTCGAGATGCGGCATGTCCTCTTCGGGCACGATCTTGGAGATGACGCCCTTGTTGCCGTGACGGCCGGCGAGCTTGTCGCCCTCGGCGATCTTGCGCTTTTTGGCGACGTAGACGCGCACGAGCTCGTTGACGCTCGGCGGCAGCTCGTCGTTGTTCTCGCGCGAGAAGATCTTGACGTCGATGACCTTGCCGCCCTCGCCGTGCGGCACCTTGAGGCTGGTGTCGCGCACCTCGCGCGCCTTCTCCTTGAAGATGGCGCGGATGAGCTTCTCCTCGGCGGTGAGCTCGGTCTCGCCCTTGGGGGTGACTTTGCCGACCAGGAGGTCGCCGGAGTTGACCTCGGCGCCGATGCGCACGATGCCGCGCTCGTCGAGGTCCTTGAGTGACTCCTCCGAACGGTTGGGGATGTCGCGGGTGATCTCTTCGTCGCCGAGCTTGGTGGTGCGCGCGTCGACCTCGTACTCCTCGATGTGGATCGAGGAGAGGAGGTCGTTCTTCACGACCTTCTCGCTCAGGATGATGGCATCCTCGAAGTTGAAGCCCTCCCAGCTCATGAACGCGACCAGGAGGTTGCGGCCGAGCGCGAGCTCGCCGGTGTCGGTGGACGACCCGTCGGCGAGCACGGCGCCCTGGGGCACCTTGTCGCCGGGGAATACGATCGGCTTCTGGTGGATCAGCGTGCCCTGGTTGGACCGCATGAACTTGACCAGGTCGTAGGTGTCCACGTCGCCCTTGCCGGCGTCGATCTCGATGTGGTCGGCGTCGACGTAGGCGACCTTGCCGCCGCGCTCGGCGACGATCACGTCACCGGTGTCCACTGCGGCCCTGTACTCCATGCCGGTGCCGACGAAGGGCGCTTCGGCGTGGAGCAGCGGCACCGCCTGGCGCTGCATGTTGGAGCCCATGAGCGCGCGGTTGGCGTCGTCGTGCTCGAGGAACGGGATGAGGGCCGTCGCCACCGACACGAGCTGCGTCGGGCTGACGTCCATGTAGTCGATGTCGGCCGGCGGCACCTGGACGATGTCCGCGCCCGCCCGCGTACGCGCGAGGATGAGCTCGTCCTCGAACTTGCCCGTCTTGCTGTCGAACGCGGCGTTGGCCTGCGCAATGGTGACGTAGCGGATCTCGCCGGTCTTGGGATCGACGATCTCCTCTTCTTCTTCAGAGGCGTCGAGGTAGACGATCTCGTCGCTCACTTTGCCCTTGACCACCCTGCGGTACGGGGCGCGGATGAAGCCGAACTCGTCCACGGTCGCCATGGAGGCCAGTGAGCCGATGAGGCCGATGTTCGGGCCTTCAGGCGTCTCGATCGGGCACATGCGCCCGTAGTGGGTGGGGTGCACATCGCGCACCTCGATGGGCGCGCGCTCGCGCGTGAGGCCGCCGGCGCCGAGGGCGCTCAGACGGCGACGGTGCGTGAGGCCCGACAGCGAGTTGGTCTGGTCCATGAACTGCGAGAGCTGTGACGAACCGAAGAACTCCTTGAGCGCGGCGACGACCGGCCGGATGTTGACCAGCGTCGCCGGCACGATGGTGTCCGGGTCCTCGGTGGTGAGGCGCTCGCGGATGACGCGCTCCATACGCGCGAGGCCGATGCGGAACGCGTCCTGCACCAGCTCGCCGACGGTACGCAGACGGCGGTTGCCGAAGTGCTCGTACTCGTCGATCTCGTGGGCGATCTCTTCGCGGCGGGTGGCGAGGAACTGGCCCGCGTCGGCCGCGTAGTCCTTGGCGTCGTCCGGCACGCCGAGCTTGGCGGGCAGGGAGATGAGCCGCCTTATGAGCTCGATGATGTCTTCGTTCACGAGCACGCGCACGTCGGCGTCCGGCCGGTCGGCGGGCTTGATGTGATTGTGCAGGCGGACGTTGAGCTTGTGCCGGCCCACGCGCGAGAGGTCATAGCGCTTGGGGTCGAAGAACAGGCCCTTGAGCATCGCCGTGGCGCCGTCGAGAGTCGGCGGCTCGCCGGGGCGCTGCTTGCGGAAGAGCTCGACCAGCGCCTCTTCCTGCGAGGAGGTGGTGTCCTTCTCGATCGTGTTCCGCATGTAGACCGAGTCGTCGAAGAGGGCGAGGAGCTCGTCGTTGGCGCCGTAGCCCATGGCGCGAAGGAGCACGCTGACCGGGAACTTGCGCTTGCGATCGATGCGCACGTTCACGACGCCCTTCTTGTCGATCTCGAGCTCGAGCCACGAGCCGCGCTGGGGCATGAGGTTGGCGACCAGAACCTGCTTCTCGCGCTCGGCCTGCTTGGGCTCCATGATGTAGGCGCCCGGGGAACGGACCAGCTGCGTGACGACCACGCGTTCGGTGCCGTGGATGATGAAGGTGCCGCGGTCGGTCATCATGGGGAAGTCGCCCATGAACACCGACTGCTCGCGGATCTCGCCCGTCTCCTCGTTGATGAAGGCGACCTTCATGGTGAGAGGGGCGGAGAAGGTCATGTCCTTGTTGCGGCACTCGGCCAGCGACTTGGACGGCTCCCCGAACTGGTGCTCACCGAACTGGACGAGCAGCTTCTCGGAGTAGTCCTTGATGGGGTTGATGTCGGCGATGGTCTCGCTCAGCCCGTCGCTCAGGAACCAGTCCCACGACTTCTTCTGGATGTCGATGAGATTGGGGAGCGGCAGAGGCTGGTCGAGCTTGGCGAACGACGTGCGCATGCGAGGCGCCTGCGGCTCGTTCAAGCGAGTCTCCTCTGTCTACTGTGGACCAGGGAAAAAGAGCACGCCACACCAGAGGAATCGAGGTATGGCCGCGGGTAACGCACGGCCGAAAAATGTATCACAATGCGGAACGCAATGCAAGAGCAGCTTGCGGCATGCTCCATATTGTGGCCGCTCAATCCCCGGCGTGCGTTCGCGCTTGAGGCGGCCCAACCAGAAGGACGGAGGGCCGGGGCGCCTCGCGGCGCCCCGGCCCTCCGGGTCATCACAGAAGAGACGCGATCTATTGACCGCCGTAGCCGAGTCAACTGGCGGTGCGCCGCAGGTTCACCGACTACTTGATCTCGACGGTGGCGCCGGCGTCCTCGAGCTGCTTCTTGGCGTCCTCGGCCTCGTCCTTGGAGACGGCCTCCTTGATCGCCTTGGGAGCACCCTCGACGACCTCCTTGGCCTCCTTGAGACCAAGGCCGGTCAGCGCGCGCACGACCTTGATGACCTGGATCTTCTGGTCGCCGAAGGCGGCGAGTACGACGTCGAACTGGGTCTGCTCCTCGGCCGGGGCGGCCTCGGCGGCGGCGGCGGGAGCCGCGGCCATCGCCACGGGCGCCGCGGCGCTGACGCCGAATTCGTCCTCGAGCGCCTTGACCATCTCGCTGAGCTCGAGCACGGTCATGCCCTTGATGGCCTCGATGAGCTGGTCTTTCGTGAGAGTCTTGTCTGCCATTGTCAGTTCACCTCGCGTGGGGCTTGAAAGCCTTGCTGGACGGGATGGGTACGGCTGCGGCTCACGCCTCGCCGGCGGCGGCGCGCTGCTGCGCCACCTGATCGAGGGCACGGACGAAGCCGCTGATCGTGCCCTGGAGGACGGTGACCAGACCGGTCATCGGTGCGGCCATGGTGCCGACCACCTGCGCGATGAGCACGTCGCGCGGCGGGAGGCTGGCGAGCGCCTTGACGCCGTCCGGGTCGATAAGACTCGCGTCGAGCAGGCCGCCGCGCACCTCGAGCTGAGGATGCGTCTTGGCGAAGTCCGACAGAGCCTTGGCGGCGCCGACCAGGTCGTCACCGCAGAAGGTGACGGCGGTCGGACCGGCCAGAAGCTCCTTGACCGTCTCGCGACCCGACCGGTCGGCGGCGATGCCGCCCAGTGTGTTCTTGACGATCTTGAAGCTCGCGCCGCTCTGGCGCAGCTTGCCCCGGAGCTCGGCGAGCTCCTCCACCGTGAGGCCGCGGTAGTCGCTGACGAACAGGTTCTCCGTGTCCGTGAGCAGCTGCTGCACTTCGGCGATCACAGCGTCTTTCTCGTTTCTCAGCATCTCGACCTCGCAGTCGCAACAAAAACCCGCTCCCGAAGCGGAAGCGGGCGCAGGCGCAGGGCCGGAGCTCGTTCTCGCCTCGGGTGGCGGACCCGTGTGGATCCCTTCAGCTCCCGGAGGAGCACCGACCGTCATCGGCCGCGGCGCACCTGGCGCCGCGAAGCGGCAGTATAGAACAGCTTGGGGGCGCCGGCAACTGCCGCAGCGCCGGCGCCCTGGACTCAGATGCGTGCACCTGCGGCGCCCCGCACGTAGCCGCCGCAGCTACTCTCCGAGCAGGTCCCTCACGCGTGCCGGGTCGAGCTCGATGCTCGGGCTCATCGTCGCGGCGACGTTGACGCTCTTGATGTACTTGCCCTTGGCGGCCGCCGGCTTGGCGCGGACGATCTCGTCCAGCACCGCGCCGTAGTTCTCCACCAGCATCTCCTCGGTGAACGACTTCTTGCCGATGCTGAGGTGGACGATGCCGGAGCGGTCGGTGCGGTACTCGACCTTGCCGCCCTTGGCGTCGCCGACGGCCTTGCCGACGTCGAACGTCACCGTGCCCGACTTGGGGTTCGGCATGAGGCCGCGCGGACCGAGGATGCGGCCGAGCTTGCCGACCGTGCCCATCATGTCCGGCGTGGCGATGGCGATGTCGAAGTCGAAGACGCCCTCCTGGATCTGCTTGGCGAGGTCGTCGGTGCCCACGATGTCGGCGCCGGCCTCCTCGGCCTCGCGCGCCTTGTCGCCCTCGGCGAACACGGCGACGCGCATCTCCTTGCCGGTGCCGTGCGGGAGCACGGTGGTGCCGCGCACGATCTGGTCGGCGTGACGGACGTCGACGCCGAGGCGGAAGTGGACCTCCACGGTCTCGTCGAACTTGGCGCCCTCGAGCGACTTGAGCAGGCGCATACCCTCGAGCGGGGTGTAGAGGCGGCCCGGTTCGATGGTGCGCTTGGCGGCGGTGTAGGTGCGGCCCTGCTTGGCCATGTGCATACCTCCTGTGGTGCAGACGGCGACTCTCGTCGCCTCCCACGTCGGCGGCCGGGCGGCGGGAGCCTGACCGGCCTTCAGTCTGTTCTTACAGTCGCACTGCCTGCGGCGGGCGCGACGATAGTCAGCCTGCGGCGACTATTCTTGTACCTCTATGCCCATGCTGCGGGCGGTGCCCTCGATGATCTTCATCGCGGCGTCGACGTCGTTGGCGTTGAGGTCCGGCATCTTGGTCTCGGCGATGGCGCGGACCTGGTCATGCGTGACGGTGCCGACCTTGTTGCGGTTGGGCTCGCCTGAGCCCTTGTCGAGGCCGAGAGCCTCGCGCAGCAGCACGGCGGCCGGCGCCGTCTTGGTGACGAAGGTGAACGTGCGGTCCTCGAACACGGTGATCTCGACCGGCACGATGGTGCTGCCCGAAGCCTGCGTCTGGGCGTTGAACGACTTGCAGAACTCCATGATGTTGACGCCGTGCTGACCGAGCGCCGGGCCCACGGGCGGGGCCGGGCTCGCCTGGCCGGCGGGGATCTGCAGCTTGATCTTGGTGAGGACCTTCTTGGCCACTGGTTGCCTCGCTTACTTCCTGGTTAGGACGTCTTCTTGACCTGGTCGAAGGCGAGCTCGACCGGGGTCTCCCGGCCGAAGATCGACACCATGACCTTGAGCCGGCTCTGGTCGAGGTTGACCTCGACGACCTCGCCGGAGAAATCGCTGAGCGGGCCGGACGTGACGCGCACGACCTCGCCGACCGAGAACTCGGCCTTCTGCTTGGGGCGCTCGACCGAGGCGGTGTGCATGATGCGGTCGACCTCGGCGCGAGAGAGCGCGACCGGCTTGTTCTGCGCGCCGACGAAGCCGGTGACGCCCGGCGTGTTCTTGACCAGCGACCACGTGTCGTCGGTGAGCTCCATCTGTACCAGCACGTAGCCCGGGAACACGCGGCGCTCGGTGGTGATCTTCTCGCCGTCCTTGGTCTCCACGACCTGCTCGGTCGGCACGACGATCTGGTGGATGCGCTCTTCCTGGTGCATGGACTGACGCCGGTGCTCCAGGTTGGCCTTCACCTTGTTCTCGTGACCCGAATATGTGTTGACGACGTACCAGCTGTACACGTGTGGGCCCCGATCAGGTGAGGAAGGTGACGACGACGTCGACGATCTTCGCGAAGACGGTGTCGAGAGCGCCCGTGTAGACGGTCGCGATGGCGACGGCGACGAGCACGACCAAGGTCGACTGGGCGAGGTCCTTGCGCGTCGGCCAGGTGACCTTGCCCATCTCCACGCGGACGTCGCGCAGGAACTTCATGAAGCCCTTCTTCTCGGCCGGACGGTTCGCCTTGGCCTTCTGCTGGGGCTTCTGCTGCGAGCGGGTACGCGCGGGCTTGGCGTCGGCGCCCTTCGCCACCGCCTTCTTGGACTGGGCCGGCTTGCCCGCAGGCTTCGCCTTGCCCGAGTCGCCCTTCTTGTTGTTCGCAGTCTTCGCCACTAACCGCTCCGATGATCATTGGCAGGGCTGGAGGGACTCGAACCCCCGACCCCCGGTTTTGGAGACCGGTGCTCTACCAATTGAGCTACAGCCCTACAGAGAACGAAGGGACGCTAGCGCGTCTCTTTGTGCACGGTGTGCGTCCCGCACCAGCGACAGTACTTCTTGAGCTCGATGCGGTCCGGGTCGTTCTTCTTGTTCTTGTTCGTGTGGTAGTTGCGACGCTTGCATTCCTGGCAAGCGAGCGTGACGAGTTGACGCACGTCGTCTTCCTTTCAAACAGAAGCACGTAAGGATACCAAGCGCTCCGCGGGAGGGTCAACGCGCCTCCCGGCGGCTCCTGCACGCGGCCGCAAGCCTGTCGCGGCCACGGCGGCGCAGTATAGCAGGCCCGGAGGAGCCGGGCAAAACGGCGCGTCACCGCCGGGCGTCATCGTGCGCGTCGTGCCAGTCGCGCAACTCCGGGCCGTCGATCCGCGAGATGCGGTGGACCAGGGCCCGCGCGCGCAGCACCGGCGGCAGCGCTTCCTCGAGCACCGCCTCCCGGCCCGGCCCGTCGAGCCACGCCCAGGCCCGATGGTCGTCGACGCTGCAGCCCCACCAGAACATGTGCGCGTACTGCGGCCCCCTGCCGATGATCTCGTCCATGATCCAGCCGCACTCATCGGCGTCATGGGGAACCTCGACGAGATAACGGGTACGCGTACTCTGAGGACGGGTCAGGAATCCCATTTCAAGGTGCTTCCCGGTAGGCTGGAAGCGAAACGGAAAGGACCTCTGATCGACGGACAGCTGGACGACCAGAGAACCACCCGGTGGACGGACGGCGGCGAGGCCGCGGCGCGGCGGGTCCCGCCACCCCAGATCCCGGGACAGGCGGCGCCGGTGACCGGCCTGCCCGGCGGACCGAAGGACGGCGAGGCCGGGGCGCCGGCGGCGTGCACGTGGCCGGAGGCGCCGGCGGCCGATCCGGCCGCTGCCACGTGGCCGCCGGCCCCGCCGGCGGACGCTCCGGCGCAGCCGTGGCCCGAGGCGACGGCGGCAGACCAGCCGGCGCGCACGTGGCCGGAGGCGCCGGCAGCGCAGCCGGGGACGGCGGGCGGCGCCGGCGGTACTCCGCGGCGGCGGCCCGAGACTGCGGGCGGCCGTTCCGGGCGAGCCTTTCTACCTCCCCGCCGCGTCCTGGCGATGGCCGCTCGCCCTGGCGGGCCTGATCGTGGGGGCGGCTCCGCAGGCCCTGCTGATGGTCGCAGCCATGCTCTCGGGAACCTCCTCGAGCGGCAAGAGCGCGGTCTCGGCGGGCAGCGCCGTGGCGCTCGCCGTCGGCTCGCTCGTCATCTACGGCTGGGAGGGGCTCGCGGCATGGCTCTTCTCCCTGCGAAGCGCCGGCCGCTCGCTCGTCCTCTGGGGGTTCCGGCGCCCGACCAAGGCGTACTTCTGGGTCGTGCCGCTCGGACTGATCGCCGTCTACGCCCTCAGCCTCGTCCACGACCTGATCGTCCACCCGAAGCAGCAGGCGATCGTCAGCGAGTTCCCGCACACGGCGCTCGGCGCCGGCATGTTCGTGCTGGTGGCGGTCGTGATGGCGCCGCTCTTCGAGGAGATCGTGTTCCGCGGCTTCCTCTTTCGCGGGTTCGCCAACTCGTGGGGCTGGGTGTGGGGGGCGCTGGCGTCAGCCGCTATCTTCGGCGCCGCGCACCTGCAGCTCGACGTCTTCGTGCCGCTGGCAGTCCTCGGGTTCGTGCTCGCCTGGGCCTACCACCGCACCGGGTCGCTGTGGACCTGCATCACCATGCACGCTCTGTTCAACCTGATCGCCGTGGCGGCCTGGGCGCTCACCAGCTGAGGGCCGGCGCCGAGCTGTTCCGCCGCGCCGGCCGGCTCAGGTGAGCAGCGTCGGCTTGCGCAGCTCGCGGCAGTGACAGTCGTCGCCCGGAGGCAGAGCCGCGAGCGCGTCCAGGAGGATGCGGCCCATGAGCCCGGCGTCCTCGCGGAAGATCTGCGCGAGCACATCGTGCTCCCACTCGCGCACCACACCCTCCCCATAGTTGACGATGAGGTAGATGCCCGCGTAGCAGGCGCCGATGTCGCGGGCCAGCCACACCTCGGGGCAGAAGCTCTGGCCGACGACGTCGCCGAGCGTCTGCAGAAAGCGGATCTCGGCCGGCGACTCGAACCGCGGTCCCTCCGTCACCACGTAGGTGCCGCGCGTGAAGAGCCGGCGCTCCCGAGCGTGGCGCCGCGCGGCGCCCACGAGCGCCTCGCGCCCGGTCTCGCACACCGGGTCGCGCATGATGAGCAGGTGGTCGCCGGCGACCACGCCGTAGCGGTCGCGGTCGGTCGTCATGTCGACGAAGTCGTCGACCACCACGAGGTCGCCGGGGTCGAGCAGGTGGTTCAGGCTGCCGACGCCGGCGTCCGAGAGGATGCGCTTGACGCCGGCGCGGTACAGCACGCTGAAGACCTGACGTGAGGCTCGGCCGCGCGAGACACCCTTGTGCCAGCCGTGCATCTTGCAGTGCAGCGCGCGCTGCCCGCCGAGCTCGAAGAGCGTGAACGGCGGGCTGTCGCCCCACGGCGTCTCGAAGACCAGCGCGGTCTCGAGCACGCGGGCGCCCGGATGCAGTTCGCCGGGAAAGTCGGCGGCGAGCGATCCCGATCCGCCGATGATGGCGCGCGTCGCGGCGGGCACGGTGGCGACCGCGCTCACAGGCCGGCGAGTTCCGGCGTCACGCGCAACATCACCAGTTGCACGTGATCGCCGTTGTCCGAGGTGTACTGGCTGAGCGACTGGTCGAGCGACGCCGGGAAGGCGCGCACTGCGCCCAGCGTGGTCGTGCCGCGCTGCACCACGTCGCCGATCTCGACCTTGGGCTTGGCGATGTGCGTGACGACGAGCAGCAGCGACGGGTCGCTGGCGAGACGGATATCGATCTCGACGTCGTCGTAGCGCCCGAGGATGCTGTACTCCTTGATGGCTGTGACCTTGCCGTCCACGGGGCTGACGACGGGCGAGCCGGGGACGGCGCCCACGTCGAGGCCAGCCGTGGACGAGGACGGGTCGCCGCCGTCGCCGGCCATGAGGTAGTACTGGACGCCGCCGCCGCCGGCGAAGATGTCGGCGAGCTTCTGGCCGAGGTCGCCGCCGCCGAGGCGGTCGCCGACCGGCGTGAACGCCACGCTGTCGGTGTTGTCGACGGGGTGGAACGCCACGGCCGTGGTCACCTGCTGTGCCACCGGAAGCAGCACGTCGACGCCGTCCACGCGGGCGACGACGACCGCCTCGTCCGACTGGACGGTGCGGCCGAAGGTCGGCTGCGCGGCTCCCTGCGGGACGCGAGCCGGCGTCTGGCCGGGGATGGCGTACGCGACCCACACGGCTACGGAGATGAGGGTCACGAGTACGACCAGCGCGACCACACGCCGGCGGCGAATCTGGTTGCGGCGACGGGCTTGCTCCCGCCGGCGCTGATTGGCCGGGCTTGTGTGCATGTCGTTCGTCAAGCTACAACGCTCACGCCGGGGTCGCAAGCCGTCGCGCGTTGGCGACCGCGCGGCGTGGCGCGAGATCGCGGGCCCGGAAACTGCCGCGATCTTGCCGATCGCCGACGGCCAAGCCTCCGAAGCCGGACTGGGCCAGGTGCGACCAGTCGCCCGGCCCCGGCGAAGCCACGGGCATCCGCACAGACGCGTTGTCCGGTCTGAAGACAGAACCACCCTGCCGCGTCTCAACTCCTCCCCCTGCCTACCGATACCAGAATCAGTTGGGGCCGCAGGAGAGCGGTCCGGCACACGTTCTGACGACGATGCTGGGCTCGGGGGTGAGCCATGAAGACGCGGACGGGGATCGTCATCCTGCTCATCGCGATGGTGTGCACCTTGTCGCTGGCCGCGCCGGCTCTCGCCTCCACCACCCTCAACAACTACGAGAAGCAGCTGCTCGCGCAGGTCAACAAACAGCGCGCGAAGCACGACCTCTCGCAGCTCCGGCTCAACGGCAAGCTCGTCGCATCCGCCCGCGAGCACTCCGCGGACATGGGCGTGCGGAAGTACTTCGAGCACGACGCTCCGGCCCCGGACGCGGAGCGAGTGGGATGCTCGCATCATCCGCTGCGGCTACACCAGAGAAGGGCTTCAGCTACTGGAAGGTCGGCGAGAACATCTACTACGGCTCAGGCATCTGGTCGAGCCCTGTGGCCGTGGTCGACGCGTGGATGAAGTCCAAGACACATCGCGCCGTCATCCTCACCAAGGTCTTCCGCGACATCGGGGTGGGCGCGGTCAAGACGGAGGACGGCTACGGCAACATCGACGGTAGCGTGTGGTTCTTCACGCTCGATCTGGGACGACGGGTCGCGCAGTAGCAGCCGGAAGCATCGAGGGTTGAGCGGAGGGGCGCGCAAGCGCCCCTTTTGCGTTGGGAGGCCGGCCGACGAAGGCCCGCCGGCGTAGCCGTCCGCGCAGCGGCCGCCGGAGTAGGATGGCGTCGTGGATCACGACGCCGGCATGTCCCCGAAAGCCGCCCGCGCTCTCCGAGGCGCTCTTCACCGGCGGCGGGCACGAGCAGGTCGTGACGGTCGCGCACGAGGCGGCGCGGCGAGGCCGCGCCGCCGAGCTTCCAGAGGATCTGCCGGCCGCGTTGCGCGAAGCGCTCCTCGCGGCCGGCGTCCAGTCACTCCACGGCCATCAGGCCGCCGCCCGGCGACCTGCTGGCGGCCGGCGAGAACGTCGTCGTCAGCACCGGGACGGCGAGCGGCAAGAGCCTCTGCTACCAGCTCGCCGTCCTCGAGGCCTTCGCCGCGGATCCCCAGGCGCGCGCCCTCTTCCTCTTCCCCACCAAGGCCCTCGCCCAGGATCAGGCGCGCAAGCTCAACCGCTTCCGCGTGCCGGGCGTCGTGCCGGCGATCTACGACGGCGACACGCCCCAGGACCAGCGTCCCTTGCTGAGGCGCACGGCGACGATCCTGCTGAGCAACCCGGACATGGTGCACGTCGGCATCCTGCCCGGCCACGAGCGCTGGGCGGAGTTCCTGCACCAGCTGCGGTACGTGGTGCTCGACGAGGCGCACGTCTACCGCGGCGTCTTCGGCAGCCACGTGGCGCAGGTGGTCCGCCGCCTGCGCCGCATCTGCCGCCGGTACGGCGCGGACCCGGCCTTCGTGCTCACCTCGGCGACCATCGCCAACCCGCAGGGCTTCGCGGAGCGACTGGTCGGCGCACCGTTCTCGGTCGTCGACGAGGACCAGGCGCCGCGCCCCGAACGGACGGTCGTCCTCTGGAACCCGCCGCTCGAGGACCCTGCCGCCGGCGTACGGCGGAGCGCGCTCGCCGAGGCCAGCTACGTGACCGCCGAATGCGTGCTGGCCGGCGCCCGGGTGATCGCCTTCGCGCCGACGCGCAAGGCGGCGGAACTGGTCTACGGCAACGTCCGCCGCCGCCTCGAAGACCGCGGCCGGCGCGGCGAGGCCGACCGGGTGCAGCCGTACCGCGCCGGCTACACGCCGGAGCAGCGGCGCGACATCGAGCGGCGCCTGTTCGGCCACGAGCTCGACGCCGTCGTGGCGACGCAGGCCCTCGAGCTGGGCATCGACGTCGGCAGCCTGGACGTCTCGCTGGTCACCGGCTTCCCCGGCACGATCACCAGCCTGCGCCAGCGCTGGGGGCGGGCCGGCCGGTCCGGGCACGGCTACGCCGTGCTGGTGGCCGGCCAGGACGCGCTCGACCAGTACTTCATGCGCGAGCCTGATCGCCTTCTGGGGCGGAGCGTCGAGGAGGCGATCATCGACCTGCACAACCCGCACATCAGCGGGCCGCACCTGGAGGCGGCGGCGTATGAGCGCCCGCTCACCGCCGCCGACGAGGACTACTTCGGCGAGGAGGGCCTGCTGCAGGCGGAGCGGCTCGCGCAAGGGGGCCGGCTGCGGCGGCGCAAGGACGGCCTGGTCTGGGCCAGGCCGTACTCCCCCGCCGCCGCCATCGGCCTGCGCACAGCGAGCAATGAGCAGTTCGCCATCGTCGAAGGACGGCAGGGCGAGGTCATCGGCACCGTCGAGCGCGAGCGCGTCTTCCGCTTCTGTCACCCCGGCGCCGTGTACCTGCACCTGGGCCGGAGCTACCTCGTCCAGCGCCTCGACCTCGAGACGCGGACCGTGATGATCGACGAGTTCGAGGGCGACTACTACACACAGGCCAAGACCGACAAGAACGTGCTGATCGCCGGTCAGGCGGACTCGCGCGAGCTGCCCGGCGCCGTCCTGTTCGCCGGCGACCTCGAGGTGACCGAGCAGGTCATCGCCTTCCAGCGCAGAGACATGACCGACGGCCACGTAGATGGACACGACGACCCTCGATCTCCCCGAACAGACCTTCACGACACAGGCGTTCTGGCTGGCCGTCCCGCAGCCGGCGCTCGACCGCGCGCTCACCGGCCTCAGCGAGACCGACGAGCTGGCGGCCCCTGGGGCGCTGCACGCCGCAGAGCACGCGCTCATCGCCCTGTTGCCGCTGTACGCGATGTGCGACCGCTGGGACATCGGCGGCCTCAGCACCCCGTGGCACTGGCAGACCGACACGCCGAGCATCTTCGTGTACGACGGCTACCCCGGCGGCATCGGCCTGTCCCGCCGGGGCTACGACGCGTTCGAGAACCTCGCCGCGGCGGCCCGCTGCTTGTCGCCGAATGCCCGTGCGAGAGTGGCTGCCCCTCCTGCGTGCAGAGCCCCAAGTGCGGCAACCTCAACGAGCCGCTCAGCAAGGCCGGAGCGGTCGCGCTGCTGACGGCGGTCCTGTCGGCGCACGGTCAGAACGACCAGGCCGCCCGCCCTTGATAGTCCACGATCGTCGCCCCGGTGGCCATGCCGGACAAGAGCGCGCGGTCGCCGTCGAGCTGAACGCGACGAACGTGCCGTTCGACAACGGCATGGCCGTGCTCTGGTCGCTCGACGCCGCGATCGAGCCGTGCGTCTCGCCTGCCACGAAGCCGGGGTCGGCGCCCGCAGAATGCCAGTGCCCTTGCCGCCCTGCGCCCGGACGGGCCGGTCGTGCGCGGACCCAGGCGCTTGCGATAGGCTCGGGCACGACAACGACAGGAGAGCCATGCCCGCCGATATGTCCATCGAGATGCTCGACCCGGCCGACATCGAGCTCGTCGGGCCGCTCTGGAGGCAGCTGATGGACCACGTCGCGTCGCTGCCGGACGGTCTCGTCCCCGTGCGTCCGTCCGATGAGTCCTGGCGGCTCGAGCGCGCGGAGATGCTGCGCGAGCTGGCCGGCGAGGCGTTCGTGCTGGTCGCCCGCAAGAACCCGCGCCTCGCCGGCTACGCGTTCGTCTGCGTCGAGGGCCCCGACCCCGTCTGGTACACCGGCGACAGGCACGCCGTACTCGCCACGCTCTGCGTCGATGAGGCGGAGCGCGGCAACGGGGTCGGCCGCGCGCTCATGGACGCGGTCGACGCCGAGTTGGAGCGGCGCGGCGTCGAGGACGTGGAGATCGGCGTGGACGCGGGCAACCAGGTCGCGGCTCGCCTCTACGAGAGCCGCGGGTACCGCCCCGACTTCCACATCTACTACGGCTCGCCGGGCGGCAGGCCGTGGGCGTGCCTGCGGCGCGAGGCGGAGGACAGGGCGACCGGGCGCGGCCGCTCCGCGCGCCGCCCGGCTCTCCGGAGGAGGCATGAGCGAGCCGAGATACGTCAGCGTCATCGGCGCGAGCCGCGCGTCGGCGGAGCTGGCCGCGAAGGCCGAGGAGCTCGGCGAGCTCCTCGCGGCGCGCGGCTGCGTCGTCTTCTGCGGCGGACGCGAGGGCGTCATGGAGGCCGTCGCCCGCGGCGTCAAGCGAGCCGGCGGCGTCTCGATCGGGATCCTGCCGGAGGACGATCGCCGGCGCGCCGCACCCGACCTCACCTACACCGTCTGCAGCGCCATCGGCCACGCCCGCAACCTCAGTGTGGTGGCCAGCGGCGACGCGGTGATCGCCGTGGGCGGCGCCTGGGGGACGCTGAGCGAGATCGGCCTGGCGCGCAGCCTCGGACGACCAGTGGTCCTGCTCGACACCTGGCAGATCGCGCCGCCGGAGGGCGGCGAGCTAGACGGCGTGCGGCGGGCGACGACGCCCGCCGAGGCCGTCGAGCTCGCCCTCAGCCCTCGGAGCTGAGCGCCGGCCGGGACTGACGTCGGGCCGGCGACGCCGGCCCGACCACCTTCGCCTCGCCCACGAGCTGCAGCGCGCGCAGCCCCAGGTACAGCTCCATCAGGTCGTCGATGTCGGTGAGATCGACGCCGAGCAGCGTCTCGATGCGCCGCATCCGCTTCTGCAAGGTGTTGCGATGGATGAACAGCACCTCGGCGGTGGGCTGGATGGCGAAGTGGTTGTCCAGCAGCGAGCGCAGCGTGTCCAGCAGGTGGGTGTGCCGCCGGGTGTCGTACTCGAGCAGTGGAGCGATGCTGCGCCGCGCAATGTCGGCAAGCGCTCCCCCACTCTGGCCTTGCAGCAGCCGGAACCGACCGCTGAGCTCCTCGAAGAGGACGAGGCCGCGGGCGTCGATGCCCCGCTGCGCGGCGGCGAGGGCATCGAGCGCCTCCGGGAGCGCCTTCGGACCGGCGCCCGGGCCGCGATGCGCGCCGGAGACGCCGACGGCGAGCTCCAGCCGGAACGGCTCGCCGGCGGCGAACGTCTTGAGGCTGAGCAGGAGATCGCGGGCGCTGCCGTCACCGACAGACGAGTAGCCGTCGGGCAGCAGGATGGCGAGCGACGTCGCCCGCGGCCTGCTGAGAAACGCGATGAGGCGGTCGCCGCAGTACGTGTCGACCGCCTCCACCAGCGCGTCCTCGACCTCGACCGCCCGACGCCCCTTGCGCTGCGAGGAGCCGAAGTCGCAGATGGCGACTCGCCAGGGCCGGTCCAGGTCGACGCCGTGATCCGCCACGAGCGCGATGAGCTCGTTCGGCGCGCTGCTTCCGTCGAGCAGGTCGCGCAGCAGGCGCCGACGCAGGCGCCGCGTGGCGACGATCTCGTCACGGCGCTTGAGCAGGTCGAGGGTGATCAGCCGCTGCAGGAACGACAGCGCCGTGTCGACGAACTCGGTGCTCGAGGTCTGCGCGGCGGACGCCACGACGAGCACCTCCAGCTTGCCGTAGAGGATGACCTCCCGGCAGAAGTACCGTGACGCGCCCACTTCGACGATACCGAGCGCGCTCGCGTCCGTGAGGTCGATCCACCCCTCCCACACCTCGCGCGCCACGGTGGCGAGGATCGGTCACCCCGGAGCTGGTGATGACGAAGCCCGTCCCGTCGAGCAGCAGCATCGGCATGCCGATGAGGGTCGACACCCTGGTCAGGAGCTCGTTGGCGCTCGCCTCGGCGATCAGCAGGTCGAGCAGGTCGTTCTGAAGGGCGACGGTGCGGCGCAGCCGATGGAGATCCGCCGAGGCCAGCGCGTTGTAGACGTACGAGAGGACGTTGCGCGTGAGCGCGCCCGGGCGAAGCGTGAGGACCGGCAGCTTGAGCTCCTCGGCGCGCACCACCACCTCCTGCGGCACCTCCTCCAGGAAGTGCCCCAGCGCGACCACCAGCGCCGCGGTGTCGATGCTCGCGAGGCGATCCAGGATCCACACGCCCACGGCGGGGTCCTGGTACCAGGTACGCCCCGTGTTGATGAGCACGCTTTCGCTCGTGAGATAGGGGACCGGGTCGTCGGCGTCCGAGAAGTGGACCCCCTTGATGACCCGGCCGAGGCCGACGTCGCCGGTCACCGCCGTCAGCCCGAGGCCGGAGTGGTGCACGAGCTCGCGCACCGTGAGGACGCCTGAGGCCGTTCCCGCGGGTTCGCTCACGTCGTCATCTCCCTGCCATCTGTGGTGTGCACATGACCACCTTCACGCAAAAGAGTGTGCGTCCGGGTGCCATCACTACCTTGGCGTTGGCGCTACAGTACCACTGCGGGTACGAGAGATGAACCCCGGCGCACCAAGGCCGGCAGCGAGAAGGAGACACCGTGAAATCACAGTACGCACTCGGGGAGCACGACCTCACGCTCACGTTCGACCCCAGCGGCCGGCTCTGGAGGTTCCGCCCGACCAACGCGGCGCACGGCCGCCAGCCGGTCGACGCCGGAATCGTCGAAAACACGATCATCATCACCGTCAGCGTCCCGGGCATCGAGTCCGGCGACGTCGACCTCCACGTCAAGGACGACGTCCTGCAGATCCGCGGCAAGACCGACCGCACCATGGACCTCGCCTGCGACGTCGCTCTGCCCATGGCCTTCGGCCTCGACCAGCTCAAGACCGTCTACGCCGACGAGGCGCTCGTCATCCGCGTGCTGCCACCGGCAAGGGCCCACGAGTCCGCCGCCTCGGCGACGGACGGCCTCGACGAGATCGCCCACCACGAGCTCCTGCGCACCCGCATGCGGGTGGTCGTCTGACGACGACCGCCTGACACAAGACCGTCCCCCCGGCGGAGCCAAGACGCGGGGGCCGGGAGCTTCCCCCTGACTGCTCCCGGCTCCCCGCGTCGACGTAGGGGGGGCATATCGCGCGTGATCGTCTACCTCAACGGGCCGCGAGCCGGCTCATCCTTGGCCGCATCCTTGCTATAGTGGCCGTCCCTGGAAGGGCCGATACGCTGCTCGAGGGCGCGATGCCGAACGAGAGAGCAAGACAAGTGGCGATCGAGGCGAAGTACCTCAGGCCGCGCCTCGACCACATCAGCGTGCGACCGGACGCGCGGTCCGCGTTCGCGGCCGCGTTCGACCGCCGACTCACCGTCGTCTGCGCCCCGGCGGGCTACGGCAAGACCACCACGACCGCCGCCGCCCTCGAACACTGCGGCCGGCCGGCGGTCTGGTACAAGCTCGACGTCCTCGACCACGACCCGCTGGCTTTCCTCGCAGCCATGACTCGAGCCGTTCGCAGGCTGCACCCGGGCTTCGGCTCGGCCCTTCTTCGCGAACTCGAGGCCGGACCGGTGCTCGACGTCCCTCCCCAGGTGCTTGCCGCGCAGTTCTGCTCGGAGTGCGATCGGCTTGTCAAGACGCACGGCCACGTGGTCCTGGACGACTACCACGAGACGATGGACGCGGTGGGCATGAACGAGGTGCTGGGGTACCTGTTGGACAACTGCCCTGAGACCATCCATTTCGTCGTCCTCACGCGGTATGAACCGGCCTTCCGGCTCGAGAAGCTGCGCCTCGGCGGCAAAGTCGCGCGCATCCCGCAGGACCTCCTTTTGTTCGACGCGACCCAAGTCGCCGAGGTGCTGCTCCAGAGGTCCGGCAGACCCCACGACCAGGAGTTCGTGCACAGGCTGCTGGCGCTCACCGAAGGCTGGCCGGCCAGCGTCGTCCTGGCCGGGATGGCTCTCGAGTGGCTCGACCCTGCCTCCCTCGAGGACGCACTCGCCGACCCGCGCCTGCGCATGGATGTGTTCTCCTACCTTGCCGAGCAGGTGTTCCAGCGGCAGACGGAGGCCGTGCGGGCGTTTCTCCTGCGTACCTGCTGCGTCGAGGCGTTGTCTGCGGAGCTCGCGGAGCGCCTCACGGGCTCGGGGTCCGCGTCGCGGCATCTCCACTTCCTCGCGCGCAACCAGGTGTTCACCTTCGACGCAGGGCGCAAAGGGACGTACCGCTACCATAACCTGCTGCGGGACTTCCTTCGGCAGCGCTTCGTGCAGGACGAGGGCGAGCGAGCATTCCGGGCGCTGCAGCTCGAGACCGCAGCAGCCCTCGAGGCCTACGGTGACAGGCCGGGAGCCATCGAGCTCCTCTTGGGCGCCAACGAGCTCGAGCTGGCCCTCGGCGTGATCGCCCGCGGCGGCGAGACGGAGCTGGAGCGCCGCCCGTCGGAGCAACTCAGGATATGGGTGGGCCGACTGGCTTCGGCCGTGGAAGCGGGGCGACCGTGGGCCTTGGTGGTCGCCGGGGTGCTCGACACGCGGGAGAGCCGATTCCCGGCCGCGCTCTCCGCCCTGCGTCTCGCGGCCGAGACTCTGCAGAGCGAAGGCGATCGAGACGGCCTTTACCAGGTGCTGTCGATCACCGAGTGGGCGGAGTTCTGGTCCGGCGACTGCGCCGCCAGCATCGCCACCTGCTATCGAGCCCTCGACTGCGCCACGCAGGACGCTCAGCGACTGCACACGCTGCTCAGCCTCCTGTCGGCGGCGTTGGACATGCGGCGCTGGGACACAGTGGCCTCGGCGTCCTCAAGAGCCGACGAACTGCTTCCCCGGGCGCGGCCTGAAGAGGCTGCCCGGGCACAGGCGCTGCGCGCTCATGCCGCGTTCTACCGGGGAGACATGCGCGCCGCCCACGAGCTCATTCGGGGCTGCCACGATCCGCGTCAGACGGCGGCCCAGCGTGCCGCTTCGCTCAACACACACGGCATGATCGACATCGCGCTGGCCGACTACGAATCTGCCGCGCGGCACCTTGAGGAAGCGGCGACCACCGCCGAGGGTTTCGGCCACGTTCTGTCCTCGTACATGATCGAGGACAGCCTAGCCAACCTCGCGCGCAGCGAAGGGGAGCCTGGAGTCGGCCTCTGCTGCGCTCTTCAAGCGCACGTCGGACGAGTCTCACCCCGAGCCGACGCTGTTCGCGTTCACCCTCTGCTCATGAAGGCACACTGTGCTGCGTCGGTCGGGAAAGGCCAAGGCCGAGTCTGGAGCCCATGAGCGCGCGATTCGACTGGTCCCCGTTGAGCGCGACCCCTACCTTGCACTCAATGCCAGGGTCAACCTTGCGCTGACCAAAGGCCTTCTGGGCACCGAGCAGCGTGCACTCCTGCGCCGGCTGTCCACCGACGCTGCGACAGCTGGAGTATCGTTCGTCGAGCTGAAGGCCGTCATGTTCGCGGGGATTCTCGCAGACATCGATGGCGATTCGCGAGAGACGGTCGCGCTGCTGGAGGAGTGTCTGCCCAGGCAGCTGGAGCTAGGTCACATCAATCTGATCGCCCAGGAGCTGTGCCCTCGCCCTCAACTGGCAAGTCAAATCGTGAGGCGGCATCGCAGCAACGGGCTTGGTCCGGCGCTGGTGGAGGCTCTCAGCCACCACTGGCTGTTCCCGGAGACAGCCCGGAGTCTCAAGGAACTCGGCCCCTCGCAGGTGAAGACCTGGATCGACCACCTCGACGCCTCCAGGCGCGCGCCCGTGGCCAGCCATGCCGGCGCCGACTCAGGGCGACCCTACCCCCCCGCAGTGCCCGCTTCCGGCGCCTCCGTCTTGGACCAGCTCACGGCGAGAGAACGTGAAGTCCTCCAGCTCATGGCGCAGGACCACTCCAACGATCAGATAGCGGCCGAGTTGTTCATCGCTGTGTCCACCGTGAAGACGCACGTCAATCACATCCTGCGCAAGCTGGACCAGACAACACGGATCGGCGCCGTCCTCGAGTATCAGCGCCTCAACCCATCTCCACCCACCGGCATGACGCGAAATCCACCCTGGGTATGATTCCATGCAGACTCCGCGCTACTAGCCTCTCCGCACAGTGCCAGCACGAGCGAAGGGGAGCGCCATGGAATCATCGATCTCAGTCACCTACATCGAGTCCGCCGCGATGAGTCAACGCAAGAAGACCGTGATCGACATCCTGCGCGACAGCGACGACTTCGTCTCCGGTGAGGCGATCAGCGATGTGCTCGGCATCTCGCGCAACGCGGTGCACAAGCACGTGAAGTCGCTGCGCAAGCGTGGCTACCGCATCGTCGGGGTGTCGCGCCGCGGCTACCGGCTGGAGGACGAGCCTGCCCGGCTCTCCATGGGACACGTCACGCAGCGGACAGAGAGCACGATGTTCGGACACTCCTTCCGCTACCACGACGAGATCGAGTCCACGAACCTCGAGGCCAAGTCCCTCGCCATCAAGGGCGCCCCCGAGGGGACGGTGGTGGTGGCCGAGGCGCAGAGCGCGGGTCGAGGCCGCCTGGGCCGTCGCTGGACGTCGCCGGCGGGCAAGGGCCTCCTCTTCTCCGTCATCCTGCGCCCGTCCCTGCCCATGAGCGAAGCGCACCTCCTGACGATCGTGGCAGCCATCGCGGCGGCCGAGGCGATCGAGAAGCACGTCCCCGCTCGCGTGGCCATCAAGTGGCCCAACGATCTGTTCATCAGCGATCGCAAGGTCGGCGGCATCCTCATGGAGGTCTCCGGGGAGCAGGACGAAGTCGACTGGATCGTCCTCGGCATCGGCCTGAACGTGAACACCGAGTTCAGCGAACTCCCGGTCGCCCTGCGGCGCACTGCCACGTCGCTGAAGATGGTGGGCGGCGAGCTCGTGGACCGTAGCGAGGTCCTGGCGAACCTTCTCCTCAGCCTCGAGTCGCACTACAAGGCGGCGCTGCGTGGAGGGTTCGAGAAGGCGCTGACCGCGTTCCGGGAACGCGACTACCTGCTGGCGCGCACCATCAGTGTGGAGACGCGCCAGGGGCCGGTGGTCGGCGCCGCGGCGGGCATCGACGACCGCGGAGCGCTCCTCGTCGAACTGCCGCAGCGCCGGGTGCGGAGCTTCCACTCCGGCGACGTGAGCGTGCGGCACTGAGCGGGTAGGCCCCCCGGGTGGATTGACCGCCGCCCGGGGGGCCGCTACATTGTCACCTCTTCGTTCTTCTGAAGGGTTGACGATATGTCCCGTCTCACCACTCGCGAGTTGGCCACGGCGGCCCTGTTCACGGCGATCCTGTCGGTCGCCGCGTTCGTCGCCATCCCGGTCGGCTCGGTGCCGTTCACGCTGCAGGTCTACGTCGTGCTACTCGCCGGGATGACGCTCGGCCCACGACTCGGCGTGCTCAGCGTGACCGCGTATCTCATCCTCGGCCTCTTCGCGCCTGTGTACGCCGGCGGAGCGTCGGGACTGGGCGCGCTCTTCGGGCCCACCGGCGGCTACCTGTTCGGATTCCTGGGAGCGGCGCTCATCACCGGCCTGATGGCCGGCAGAGGGGAGGGGACCATGCCGAGGCTGCTGGCCGCCGGGCTCGCCGGGCTTGTGCCGATCTACGCCCTCGGCGCGACGTGGCTGGCCATCCAGCTCGGCCTCACGCCAAGCCAGGCAGTGCTCACAGGCGTGGCGCCGTTCGTGTGGCTGGACGTGCTGAAGGCCGTGGCTGCGGCGCTCACCGCGCGCGCACTTGTCAGCCTGCCGCTGGGTCTTCCTGCCGTGTCCCGGAGAGGCCGCTGACGTCCGCGATCGCATGGCCGCGCAGCCGCAGGTTGATGCGGCCGCGCTCGTACTCACCCATGAAGTCCGTAGAACTGCCGTCGCGGTACGCGAGGTCCTTGTCTCGCAGCACCTTGGCGAGGATCTCCACGTAGCGGGCGTCCAGCTTCGTCCCCGACAGCATGCGCAGCTCTTTGAGCGCCTCGAAGGAGCTTCGCGCGCCGCGGTACGGACGATCCGATGTCATGGCGTGGTAGCTGTCCGCCACGGCGAGCACCTTGCTGAGCTCGGGAATGGACTCGCCGCTGATTCCGTTCGGATAGCCGCTGCCATCGAGCCGCTCGTGGTGGAAGCGGACGATGTCGGCCACCTCCTGATACGCAGCCAGATGCGAGAGGACCTCGGCGCCCTTCTCGGGATGTTGGCGGATGAACTCCCACTCACCCTCGTCCAGGGAGTTGGCCTTCCGGAGCACGGCGTCAGGTACCCCGACCTTCCCAAGGTCGTGGAGCAGGCCGGCGAAGTGGAGCGCCTCGGCTTCCTCCTCGGGCAACTCGAGCGCCATCGCCATGTCGCGGCAGTACATCGCCACCGCCGCCGAATGCTGGGCCGTGTATTCGTCCTTGCTGTCGAGGAGAACGACCATCGCCGCGGCGAGCCCGATGTTCATCTCGAGGTACTGGTCGCTCAACTCGGTCTGTCGTGTCACGTGCTCGCGCTCGCGCACCAGGAGCTTGAACATGTACTGGCTGGCGAACAGCGGCACGAAGAGGAGTGCCACGGCGATGATGCCGGCTGCCGCATAGAGTGCTGCGATCGCCAAGCCGAGCAGCAGGAGGACGCCCAGAGAGCGAAGGAACGGCGGCATCTCCTCGCGCCAGAAGGCGCGGAAAGGACGACGGTACTTGATCCGCATCCCAAGGCTGAGGAGCGCCAGGTTCGTCGCTTCGAAGCAGACGGCAGCAACGGCTCCAGCGAGGAGCAGCCCCACGGTCACTTGATCCAAGTGCACGTCGAGCGGCCCCAAGCAGGGCGTCGAACGCCAAGGACGCGAAGAAGACGGCAACAACGAAGTTGGCGGTGTTGTAGACAACGACGGAGCGAGAGTTCTCCCTCCAGGCTCCCCACAGTCCAACGGCGACGGCAACGCCGATTGCTGGCAATCTGCCGGTGAACATGATTGCCAGCAGAATCGGAAGGTTGAACGCGGCGAGTGTCACACGGTCGGAAATCTCCACGGACATCTCGTCCGCGATAATCGCGAGCACAGCGAAAACAACCGCATCGCGTATGACCGACGTGGAAAGCGGAATCGGCCCCGGGAAGAGGAAGCGTACGCAGTAGCCATGCCGGCGCAGAGCGCCAGGCACAACGTGATCACACGGTAGTCACGCTCAGCTATAGACACGGTACCTCTCGGGGTGTGCGTGCCCCGTCTATCGGCACCGATGAAACGGAGCTTGAGGGCTCAGTGCATCTTGCTGCCGCCGCCGCTCGTGACGAGGGCGAACAGCAGGGAGGCGAGCGTCTTCTCGATCTTCTTGCTCATGATGTTACCTCAGTCGATCGATTGCCCGCGTTCAGTGCATCTTCCCGCCGAAACGGATGTGCATCTTGCCGCCGAACTTGATGTGCATTTTTCCACCGAACCGCATGTCCCCTCCAAAGGGCTAAAGGTTCCGCCACCACGTGCCGATACGTTGTGGTTGACGATTGCTTGCCGTGACACTACGGACGCCAGTCTGGCCGCGCATACCCTCTGCACCTGGACAAAACGTTCAACGTAGGGCCTTCAAGTTGCCAATGTGGACAACACCTTGTGGAAGGGACGCGGCGGCGCAGGCGTTCCGCGACATCGTCACCCTCTTGGTGTACGCTTCGGCGGGGCCCGCCGCACTGTGCCGCGCCCTCACGACGAACAACAGCAGCCTCCAGTCAGGACACGACGCGCTTCGGGGGGAAGAGCGATAGAAGCGAACGCCGTCGCCGCAGACACTCAGTCCGCGCCGCTCCACCGCAACGCCGGCTTCCTGCTGCTCTGGGCCGGCCAGTTCGTCTCCCAGCTGGGCGACCGCCTCGCGGCGCTCGCCTTCCCCTGGCTGGTGTACACGGCCACCGGGTCGGCGCTGGGGACCGGCGCGGTGTTCGCGGTGTACACCCTCCCTTACGTGCTGTTCGGAGTATTCGCCGGCGTGGCCGTTGACCGGCTCAACAAGCGCCGGCTCATGATCGCAGTCGATCTGGTCCGGACGGCGCTCGTCGCCGCCGTGCCCTTCGTCGCCACGCGCTCGCTGCCGGCCGTGTTCGTGCTCAGCTTCGCGATCGCCACGGCAGGGGTGTTCTTCGAGCCGGCCAAGCTGGCCATCCTTCCTGAGATCGTCACTCCGGGGAGGCTGCTCCGCGCCAACTCGCTCCTCTCCACCAGCGAGAACCTCACCGAGATCCTCGGCTGGGCTTTTGCCGGCGCGCTGCTTGCCACCGTCAGCACCTCGGTCGCGTTCCAGCTTGACGCGGCGACGTTCGCCGTCTCGGCGGCGGCGCTGCTGCTGCTCCGGTATCGGGCGCCCGCGCGCACGGCGGCCGAGCACACCGTGCACGCGATCTGGGAAGAGCTGCGAGAGGGGTTCCACTTCCTCGCCCGCGACCGCGGGCTGCGCGCCAACACGACCATGATCGTCGTCTGCGTCGCGGGCCTCGGCGCCGCCTACCCGCTGACCTTCCTCTTCGCCGTCCGCGTCCTGGACGGCGGGGCCGGCGCCTTCGGCGCGCTGGAGGCGGTCGTCGGCGCCGGCTTCCTCGCCGGCTCACTCGCACTCGTGGCTCTCGCCTCCCGCGTGCGCAAAGGACGCGCCATGATCGCCGGCCTGGCCATCATGGGCGTGTGCCTCGCCCTGGTGGCGACAACCAACTCCGTGTGGGTCGCCGCGGTGCCCTTCGCCATCTTCGGCATCGCCAACGCGGTCGTCCTCATCGCCGTCGACACGTACCTGCAGCAGGTCGTCCCCAACGGCATGCGCGGGCGCGTTCTGGGCACGAGATTCACGCTCACCCAGGGGATGTACGCGGTGTCCGTCCTCGTCGGCGGCGCATTGGCCGGTGTGGTCGACGTGCGCATCCTCTTCGTCGTCGCCGGCGCGATCGTAGCGGTGTCGGCGCTCGTGGGCCTGTTGACGCGCGAGGTCCGCGACTCCTGAGCCAGGCCGCTGCGTGGCCGGGCAGCCGGGTGATAGCCTTGCGCCGGGTCGCGGGCGGCGCGCTGGAGCGGGCACGCCGCCTCTGATCGCGAACTGGAACACGATGACTTCCCCTGCCGACAAGCGGACACGATGACCTCCCCTGCCGAGAAGCAGACGCAGACACCCGTGGGCGCGCCGCGCACGAGCTGGATGCAGCTCGGCGTGATCAGCGCGTCCGAGTTCGTCGTCTGGGCGGGTTTCGGAGCCATCCTCCCCTACCTCCCGCTGTTCCTCGAGGAGCAGGCGCACGCCTCCATGACGCTCTGGGCGGTCATCGCTGCGATGTTCTATGTGGGCACGCTGCTCTTCTCGTCGCCGCTGGGCTGGCTGAGCGACACGATCGGGCGCAAGCCGGTGATGATCGGCGGGGCGCTCGTCTACACGGTCGCACTGCTGCTCTTCACGACCACGACGGACCCGTACTGGTTCATCCTCTTCCGGCTGCTCGAGGGCATCGGTACGGCCGCGTTCGGGCCGGCGGCGCAGGCGTTCGTCGCGGACATCACGACGGAGGAGAACCGCAGCAAGGCCTACGGGTTCCTGACGACGGCGCAGTTCGGCGGCCTGATCGTCGGGCCGGCGCTGGCCGCGCCGCTCTACGCCCTCGGCGGCGGCGGCAAGAGCGGCTTCTACACGATCTTCTACTTCGGCGCGATCCTCTCGGCGATCTCCCTGGCGGCGATCACGTTCCTGGTGAAAGAACCGGCGGCGCTCAAGACGCGGCGCGCGCAGCGCCGCCGCGAACGCGAGGCGCAGGCGGGCTGGCGAGCATCACTGAAGCAGTACCGAGCGATCTTCACCGTGCCGATCCTCGCCTTCTTTCTCATCGCATTCACGAGCCACTATGCCATGGGCGCCTGGGACGTCGTCTGGAGCCTGTACCTCGACCACCTCGGCGCCTCCAAGACCTTCATCAGCTTCACGTGGGTCGCGTTCAGCGTGCCCATGCTGCTCAGCTTCGTCGGAGGCATGGTCGCGGACCGCTACAGCCGCTTCTGGCTCTTCATCGTCGGGTACGCGCTGTCGAGTTGCGCCTGGATGTTCTACGGCTGGTCCACCAACTTCGCAGCGCTGCTTGTGGTCAACGTGCTGGAGGGGATCGCGATCGCCTTCTCCTACCCCGCGAAGCAGGGCTTCCTCGATCCAGGTGAGCCCGCGGCGCTGGCTCGGCACCGTGACCGGCGTCGAGGCCACGTCCATGCAGCTCGCCGGTCTGCTGGGCTCGCTGACGGCGCCGCTGCTGTACGCGAGGATCTCGGGGCGGGTGCTGACGTTCGCCGGGCATCATCAGCATCGCCGGCCTCGCCGTGGCGGCGCCGATCCTGTACGGGGCCTGGCAGCGGCTGCGCACGGCGGGAGACATGCCCAGCCAGGCCGAGCTGGAGCGGCTCGGCGACGGAGCAAGAGCCGCCTACAGCGCCGAGCCGCCGCGCGGGCCGGAATGAGCGGCGCGGCCGCAGTGCATTGCCGCACCGCGGCAGACGCCCGCACGCGTGAGGCCGGGCGAGAGCGTCTGCCCCGCCCGGCCTCGACTGAACCGCTCGTAGAGCCTCAGGCGGCGCGACGGGTGGTGTCGACCGGCGGCGCGGACGATCCGCCCGCCAGCAGTTCCTCAGGACTCTCGTCCCACGGGACCATCGTCTCCACAGTCTCCATCTTGCGGGCGAAGAAGGGCTTCGAGCGCTTGAGGAAGGCGTGAGCGACGAACATCATGATCACGCCGCTGACGATGAACGCGACACCGATGACGAACGGCGGTCCGACGCCGAACCAGGACGTGCCCGAGGCGGAGTTGGCCGGGTAGTACAACTGATCCAGGGAAGCGGCGAACACCCACGTCAGGGCTATCCCCCCGATCAGCGGGAAGAGCAGAAGGAACAGGAACTTGCGCGCGCTCTGGAAGACCTGGTGCCGGTAGAACAGCGGCACCGCGTACCCGTTGATGCCGTAGTAGAAGGCGATCGCCAGCCCAAGGGCGGCGATGGAGTCGGCGAGCACGTTCTGGCTGAGCAGCGTCAGGCCGACGTACCAGACGATCGAGAGCACGCCGTAGATGACGGTCCCCCACACCGGCGTCTGGAAGCGCGGATTGACGCGTGACCAGATGCGCGGGATCGCACCGTGCGATGCCATCGAGAGCGTGGTGCGAGCGCCGGGGAGGATCGTCGTCAGCGTAGACGCGGTGGCCGACGTGAGGACGACGGCGATCAGCAGCTTGTCGAGCGTCGAGCCGAGCACGGCGCTGCCGAGCGGGCTCAGGATGTCACTGGAGTTGTTGGCAAGGTAGGTCGTGCCGTGGAACGCCTGCGAGGCCGTCGTCGTGAGCACGTAGATGAACAGCAGTCCCAGCGTGCTCAGGATCGCCGCGACGCCCGGGACGATGGACTTGCGCTCCGTCTCCTCGTTGACCGACACCGCGGTGTCCCACCCCCAGTAGATGAACAAGGCGAGCAGCACGCCGCCGGCGAGAGCGCCGAGGCTCATGTTCGGGGTGAACCAGGAGATGGACGGGTGGATCGAGCCGGCGGGATGCGACGAGTAGACCTTGACCAGCGCGACGACCGAGAAGATGACCAGCATCAGGTACTCGAAGCCCAGCAGGAACCACTGGAGACGCGCAGAGATCTCGATGCCGATCGCCGTCACCGCGCTCATGATGACGAGGAACGCGACGCCGACAGCCGTGACCCAGAAGAGTGAATTGGCGAGGCTGTTCAGCCCGAAGAGAAGGAAGAAGTACGTGCCCGTGATCTGGGCCAGACTGGCCATGACGATGATGTCGGCGGCTACCATGACCCAGCCGGTCACCCAGCCGGTCCTGGGGCCTATGGCCCGGGTCACCCAGCTGAAAGTCGTGCCGCAGTCGGGGTCCGCCTTGTTGAGGTAGTAGTAGGAACTCGCGATCAGGATCATCGGAACGAACGAGATGATCATGATCGCCGGAGACTTGAGGCCTACGCCCGCTACAGCGACGATCAGGCCAAGGGTCACCGCGAGGCTGTACGCCGGAGCGGTCGAAGCGATGCCGATGACCACGCTCGACAGCATCCCGATCGCGTTGGACTTGAGTCCCTTGTCGGCCTCGACCGGCGTGCCTACGGGGCTGACGGTGGGTGCGCTACGGTCCGGAAGCGGCAGGGCAGGCGTCGTGCTTGCCATCAGTGCCCTCCTTGTTCGGCGGGAGCACGCGCCCCCGCACGTGGGATGGATCGGCGCCATCCCCGCCCGGTGGCAAGGACGGCTCGAAACAAAGGTTCCCCGAAGAGGCCAGCTTTGGCATTGAGCAGTTACGCGCTGGTTAACCCGTGTCACGCTCCGCGACGGAACTGGCCATGCATGACGAACAGGCGGCCGGCGGGCGTAGCCTGCCCGGCCCGCCGACGCTCAGTAGCGGCGCACCTCGCGGTACAGCGTGTCGCGCTGCACCGGGGTGCGGCCGGCCGCGCTGATGAGCCGCACCATCTCGTCGACGTCGCACTGGTTGCGCACGCCGGCGGCGGCGACGACGTTCTCCTCGATCATGGTCGAGCCCATGTCGTTGGCGCCGAAGGTCAGCGCCACCTGCCCCATGCGCAGGCCCTGGGTGACCCACGAGGCCTGGACGTTGGGCACGTTGTCGAGGTAGATGCGCGTGACCGCGAGCATCAGCAGGTAGTCGATGCCCGTCGCGGGCGTGTGGCCGGCCTGCAGCTCCGTGTTGCCGGCCTGGAAGGTCCACGGGATGAAGGCCGTGAAGCCACCCGTCTCGTCCTGCAGGTCGCGGATACGGCGCAGGTGCTCCACGCGTTCCGCCTGGGTGTCGAGGGATCCGAACATCATCGTGGCCGTGGTCTTCATGCCGAGGCCATGGGCCACCCGCATGACGTTGAGCCAGGTGTCGGTGGGGATCTTGTGCGGGCTGATGGCGGTGCGCACGCG
The DNA here is from genome assembly GCA_963784975.1 of uncultured Thermoleophilia bacterium. Taxonomy (GTDB): domain Bacteria; phylum Actinomycetota; class Thermoleophilia; order UBA2241; family UBA2241; genus CAIXSE01. Next base: position 111,983 of record CAWAUK010000064.1, on the reverse strand, counting down.
GTCGACGAGGACCTCGGCGCCGCCGCCGGGCAGGCTGTCGAGGCCGGCGGCGTGGAGCCGCGTCAGCGTCTCCTCCACGCTCAGGTCGCTCTGCCTGGCGATGTGCGCGATCTCCGGCGGCGAGAGTGAGTGGATGTGGATCGGGTACCGCGCCTTGATGCCGCTGAAGACCTCCTCGAACCAGCAGATGTCGAGGTCCGGATGCAGGCCGCCCTGCATCATGATCGCGGTGCCGCCGAGCTCGAGCGTCTCCTCGATCTTGCGGTGGATGTCCGCCTCGGCGAGGAGGTAGCCCTCCCCGCTCCCCGGCTTCTTGTAGAAGGCGCAGAAGCGACAACCGGAGAGGCAGTAGTCCGTATAGTTGATGTTGCGGTCGACGATGAAAGTGACCTCGTCGCCGGGGTGGAGGCGGCGACGGACGGCGTCGGCGCGGGCCCCGACGCCGAGCAGGTCGCCGCCTTCGAGCAGCGCGAGCGCCTCGGCGTCGGTGATGCGCACGGCCGGCGGGCCGGCGGCGGGCGCAGCCAGACCGCCGCTCATGCGCCGGCCTCCTCGGCGAGGAACAGCTGGAAGCGCACCAGGTGGTCGCCGTGCGGCCCGCGGTCGGTGCTCACGGGCACGCCGTCGACCTCGTGGTCGCCGGGCAGCAGGGAGAAGCCGAGCGCGGTGTGGAAGGCGATCGAGCCCGTGTTGACGGGAGCCGTGACCGCGCGCACGACGCTGCGGCCGTCGGCTCGCGCCAGACCGAAGAAGCGGCGGTAGAGGTCGCCGCCCAGCCCCGCGCGCCGCCAGGCGGAGTCGACGCCGACGAGGTGGATGTAGGCCTCGTCCTCGTGGTCGGGGCAGAGGAACCCGACGAGGAAGCCGATGAGGCTGTCCTCGTGCTCGACGAGCAGCGACGAGCTGCGGAAGTGCTCGAAGAACACCTTCGGGAGCAGAGCGCGCAGGTCGCGGCCGTCCCACCAGGCCGGCATGACGGCGACGACGCGGTCCCAGTCGTCGGGGATCGGCCGGCGGAAGGTGAGGCTGGAGCAGCTCATGTCCGCGCCGGCCTCAGACGCCGCCGGCCGCGACGAACGGGCCGTCCAGATCGGGGGCGCCGTCGAGCTCGCCGATGGCCGCCGCGCGCCGGTAGAACTCGCGCAGGCCGGCGCGGTACTCGGGAGTGAAGCCGAACTTCAGCTTGTCGAAGTAGTCCATGAGGTACGCCTGGCTGAAGTCGTAGACCTGGGCGGCCGCGGCGGCGGTGGCGTGCGGAGCCGCGGCGCAGGCGTCGCGCGACGCCAGCAGCGCGGCGCCGACAGCGGCGGCCGCCTCCGGCCGCGCCTCCACGAAGTCGCGGCGCGCGGCACAGACGGCGTAGACCATGGGCAGGCCGGTGATGCTCTTCCACTCGGCGCCGAGGTCGAAGTGGTGCGGGTACGCCTCGACGCGCAGGAGGTGCAGCGCCTCGTCGCCGATCAGCAGCAGCGCGTCGAACTCCTCGAGGACCTCGGAGAGGGGCCCGCGGCGCGGCGCGAACTCGGGCTCTGATGCCCCACTCCCGGCAGAGCACCTTGAGCAGACAGATGGAGGTCGCGCTCTTCTCCGTCAGTGCGACTCTCCGTATCAGCGCCAGCGGAGTGCGCGCGAAGAGCTGGATGGAGTCGACCGCGCCGAAGGAGCTGATCGAGACCTGTGGCAGCAGCACCTGCTGCGCGGCGTTGCGCGCGAAGGCGATCGAGGATGACAGAGTGACGTCGATCGCCCCGTCCGCCAGCATCTCGTTGAGCGCGGCGGGATAGCCCTCGACGATGTCGGCGCTCACGCCGCGCGCGGCGAGCTCGCCGGCGAAGTGGTGATACAGCGGGAAGCAGTTGACGAACTCGATGCGACCGACACGCACGGCGGGCGCGTCCGTCCCGCCTGCCCGGACCGGCTCAGTCGCCGCCATCGTACCGCCGCACGACGTTGTAGAGCGTGTCGCGCTCCACGGGCACGCGGCCGGCGGCGCGGATGACGTGCACCAGCTCGGCCTTGCTGAGCTCCTGCCCGGTGTCGACGCCGGCCGCGTGGCTGATCTTCTCCTCCACCACGGTGCCGTCGAGGTCGTTGACCCCGAACGCCAGGGAAACCTGCGCCAGCTTGAGCCCCACGTTGATCCAGAAGGCCTTGACGTGGCGGAAGTTGTCGAGCACGAGACGGCCGACGGCGAGCATCTTGAGGTCGTCGAACCCCGTCGGCCCGGGCAGCTCGCTGAGCCCGGTGTTGGCCGGCTGGAACGACAGAGGGATGAAGGCGTTGAAGCCGCCGGTTTCGTCCTGGAGCTCGCGGAGACGGACCATGTGGTCCGCGAGCTCGGCCGGCTCCTCGACGTGCCCGTACAGCATCGTCGCATTGGACTTCATCCCGACCTCATGGGCGGCGCGGTGCACGTCCAGCCACGTCTGGCCGCTGATCTTGCGCTCGCAGATGATGTCGCGGACGCGGCCGCTGAAGACCTCGGCGCCGCCGCCGGGCAGGGACCCGAGCCCGGCGTCCTTGAGCTCCTGCAGCACTTCGGTCACTGACTGGTCGCTGATCCGCGCGAAGTGCGCGATCTCGCTGGCCGTGAACGCCTGGATGTGGACGTCCGGGGCGAGCTCGCGCAGCGCCCGCATCATGTCCAGGTAGTAGTCGAACGGCAGGTCTGGGTGCTCGCCGCCGACGATGTGGATCTCGCTGATGCCGCCGACGGCCAGGGTCTCCCGGGCCTTCTCGACGACCTCGTCGACCGACAGCGTGTAGGCGTCGGCATCCCCCTCGTCGTGACTGAACGCGCAGAAGAGGCAGCGGTTGCGGCAGACGTTGGTATGGTTGATGTGCCGGTTCGAGATGAAGTAGACCTCGTCGCCGGCGATGCGCGCCCGGATGAAGTCGGCCATCGCCCCGAGGGCGAGGAGGTCGCTGGAGGCGAGCAGTCCGGACGCGTCGTCGCCGCTCAGACGCTCAGCGGCCTCGACCTTGCGCCAGACGTGGTCGAGGCCGGAACGCGCAGCGAGCGCGGAGATCTCACTTGGGTTCACGGGCTTGGACTCCGGAGTCGTCAGCTGTAGCGGTCGACGACCTGCGCCGCCACCTGGGCGAGCAGTCCGCGCTCGACGGTGTCGGGACAGGCGGCGAGGACCGACCTGGCATCCTCAATGTACCGCAAAGCATCGCCACGGGCACGTTCGAGTGCCCCGGTCTCCATAACTGCGCGCAGCACGGCGACGACGTCGGCGTCGCCGGCGCCCGGCCGGCCGAGGGTCTCCGCCAGCTCCGGCCGGGCCTCGAGCGCGTAGAGCAGCGGCAGCGTGATGGTGCCGTCGCGCACGTCGGTGCCCGGACGCTTGCCGGTGGTCTCCTCGTCGCCGCTGCAGTCGAGGATGTCGTCGAAGACCTGGAAGGCGAGGCCGATCAGGCGGCCGTACTCGCCGACCGCGCCGGCCGCCTCTGGGGAGCCCGAGAGCAGGGCGCCGAGCGCGCACGCCGCCGAGAAGAGATCGGCCGTCTTGCGCTCGCAGCGGCGCACGTAGGCCTCGCGGCCGATCCTCACGTCGTAAGCCTCGGCCCGCTGCAGCACCTCGCCCTGGCTGAGCCCTACCGCGGTGGCGCTCAGGAGGTCCACCGCGGCGGGGACGCCCGCGCCCACCAGCTCCGAGAAGGCCCGTGCCAGCAGGAAGTTCCCGGCCGACACGGCGACGGCCGGCCCGTAGCGGTGCGCCACCGTCGGGCGGCCGCGGCGAAGCTCCGCGCGGTCGAGGACGTCATCGTGGACCAGCGTGGCCATATGCAGGAGCTCGACGGCGGCCGCTCCCCGCAGCACCGGCTCGCTCGCCGGTTCGCCCCGGCGGGCGCAGAGCAGCGTGAGCAGCGGCCGCACGCGCTTGCCGCCGGCGCTCAGCGTCGCGCGGCACGCGTCACCCAGCTCGCCGGGATACTCGGCCGCGACCGCCGTCAAGCGCTCCTCGACCAGGTCGAGCCCTCTGGCGATGCGGCGCTTCTGCGCCGTCGAGGACCACGAGAGCGACGGCCGAGGGCGGAGCGGTGCCCCTCCGGAGCCACGCTCGATAGCTGATGAGCGGTGCTGCTGCGCCGCCCCGCTCGGAAGCCCACCTTCGGCGGCTCTTCTACGGCGGCTGTTCACGCCGGCGCCTCGCCCACGTGTAGGGCCACAGCGCCGAACCCCAGGCGCCGATAGCGGACGTTCGTCAACCCGGCGCCGGCCATGATGGCCGCAAGCTCGTCGGCGCGCGGGAACGCCGCGACCGAGGCGGGCAGGTACGCGTATGCCGAGGGGTCGCCGGTCACGAGACGACCGAGCAGCGGCACCACACGGCCCATCCAGACGTCGTGGAAGCGTTTGCCCGGGCCGTCCGGCGCCTGCGTGGACTCGAGGCACACGATGCGCCCGCCGGGGCGAGTGACCCGCGCCATTTCGCGAAAGGCCCTGGGCACATCGGGCACGTTGCGCACGCCCCAACCGACGGTGACGGCGGCGAAGCGGTCGTCCTCGAAGGGCAGCCCGAGGAGGTCGCCGGCGACGAACTCGAGCGGCACCGGCAGGCCGCGACCCTGTCGGGTCGCGGCCTTCTCTCGGGCGCGCACGAGCATCTCTGGTGTGAAATCGAGCCCGGTCACCGCGCAGGAAGGGCAGGTCTCAACGAGGCTGAAGGTGAGGTCGCCCGTGCCGCAGCAGGCGTCCAGGGCCTCGTCACCGGGCGCGAGACCCGCCTGACCGGCAGCCATCCGGCGCCAGCGGCCGTCGAGACCGACGGTCATGAGGCGGTTCATCAGGTCGTAGCGCGCGGCGATGTCCCCGAACATGGCCTCGATGCGCGACGGGTCGCGATCGATGGGGAGATCGCCGGACCCGCGCGCGGGTCGGCGGGGCGTCATCAGCGCCGGCCCCCGTCCCACGGCGGGAACAGGTCCTGCTCGAAGCCGAGGGCGGTGAGCACCTTGCCGACCACGTGATCGACCGCGTCCTGCAGAGACTGCGGCCGGAAGTAGAAACCCGGCATGGCCGGAAGCACGACGGCGCCGGCCTCCGCGAGCTCGAGCAGCCGGCGCAGGTGGATCTGCGTGAGCGGCGTCTCACGCGGGACGACGACCAGTGGGCGCCGCTCCTTGAGAGCGACGTCGGCGGCGCGGTGCATGAGCGTGCGCGACGTACCCAGAGAGATGCTGGCGGCCGTGGACATGGAACAGGGGCAGATGACGACGGCGTCCGGGCCGCTGCTCCCGCTCGCCGGCAGCGCGCCGAGGTCGTCCGGCGCGAAGACCTGCGCGGTCGCGCCGGCGCGGTGGAGGAACTCGGCGGTGACGGCGGCGCGCGTGCCCGCCGGCAGACCGAGCTCGTGCTGGAGCACCAGTACGCCGCTGTCCGAGATGCTCAGCTGCAGCGCGCAGCCGGCGGCGGCGAGCGCCTGGACCAAGCGGGCGGCGTAGGGCGCTCCGCTCGCGCCGCTCACGCCGACGAACACGCTCTGAGGTGGTCTACCGGTCATGGGTCAGGTGATGCCCCCGGGGCGGGGTTCTCAGCGCCGGCTACTAGATCGAACCCGCGTGGCACTGGCCGCCGTAGCAGCCCCGGGGGCCGGTGCCGCCGTTGCCGTGGCACTTCATGCAGACGCTTCCCGACGAATACACGTGGTTCGGATGGTCGGCGATGAACGCGCTGCTGTGTGGCAGCTCGACGCCGTGGCATCCCACGCAGAACGAGCTGCTGTGGCACTTGCTGCAGAGCCCGGGCGAGCTCAGGGCAACGCTCGGGTGCTGCGACAGCCAGCCGCCCGGATGCGGCATCTGCAGGCCGTGGCACCTGATGCAGCTGTCCTTGCCGTGACACTTGACGCACTTCTGCTGGTTGTCGTCCTTGAGCGCGTAGCTGCCGTGGCTGGTCTGCCAGCCGCCGGGGTGCGGCATCTCAAGGCCGTGGCAGTCGATGCAGAACTTCGGATTCTCCTTGAGGTGGCACGAGACGCAGATGCTCTTGCCACGGTGGACGACGATGGGCCCATGGGCCTTCATCCAGCCTTCGGGGTGCGGCATGTCGAGGCCATGATGGCAGTCCGCGCAGACCGTCCCGGTCTTGTGGCAGCCCTGGCACTGCGAAGGAGTCACCGCGCCCGTGATCGGGACGTTGATCTCCTCCGGCGGCGCGCCTCCGACGTGACAGATGCTGCAGTCGTCGGGGAGACGCACGCCGTCGTGGCAGCGCGCGCAGATCGGCATCTTGTTCTGCGAGATGCGAGCCACTTCGAGCTGGGTGCCGGGATGGCTGATGTCGGCATGGCAGGTGATGCACTGATAGCCGGCCTCGCGCAGACCCGTGTGGTTCACGCGGATGTTGTTGTACACCTGGTCACGCTCGATCTGGGACTTGGGGTGGCACTGCACGCAGTTGGCGGTGCCCACGGCGGTAGTGAGCGGGCGCTCGTATGAGTTGGAGACGTACAGGATGATGTTCGTGGCGCCCTGCAGGTTCTTGATCAGGTAGTTGAACACGCCCGGCTTCGTGTGGCACTGCTGACAGGCGACACCGGCTCGGTAATGCGCCGTACGCTCGTAGGTGGCTACCTCGGGTTTGATGATGTGGCATGCCGAACACGTGCTGGTGTAGGCGACCGCCAGGCCCACAGCGACCGCGATGACCACGACGATGAGGGCGACCAGGACGCCCACCAGCCATGCGCCCGGTACCCTGCCCTCGAGAAGCACCTGACTCTTCGGGATCCTGTTCCTCAGCTTCTTGAACACGATCACTGACTCCCCAGCGTCGGGGTCGGAGTAGGCCGTGGAGCCGGCGTGTACTGGACTCCCTTGAACAGGCTGTGGGCGCGCGGGTCACCCGCCGCATGCTGCTCATGACATGCCTGGCAGTTGGCCAGCACGTGGCAGTTGAAGCAGGTGGGAGTGCCGTAGCGGGCAGCCTGCAGGGGATGGCTGGAGATGAAGTTCTCCGGATGCGGCATGGGCACCTGGTGGCACGTCTTGCAGTACTCCTTGGTGTTGTGGCACTGCCCGCACGACGCGCGTCCCTTGGCCTCGGCCGTCTTGCCGTGCTCGTACAGCCACGCTTGAGGGTGAGGCATGAGGATGCCGCCATGGCACTTGGTGCAGGCGTCCTTCTTGATGTGGCAGGCGCTGCAGGTGGAGAGGACGCCGATGGCGCCGTGGCGGGTGCTCCAGTCGCTCTGCTTGTGCGATACGGGCATGGCGCCGTAGTTCCGCTTGGCGTGGCACAGGTCGCAGCGCGAGGTGGCCACCGTGCCGTCTGGGGCCTTGTAGTTGTTGTTGTGGCAGATCAGGCACTGCTCCATGACCGGGTAGGTGCGGGACCCCTCCGGCACGGCATCGCCGTGCGCCGTGGTCGAGTGGCAGCGCTGGCAGAGGAAGCCCGCCTGGATGAGGTGCTCGTGGTTCACGCGGATGCCGCCGGCGCTGATGGTCTTGAACAGCGTCTCGTTCGTGTGGCACCGCCGGCACGACTGGTTCAGCACGAAGCCAAGGATGGGCTTCTCGTAGTCGCCGGTGAGCTGAGCGATGGGCTGCTGCAGGGCTTCGAGCTTTGACGTGAGGAAGAAGAAGGGGCCCGGTTTGGTGTGGCACTGCTCGCAGTTCACGTCGCGGTGCGCCGACTTCTTGTACTCCGTCACGTAGGGGACATGGCTCTTGCAGGAACTGCAGAAGCGCGGCGACGAAGTGGCGGCCAGCGCCACGCCGATGAACACGACCAGGGCGGTGAGGGCGATTGCCGCGACCGTGACGCCGCGTCTAGTGAGACGGAAGTTCAAAGGCGGATCTCAGTTGATCGCGCTGGGTCTCGTGGCGTGGACGGCGCGCCGGTGGCACAACGTGCACTGGAAGCCGTTGGCGTGACGCTTCGCGGACGAGTGGCATCTGGTGCAGACGCTCTTGGCCGGCGTGCGTTGCGCGGCGTGGTACCTGCCGCCGTGACATGTGCGGCAGCTCTTGACCGCCTTGCTCACGGCGCGCGCATGCAGCTTCTTGGTGTGGCAGCCGCCACACACGAAATTCTTCGTTATCGACGACGAGTGCTGCGCCGGGCGGCCGCCGGAGCCCGCGTGGCAGGCGGCGCACTTGCTGGTCGACACCTTGACGCCGGCGTGCCTCATGGAGTGACAGGACCCGCACTTCTTGAAGCCGGGGCTGCTGGCCTGGTACAGATGGAACGCCGTCGCGTTCGTGTGGCAGCTGGCGCACGCGACCTTCCCGGCGTGCTTCTGCTGCGAGTGGCACACGCCGCACTGCGTGAACCCAGGGGCCGTGCCCTGGTGATGTGGGCTCGAGCCCGGATCGTTCCAGCTCACGCTCGTCGGGTGGCAGTCAAGGCAAGCGGGGCTGGACCCGAGATGCGGATTCGTCCCGTGGGTGCTCGGGATGATGTACTGCTTCTGCGCCGAGTTCCACAGGTGGCATTCCTGACTGCATGCGGAGCTCGGCGAGGAGAGCGTGGAGGTGTCCTGGCCGGGCGCGTGACACGACCAGCAGGTCATGCCGGGGTAGCTCTGGAACCCGCTGTGGCACGCCTGGCAGGTGGCGTCGGTGGGGGTGCCCTGCGCGTGGCAGACATCGCACGTGGCGCCGTCGTGTTCCCACTGGGTATAGGCAGATGCGGGAGCTGCCGTCAGCGCGAGCATCACGACGACGAGGCCGACCAGCGCCACGGCAGCAGCCATGACGGTCGCCCAGGGGCGCACACCGCTCACGCCGACTCCTTTCCCCGACTGCCAGCCACGCTTCACGACGTGACGCCGGCCACACTCCCCGTTGGAACCATCCCCTGCTCGAGGATGAGCCAGCTCACCGCAGCCTTGCAGTTGCGAGGTGGCTGTGACCTCGGAGTCTACCAGTCCTTGTGAAGCCGTTCACCCTCAGAACGAGATGAGCCAGTTGTATGTCACCCAGATGACGAAGATGCAGAACACCGCCCACAGGGACAGCGCGGCGCCGGTGATGATCCACCAGACGACGTTCTGGATCTTCATGCGGGCCTCGCTGACCGGCGCGACGAGCACGTCGTCGAGCTTGCCCTCGCGCACCAGGCGCTCGTACTCGACCGGCCGCTCGTGCACGTACTCCTCGAGCGGGAGGCCGCCGGCGTACATCGCCTTGTCCATCGGGAAGGTCTCGGGGCGCAGGTGCGCGTGGAAGAAGTGCCAGAACACCACGACGAAGCCCATGGCCAGCAGCGCGCCGCCCGAATGGTTCACGAGCGCGAAGTTGATCACGATGCCGGGCAGGTACCGCGCGGCGACCTCCGGATACCAGAGGATGGCGCCGGTGATGCACATGATGCTGACGCCTGCCGAGGCGGCCCAGAACTCGCCCTTCTCGTAGTACGCGTAGCGGTCGAGCTGCAACTTGGGCTGCGGGCTCTTCCCGATGAACCAGCTGACCATGGCCCTGAGGTCCCGGTAGTCCTGCCGGGTGGGGACCATCGTGCCGGGGCCCCAGAAGCGGCCCTTGGTCCTGATGAGGATGGTCACGAAGAACCCCAGCATGCAGATCACGCACGTGACCATGATCATCGCCGCGAAGCGGTGGATCATGCCGGCGTTCTCCACACCGCCGATGAAGCCCATCCACGTCTGCGCCCAGGCCTTGTCGCTGTACTTGAGCGGCATGCCCGTCAGCACGAGGATGGAGAAGCTGATCATGATGAAGAAGTGCACCCAGCGCTGGAACGCCGTGAACCGGCGGAAATGGGTGCGGGCGCCCGCAAACGCTTGCGCGACCCTCGGCGCTGGTTCAAGGGCGATGCCCTCGTCGCGGATGTCGCTGTCGATACTAGCCACGGCGGTACAGTCCCTCCCTCAGGCCTCGATAGAAGTACAGGAAGCAGTGCAGACCGCCGAGCGTGAACAGCACCCCGATGAGGAGGGCGTGGTTCATCTCCATCAGCCACACCCACAGCGATGAGTGGGGCGTGCTGCGGTCGACGTGGACGAGGAAGCTGGCGAACTTGGCGTTGGCGTTGTCGTGGCACTTGCCGCACGTCTTCACCACGTTCTGCGACGAGACGGAGCTGTTCGGGTCCGACTCGGGCAGGATCTTGTGGTAGCCGTGGCAGTCGGTGCACACCGCCCGGGACATGTCGCCCATCGTGACGGACTTGCCGTGATAGGTGTCGAGGTACGTCGCCGACTTCTCGCCGTGGCAGCGTCCGCACACCCCGGGGATCGACTCCCGGAACTCGGTCGTGGTCGGGTCGATGATGCCGTGCGAGCCGTGGCAGTCGCCGCACGCCGGCGCCTTCGTGGAGCCCTCGTTCATCACGAGGTTCCCGTGGAACGACTGGTCGTACATCTTGAACTCACCGGCATGACAGTCGCTGCACGCGGTGAGCTTGGCCTGCCGGTACCAGCCCTGGGTCTCCGCTGCCGTGTGCTCGCGCGCCTCGAAGCCGGCATGGCAGGCGGTGCAGTCCAGGCGGGCGTGCATCGAGGAGTGCCAGGTGTCTTTGGAGATGGTGAGGCTCTTCTCGACGCCGTTGACGTTGACGGTGCCGAGGTCGGGCTTGGCGTGACAGGCGAGGCAGCGGTCGCTCTTGCCGGTCGGGATGGTGAAGGTGATCGCCGCGGCCGGGCCGGCCGCGGCCAGCAGCACGCAGAACGCGCCGAGCAGGACCAGGATGACCGCGCGCGGCCTCATTGCGAGGTCACTCCTTCGGCCGCGTGACAGTCGACGCACATCTGCCTGGGGTGGCACACCAGGCACGACCGCTCGCCTTTGAGCGCCACCGGCGCGTGTGAGGTCGCCCAGTCGGCCGGGTGATCCACGGTGTGGCACTGGTTGCACAGCTGCTTCTCCGAGTGACAGCCGAGACAGCGGGCGCGGTCCTTCTTGGCCTCCAGGCCGTGCGCGTACGGCCAGTTCCCCGAGTAGTGACCCGGGGTGGGCTTGGCGTGACAGCCGTCGCAGAACTGCGCCTTGTTGTGATGACAGCGGATGCAGTCCTGCTCGTTGGCGAGCGCCAGCTTGCCGTGCTCGTCGAGGAAGTTCGTGGGGTGCGACCGGCCGCTCACAGGCGGCGTGTAGTGACAGAAGTCGCACTTCGAGGAGTCCTTGGTCTGCTCGTGGCACATGGTGCACGGTGACATGCTGACCGTGCTGCTCTGCCCGGGAGCCGCATGCGCCGTGTGGTCGTGGCAGTCGACGCACTCGAGGTTGTTCTGGTTGATGTGCTTGGCGTGCGGCATCCTGCATCTTGCCGGGGATGCCCATCAGGCCCTTGAGCGGGTGGCACTTGATGCAGTTCTGAGTATCCGGTGGCGCCTGGCGGTCCCTGGAGGGCTGCATGTTGAGGTAGGCCAGCCAGATGTTGCGCGTCTCTTTGGAGCGCCACTTGAACGAGGCCACGGCGCCCGGTGGCACGTGGCACTCGGAGCAGGGGACCGAGGAATGCGCTCCGCGCTGCCAGCTCTGGTACGCCGCCTTCATGGCGTGACAGCTGCCGCAGTATGAGGTCGACGAGGTAGCGACCACCGGTACGAGCAAGATGACCACGATGACGCAGATGACGGCCGCGACCGCGACCGCGACGAACGTGCGCGACCTGCCCCGCGCCTCATCCTCCGGCTGTTGCGGCTGCTGGACGTCGCCGTCACTCACCTACGAGTCCCCCTCAGTGTGCCAAGTGATGGTGACCGGGGCGCCCATTGAGACCGCGAGGGCGGGATGCTCGACGCGCCGGCGGGCAGCATTGTACCACATGGGGTATCTGAAAGACTCTCTCTACGCTCAGAACTCGTCGACGCGTCACGACCACACAGTGGCCACGATGACGACCGCGCCGTAGAAGAGGCCTACGGCCCCGTTCACGGTCATGAAGCTCATGCCGACACGGCCGATCCCGCGGCGCGCGATGTCGATGTGCGGCCAGGCGAGGAGTGCGGTCACCGCAGCCAGTCCGAGCCAGTAGACGAGCCCGAGGTCGGACAGCGTGCCCACGGCCACCAGGAGGGCGACGGTGGCGACGTGCGAGAGCGCGGCCACGATGAGAGCCCCGCGCTCGCCCACCGACACAGGCACCGAGTGCAGGCCGTTCCGCCGGTCGAAGTCGAGGTCGAAGATCGCGTAGATCACGTCGAACCCGCCGACCCACAGGCCGACTGCGAAGAAGAGAAGCCACGGGACAGGACCCAGCGTTCCGCGCACCGCGAGCCACGCCGCCGCCGGCGCCAGCCCCAGCGTGAGGCCGAGGGCGTAGTGGCAGGCCCATGTGAAGCGCTTCGCGTAGGGATAGAGGACGAAAGCGGCGAGAGGGATCGGCCAGAGGTAGCGGCACGGCTCGGAGAGCTGGAACGCCGCCACGACGAGCAGTGCGACGGACGCCGCCGCGAAGAGCCAGACCTCGCGCCTCCCGAGGCGACCGGCCGGCAGCTCGCGAGTCGCCGTGCGTGGGTTGCGCGCGTCCAGTTCGGCGTCGATGAGCCGGTTGAGCGCCATGGCCGCGCTGCGCGCGCCGACCATGGCGACCGTGATCCACAGCAGCTGCCCCCAGGTCGGCATGCCGTCGGCGGCCAGAAACGCTCCGGCATAGGCGAAGGGCAGCGCGTAGACGCTGTGCTCGATCTTGACGAGCCGGGCGAAGAGGGCCGGCTTGGACGCGGGGACGCTCCCGGACACGCCGGTGGAGTCCCGGTCAGCCCGCAGGAGGAGCCGGAGCGTCGCCCTTGGCGGACGTGCCCTCACCCTCGGCGGGCTCGGCCGGAGCGGCGTCCTTGGCGGGCGCGATCTTGCCGTCGGCCTCCGGCGGCGGGAGCCGCGTCCGTTGCCGCCGGAGCATCTGTCTTGGCGGGCGCGGCCGGAACCGCATCCTTCGGGGCCGGAGCGGCGGCCTGGGCGGGCGCGGCCGGGACGTCGGGCTTTGCCTGAGACGGCGTCCTTCGCGGCTGGAGCTTCGGTCTTGGCAGCGTCTGGCGCGGCGGCGGCCTCATCCTTTGCCGGCGCCGTGGCCTGGGCGGGAGTGCCCGGAGCTTGAGTCTTGGCAGCTTCTGGCCCGGCGGCGGCCTCGTGCTCGGCTGCCGGCCCGGCGGTGGAGGTGGCGGCGCCAGCTGCCGGTGCGGCGGCGGAGGTGGCGGCGCCAGCTGCCGGTGCGGCGGCAGGGGCCGCGGCGCCCGCTGCCACGGCGCCCACGGCGACGGCTCCGCCACCGACGATAGCGTCACCACCCTCGTCGTGGTCTTCGAGATCAGCGTGTTCGTAGTCCGGAGGTCTGTGCGCGAACTTCTCGAGCAGGTAGGTCAGCAGCGCCACGATGACCGCGATGAGGCCGATGACGAACAGCACCGAGTAGACGAGGATGCTCGCCGGCGAGGTGATGCCCAGGAACGCGCTGACCGTCCACGCGATGACGGCGATCGCCCAGTTGATCAGAGACAGCCTCAGGAGGTTGCGACGAGTGCGCTTGTCGCGCTCGCTGGCCTCGCGATGGGCCTGCCTCGACCCAGGCAGGGCCGGATGGCGCTCAGCCGGGGCTGTCGCGTGCTCAGTCAAAGACAGACCAGATGATGAACGCCGTCATGAGCAGGGCGGCGAAGCCCATGACGAGGGTGATGATCCACCAGATCGCGTCGGCGAACATGGTCCTCCACGTGATGGTCTTCTCCACGATGACCTCGTCCAGCGTGCCCTCGCGTACACGACGAGCGTACTCCAGAGGACGCTCCTCGCGGTAGTGTTCCACGGGCAGCGTGCCGGTGAAGATGACCTTGTCGATGGGGAACGACTCAGGCCGCAGGTGGGCGCTGAAGAAGTGCACGAAGATGAAGATCACGCCCATCGCGAGCAGGGCCTCGTTGGAGTGGATGACCAGGGCGATGTTCAGGAAGATGCCCGGCAGGTACTCGGTCGTCCGGAGCGGGAACCACATCATGAACCCCGTGAGGCCGATGATGACGGTGCCGACGGCCAGCGAGACGTAGTCGAACTTCTCCCAGTAGGTGTAGCGGTCGAACTGCGGCTTGGGTCCTCTCCCGAAGAACCAGGAGAACATGCCGACCAGGTCCTGCAGGTCCTTCTGGCCGAACATCATGGAACCGGGGCCGCGCAGGTTCTTGCCGCGCTTGCGGATCACCATGATGATCATGAAGGCCATCTCGGCCGTCCAGTACACCACGGTGACGATGGCCGCGAGCCGATGGTAGACGCCGGCCGCGGTGACTCCCCCGAACAGGTCCATGAACCACTGCGCCCAGGCGGTGTCCTTGTACTTGAGGGGCATGCCGGTGAACACGAGCACGGTGAAGCTGACGATCACCAGGAAGTGCATCCAGCGATGGAACACGTTGAAGCGCCGGTACTCTATCCGCTTGGCGCCCCTGCGGTCACGCCCCGGGTTGTGGCTCCGTGAGTAGAGCCCTTCCCTGGCGCCGCGGTAGATGTACAGCCCCGTGTGCACCGCCGCGAAGGTGAACACGACGGCGATGAGCAGGACGTAGGCGATCCAGAAGAACCAGATCTCCAGCGACGAGCGCGGGTCCTGCGGATTCACGTGCACCTTGAAGTCGGCGAAGTTCTGGTTGGCTCCGGGATGGCACCTGGCGCACGTCTTGACGACGTTCTGCTTGGAGATGGTGCTCTCCGGGTTGGAGGCCGGCAGGATGCGGTGGCCGCCGTGGCAGTCGTAACAGACGGCGGTCTTCTCGTCGCCGAGCACGAACGCCTTGCCGTGGTAGCTGTCGAGGAAGGTCGTGTCCTCGCCGCCATGGCACTTGGTGCACATCGCCACCGACTGGCGGCGGAACTCGGGCGTGCCCGGAGGGACGATGTTGTGGGCGTCGTGGCAGTCGGCGCAGAGCGGAGCTTTGCTCGCGTCCTTGGTGAATACCAGATTGCCGTGGAAGGACTGCTGGTACATCTTGTCTTCTTCGCCGTGACAGTCGCCGCAGGCACTGATCTTGGCGGTCCTGAGCCAGCCCTGTGTGACGCTCGGCGGATGCATGCCGGGGTTGAAGCCGATGTGACAGCTGATGCAGGCCAGCTGGCCGTGGCGCGAGTTGGCCTGGATGGAGCGGTCGACGTAGATGCTCTTCTTCTCGCCGTTGACGTCGATGTACGCCGGTACCTTCTTGCCGTCGACGGTGATGGTGCCGTCGACCGGCTTCTGGCCGTGGCACGTGAAGCACTCGTCGTTGCCGCTGGGGCTCATGGCCGAGCCGCCGGTGCCCGTGGGACTGGTGCCCGCCTCGTTGGAGGAAGCGGCCGCGGTGCCCGCGAGCAGGCCGAGGCCACCGACCAGTACCGCGCAGGTGAGCGCGAGCGCCCAGATGGCGCGACTGAGCTTCACTGGATCACCACTCCGTTTTGTTCGTGGCACGCGTCACACATGGCCTGCGGGTGACACACGAGGCAGGCCTTGGGACCCTTGGCGGCGATACCGCCGTGGATCTGGATCCAGCCCGTCGGATGGTTCACCTGGTGGCACTGCGCGCAGTAGGACTTGTCGTGACAGGCCTCGCAGTTGGCCGGGTCGGCCGTGGCCTGCTTGCCGTGGGCGTACCGCCACAGCCCGGAGTAGTGCGACGGCGGCGGATAGTCGTGGCACTTGTCGCAGAAGGCCTGCTTGTCGTGGTGGCAGCGCAGACACTCCTGCTCGTTGACGAGCGCCTCCTTACCGTGCTCCTTCATGAAGTTCGGGGCGTGCTCGGAGGCGGGCGGGACCGGGTGGCAGAACCCGCACCCGTTGGGCGCGCCCGTGTCGTTGTGGCACATGGCGCAGGTGACCATGCTCACGCCCTTCTGCTGACCGGGGAGCACGTGCGAGACGGTGTCGTGGCAGTCGACGCAGTACAGGTTGCGCAGCTTGAGGTGCTCCGCATGGTTCATGCGCACGCCGTTGGTCTCGTTGGGGATCCCGGAGAGGGGGTGGCACTGCAGGCAGTTGGTGTTGGTGGGGATGCTCTCCTTCTCCGCGGTGGAGGGCATCCCCAGATAATCGGCCCACACGTTCTTGGCTTCGCCGATGCGCCACTTGGAGGCCGCTACGACGCCCGGCGGGATGTGGCACTTGGTGCAGTCGATGCCTTTGTGAGCGGACTCGGCGAGCGTCTTCTCCGCCGGCTTCATGGACTTGCAGGACGTGCAGTAGGACTGGTCGTCCATGGCGGCCACCGGCCAGACCAGGACGCCGACGACGATCGCCGCGATCACGATGACGACCAGCCACGCGAACCACGCCCTGCGATACCAGGGACGCGGTGCGGGACGGTAGCGATAGTCTCGCTCGGTCAAGAAGTGTGACTCCCCGTGGCTCTGCGCTCGAAAACCGCCCGGACGGAGTCAGCCCCTCGCGGCGGCCGCCCAGGTTGGCGGATTGTACCATCCTGCACTTATGGCTGCCACACGGGTCAAAACCCCCGGATGGATACCCCCGGGGTCACGAAAACGGCAGCCCGAACTCCTTCCAGCGCTCGTCGACGCGGCGGACGACGGCGGGGTCCATGGCGAGTTCGTCCGGCCACTCGCGCGCGTGACCCTCGTCGGGCCACGACTTGGTCGCGTCGATGCCCATCTTGGCGCCGTAGCGAGCGGTCGGGCTCGAGTGGTCGAGCACATCGAGGGGGCCCGAGACGATCACGGTGTCGCGGGCGGGGTCGACGTTGTTGAACACCCGCCACGTCACCTCGCTGTAGTCGTGGACGTCGACGTGTTCGTCCACGACGACCACGAACTTGGTGAACATCATCTGGCCCATGCCCCACACGGCATTCATGATCTTGCGCGCGTGGCCCGGGTACTCCTTGCGGATGCTGATGATGGCGCAGTCGTGGAAGACGCCCTCGATCGGCAGGTCCATGTCGACGATCTCGGGCTGGACGAGCTGCAGCAGCGGCAGGAAGAGCCGCTCGGTGGCCTTGCCGAGGTACGCGTCCTCCATCGGCGGCTTGCCGACGATGGTGGCCGGATAGATGGGGTCGCGGCGATGGCTCATGGCCGTGAGGTGGAACACCGGGTACTGATCGGCCAGCGAGTAGTAGCCGGTGTGGTCGCCGAACGGCCCCTCGAGCCGCGTCTCGCCCTTCTCCACGTAGCCCTCGAGGACGATCTCGGCATCGGCCGGCACGGCGAGGTCGACGGTGGCGCACTGCGCCAGCTCGAGGGGCTCGCCGCGCAGGAAGCCGGCGAACATGAACTCGCTGATGCCCGGCGGGAGCGGCGCCGTGGCCGCATACGTCACCGCCGGGTCGGTGCCGAGGGCGACGGCCACCTCCATTCGGTCGCCCGCCTCACGGAGGTTCGCGGCGCCGTCGTGGTGAAGGTGGATGTGCATGCCGGTCGTCTGGCCGTCGAAGACCTGGAGGCGGTACATGCCGGCGTTCTGGCGGCCCTGGCGGTCCTTGGTGACGACGATCGGCAGCGTGACGAAGGGCCCGCCGTCGCCGGGCCAGGTGGTCAGCACCGGCAGGCGCGTCAGGTCCGGCGGGTCGACGATGACCTCGCGGAAGTGGGCCTTCTTGCCGTACTTGGGGCCGTAGGAGGCCAGCTCCTTGAGCTGGCCGAGCGCCTTGACCTTGCCGACGAGGCCGCTCGGCACCTGGAGCTCGAGCAGGCCGCCGATGCGCTTGGCGATGTCGTCCAGCGGCGCGCCCAGGGCGAGCTCGAGACGGCGATACGAGCCCAGCTGGTTCATGAGGACCGGCACCGCGGGCTGCCCCGCCGGTCGCTTCGGCTGTTCGAACAGGACCGCCGGCCCGTGCGCCTTGCTGACGCGGTCGGCGATCTCCGCCATCTCGAGGTACGGGTCCACCTCCGGGCGCACGTGGGCCAGCTCGCCCTCGCGTTCCAGCAGACTGATGAAGGCACGCAGGTCCACGGTCACCTCCCGGTGTCGGCCTCGAGCTCGCGCAGCAGCGGCGCGGGGTCGGTCAGAGCCAGATGGGCGGCGGCACGGCGCACGGCCGCCGGCACGTCCGCCGGCGGCGACGCGCGGAAGCCGGCGTCGACGGCGTCGAAGAGCGCCGCCACCGACGCCGGGGCGGCGCCGGCGTGCTGCGCGACGAGCCCCGCCGTGGTGTACGCCCACAGGGCGTCGTCGGCGGCGAACGGCGCGCCGGCGCTGCGCAGGTACGAGCACGTCGCCATGAGGCGGGCGAGCAGCCCGACGGCGTCGGCGTCCCCGCGCGCGGCGACGCCTCGCAGGCCGCGCGCGTAGAAGCAGTCCCCGGCGAGCAGCCGGGTCTCCAGATCGTCCGCCGCAAGCGCCAACGCGCGGCTCTCGCGGTAGTGCAGCAGGTAGCCCTCGTAGATCGAGCTCGATGTCGGTGGCGAACGTGACGTCGGCGCCGACGTCGAGCTCCGCGTACAGCGCACCCCAACGAGGCTCGGGCGCGGCGGCCGGCGACGGGCCGAAGGCCTCTCCGGCCGCCGCGAGCGCCGCGGCCACGCCGGCGGCGAGGTCCATGGTCACTCCGCCTCGCGCTGGGCCCTCACGGGCCGCGAGTCGCTCAATAGCACTACGGTGCCTGCGGCGCCTGCGGGCATTAGTCCGCCTCGCGCCGGGCCCTCACGGCCCGCGAGTCGCTCAAAAGCACTACGGTGCCTGCGGCGCCTGCGAGCATCAGTCCTGTTCCTTGTCCAGGTAGAAGGACAGCGACATGAGCTCGCTGGACAGGTCGACCTGGCGGACCAGCACGCCCTCGGGCCTGTGCACCTTGATCGGGGCGAAGTTCAGGACGGCCTTGACCCCTGCCGCTCCCAGACGCTGCACGGTGCTCTCGGCCTCGCCGGCCGGCACGGTGACCATGGCGATGTCCACCCTTTCCGTGCGGCAGAACTCGTCCAGCTCGTGGACGCTGCGCACCCTGTCGCTCTCGTCCGAGCCGAAGCGGGCGCCGATCACCGTGGCGGAGCTGTCGAACATGCCGACGAGGCGGAAGCCCTGCTCGCCGAACCCGCGGTAGCGCGCGAGAGCGGTGCCGAGCAGGCCGGCGCCGACGATGATCACGTTCCAGGTGTGGTCGAGGCCCAGGCAGCGGGTGATCTCGTCGACGAGCACGGGCACCTCGTAGCCCACGCCGCGCGTGCCGAACTCCCCGAAGTACGAGAAGTCCTTGCGGATCTGCGCGGCGTTGAGGTCGATCATGCCGGCGAGGTCCTTGGAGGAGACCCTGTCGACGCCGCGCGCCCGGAGCTCGCGAAGCTTGCGCAGATACAGCGCGAGGCGCGGGACGGTGACGCTGGGAACGTCGTTCTTGTCTATGCCGCGCATGTCAGGCCCCCGTCCCGGCGAACCAGTCGTTCGCGGCCGCCGCAGCCTTGTCGAGGTCCGCGTCGGTGAGCGCCAGCGAGATCATCGCCGCCTCGAACTGCGACGGCGCGAGGTACACGCCGGCTTCGAGCATGTGCCGCCAGTACGCGGCGTAGGCGGCGGTATCGGCCGCCTTGGCGTCGGCGAAGCTGTGCACCGGGCCCTCGCAGAAGAACATCGTGAGCATGGGCCCGACCCGGTTGATGGTGACGGCGCGGCCCGCGGCGCCGGCGGCCGCGCGCAGGCTCTGCTCGACGCGGGCGCCGGTGGCCTCGAGGCGCTCGTACACGTTCGGTTCGGAGAGGACTCGCAGGGTGGCCGCGCCCGCGGCCATCGCGAGCGGGTTCCCGGAGAGCGTGCCGGCCTGGTAGGTCGAGCCGAGCGGCGCCACCGTCTCCATGATGTCGCGGCGACCGCCGAACGCTCCGACGGGCAGGCCGCCGCCGATGATCTTGCCGAGCGTCGTGAGGTCGGGCATGACGCCGAAGCGTTCCTGGGCGCCGCCCCAGGCGACGCGGAAGCCGGTGATGACCTCGTCGAAGATGAGGACGGCGCCGTGTTTCGTGCAGAGCTCGCGGCAGGCCTCGAGGAAGCCCGGCTGCGGCGGGACGACGCCCATGTTGCCGGCCACCGGCTCGACGATGAGCGCGGCGATCTCCTCGCCGCGCTCATCGAACAGCTCGGTGAGCGAGGCGACGTCGTTGTACTCGACCAGCAGCGTGTCCGCCGTGGTCCCTTTGGTCACGCCGGGGCTGTCCGGCAGCGCGAGCGTGAGCACGCCGCTGCCGGCGGCGGCCAGGAATCCGTCCGAGTGACCGTGGTAGCAGCCGATGAACTTGACGACCTTCTCGCGGCCGGTGAACCCGCGGGCGACGCGGACGGCGCTCATCGTCGCCTCCGTGCCCGAGTTGACCATGCGCACGAGCTCGACCGAGGTCACGGCCTCGCAGACGAGGCGCGCCAGCTCGACCTCGAGCTCCGTTGGCGCGCCGTAGCTCGTGCCCAGGTCGACCTGCTCCTTGAGCCGGCCGACGACGTTGGGATGTCCCCAGCCGAGGATCATGGGGCCCCACGAGGAGACGAAGTCGACGAACTCGTTGCCGTCGGCGTCCCAGATGTGGGAGCGCTCCGCGCGCGAGATGAACAGCGGGTGCGGCATGCCGACACCCTTCATCGCGCGGACGGGCGAGTTGACCCCGCCGGGGATGTACTTGATCGCCTCTTCGAAGAGGCGCGCGGACGTCTCGGTGTTCACTCGGGTCCTCCCTGCGAGTGGTAGAGCTACTGCAAAGCTGGCACTATACTACGCGCCGCCGCGCGCCATGTGCCTCGACACACAACCTACCCTGGATCCAGGGGAAAGCAGGCATGGCGCGGCGCTCGCGCCGAACGGCGGGACGAGAAGAGCCCCGGCCCGAGGAGCCCGCCATGCCAGTGATCATCCGCCACGCCGGCCCCGGCGACGAGGCGGCGATCGTCCGCCTCGTCAGGGAGATGGCCGAGGGAGAGGGCGACGTCTCAGCCATCGACGAACACTACGTGCGACACTTCCTGGCCTCGCCGGTCAGCGGCGCCCTGCTGGCCGAGGACGGCGACGACGCCGTCGGACTGCTGAGCTTCGCGATCGTGCCCGGCCTCTTCCACACCGCCGACTCCGGGCTCATCGAGCTGCTCGTCGTCACCGCGGCCCGGCGCGGCGAGGGCATCGGACGCCGGCTCGTCGAGACGGCGCTGCGCGTGTTCGAGGAGGCCGGCTGCGCCGAGGCGTCGGTGAGCACCGGCGCGGAGAACGACACGGCGCAGAAGCTCTACGTCGACGCCGGCCTGACCGAAGCGTCGGTGCTGCTCGAGACGCACTTCGGGACGTGAGCGCACCCGCCCCTGCCGCTGCGGTCCTGAGAGCGGCCATCGCAGAGGACGAGCCGTTCATCGCGGCCATGCTGGCCGAGGCTGCGAGCTGGGAGCGGCCCGCGGGCGAACCTCCCTGCCCGCTGGCGGAAGTCCTGGCGATCCCCCAGTTCGCGGACTACGTTCAAGGCTGGGGTCGTGCCGGCGACTGCGGGATCATCGCCGAGGTCACCGGACGGCCCGTCGGCGCATGCTGGCTGCGACGGTTCACCGCCGAGCATCCCGGCTACGGGTTTCTCGGCGAGGAGATCCCGGGTCTGGGGCTCGGCGTGGCTCCCGCATGCCGGCTGCGCGGGATCGGCACAGCCCTGCTCGCCGCCACCGTCGACCTCGCCCGCGAGCACGCGGCCGGCGCGGTCAGCCTCAGCGTCTCCGAGCGGAACCAGGGCCCGCCGTCTCTACGATCGAGCAGGTTTCGTCGTCGTCGGTCGAGATTGCGATTCGTGGACGATGCGCCTCGACCTGGCTGCGGCGGTCGGGCGGTGGACCAAGCCTGGCCCCACGGACGCCCTGGCTGCCCGACCGGATGCGCGCGCCGGAGGGCGTCAGCCGACGGCCGGCGCGCACCAGCCCCTGGGCACGTAGGCGCAGTACGGCTCTTCGGCCATGTAGTCGCCGGTCGCCTCGTAGGCCCGCGCGCGGCACCCGCCGCAGACCTTCTTGAACTCGCAGACGCCGCACTTGCCCTTGAGGCCGTCGAAGTCGCGGAGCTCGTTGAAGAGCGGCGAGTCGCGCCACACCTCTGGGAACGTCTGCTCGCGCACGTCGCCGGCGACCTTGTCGAAGTAGCCGCAACCCTGCACCTCGCCGACGTGACTGATGAAGCAGAAGCCGATGCCGGCGAGGCAGCCGCGACTGAGCGTGTTCATGCCGCCGTGGCTGTGCGGGTGCACCTCGAGCTTGCGGCCCTGCGCCTTGGCGCGCTGCCGCATGACGCGCCAGTAGTGCGGCACGTCGGTGGGCTTCATGAACAGGTCGCTCTCCTGCTGCGCGTCGTACATCCACTCGAGCGCCTTCTCGTACTCGTCCGGCGGCAGCTCCTGCTCCTCGAGTTCCTTGCCGCGTCCCGTGGGGACGAGCATGAACGGGTGGAAGCGACACGGCGCCGAGATCGTCGGCGAGCTGGAGCAGCGCCGGCAGGTAATGGGCGTTGAGCTTGGTGATCGTCGAGTTGATCTGCACCTCGACGCCGGCGGCGAGGCAGTTCTCGATGCCGCGCACGGCGCCGTCGAAGGCGCCGGGGACGCCGCGGAACTCGTCGTGCTCCGCGGCGGTCGGAAAGTCGATGGAGATGCTGACGCGGGCGATGCCGACGTCGTGCATGCGCCGCGCCACCTCGGGGGTGACCAGCGTGCCGTTCGGCGACATGACGGTGCGCAGACCCTTGCCGATCGCGTACTCGGCGATGTCGAAGATGTCCGCACGCATGAGCGGGTCGCCGCCGGTGAGGATCAGGATCGGGTTCGCGAACGAAGCGATCTCGTCGACGAGCTTGAACGCCTCGGCCGTGCTCAGCTCGCCCTCATACGGGCCGTGGACCGCAGAGGCCCGGCAATGCACGCAGGCCAGGTTGCAGCTGCGCGTGACCTCCCAGGCGATGACGCGCGGGGGCGGGATGGCAGGGGCGCCTTCCCCGGCGTCGCCGGGCCGCGCGTTCGTGCCGTGGGGGTTTTCAGCGTGAGGATGGTGCAAACCGGCTCCAGTGTGCCAGAGACGGGCGGGCGGCGCAACGCGCTTGTGGGTGCGCCGCCCGGCCCTCTCACGACATCCGCCCGCGTGAGGCGGACTGCCACCCTACATCGGGCGGCCGCCCGGGGCCAGTGCGCGGCCCCGTTCGGGCGGGGCTGAACGAGGCGCTGACCGGCCGGTCATCGAGCGATGCGGCTTCGGCCCACCACTCGATGACCCCTCCCCGTCCTCATCCGAGCCAGGTGGCGAGGTCCTTCGCGTGATAGGTGATGATGAGGTCGGCGCCGGCGCGCTTGATGCCGGTGATGGCCTCGAGCACGGCGCGCTGCTCGTCGAGCCAGCCGTTGGCCGCCGCGGCCTTGATCATCGCGTACTCGCCGCTCACGTTGTAGGCGGCGAGCGGGAACTTGGTCTCCTGCTTGACCGCGTGGATGACGTCGAGGAACGGGATCGCCGGCTTCACCATGATCATGTCCGCGCCCTCCTCGATGTCGAGCAGCGCCTCGCGCACGGCCTCTTCGCCGTTGGCCGGGTCCATCTGGTAGGTCTTGCGGTCGCCGAACGCCGGAGCGGATTCGGCGGCCTCGCGGAACGGACCGTAGAACGCCGAGGCGAACTTGCTCGAGTACGACAGGAGGATCGTGTCGGTGAGGCCGTCGTCGTCGAGCGCGTTGCGGATGGCGGCGACGCGGCCGTCCATCATGTCGCTCGGGGCGACGATGTCGGCGCCGCTCTCGGCGTGCGTGACCGCCATCTTGGCGAGCAGTTCGAGGGTGACGTCGTTGAGCACCTCACCCTCCTGCACCACGCCGCAGTGGCCGTGGTCGGTGTACTCGCAGAGGCACACGTCGGTGACGATCACGAGATCCGGGAACTCGTCCTTGATGGCGCGGATGGCCATCTGCACGACGCCCTCGGAGTCGTAGGCGCCGGTGGCGGCCGCGTCTTTGTGGGCGGGGATGCCGAACAGCAGGATCGCCTTGATGCCGAGCTGGACGATCTCGCGCACCTCGGGCAGCACGTTGCCGATGGAGAGCTGGTAGCAGCCCGGCATCGACGAGATGGGGTTCTTGACGTTCTCGCCGGCGATGACGAACAGCGGGTAGACGAGGTCGTCGAGCTGAAGCCTGGTCTCACGCACCAGGTCGCGGATGGCCGGGGTGCGGCGGAGGCGTCTCATGCGGTAGCTGGGGTAGTACATGCGGTGGTGTCCTTTCTTCGCGCGGGCCCGGGCGCGGCCCGCCTACGGCGTCCAATCTTCGCGCCGGGGCGCGGCGAAGACAAGCGGAGGCGCGGCGTTGGGCGCGGGCGGCGGTCGGACGCGCGGCGGTCGGACGGGCGGCGCAGACCCGGCGCCTCAGGCGTCGCGGCTCTCCGCCGCCAGCTCCAGCGCCGCCCGGACCACTGCGGCGACCGACTCGCGATCGCGCAGCTGGCAGAACAGCACCGGCGTCTTGGCGTCGAGGCCGAGCACCTTGGTGATCTGCTTCGCCGTCATCTCCTCGCCGGCCATGGACATGTACGTGGCGACCACGTAGGGGACCGTCCCCAGCGCCTTGACGAACTCGAGGTCGGCGCGCGTGGAACGCAGGCTGTCCGCGTCGTTGGCGTTGGCCAGCAGGACCCACGCCGAGCTCTCGCCGGCGAGCCGCAGCCAGGCCTGCTCGGGGCAGCTCGACGCGGCCGTGAACACGAGGACGTCTTCGGCCGGCGACGCGCCCTCGACGTCTTCCCCGCCGTGGCCGTTGCCGTTGGCGGGCAGCTGGCCGGCCACCACCGGGATCTCGACCTCCTTCTCGTCGATCAGCTCCACGCGCAGCTGCTTGACGACGTTGGAGTCGGTCAACGTGTTGAGGAACACCTCGTTGTAGATGTCGATGGGCCCGCGCACGGCGACGCTCGGGCCCTTGCCGATGCTCTCGATCACCGGCTCGGTGACGTTGATGAGGCCGCTCGAGAACAGGCTGTAGATGACCTTGGCGCCGTGGAACCGGTCCAGCCCGCAGTCGCGCAGGATCGTGTTGATGTCGGCGCGCCCGTCGATGTGGACGACGACGCGCCACTCCTCCGCCGTCAGCGTGAGGCTGCCCTCGTCGGCGACGTGGTCTCCGTAGGCGAGGTGCGGGACACGCTCGAGCGAGCCGAGCTGCTCGAAGATGAGTTCCCACTCGTCGATCCGGCGGCAGCCCTCCATGATGACCGTCTCGACGCTCATCTCGACGAGGATGTCCTCCCCCGGCGGGCTGTCGTCGGCGCCGAACTCGAACTCGCCGTCGGTCCAGCTGAAGAAGTTGAAGGCGGTGTCCTGGATCTGCTCGCGCACCGCCTGTTCGAGCGTCTCGCGGTCGAGGCTTCCCTGCTCGAGCAGGATGTGGCCGAGGCGCGCGCCGTCCGGAGCCTTCTTCTGCGCGGCGAGGGCCTGCTTGAGTTGCGCGTTGCTGATCGCGCCGGCCTTGACGAGACGCTCGCCGAGCGGCAGCAACTGCGGCACCGAGTAGGTATACGTGATCATCCCGTTGCGGAAGAAGATCTTGCCCGACTCGCCTTCCCTGCGGATGGTGAGCGAGCCGCTCTTGGCGCTCATCTTCACGAGCTGGAAGACGTTCGGCAGACTGAACTCCTGCAGGTTCCCCTGAAGAAGCACCGTCCTCCTTTCGCTGGTCGCATCACGGAAGCGCCGCGCTGGTCGCGCGGCCCCGTAACCTACATCGGCAACGCCGCCTCCGACTTGAGGACGGACGGCCCTAGCGGCGGCCGGCTGGAGCGGCGGCGAGCGGCGGCCGACCTCGACGGCCTCGCCGAGCGCGTCGCCGGGAGCCGGGCCGTCCGGCAGGCACACCGGCGCCTCGCAGCTCCCCTCCTTCACGAGGCGGCGGTGCCGCAGCGCGAGCGCGGCCCCGGTGGCCGTCAGCATGGCGGCGAGGCCGCCGATGGCGATCGCCCACCGGACCCCGAGGCCGCGGACGAGCAGGCCCGTGATCGGCCCGCCGATCGGCGTGCTGCCGAGGAAGACGATCGACCAGAGAGCCATGACGCGCCCGCGCATCGCGTCGGTCGCGTTCAGCTGCAGGATCGCGTTGGTCGCGCTGATGAAGAGCACGCCGGTCCCGCCGATGAGGACCATTAGCGCGAGCCCGGCGGAGTAGCCGGGTGCGAGCGCCAGAGCGATGGTGGCGACGCCGAAGGCGAAGGCGGCGCCGACGAGCAGGCGCCGCGAGGGGCGCCCCCTGCTCGCCATGAACAGGGCGCCGGCGAGCGCCCCGATGCCCATGGCCGCGGACAGCGCTCCGTACGACCCGCCGCCGCGTCCGAACACGGACTTGGTGAGCAGCGGCAGCACGACCGAGTAGTTGTAGGCGAGGATGCTGATGACCGCGAGCATGACCAGCGGCACCCGAAGCGTCGGAGTACGCCAGGCGTACTTGAATCCCGCGCGCACCTGTCCCGGCTCGCGCGCGACCGGCTTGCCGCGCTTCAGTTCCCCGGTGCGCATCACGGCGAGCGCGGCGATGACCGCGAGGAACGACGCCGCGTTGAACAAGAAGCAAAGGGCGACGCCGAAGCTCGCGATGAGCACCGCGCCGATCGCGGGACCGATGATGCGCGACGAGTTGATGACGACCGAGTTCAGGCCGACCGCGTTGGCGAGGTCGTCGGGTCCGACCATCTCGTACATGAAGCTTTGGAGGGCGGGGATGCCCAGCGCGGTCGCCGTCCCCGTGAGCCCGGCGAGCACCCAGATCATCCACACGGTGACCACGTCCGTGGCCGCGAGGATGCCGAGCACCAGGGCGAGCAGGGCGGCGGCGGCTTGGGTGAAGATCAGGAGCTTGCGCTTGTCGACGCGGTCGGCGAGTGTCCCGCCCCACGCCCCGAAGAACAGCACCGGCCCGAACTGGAGGCCGACGGTGATTCCAAGGTCCAGCGCGCTGCTCGTCAGGCTCAACACCAGCCAGTTCTGGGCGACGGCCTGCATCCAGGTGCCGCTCATCGAGACCACCTGGCTGAAGAAGTACAGCCGGTAGTTGTAGACGCGCAGGGAGCGGAACGTGCGCTGCAGGAGCCCGGGGCCGAGCGGGGAACTCGAGACGGTCATGACCGGAGTCTACCCGGCGCGCGGCTCCACCGTCGCCAGACGGTCGTGTCGCGGGCGAACCTCGCGCATAGGCAAACGTACCTACGCTCGCTAGACACGTGTCCCATGGCCCACAAGGGAAAGGGGACCGACCATCAGAGAAGAGAATCAGCAAACATGCTGTCGCCGCACTCACAAAGTGCGCGAAGGGGGGACCGGCCGTGGAGAACAGACTCGACAACCTGGGATCTTGCGGACGAGCGTCATCATTGTGGCGGCGCTCGCCGTGCTGCTCCTCGCGCCGGCGGCCGCGTTCGCCGCCTACGCGCCGTGGGTGGCGCAGAAGTCTGGGACCATCCAGCCGCTGCGCGGTGTAGCGTTCGCGACCGGCAATCTCGGCTGCGCCGTCGGCGGCGGCGGGACGATCCTGCGCACCACCAACGGCGGCAGCACCTGGAGCGCGGTGAAGTCGGGCACGACACAGACGCTGTACGGCGTGGCCTTCGCCGACGCCTCCGACGGCTGGGCCGTGGGCGGCGGCGGGACGATCCTGCGCACCACCAACGGCGGCAGCACCTGGAGCGCGGTGAAGTCGGGCACGACGCAGACGCTGTACGGCGTGGCCTTCGCCGACGCCTCCAACGGCTGGGCCGTCGGCAACGGCGGCACCATCGTGCACACTGCCAACGGCACTACGTGGGCGGCCCAGCCGTCCCGCACGACGCAGACGCTCAATGCGGTCGCCTGCGCCGACGCCTCGACGTGCTGGGCGGTCGGCAACAAGGCGACCGTGCTGCGCACCACCGACGGCGGCACCACCTGGGCCCTCCAGAGCACCGGCCTCAAGAAGAACGCCACGCTGCGTGCGGTACGCTGCAGCGGCGCGTCGGTCGCGTGGATCGCCGGCAACGGCGGTGCCGTACGCGAGACGACCACCGGCGGCTCCTCCTGGACCGCGCAGTCGGCAGGCACGGGTCAGACGTTGAACGGCAGCGTCGCCGTCGACGCGAGCCACGTCCGCATGGTGGGGTCTGGTGGGACGGTGCGCGCCACGAGCAACGGCGGCACGACCTGGACCGCCGAGGGGACCTCCACCACGCAGGCGCTCTTCGGCGTCGCCTGCGCCGGAGCGGCGAAGGCCTGGGCAGTTGGCGGCGGCGGCACCATCATCGCCTATAGCCCGGATCTGACCGCTCCCGCCACGACGGCGAGCGGCATCCGAGCCGACGATCACTCCGGGTGGACCAACACGCCGGTCAGCGTGACGCTCGCGGCCGGCGACGCCGGCGGCTCCGGCGTCGCCGCCACGTACTACACCGTGAACGGCGGAGTGCGGCTCACCTACGCGACCCCGTTCGCCGTGTCGGGCCAGGGAAGTCATCCGGTCACGTACTGGTCGGTCGACCAGGCGGGGAACGTCGAAGATGTCCACACGGGCTTCGTGAACATCGACATGACACCGCCGACGATCGGCAGCGACGCCGACAGCGCTTGGCACGCCGGCGCGGTCAGTGTGCACCTCAACCCTGATGACACAGGCGGCAGCGGCGTCGCGGCGACACAGTACCGCCCCGCCGGAACGACCGGCTGGCTCACCGCGAGCGGCCACGTCTTCGTCGTCGACCCCGGCGTCGTCGGCGACGGCCCTCACTCCTACGACTTCCGCGCCACGGACATGGCCGGCAACGCCAGCGCGACGGGCTCCTGCACGGTCAAGGTCGACGCGACGGCGCCGACTACCACTCCGACCGGCCTCGGCACCGACGAGCTCTCCGACTGGAGCACGACCGACCGCACTGTGACCCTCGCAGCTGACGACGGCGCCGGTTCCGGCGTCGCCAGCATCCACTACGCCGTGGACGGCGGCGTCGAGAAGACGTACACAGGCTCCTTCCTTGTGTCCGGTGTCAAACAACACAAGGTCACCTACTGGTCGGTAGACAACGTCGGCAACGCGGAGCCGGAGCGGACGGGGTGGGTCAACATCGACTCCTTCTACGCCCAGTCGCGAGGCCTCGCCCCCAACCAGACGTCCGGCTGGTACAGGGGGACCGCCAACGTCACGATCACGACCGGCGGGGGTGTAGGCGGGCTCTCCGTCTGCTACCAGCTGGACGGCGGCACCACGCAGACAGTCGCCGGCTCGACGAGCTTCCAGGTCGCCGGCGCCGGCCACCACAGCGTCATCTTCTGGGCACAGCAGGGGGCGGCCACGAGCATCGTGCAGACCGGCTACGTCAACATCGACGTCGTCAAGCCGGTGACCAAGCTGGCCACGCCGGCGCCGACCCGCTGGGTGCACCGCGACGTCAAGCTCGCCTACCTGGCGAGCGACGACCACGCGGGCATCGAGGCGACATACTCGTCAATCAACGGCGCCGCACCGGTGGCCGGGCCGGAGCTCCTGCTGCCGGCCCCGCTCACGCACCTCGGCGACGGCATCTTCAAGGTCGAGTACTGGTCGGTAGACCGGGCCGGCAATGCCGAGACGGCCACGTCCGTGACGGTCAAGATCGACACCGTGCGCCCGGCCGTGAGCGCACGGTATCCCGCGAGCGTCACGCGCTACGGTACCGCGAAGCTCCGCTTCGTGGTCAAGGACAAGACCCTGTACCGCTACGGCATCAAGGCGGCGGCGCGCATCGTCATCAAGAACTCGCACAGCCGCGTCGTGAAGACCGTCAAGAAGAGCGTCAAGACGGGTGTCGGCTCGGTGGCCTCGTTCCGGTGCACTCTCCCGAGAGGGACGTACAAGTTCTACGTGTACGCGACCGATCAGGCCGGCAACAAGCAGGTCAAGGTCGTGTCGAACAGGCTGATCGTGCGCTGACGGCCACGGGCGCCGTCGCGCGAAAGGCGGGCGGCCTGCCGCTTCTGTGGAGCGGCGGGCCGCCCGCCGTGCGTTTCTGAGCATGTCGCGGGACGCCGGCGCTTCTCTGGGGACCCGGCGGCTCGCCCTCCTCAGGCCTTCTTCAGGTAGACCTGCCCGGAGCGCGTGACGACCTTGACCGCCGCGCCGGACGTGGCGGCCGCCTTCCTCAGACCGACATTGAGCGAGTTCGCCTTGCGGCCCGGCACCTCGACGAGCGCCGACTCGACACCTGAGGCGACAAAGTCGGCGACGATCTCGGCGTAGAGGCCGGCGCCTCTCACAGCCGTTGGCGGCACGTCGGCGGGGACCAGGCGATAGGGCTTCGCGGTGCGGGGCATCGACGGTACCTCCAGTCGGCGTCTTCGCGCCGCGCCTGTCGCGGGGCGCGCACGCCGAGTCTATGCCACTTGCACGCGGACGCCAGCGCGAGGACCGTGAGCCCGGTACGCCGAGCGGCCGCCACCCTTGACGGCAGCCCCCAGGCGACGAACGATGGTCGCATGACCGTGACGCCGCCGGCCAGGCCGGCGGCCGCAGCTGGGGGGAACGATGAAGAAGCTCATCAACCGGCCGGAGGACGTCGTCAGGGAGGAGCTAGCCGGCATGGCCTTGGCGCATGCCGGCCGCCTCGTCGTCCACACCGACCCGCACTGGATCGCTCGCGCGGACGCGCCCGTCGCCGGCAAGGTGGCCATCGTCTCCGGCGGCGGATCGGGGCACGAGCCCCTGCACGGCGGGTTCGTCGGCCCGGGCATGCTGGACGCCGCCTGCCCGGGCGAGGTGTTCACCTCGCCGACGCCGGACCAGATGCTCGCCGCGACGCAGGCGGTCGACGGCGGCGGCGGCACCCTGCACATCGTCAAGAACTACACCGGCGACGTCATGAACTTCGAGATGGCCGCCGACCTCGCGCGCGAAGAGGGACTTGCCGTGGAACAGGTCGTGATCGACGACGACGTCGCCGTGAAGGACAGTCTCTACACGGCCGGACGTCGCGGCGTCGGCGCCACCGTGCTCGCGGAGAAGCTCTGTGGGGCCGCGGCGGAGGAGGGCCGGCCGCTCGCGGAGGTGGCCGGCCTCTGCCGCCTGGTCAACGAGCGCAGCCGCAGCATGGGCGTGGCGCTCACCTCGTGCACCACGCCCATGGCGGGCAAGCCGACGTTCGACCTCGGCGACGACGAGATGGAGGTCGGCGTGGGCATCCACGGCGAGCCGGGGCGGGAGCGGCGGCCGCTGGCCGGCGCCCGCGAGGTCGTCGCGACGCTCGCCGGCGCCGTCGTCGACGACCTCCCCTTCGCGCGCGGCGACCGGGTGCTGGCGTTCGTCAACGGTATGGGCGGCACGCCGCTCATGGAGTTGTACGTCGTCTACGGCGAGCTGCACCGGTTCCTCCAGGAGCGGGGCATCGAGATCGCGCGCAATCTCGTCGGCTCCTACATGACCGCGCTGGACATGGCCGGCTGCTCCGTCACGCTGCTGAGCCTCGACGACGAGCTGCTACGGCTGTGGGACGCCCCGGTCGACACGCCCGGACTGAGGTGGGGCGCGTGAGCGTCGCGTCCGGCGCCGTCGATGCGGCCGCCGTGGCCGCCTGGCTGCGCGCGTTCGCCGTCGAGGTCGCCGCACGCCGTGACGAGCTGACGGAGCTCGACGCCGCCATCGGCGACGCCGACCACGGCGTCAACATGGATCGCGGGATGCAGGCGGTGGCGGCGAAGCTCGCGGGCGCGGCCGACGGCCCGCGGGAGGGGGTCCCGCTCGGACCGCTGCTCAAGACCGCGGGCATGACGCTGGTGTCCACGGTCGGCGGCGCTGCCGGGCCGCTGTACGGCACGCTCTTCCTCGAGATGGGCAAGACCGCCGCGGAGCGGACGACGCTGACGACGGCTGAGTGGGCAGGCGTCCTGAGCGCGGGCGTCGCCGGGGTGCAGATGCGCGGTAAGGCCGAGCCGGGCGACAAGACCATGGTGGACGCGCTGCTGCCGGCGGCGGAGGCGCTGCGCGCGGCCGCCGGCGCCACCGCGTCCTTGCCGGCTGCGAGCCGGGCCGCGGCGGACGCAGCCGCCGAGGGCATGCGCGCGACGACGCCGCTGGTCGCGCGCAAGGGCCGCGCCAGTTACCTCGGCGAGCGCAGCGCCGGTCACCAGGACCCGGGCGCGACGTCGTCGTGGCTGCTGCTGGAGACCGCCGCGACGACGTTCGGCGCGGCGGGCGCCAGCCCCGGCGAGGACGGCTGACGCGCGCGTGGTCGGTCTCGTCGTCGTCAGCCACAGCTCCAGGCTCGCCGGGGGCGTCGTCGAGCTGGCCGCCCAGATGGCTGGGCCGGAGGTGCGGATAGGCGCCGCTGGCGGGCTGGACGAGCCCGGCGGCGCTCTCGGCACCGACGCCGCCCGAGTCCTGCGCACCATCGAGGACGTGTGGACCGAAGACGGCGTCCTGGTCCTGATGGACCTGGGAAGCGCCGTCCTCTCCGCCGAGCTGGCCCTCGACCTGCTGGACGAGGAGCGGCGCGATCGCGTGCGCCTGACCGCCGCGCCCCTGGTCGAAGGCGCGGTCGCGGCGGCGGTCGCGGCGGGGATCGGCGAGACTCTCGACGCGGTGGCCGCGGCCGCCCTGGGTGGCCTGGCCGGCAAGGCGTCGCACCTGGGTGAGGACGCGGACGGACAGCCGGGAGGTGACAAGCCCGCGGTCTGGCGTGCGGGCGGGAGCGCATACGAAGCCGCCGGGGGAACTGTGGCAGGGGCCGGCGGAGACGCCGTCCAGACGCTCATGGTCGCGGTGCTGAACCCGCTCGGCCTCCACGCCAGGCCGGCGGCGCTTCTCGTGCGGACCGTGGCCCGCTTCGACGCCCGTGTCCAGGTGACCGACGTGACGACCGGCCGAGGGCCGGTGAGCGGG
Organism: uncultured Thermoleophilia bacterium; assembly: GCA_963784975.1. GTDB lineage: Bacteria > Actinomycetota > Thermoleophilia > UBA2241 > UBA2241 > CAIXSE01. The sequence goes on along the minus strand of CAWAUK010000064.1, from coordinate 79,262 downwards.
CGCAGTGTGAATGGCGTCGCGACCCTCGGCGCCCGGCAGGGCGACGAGCTCGCGCTGACCGCGAGAGGAGCGCAGGCGGCGGAGGCGCTGGACGCCGTCCGCCGCCTGGCTGAGGAAGGCTTTGGCGAGCTCGACGACGCACGGGCGACGCCGGGCGGCGCCGCGCCCACAGCGGGCGAGCCGCCGGCCGCGAAGGTGCCGGCGGCAGCGGCCGGCCCCGGGACTGCGGCCGCCCCACCGCCGCCCGGCACGGTGCTCGCGGGGCTGCCTGCGGCGCCGGGACTGGCGGCGGGACCGGCGCGGCCGCTCCGCCGCGCCGGGGGGCCGCTGCCGCCGCGTCCGGCCGCCGATCCGGGAGCCGAGTGGGCCGCGCTCGAGGGGGCTCTGACCGCGACGGCCGCCGAGATCCGCCGTGCCCAGGCGTCGGTGCTCGGCCGCGCCGGCGCCAAGGAGGCGGCCATCTTCGACGCCCACCTGCTGTTCCTGGAGGACGAGGCGCTCCTGGGGCCCGCGCGCGACGCCGTCTTCGCGCGCAGGGAGCCGGCTGCGCGCGCCTGGGCGGAGGCAGTCGCCGCCGCGGCGGCCGGATGGGACACCGTGGAGGATGCCTACCTGCGGGCGCGCGCGGCCGACCTGCGTGCCGTTGGCGACCAGGTGCTGGCCAACCTCGAGGTCCCGGCCGCGTGGTCGGACGCGGGCCTGCCCGCCGACGGCGGAGCCGCCGCAGGCCGGCCGGACGCCGGCCCGGCTGACGCGAGCGCGCACGATGGCCGGGCGGACGCCGCCGGGGACGCCGGCGTGGCCGCCGCCCGAACCGGCGCAGCTCCCGGCATCATCATCGCGGGAGACCTCACCCCGGCCGACGTCGCCGGCCTCGATCCCTCAGGTGTCGCCGGCATCGCCTGCGCCTTCGGCGGGCCGACGTCACACGCGGTGATCCTCGCTCGCGCGCTCGGCCTGCCGGCCGTCGTCGGGCTGGGCGTTGAGCTTCTCGCCGTCACCGAGGGAACGCAGCTCGCGCTGGACGGCGACGCCGGCACGGTGACGGTCGCCCCAGGGCCCGAGCTGGTGGCCGCGGTGGAGCGGCGGCGGGGCGCGATCTCACGCGAGGCCGCCGCGGCGCGCGCGGTCGCCGCCGCGCCGGCCGTGACCCTCGACGGGGTGAGCATCCGAGTGGACGCCAACATCGCCGGGCCGCCGGACGTGCCCGAGGCCGTCGCCGCCGGGGCGGACGGCGTCGGGCTCCTGCGCACGGAGTTCCTGTTCCTCGGCGCAGCCGCCATGCCGGACGAAGACGAGCAGGCGGCGGCCTACGAAGCCGTCGCCGCCGCCCTCGGCGGCCGCCCGCTCACGATCCGCACGCTCGACGCCGGCGCCGACAAGCCCCTCCTCTTTCTCCCGCTGGCGGCGGAGTCGAATCCGTTCCTCGGCGTCCGCGGCCTGCGCCTCAGCCTGCGGCATCCCGAGCAGCTCAGCTGCCAGCTGCGTGCGATCCTGCGCGTCGCCGCCGCGAGGCCGCTGCGGGTCATGCTCCCGATGGTCAGTACGGTGGACGAGGTGCGGCGCGCCCGCGAGCTCCTGGAGGAGGCGCGCGCGTCGCTGGAGGCGCGCGGCACCGCCGTCCCCGCGCGCCTGGAGCTCGGGATCATGCTGGAGGTGCCGTCGGCGGCTCTCGTCGCGGAACACCTCGCGCCGCTCGTGGACTTCTTCTCGGTGGGGACCAACGACCTCACCCAGTACGCGATGGCCGCCGAGCGCGGCAACAGCGCCGTCGCCGCGCTCGCCGACCCGCTGCACCCCGCCGTACTGCGGCTCATCGGGCGCGCCGCCTCGGCCGCCGCGGCCGCCGGCCGCCGGGTCGCCGTCTGCGGCGAAGTCGCCGGCGACCGCCTCGCCGTGCCGCTGCTCGTCGGGCTCGGGGTACGGGAACTCTCGATGAGCCCCGCCTTGATCCCGGCGGCCAAGCAGGCCGTGCGCGCAACGGACGCGCGTGACGCCGGCCGCCTCGCGAAAGCGGCGCTGGCCGCGGAGTCCGCAGCCGTCGTGCACCGGCTGCTCGCCGCCGCGGCCCCGCCCCAGCCTCACTCCGCCGCAGACCAGCCACCCATCGACGAGAAAGGGTCGTGAGATGACGAGTGTGGCCGACGACACCCTACGCATCCTCGCCATGGTGGGCAGCCTCCGCCGCGGATCGTACAACCGCATGCTCTACGACGCCGCCGTCTCCGTGGCGCCAGCCGGCATGGTGTTCGCCGAGGCTGACCTCCGCTCCCTGCCGCTCTACGACGACGACCTGCGGCTGGAGCAGGATTACCCGGCGCCGGCGCGTGAGCTCCGCCGCGCCATCGCCGCCGCGGACGGGCTCCTCATCGTCTCGCCCGAGTACAACCACGCGGTCCCGGGCGTGCTGCAGAACGCCATCGACTGGGCGTCGCGGCCACCCGACCAGCCCTTCAAGGGCAAGCCAATGGCGATCATGGGCGCGTCCACCGGCCCTCTCGGCACGGTGCGCATGCAGCACGGCCTGCGCGCCACCCTCGAGTCGCTCGAGGCACACGCGCTGCTCAAGCCCGAGGTGATGATCACGTTCGCGCGGACGGCGTTCGACGACGAACGCCTGATCGACGAGACGGCCCTCGCGGTCGTTGCGGCCCAGCTACGGGCCTTCGAAGCCTGGGTCCGGAGGTTCGCGGAGCGGTAGGGCGGACGGGACCAGCGGCCTTCGCTCCGCCTAGGCTACCCACATGCCGTTGGCGTAGATCGTGGTGAACACGACGAGGCCTGCCAGCAGAGCCGCGACGAGGGCCCACCTGACCATCCGCCGGCGGACGGCCATCACGGCCAGCGCCACAACGACCGGGAAGTCCACGAGCAGGAAGCGGGGGAAGCTCAGTAGCGGCGTCCCATGTGGCGGGTAGCTCAGCGGCAGCAGCAACGACACGACGGCGAAGACCGTGTAGGCCGCAGGCAGCTTGCGCCAGCAGGCCACGAGCAGAACGATGGCGAGGACCAAGGCAATGAACGCCGTCAGATTGCCCATGGTCAGCCACTGGTCCCGCCACGGCAACCGCTGCAACCTGGTGAACAGGGCCGGGTCGGCCGCGATGGCACGGACGCTGCGCCAGGCCGACCGCGCCCCTTCCCAGATGGCGACGTAGGGGAGCCGGAAGCGCCTGTGCCAGTGGCTCTCGGCCGTCACGAACTGCAGCGGGTGGCCGAAACGGACGTTCAGGTAGGCCATGTAGACGGCGAGACCCGCCGGAACGAGCAGAAGCGCCGCCAGGGACGCCAGGTGCTGGCGGCCGCGCGCGAGCAGCGGTTGCGCCACGGCGGCGCCCGGCAGCCTGATCGCGCCGCCGCGGTACTGCTCCAGCCACATCCAGGCCAGCGGCACGAGGAGCAGGACGCCGGCGCTGCGCGTGAGCGCGGCGAGACCTCCGGCGACCCCGGCGAGCACCCAGCGGCCGCGCCGCGCGGCCGCGAAGCACGCGATCGTGAGCAGCAGGAAGAGTGACTCGCTGTAGGCCGCCTGGAAGAAGAAGGACACAGGCGCGAACGACAGGAACGCCACCGCCCAGAAGGCGGTCTGGGAGTCGAATTCGTCGCGCACGAGACGGTACAGGAGCAGCAGCGCCGCGGCGAAGCTGACCAGCGAGATGAAGATCGCGGCGGCCGTCGGTCTGCCCGGACCCAGCGACAGGATGCGGATCAACAGCGGGTAGAGCGGAAAGAAGGCGGTGGCGTGCTTGCCGTACCCGTTCTCGGCGATGTGCAGGAACCACACGGCGTCCCAGTGCCGCCAGGCAGAGAGAAAGAAGCCGAGCGGGTGCGCGTGGAGGGCCGCGGCGCCGGTCGCCGCGAGGGGCGTATGCTGCAGGCGCGCGCCCAGCCAGAAGCTCGAGGCAAAGGCGACTGCGAAGACGAGCAGCCGAGAGGCGACGGCCGCGACCACGGCGGCCGCCGCCGGATGCCGGTCGATCAGCCCGAGCGGTCTCGCGGAATCAGGCGGGACCACCCGCAGCGGCGCCCGCCCGGGCGGGATCTCCGGCGCCCCGGAGGGCCTTTTGTCGATGACCGGTGATGCCATGGTGGGGTCGTGACCCTCCTGCCGGGCGCCTGAGTGCTGCCCTGCGCCCGGCTCACGGGTGTGCGAGGACTTCGAGGAGGACGACCGCCGACGAGGCGCCCCACGAGTCCATCGCCGATGTCGGCATCGTCTGGGTCCAGTCCGGGCCGATCAGGCCCCGGTTGTTGCGATGACTCCAGGCGGCAGTGGCGTTCAGCCGGAACCACGGGTCGAACGTCGTGATGTGGTTCTGGTGCGCGAACCCGACAGCCCAGCGGCTGAAGATGCCCTTGAAGCCGAAGAGGTTGCCATTGCCCCCGGCCTCCGCCGGCAGCACCCCGCCCCTGGCCATGACGTCACGCGTGTAGGTGATCGCCCCGGTCACATCGTCCAGGTACCGCTTGTTGTGGGTGGCCCGATACAGCAGGCCGGCGGCGCCGGTGAACGTGCCCTGGTTGTAGGTGAGCGACGCCTTGTTGATGACCGTGCCACTTCCGGACTTCGCCCGCGAGATGCTGTCCCGGACGGCCCCTGTGCTCGGATCGTAGAGCGTCTTGCGCAGCCAGGCGTACAGCCGCTCGGACCTCGTGAGGTACGCCTTGCTGTGCAGGGCGCCGGCGAGCTCGGCGGCGGCGATGACGCCGGTCGCGTTGGTGGTGACGTTCTTCTGCGCGCGCCCGGGGCCGCCACTGATCCACCACAGACCGCCGCCGAAGTCGGAGCTCCAGGCGCGGGCGTACACGATGTCGAAGTTCCTCTTCGCCATGTCGAGATACGCGCGGTCGCCGGTGAGCTGGTAGGCGCGCGCGGCGGCGATGATCATCCACATGATGTCGTCGTTCCAGGTGCGGCGCGTCCAGTTGTGGCCGTACTGCAAGGTGACGCCGATCATGAGAGCGACGACCTGCCGCTTCTGAGCGGGGCTGCGACTCGTCTGGTACGCGTCCTCCGTCATCTCGATCATCTCCGCCTGACGCCAGAAGACGGCCGTGCCCGTGCCCGGCGTGTTCATGTAGTGCGCGCGGCCGCCAGACGAGGAGTAGTAGGCGCGGGCGAACGCGTCGAACGCGGCGGCCGCGCGGCGCATCGCCTGCGTAGCCCCTTTGGACGTCGTCTGTGCGGGAGGCCTGGCGGGCGGCGATGAGGCGTCTGCCGGCGTCGCCGTGGATGCGTTCGCGGCACGGCCGATGCCGCAGGCCGCCAGTACGGTCCCGGCCACCAGGACGAACGTGAGCGCGGCGAGGCCAGCCGTGATCCGCATACGCCGGGTCATGTCGGGGCGGTCCTTCCTCGTCGCTCACGGGTCCGGGGACGCGAGGAGGACGTCGGGACCCCTCTCCGTAGCTGACTACCCTCAGGAGTGGCTATCCGGGCACCGGGACCGTTGCTGTCCGGCACGGGCGGCTCAGCCTGCTCCCGCCCTCGACCTGAGCCTGAGACATGCCCGCGGGCGGCCCGCGGTCCACGCGGATCTCGACCTCCGACGACTTGAGCGCGGGCCGCGTGGCCCCCTTTCCCCCTCGACCACGTAGATGTGCCGCCCATCGTGCTGCGCGTGGTACTTGAAGGCGCCGCGGCAAGGTGCGAGGGTGTGCTCGGTGGCGGCTCGTCGCACCGGCCCTCTGAGACCCGACCGCTGGAGTGAAACGATGGCGATCCTGCTCGACTCGGCGTCCCTGGACGACGCGGCGGCGGCGGCGAAGCTCGGCTTCGTCCGCGGCATCACGACCAACCCGGCGCTCATGGCGCGAGAGACGAAGGAGCCGCTCGCGCACCTCGCCCGGCTGCTCGAGGTGTTTCCCGGCGTGCCGATCTGCTACCAGCCGACGCGCAGCACGCGTGCGGAGATGGAGGAGGAGGCGCGGGCCGCGGCGGCCCTCGCGCCCGACCGCGTCGTCGCCAAGCTCCCGGCCACGCTCGAGGCGATCACCCTGGCGACGGTACTTCACGAAGACGGCATCGACAGCGCGCTGACGGCCGTCTACTCAGCGGCGCAGGCGCTGCTCGCGCACGAGGCCGGCTGCCTCTGGGTCATCCCCTACGTCGACCGCGCCGCCCGGCACTCTGCCGGCGCGGTCGTGCTGGAGCTGGCGGCGATCCTGGAGCAGCTGGACAGCCCCACGCGCATCCTCGCCGCCAGCCTCAAGACGGCGCCGCAGGTCGTGGAGAGCATCCTCGACGGCGCCCACGACATCACGGCGCCGCTCGACGTCCTCCGCGCGCTGCCCGCACACCCGCTCACCGAGTCTGCCGTGCGCGAGTTCGCGGCGCACTGGGAGTAAGGCCCGGCCTCCAGGCCGGCGGCTGACCTTGGGTCAGGCCGGCGGGCGGACCTCCGCCCGCGCGACCCGCGCAGGCTTGCGCTTGGGCAGGTCGTGCGAGAGCGACCGGTACGAGGCGGCGAAGACGACCGCCGAGAGCGCCACGATCGCCGTCACCGTGTAGATCGGCTTGGAGGCGTCGGTCCCGGCCAGCGCGGCGTGGATGCTCACGCCCCAGAAGACGAAGTAGCTCACGATGTGGACGTCGCGCCACCACCTCTTGGAGAGCCTCTTCATCGCCAGCGCGGTCACCTCGACGGCGACGAGCAGATAGAGCGCGACGATCCCGACGGCGATCGCCGTCGGCCGCCACGAGCTGGAGAACGGCACCAGCAGGTCGACGACGTGGAACTTGGCGTAGCTGTCGAACAGCAGCGTCACGAGGTGGCCGGCGATGAAGAAGAACGTCAGCCCGGCCAGCCAGCGGTGCATCGAGAGCAGCGCAGGCGTTCGTGCGCCACTTGGGGAACAGGTCCGTGGCGAGCACGATGCCCCACAGCACGGACGCCGTCAGCATGAGCCACGAGACGATGCCCGCGGACCGTGAGAGATACCACCAGATCTGAGGATTCATGCTGCGCTCCCTTCGGTCACGCCGGCGCGCTGCAGCGCCGGCGTAGAGGTCGTCGTTCCGTCGAGGGTCGTCACGATCCCGTCGAGCTCGTGGCGCTCCAGGTAGGCGAGCGCCCGGGCGGCGCCGGAGAGCAGCGCCGCGGTGGCGTGCACCTCGGCCTCCCAGCCGGCGCGCGCGAAGACCGTCACGGCGGCGAGGTCGGTCGTCGCGACTCGCCGGTGCCGGGGTCGATGACGTGGTGACGGCGATCGCCGTCCTGGACCCAGGCGCGCGAGAGCGTGCTGGACGTGGCGACCCCGCCGGCGCCGAGCGTCACTCTGGCGAGCTCTCGCGAGGCGTCGAGCGGATGCTCGACGGCCACGTGCCAGCCGTCCGCCGCCGGCGGGTCGCCGGCCGCCGCCAGGTCGCCGCCGACGCTCACGAGCGCGCCGGCGGTGCCGCGGTCGAGGAGCTCGGTGACGACCAGGTCGGCGGCGAGTCCCTTGCCGATCCCGCCGGGGTCGATGCCGAGACCGGCGGGGACGACGACCGTCGAGGTCTCCGGATGCAGACCCACGTCCGCGATCGTGCACGCCGAGGCCCGTCGGCCCGGCCGAACTGCTCCGCCGGCCGGAGCCGTCGTGGCTCCTCGAGTAGCCGGCCGCGTTGATGGCGGAGAGGAGCGTCGGGTCGTACCGCCCGCCCGAGAGACTCCACGCCTGCTTCATGGTCGCGAGGAGCTCGAGGGTGTCGGGCGACACGATGACGAACGCCTCCGGCGTCTCGTTCAGGCGCGACACGTCGCTGGCCGGCAGGAACCGGCTCCAGCGACGCTCGAGCTCCTCGAGGCGGCGCCGGGCGTACAGCTCGGCGCCCTCGCGCCGGGTCGACCAGGATCACGTGCGCGTCGCTGGCCATGACGCGGAACCTTGACTCAGCGACTGCCACTGGTGCTCGCGACCGGCGCCGCGGCGGCCGCCGGGGCCGAGTAGCCGCTCGAATAGGACGGGCTGGAACCTCCGGAGGACGCCGGCGCGCCGACCGTGTGCACCACGGCGTGAGGCGTGAGCACGATCGGGCGCATCTTGCCGGCGTCGGCGATCCTGCCAGGCTGGGTCGCCGGCCCTGGAAGGCGGCCTTCTCGGCGCGCAGGGTGTCCAGCGTCGGCACAGGCCCGATGTCCGGCGCCTTCTCCGCCGGCGCCTTGCTGCTCGCGACCTCCATGTTGGCGACCAGGCCGACCATCGCGGCGATGCCGATGCCCGCGGCGGCGATCCTGCCGCCGGCTGACCCCGCGACGCTTGCGCGGCGGCTGGCGCGGCGGCCCGCGGCGGCCCTTCGTCGAGCGCGGGCGCCACGTCGTCAGGTGAGATCGGCGTCGTGCGGTGGCGATCGTCAGTCATCTGCTTCTCCCTGTCCGTGTGATCCGCCCTCGCCCTCGCCTCGCCCGAGTGAGGCGGGCCGGCGGAGCGTGTGCGCCGGCGCCGGGCGCTCGACCCAGGTCGTCGAGCCGCCGCCAGAGGACGGGATGACTTTGGTGACCGGGTGGTCGACCTTGGCGGTGAGCTTGCCGTGCTTGTCGACCGAGGCCACGAACGTGTACGTGTCGGAACCGTGCGTGAACGTCACGGTGAGCTTCTTGTCGCCGGTCTGCGCCAGCTTCCACGTCCAGTGCCTCTTGGCGCTGACGTCGACGAAGCGCACCGCCTTCTTCGAGTAGGCGACCTTCACGTTCCCGGCCTTCTTGATGATGTACGCCTGGGTCGATCGCTCCTTGGCAGGGCTCGCGGGCCTGCTCGCGGCGTACGACTGGACCGGCTCCGCGGGGCTCACCTGCGCCACCGTCGCCGTCGTCAGCTGACCGACCGGGCTCGAATCGGCGAACGTGAGGATGCCGAGGTTCGCGCCGACGGCGATGGCCCCGGCGAACACCACGGCGGCGATCGAGCCGGCGGTGATCAGGGCGGTGCGATGTTTCATTCGTGGCTCCCTTCCCGAGCACAGTGCTCGCGGAGTTGTCGCGTTCGAAGATACCGGACCGACGTGCAACGGCGGGCAAGCGTCGGTTAAGCGTTCGGCAAAGTCGGGTTACGGTTTGGCATTGCCCGCTCGCATGGGCGAACATGGGCCAATGCGCCTGCTTGTCGTAGAGGACGATCCGAGCATCGCCGAGCCGCTCCGCGCAGGTCTGCAGCGCGAGGGCTTCGACATCGACCTCGCCGGCACCGGAGCCGCGGCCCTCGAGGCCGACGAGTGCGACCTCGTGCTGCTCGACCTCGGCCTGCCCGACATGGACGGCAAGGACGTCTGCCGCCTGCTTCGCCAGCGCTCCCAGGTGCCGATCATCGTGGTCACGGCACGCGGCGACGAGATCGACCGCGTCATCCTGCTCGAGCTCGGCGCCGACGACTACGTGGTCAAGCCGTTCGGGTTCCGCGAGCTCGTGGCCCGGATCCGCGCGGTCCTTCGCCGGACCCGCGACCAGGCCGCGCCGGCTCCCGAGCCGTGCATCGTCGTGGGGTCGCTCGCGATCGACACGAGGACCCGCAGCGTGACCCTCGACGGGCGTCCGGTCACGCTGACGCCCAAGGAGCACGACCTGCTCGTCTACCTCGCCGGAGACCCGGGCGCCGTCTTCAGCCGCAAGCAGCTCATCGAGGACGTCTGGGACCAGAACTGGTGGGGCTCCACCAAGACGCTGGACGTCCACATCGCGTCGCTGCGCAAGAAGCTGGCCCCCGAGCTCATCGAGACGGTGCGCGGGGTGGGCTTCCGTCTCGTCGAGGCGGCCGACACGCCGTGACCCGCCGGCTGCTGCTCGGCTACCTGCTCGCCGCCGTCGTCGTCCTGGTCGTCCTCGAGGTCCCGCTCGCGATCTTCTACCAGCAGCGCGAGATGGGGCGGCTCGAGCACGACGTCGAGCGCGACGCGACCGTGCTCGCCGGCTACTACGAAGAGGGGCTCGAAGCCGGCGAGACCCTCAACGCCGCGCCGGCGGACGCCTACGCGCGGCGCACCGGCGTCCGCGTCGTCGTCGTCGACAAGACCGGTACCTCGCTCATCGACACCGCCGGGCCGGCCGGGCGCGACTTCTCGACGCGTCCGGAGATCGAGACGGCCCTGCGCGGCGGCACCGCGATCGGTACCCGGGACTCCCAGACCCTGAAGACCGAACTCCTCTACGTGGCGGTGCCCGCGACCTCGGCCGGCGTGGTGCACGGCGCCGTCCGGCTGACGCTCGACAAGGAGTCGACGAACGCGCTCGTGCACGGCTACTGGGCGGCCCTCGTCGGCGTCGCCGCGGTCGTGCTGATCGCCATGGGGGGCATCGGCTGGGCGCTCGCGCGCTCCGTCACCCGACCTCTCCGCACGCTGGACGCGGCCGCGGCGCGCTTCGCCACCGGTGACCTCGCGCCGCTTGAGCCTGACCCCTCGGCGCCACCCGAGATCGCCGTCCTCGGGGACACCATGAACACGATGGCGCGGCGGCTCGACCAGCTCCTCGCCGAGCAGCGGGAGTTCGTCGCCGACGCATCCCACCAGCTGCGCACGCCGCTCACCGCGCTCCAGTTGCGGCTGGAGAACCTGCAGAGCGCCGCGGCGACGGCGGAGGACGAGGAGGCCCTGGGCGCCGCCATCGATGAGACGAACCGTCTGACCGGGCTCGTCGCCGACCTCCTCCAGCTGGCGCGCGCCGAAGAGTCGGCGGCGCCGCGACCGGTCGACCTCGCCGCGCTCGCCGCCGACCGCGTGGACACGTGGTCGGCCGTGGCCGACGCCACCGAGGTGCGGCTGGAGCTCGTCGCGCCGGGCGGACCCGTCCTCGCGTGGTCGATCCCCGGCGGCGTCGAGCAGATCCTGGACAACCTCATCGACAACGCGGTCGAGGTCGCGCCGCAGGGCTCGAGCGTCTCGGTGACGATCGTCAAGGGGGGCGCGACGCACCAGCTGATCGTCGCCGATGAGGGGCCCGGGCTCAGCGACGCGGACAAGGCGCGCGCACTCGAGCGCTTCTGGCGCGCGGACCGCTCCGCGCCCGGCACCGGCCTCGGTCTGCCCATCGCCGCCGCGCTCGCGAAGGCGGCTGGCGGCGGCCTCGTGCTGGGCGACGGACCGGCGGGCGGGCTCTCGGTCAGCGTGACCCTGCCCGCCGCTCCCCCGGTCACCGACCGCCGCTGAGCGCCGCACAGCGGGCCACGCAGGCAGGACTCTCACCCTCAAGGTGAGGGTGAGAGAACGTCTGTGGAGCTGGCCGGCCCGCTCGGCGGGAAGCGTCGGCGGTCGCCGCCTGCTACCGTTGACCGTCGTGAAGTGCGCGCACACAAGCCGGGCCAGGCCGCTCGTCGTCCTGACGAGCCTGGCCCTCCTGTTGCTCCTCCTCGCGCCCGGCGTGGCGGCGGCGGGGCTCAAGGACAGGATCACCGCCGCCCTGGCCCGCTACGGCATGGGCGGCTCCGGCACGTCGGTCGCGGTCTACGACCTGACCGCCAAGCGCTCGGTGTACCTGCTGCGGCAGGACGAGCTGCGCCTGCCGGCCTCCAACGAGAAGCTCGTCACCTCAGCGACCGCCCTTGCCTCCTGGACGGCGACGTTCCGCTTCAGCACCCAGCTCTTCATCGACGCCCCGGGGCCCGACGCGGACGGCGTCGTTTACGGGGACGTGTACCTGCGCGGCCTCGGCGACCCCACGCTCTCGACGGCGGGGTTTCAGGAGCGTCACTACGGCATGAAGACCGGGGACATCAACGACTTCGTCACGGGTCTGCAGGGGCTCGGCGTGACGCGCATCACCGGCCGCGTCGTGGCCGATGACGGCTACTTCGACGCGGCGCGCAGCGTCGCGACCTGGCGGCCGAGCATGACCGCCTACTGCGGACCCCTCTCGGCGCTCACGCTCAACGAGAGCTTCGCGAGCGATGGCGGCTACGTGACCGATCCCTCGCTGGCCGCGGCCGGCACGCTGACGAAGCAGCTGCGCGCCGCCGGCATCCGCGTGGCCCACGCGCCCGTCCGCGGCGTGGCGCCCATCACCGCGACGCTGGCGTACACCGAGCGTTCGGCCGCGCTGAGCCGCGTGCTCGCGGCGATGAACAAGCCGAGCGACAACTTCCTCGCCGAGGAGCTCCTCAAGGGGCTCGGCGCCGGTCTGGGCGCCGGCGGCACCACGGTCGCCGGCGCCGATGTCGCCAAGCGCTTCCTGCAGGACGTCGGCGTGAGCGACGGTTTCCGCCTCCGCGACGGTTCCGGCCTCAGCTACGCGGACAGGCTCACGGCGCGGGCCGTCGTCAAGATCCTCGGCGCCATGGCCAGGCGGCCGGACTTCGCCGTGTTCCGCCGCTCCCTGGCCGTCGCCGGGGTGGACGGCACGCTCAAGGACCGCATGCGCGGCACCGCCGCGGCCGGCAACGTCCGCGCCAAGACCGGCACCCTGGACGCCGCGAGCAGCCTCTCCGGCTACGTGACGACGGCCAGCGGCCACACGCTCAGCTTCTCTCTGCTGATGAACGGCGACCCGGTGCCTGCCGTCCGGGCCCACGCCGCCCAGGACGCCGTCGCCGTCCTCCTCGCCCGCTCGACCCCCTGAGGCGTCGGGCGTAGCGGCTTCCCTGTCCCGCGGCGCCTCCACGCTCGGCCGGGTTACTCGAACCGGCTCCCGGGGCACTCATGGTGCATGGCACGGCCACTCTGGAAAGGCGCGATCAGCTTCGGGCTGGTCACCATACCGGTGAACGTCTACTCCGCGACGCGGCGCGACGAGCTGCACTTCCGGCAGCTCGACCGCCGGGACAACTCGCCCATCCGCGAGAAGCGCGTGAACGAGGAGACCGGCGCCGAGGTGCCGTGGGAGGACGTCGTCAAGGGCTTCGAGTACGAGGAGGGGTCCTTCGTCGTGCTCGACCAGGACGACTTCGCCAAGGCCAACGTGAAGGCGACGGAGACCATCGACATCGTCCAGGCGGTGCCGCAGGGCGCCGTGCCGCCGGAGTACTTCGAGAAGCCGCTGTACGTGGTGCCTACCAAAGTCGGCATCAAGCCGTACCACATCCTGCGCGAGACCCTGCGGCGCACCGGCAGGGTCGCCGTGGCCACCATCGTGATGCGCGGCCGCCAGCATCTGGCCGCGCTCATCGCCGACGAGAAGATCATCACGCTCGAGCTCTTGAGGTTCGCGCACGAGATCAAGGCGGTGAGCGAGCTCGAGGCGGACGACGCGCTGGAGGCGCCCGAGGTCAAGGACAAGGAAGTCGAGCTCGCCGAGCAGCTGGTCGCGGCGCTCGATGAGCCGTGGGCGCCGGAGCAGTTCCGCGACGAGTACCGCGACGACCTCCTCGAGCTGATCGAGACCAAGGCCAGGACCGGCCGCGCGCCGGTCAAGCGCGGCGGACCCGCGCGGCAGGGCGGCGAAGTCGTCGACATGATGGAGCTCCTCAAGAAGAGCGTGGGAGAGGCGAAGGGGCGCAAGGGCCAGCGCCGCCGCCAGGCGAGCTGACATGGCCGGCCTGCGCGCGTACCGGCGCAAGCGCGACTTCACCCAGACCGCCGAGCCCGAGGGCACGACCGCGGCGACGCCGAAGCGTCGCGGCGCGAAGCGCCTCTCCGGCGGCCTCTTCTGCATCCAGAAGCACGCCGCGCGCCGCCTGCACCACGACCTGCGGCTCGAGCTCGACGGCGTCCTTGTCAGCTGGGCCGTGCCCAAGGGGCCGAGCCTCGACCCCAAGGTCCGCCGGCTCGCGGTGCACGTCGAGGACCACCCCCTCGAGTACGGCGATTTCGAGGGCACCATCCCCAAGGGCGAGTACGGCGGCGGCACGGTGATGCTCTGGGACACGGGCAGCTGGGAGCCGGTGGGCGACCCGCACGCGGGGCTGGAGAAGGGCGAGCTCAAGTTCCGGCTCGCCGGCGAGCGCCTGGTGGGCGGCTGGGTGCTGGTCCACACGCGCGGCTCCGACAGCGACGAGGAGAATCAGTGGCTGCTCATCAAGGAGCGCGACGAGGAGGCGCGGCCGGGCGAACCCGACCCGTGGGGACCGCACGACCGCAGCGTGTCGACCGGTCGCACCATGGAAGAGATCGCCGCCGGCAGGAAGCCGCGCAGGCGCGCAACGTCGGCGGCTGGCCACGGCCGGACGGACGGCAGCGGCCGGACGGACGGCAGCGGCCGCGGCGTCGCGAAACGGCCCGGGTCCATCCCGTCCACCGTAGCGCTCACGCTGGCCACGCCGGCCGTCGAGCCGCCGGAGGGCGGCGACTGGCTGCACGAGATCAAGTACGACGGCTACCGCATCGCCGCGCGCGTCCGGGACGACGACGTGCGGCTGTTCTCGCGCAACGGGCTGGACTGGACGCACCGGTTCCCCGCCGTCGCGGAGGCGCTCGCCGCCCTGCCGGCCTCGGGGACGTGGCTGGACGGCGAGGCCGTCGTCTTCGACGAGCGCGGCGTGAGCGACTTCGGCGCGCTCCAGAGGGCGCTGAAGGAGGGGCGCCCCGAAGACGTGACCTACGTCGCCTTCGACCTCCTCTTCGAGGACGGCGAGGACCTGCGCGAGCTGCCGCTCGCGGAGCGCAAGCGCCGGCTGGAGCGGCTGCTCAAGCGCGGCGGCCGCGGCCTGCACGGGGTAGTGCGGTTCGGCGACCACATCGAGGGGCGCGGCGACGCCGTCTTCGAGGAGGCGTGCCTGCAGGGCCTCGAGGGCCTGGTCTCCAAGCGCACCGACGGCCCGTACGCCGGCCGGCGGACACGCTCCTGGCTGAAGGCCAAGTGCGGCCGCCGGCAGGAGTTCGTCGTCGGCGGCTTCACCGACCCGTCGGGGGCGCGCACCGGACTCGGCGCCCTCCTTCTCGGCGTCCACGACCGTGAGGGCGCCCTGCGCTACGCCGGCCGCGTCGGCAGCGGCTTCGACGACGCCGCGCTGGCGCGGCTCTCGAAGCGCCTCCGCCGCCTCGAGCGCCGGACGCCGCCGTTCGCGGACCCCCCGAAGGGCGCCCAGGCGCGCGGCGTGCACTGGACGTCGCCCTCGCTGGTCGCCGAGGTGACCTTCACCGAGTGGACCGGCGACGGCCAGCTCCGGCATCCGGTCTTCAAGGGCCTGCGGGAGGACAAGCCGGCGGCCGAGGTCGTGCGTGAGGTCGAGCTCCATGCGCCGGACCCGGGCGGCGACCCCGAAGGCTCGCGCGCCGCCAACTCCGGCGGCGACCCCGCGGGGCGCGGCGCCGACGCGGCCGCGCCTCGCGACCCCGCGAGCTCGGACGCCCGTCCCGCTCCCCGCTCCCCGGCAACGGCCGGCAAGGCGGCCAGACCCGCCGTGGGCGGCATCACCATCAGCCACCCGGAGCGGGTCGTCTTCCCCGACCCCGGGCTGACGAAGCTCGACGTGGCCGAGTACTACGAGGCGGTGGCCGGCCTCATGATCCCGTACCTGGCGCGCCGCGCCCTCACCGTCATCCGCTGCCCCGACGGGATCGGCTCGCAGTGCTTCTTCCAGAAGAACGTGACGCCGTCGGTCCCGCGCTCCGTGTCCAAGGTGCGCGTGCGCGGCGCCGACGGCAAGACGGTCGTCTACCCCGTGGTCGACACGGCCGAAGGGCTGCTGGCGATGGTCCAGAACGGCGCCGTGGAGTTCCACGTCTGGGGGTCGAAAGTGGGCGCGATCGAGACGCCGGACATCCTCGTCTTCGACCTCGACCCCGGCCCGGACGTGGAGTGGCGCCGCGTCCGCGAGGCCGCGCGCGCACTCCGCGCGGAGCTGCAGGACCGCGGGCTGGAGAGCTTCCTCAGGACGTCGGGCGGCAAGGGGCTCCACGTCGTCGTGCCGTTCACGTCGCGCGCGCGCTGGCCCCACGTGGGCGCCTTCGCGCGTGAGGTGGTGGAGGCGCTGGTGGCCCGCGAGCCGTCCAGGTACACCGCGACGATGTCCAAGGCCAAGCGCGGCGGCAAGGTCTTCGTCGACCACTTCCGCAACGGCCGCGGCGCGACGGCGGTGACGTCGTACTCGCTGCGCGGGCGGCCGGGCGCCCCCGTCGCCCTGCCCATCGGCTGGGACGAACTGGGCAGGACCCGCGGGGGCGCCGACTGGACGGCCGCACGCGTGCTGCGTCGCCTGGAGACGCGCGCGGCCGACCCCTGGTCGGACTTCTTCGAGACGGGCCGGCGGCAGACGCTGCCCGGCGGCGGCCGATGACCGGCGACTCGCGATGACCAGCGACGAGCGAGGGCGCCGGACCTTCGTGTAGGCAGCGAGGGACACGGAGCACGGCTCGGCCGTCATATTGCGTGAGCTCGTCGCGCAGAGACTCGGCGCAAGGCAGTGCGCCGCAGCCGCCTGGCCCTGGCGGCCCGGGACGCTCCCTGAAGAGCGTGATCATCCGTCATCCGGCCACCCGCTCGTCGGCCGGTCGACCGGTGTACGACCGAGGAGGGTGGGCCTAGACTGACGGGTGGCCGTCAGCCGCTGGGCGCGGAGGGGATGCCACCGACGCGTGCCCCGCGCCGGTCCGAACGACCGAGCGTCGAAAGAAGGTGGTCACGTGCGTGGAGGCAGCCAGACCGTCGACCGACCCCGGAGGGTGGTCCGCGCGATCACGTGGCTGCGCGCACGACAGGGGCTGTCCCTCGCCGCGGCGCTGGTCGCGATGGCGGCTATTCTGATCGTGGACCTCATCGTTCCCGACTTCGCCATCGCCGCGGCGTACCTGGTGGTGCTGACGTTTGCCGCCATCGCGCTGCCGCAGCGCATCGCGCTCGCGATCGGCGCCACCGGACTGGCCCTCACCCTGATCGTCATGGTCGACCGGAACGGGGTGAACGTCAACAACCTCCTGCTCGTCTGGTTCGGCGTCCTCGCCGGCGCCGGCCTGTTCGCGCTGGTCTCCCTCTACGACAGCGTGGAGGCGCTCTTCAGAGTCGCAGGAGGAGCGCCTGGATCGCGGGGCGTTCCTCGTGGGCCTGGTGGATGCGCTTCTGCCCCTGAGCGAGCCGCTCGAAGTCGAGGAGGCGACGGTCCGGCTGCTCGGAGAGCGGCTCGAGGCCGCCCGGACCGCCTTCTACGAGGCGGACGACGCAGGCCGGCTGGTCGAGCGCTGTGCGCACGAGCGGCAGGCCGGGACGGCGCCGCTGGACCTGGACTCGTTCGCAGGCGACCTCGCCACGGTCGGCGGCGGGGCGCTCGCCCTGCCGGCCTCGGCGCCCGGGGACGAGCCCTCCGGCCGGCAGCGGTCCGCGCTGGATGCGGCAGGACTGCGGCACTGCCTGGCCACCCCCGTTCTGGAAGAAGGCGAGCTGGTCGCCGCCGTCGCCGTCTGCGACGCCTCGGTGCGGGAGTGGGCGGAGAGCGCTGCCGAGCTCCTCGAGGGGAGCGTCGCCAGGGCCTGGACGGAGGTCCGGCGCGCACGCTCGGACGCCGCCCTGCGAGAGACCGAGAGCCAGCTGCGCGACACGCTCGACAGCTCCGTGGACGGCATCTACCGCCTCAACGTCCGCACCGGGCGCTTCGACTACATCAGCCCCTCGGCGGCGACGATCACCGGCGTTCCGATCGCGGAGCTGCGCAGGGCGGACGGCCCGCTGGCGCGCACCAACATCCATCCGGACGACCGCGCAGCGGCTGCCCGCGCGGCCGCCGATCTCGAGCGCGACGGCGTGGCCGAGCTCGAGTGCCGGTGGGCTGCGGATGGCGCGTACCGCTGGTACTCGGGCGTAATGCGGCTGACCAGGGACGAGCACGGCGACCCCCTGTACAGGATGGGCACCTTCAGGGACGTGACGGAGCAGAAGCGGGGCGAACTGAACCGGGCGCTCCTCGCGGACCTGCAGGACCAGCTGGCCCAGCTCACCTCCGCCCAGGACGTCATGGACGCCACCGGCTCCCGGCTCGGCGCCCACCTCGGCGTGCGCTCCGTCTACCTCACCGAGATCGAGCCGGCGCACGGGGACGGCACGGTCCACGTCATCTGGAACGGCGGAGAGACGCCGCCGCTCCCGACCGCGTGGCGCCTCACGGACTACGTGAGCGATGAGGTCGTGACGGCGCTGCGCCATGGCGCCGCCGTCACCTGCCGCGACACGGAGACCGACCCGCGCGCCGACGCGGGGGCCTACCGCGCCATCGGCATGCGGGCGTGGGCGATGGTGCCGTTCCGGCGCAGCGGCGATCTGCGGTTCGTCTTCTGCGTGGCGACCAGCGAGGCGCGGGACTGGCGCGACGACGAGGTCGAACTCCTGCGCGACGTCGCCGTGCGCGTGCTGCCGCGCCTCGAGCGCGCCCGCGCCGAGGAGGCCCTGCGAGCATCCGAGGCGCGGTTCCGCTTGATCGTCACCACCGCCAACGAGGGCATCGCGATGACCGACCCGAGCGGAGTCGTCACCTACGCGAACGGCAGACTCGGCGAGCTGCTGGGCTTCGACCACGACGAGCTGATCGGCAAGAGCGTCCTGGACCTGCTCGCGACGGACGATCCGGCCGAAGACGCCCCCGGCGAGGCGTGGCCGTTCGAGGGCGCGCGTAACGACTTCCGCTTCGCGAGGAGCGACGGCTCGCAGATCTGGTTCCTCGTCACCAACGCGCCGCTGCACGACGACGAGGGCGGGTACACCGGCAATCTCGCCATGTTCACCGACATCACCGCGCGCAAGGCGACCGAATCCGCGGTCGCCCGGCAGGCCCGCTTGCTCGACAGCGTGCACGACGCGATCCTCGCCCTCGACGACGAGTTCGAGGTCACGTACTGGAACGACCGCGCCGAGGAGCTGTTCGGCTGGACTCGCGGCGAGGCGATCGGACGGCCGAGCCAGGACCTCCTGCAGGGCGCCTTCCCCGGCTCCTCCTGGGACGCGGCGCTGGAGACCCTGTTGCGACAGGGCTCGTTCAGAGGCGAGGTGCAATACCGGCACAAGGACGGACACGAGGTCTGGGTCGACGCCCACTCCCGCGTCATCCGCTCCGCGAGCGGCGACATCGACGGCGTCGTGACCTCGTTCCGAGACATCCGCGAGCAGAAGTACGCCCAGCAGGCGTTGACGTGGGAGGCGGCCAGACTCCGAGCCATCGTCGAGGCCGCCCCGGTCGGCCTCGGCATCGTGGCGGCCGACGGCGAGGTGCTCCTGCGCAACGACGTCCTGCGCGCGATCTGGATGGGCGAGGCTCCGGTGAGCTCGGTCGACGAGTTCGAGGCCTACAAGGCGTACTGGCCCGAGACCGGCAAGCGGCTCGACCCTGAAGACTGGCCGGCGGCACAGGCGCTGAAGACCGGCCGGTCGTTCGCGGACGTGGTCGTCGACATCGACCGCTTCGACGGCACGCGAGGGACGATCGTGCTCTCGACGGCGCCTATCGAGGACGACGGCGCGATCCTCGGCGCGGTGACGATCGTCCAGGACATCACCCGCATGCGCGAGGCGGAGCAGGCCCTGCGGTTTCTCACCGACGAGGTCCGCGCCCTCCACGAAGCCGTCCTGCTCGACCGCACGCTCTCGAGCACAGAGCTCGCGTCCTACGTCGTGGGGCAAGCCGGCAAGCTTCTGGGAACCGACGGCGGCAGCATCTTCCTCCTCGGCGAGGACGGATCCGTGCGCCGCGTCGCCGGCGTCGGCGTACCTGACCCGGACGGCGTCGACGACCTCGTCGCCCAGGTCATCGGCGACAAGGCGGCCGCGGTCCGGCCGCTGCCGCCGACCCGGGAGGCGGCCGCGTCGCGCGGGACAGTCGTGCTCGCCGTCCCGCTCGTGGTCCGCAGCGAGGCCCACCCGTTCGACGTCTCCGGCATGACTCTCCACAACGCGGAGACCGTCTTCGGGGCGCTGGCCCTGACGTTCGAGAACCGGCATTCACTCGACGAGAGCCAGGTCCGCATCGCGCGCGCGTTCGCCGACCAGGCGGCGCTGGCCATCGAGAACGCGCGACTCAGGGCGCGCATCGAGGAGACGGCGGTCGAGGCGGAGCGCACGCGCCTCGCCCGCGACCTGCACGACTCGGTGACGCAGTCGCTGTTCGCGGCGAGCCTCAAGGCTGAGGCGCTCGCCGACATGCTGGACGACCGGCAGAAGGCCCTGACCGCCGTCGAGGAGCTGCGCCGGCTGGCGCGCGGTTCCCTGGCCGGCATGCGCACCATGCTGCTCGAGATGCGCGGGGACGCCCTGCAGCAGACGCCGCTCCCGGAGCTGCTGCGACACCTCGTCGAGGCGAGCGGCAGCCGCATCGGCGCCGACATCAAGCTGGCCGTGCAGGGGCGCCGCCCGCAGCTGCCGCCCGATGTGCAGACGGCGCTGTACCGCATCGCCCAGGAGGCGCTCAACAACGTGGCGCGTCACGCCAAGGCCTCCGAGGCCTGGGTCGACCTCCGTCTGGGCGACGACGGCGTCCGGCTGGAGATCGGCGACGACGGCCGCGGCTTCGACTCCGGGGTGGAATCCGCCGGCGGCCACTTCGGCCTCCACAACATGCGCGAGCGGGCGCAGGCCATCGGCGGGCGATTCGACATCACGACCGGCCCCGGGCGTGGTACCGTTGTCACCGTCGAGTGGCCCTTGGAGGAGGGAGAGGACCGTGGGTGACCGCGGCGCGGATGCGCCCGCCATCAAAGTCGTGATCGTCGACGACCACGAACTGGTCCGCGGCGGGCTCGAGACGATCCTGGGCCTGTTCGACGACATCGACCTCGTCGGCCAGGCCGACTCCGGAGCCACCGCGGTCAGGATGTGCGCGGAGACGCGGCCGGACGTCGTCCTCATGGATCTCGTGCTGCCCGGCGGGATGGACGGGGCGGAGGCGACGAAGGAGGTCCTTCGCACCTGCCCGCAGACCAAGGTCCTGGCGCTCACGAGCTTCTCCGACCCCGAGCTCATCCAGCGCGTGCTCCGCGCGGGCGCTCTCGGGTGCCTGCTCAAGAACGTCAGCGGCAAGGAGCTCGCAGAGGCCATCCGCCGGGCCAACGCCGGCACGAGCACGCTCGCGCCGGAGGCGGCCGATGCGCTCGTGCACGCCATCTCATCGCCCATCGAGGCGCGCGCCGGACTCACCCGGCGCGAGCGCGACGTGCTGAGCCTCATGGTCAACGGCCTCACCAACGCCGAGATCGCCGAGCGGCTCGTCGTGAGTCTCTCGACCGTCAAGACGCACGTGAGCAGCATCATCGCCAAGCTCGGCGCGTCGACGCGCACAGAGGCGGCCGCCATCGCCGTGCGCGAACACCTGGTCTGACCCTTCGCGTCCGAGCATCGCGCCGGCATCGGTCATCCGGCTGAGGCGAAGACCCTCCTGCTGACCCCTCGAAGTCTGCCCTGCTGCCCGATGTGCGGGCCTGTGCCGCCGCATAGTCTGGTCGCGGCGGCCGGCGCGACCGGTCTTGCGCCGGCCGTCCGCCGCCCAAACGGGTGGCCGCATTGCCGAGAGGGAGGACGGGCAGTGGATCCGCAGCGTCGCATGCTGAGCCGCGAAGAGGTGGTGAGGTCCGAGCGCCGCGCTTGGGCGAACGCGGGCCACGACGGCGGCCGCGTGTACTTGTACGACGGGATCAACTTCTGGTGCCGTCGCGGACGCAGCGACCCTCAGCCGGCGGCGCCGTGGCGGACGCCGCACGCGGGTTGGCGCCATCGCGAAGACTGCTGCTGCGAAAGGTGCGCATCATGAGCTCACGGATCACAGGCACCCTGAACCCTTGGGGACCGGTCTCACAGGCGAACCGTGTGCGCTCGTATCAGAGCGGCCGCGTCTGCGCCCACGGCGAGTGCGGCACGATCCTCTCGATCTACAACCCGTCAAAGTACTGCACCGTGCACGCCGGTCTCGCGGCGGGCGGGCGGCGGCGCGGGACCCCGCGCCCCATCCGGGAAGTGGCGTGCGAACAGTGCGGAACGGTGTTCGAGACCGGCAACCAGGCGCGCAAGTACTGCAGCGACCGGTGCCGGATGGCGGCCTTCGCGCGGCGCAAGCGCGCCGCGATCCGCGCGGAGATCCGTCTGCAGAAGGCGCAGGCCCTCCAGGCGGCCCCGGCTCCCGACGCGCGCGAGCGCGTCGGAAGCGCCGCCTGAACTCCGCGGCGGGCGGCGCCAGTGTTGGCGAGCGCGATCATCGCCCTGACGTTCACCGCGGCTTTCATCGCGCTCGCCGCCGGCCTGCGTCGTCGCATCCGCCGGCGTTGATGCAAGCTCTGCCCGATCAGGCAGCCGCCGGCCTGCCGCGGACGGCGCCGTTGACCGCGTCGACCACCGCCACCGGGTCGCGCACCTCCACCACGAGCCGCTGGTACGGCTCGCCGACGAGGTCGATCGTGATGGCGCGCTCGGGGTCGTGGACGTCCCAGAACTCGTGCCGGCCGTGGACCAGCATCGGCCCGGCGGCCACGGCGTAGCCCAACAGGGAGTTCGTCCGCCCGGCGCCGAGCCAAGGTCCCTCGGCTCGCAGATGCGGATCCCGTCGTGCGCCCACCACGTGCTCGAGCGGCAGCACGATCCGTGTCTTGAACGCCCAGAGGACGTCGATGCCGCGGATGGCCACACGCAGCCGGTCCTCGTTGATCGTCACCTCAGTCATCATGCACGGAGTCTTCCCCTGCGGCCGGGCGCGGACGCGGCCCGCTCATGAACAGTTGTGAACGCAGGCAGTCATGAATGCCCATCGCACGGAGGGACTCCGCGGGACGTCGGTCAGCGGGAGCCCGCGAACAGGATGCCGGCCGCCCAGACGAGCATCGGCAGGACGACGGCGAGGAAGACGGCGGCGACGATCAGGGAGACGCAGGCCTTCTGAGCGAACAGGCTCGGCTGCTTCTCCTCACCAGTCCCTGCGCCGGGTCGGGCCCCGATGTCGCGCATCCCCCATCCCCTGGCCCTCCTCACGCCCGCCGGCGCGGTCCGCCGGCGTCTGGCCTCATGGTCTCACGAACGGCGTGGCGACACCATGGCCGACGCCGGGCACACTACCGTCGCGTCCGGTCGTCACCGACTCTCCAGCGCGAAGGTCGCCTCCACGGGCACGCCCCGGCGGAGGGTGTCGAGCACCACACAGTAGCGCTCCGCGCTGCGCAGGAGGCGCTCGGCGCGCTCGCCGCGTTCGTCGCCGCGCACGACGGCGCGACTGTGGATGCGCATGCCGGTGAGGCCGACCGGGAACTCCTTGCCCATGGCGAGGGTGCCGCGCGGGTCCCAGTCGCCTTCCGCCGTGACCTCGAGCTCCTCGAGGTCGATGCCCATGTTGGCCGCCACCATGCGCAGCGTGACCTCCTGGCAGGCGGCCAGGGCGGCGAGCAGCAGGTCGGCCGAGCACGGGGCGTCGCCGTCGCCGCCCACGGCGGGGTGCGCGCCGGAGCGGAACGTGACGCCGGGCGCCGAGTCCGGCGCCACGACCACGTGCAGCGGATCGCCGAGATCGGAGGAGCCGCCGCGGACGCGGAGGGTGCGCGGCGCGCTGCCGGGATCGTCCGTGTACGCCTGCCGGAGAGGCGCCTGTCGCGCCCGGATGTCGACGTTCGAGCTGGGCATGGAGCGCCTCCGTCCTCTGGTGGGTCACCTGTCAAGTGTGCCCCGGCTGCGAACGGGCTATCCGGCGGCCGAGCCGACGCCGCCGGCGGCTCCCGTGACGAGCGCCCGGTCCCCGAGGGTCAGGCCCGCCTGGCCGAACAGGGCATCGTAGGCGGTCGCGCACGCTTCTCCGGCGAGACGAAGAGGATCGCATTCACGCCGGCCAGCGCCTCCTTGAGCGCCCTGCCCTCGGGCGGGTAGTCGGCGTCGTGGTCGTAGCTGTAGAGCGGCAGGTCCTTGATGGGGATCTCGACGAACTCGAGGTCGGCAGGGGCGACCTTGATCAGCGCCCTCGACAGGATGCGGTTGATCGAACCCGCGGCCAGACTGCCGACGAAGTATCCGACTCTGTAGATCGTCACGGCGCTCCCCTTCCGTGCGCTCCCCTTCGCGCGCTCCACCCGGAGCGCATGGGGCGTCACGCGGACGCCCTCATCGGCGGGGCCGACGGTCAGGCGTCGCGGCTCTCGGCGAGCCGCGCCCAGGCGGCCTCGCGCGAGTCCGTGATCGGCACGGCGAGCTCGAGGCCGGTCACGATGAAGGTGCGCATGACGCGCCGCTGCAGGACCACGACGGCCAGGCGCCGGTCCTGCTCCCGGAGGCGGCGCAGCGCGCTCATCAGCACGCCCAGCCCCGCGGAGTCGATGAAGTCGAGCTGCGACAGGTCGACGACCACGTCGCCGGTGGCCGAGAGCACGCGGTCGAGGTCCTGCTCGAAGTCGGTCGCGGTGACCATGTCGATCTCGCCGCTGATGGCCAGTACAAGGCCAGCGCCGTCCTCGACTTCGTGTCTCGATGCGTACGCCGTCAAGAAGTCGCCCCTTCGTCGCCGCGAACGGTCCCTGCCACGCGGGCGCCGTTCGTCCGACGCGAATCATGACGCTTCCGCGTCGCAACCGCAACGGACCGCGCACGACCAGCATCCGCCGCGCACTAAGATGAAGGTCTTCACGCCCACGATCAGAGGAGCGCTCCTGGAGCCTCGCACTACAGAACCGCTGCACACGCGACTCTTCTTCAGGCTGCCGCTGGTCCCGGTCCGCCTTCTGCGCGCTCGCCAGCGCATCAACGACTACCTCCACCAGCACGGCGTCGCCGACGACGACATCGACGACGTCGTCCTTGCCGTTGACGAGGCGATGACCAACGCCGTGCGGCACAGCGGCGCCCGGGACAACCTCCAGGTGAGCCTCTGGTTCGAGGGCCGCGACCTGCGGATCCTCGTCAAGGACGAAGGGCACGGCTTCGCCGTCGACTCCTTCGACCCGGCGCGCACTCCGGAGATCCTGGCGCCCGGCGGCCGCGGCCTCTTCCTCATCGCGCAGGTCACGGACGACCTCGAGCTGGTCACCCGCGACGGCCTCGAGGTCCGGATGCTCAAGCGGGACGTCCTGCCGGACCGACCCGTCGAACCGCTCATCGACAACGGCCTCGTCGACATCCGGCTGCTCGAAGGGACGCAGTACCGCGAGCGGCGCCTCAGGCTCATCATCGAGGAACTCGGCGAGGCGTACGCGGCGCTCGACTGGGAGTATCGGTTCACCTACGCCAACCCGGCCGCCTTCGTGCTCTTCGGCAAGCGGCCGGAGGACGTGCTCGGCCGCACCGTGTTCGAGTTGTTCCCCACCCTCGCCGACGGACCCTCCGGGGTGGCCATCCGCGAAGCCGTCGAGCTGGGGCACTCGGCGATCATCGAGGTCGAGTCCGCCGCCATGGGCGGCTGGATCGAGTGCCGCGTCTACCCCACCGGGAGCGGCATCAGCCTCTACCTGCGCGACATCGACGCGCGGCACCGCAGGGAGTCAGAACGGGATGAGTTCCTGGACGCCCTCATCGCCAGCGAGGAGAGGTTCCGGGCCCTCTTCGACAGCATGACCGAGGGCGTGGCCCTGCACGAGGTCGTCTACCGCGACGGGCGACCCGTGGACTACCGCATCCTGGACGTCAATCCCGCCTACGAGCGCCACACCGGACTGGCCGAGAAGGATGTTGCCGGCTCACTCGCAAGCGAGGTATACGGCTCGGGCGAGGCGCCGTACCTCGCCGAGTACAGCCGTGTCGCGGAGACCGGCGAGGCGCTGCAGTTCGAGACGTACTTCGAGCCGCTGCAGCGCGCCTACCGCATCACCGCCGTGCCCGTGGGCACGGGCCGGTTCGCGACCGTCTTCGAGGACGTCAGCGAGAGGCGCGCTCGCGACCTCGAGCGCGAGGAGCTTCTCCGCTCCGCCCAGCGCAGCGAGGAGAGCTTCGCGGCGGTCTTCGAACAGTCGCCGTTCGCGGTGTCGCTGACGCGCATGCCCACGGGCACCATCGTGCGCGTGAACCGCGCGTTCGAGCAGCTCTTCGGGTACGAACGCGATCGGCTGATCGGGAGGACGAGCCCGGACCTCGGCATCTCCGACCCCGAGTCGCAGGCCCTGGTCTCCGAGCTCTTCCGGTCCCAGGGCGCGGTGCGCGACTTCGAGTGCGTGCGGCGCACCGCGTCCGGCGAGGAGCGGGTCATCTCCCTCAACCTCGACTCCATCGCGCTGGACGACGAGGAGTTCGTGCTCACCACCGTGCAGGACGTCACCGAGCGCACGCGCGCCCAGGCGGCGCTGCGCGACAGCGAGCAGCGCCTGCGCATCGCCCAGAGAGCCGCGGGCCTCGGCCTGCACGACTGGGACATCCGCTCCGGCGAGCTCCGCTGGGACGACCGCATCCGCGACATCTGGGGCGTCGGTCCCGACGAGGAGATCACCTACGAGACCTTCATCAGCGGCGTGCACCCGGACGACAGGGACAGGGTGCAGACAGTCGTCGACGCGGCCCTCGACCCCGCGGGGACCAGGACGTACGACGTCACCCATCGAGTGACGGTCGGTGAGGCCCGAGCTGAGCGCTGGGTGCGCGCGACCGGAGAAGTCACCTTCGAGAGCGGCGAGGCGACCCGCCTCATCGGCATGCTCGAGGACGTGACGCCGCACAGGCTGGAAGAGGCGGCCATCCGGGAGGCGGAAGAGAGGCTCCGGGTCGAGGTCGAGTCGGCGCGGCTGCTGCTCGAGGCCATCTCAGCCCTCTCGGGGTCGCTCACGCTGGACGAGGTCCTCGACCGGCTGCTCGACGTCATTCAGTCGCTCACCGGACGGCCGCGAGCCTTCGTGTACCGTGTGGACGACGAGCGCCGCGAGCTGACGATGCTGGCCGGCCACGGCACCGCCCTGCCTCGGGTCGGAGTACCTTTCTCCTTTGAGTCGCTGTCGCCGACAACCAGGTGGGCGCTTGCCGAGAGGCGCGAGCAGGTCCTCGATCTCGACGCCGAGCCGCCGCACCCGGCGCTGAACGAGAGATACAGGCTGCGCCTCGTCCTCTTCGTGCCGCTGTTCTCGGGGGACGAGCTCATCGGCCACATCGGCGTCGACACGCCCGGCGAACGCGTGCCCTTCGAAGACCGCGAGATCGAACTCATCAAGGGAGTGGCCACCCAGGCCGCGGTGGCGATCCACAACGCCGCCCTCTTCGAGGAGGTCGCGGCACGAGAGCGGCTCAGCACGGCGCTCAACGAGATCAACGAGCTCATCCACACGACGCTCAGCGCCCAGGAGGTCATGCGGCGGGTCGTCGAGCGGGCGCGAGCCGCGGCCGGGGCGGACAGCGTCATGGTGGCCATGCGCCACGGCGACGACTGGGTCGCCGACTACGGCTGGCCGGAGATGCCCGGAGTCATCCACGAGAAGGTGAGCACGGAGGAGGCGCCGTTCATACTCGCGGCGGCGACCGGGCGGCGACCGGTGGCGATCGAGGACTGCGACCACGACGACCGCTGCATCCCGGAGGTGCAGCAGCGGTTCGGCGTGCGCGCCGTGCTCTGCATCCCGCTCGTGGCCCGCGACGAGGTGGTGGGCGTCATCTTCTTCAACCACCACTCAGGGCCGGTGAAGTTCGAGGGCAGGACCATCGAGTTCGCCGACAAGCTGGCCGTGGCCGTCTCGTCGGCGCTGGAGAACGCCCGGCTCTACGAGGAGCAACAGCTCATCGCGGCGACGCTGCAGGAGAACCTCATCCACCCACCGCCCGAGGTCCCGGGCCTCGACTTCGCCGTGCGCTCGCTGCCGGCGCGCAGGCCGGAACTGGTGGGCGGCGACTTCAGCGACCTCTTCCTGCTGGAGGACGGACGGGTCGTCATCGTCATCGGAGACGTGGCCGGCAAGGGGATCCGCGCGGCCGGCCTCACCGAGACCGTACGCAGCACCGTCCGGGCGTTCGCCTCCATCGACGTCGCGCCGTCCTTCATCCTGAGCAAGGCCAACGAGGTCCTCCTCCGGCACGAACCCGGGCAGCCTCACGTGACGGCGCTGGTGTGCGTGCTCGACCCCTCGAGCGGAGAGGTCATCCTGGCGAGCGCCGGCCACCCCCCGCCCGTCCACGTCTCGGCGACGGGAAGCGCGCTGGTCGACCTGTCGTTCGGCATGCCGCTGGGGACGATGGCCGGCGACTACATCCCCCGCCGCATCACGTTGACCCAAGGGGACTGCCTGGTCCTCTTGACGGACGGCGTCGTCGACGCCAGGCGCGGCAACGAGTTCTTCGGCGAGGAACGGCTCCTCGCCGCCGTCGACGCGCTTCGCGGCGCGTCGGCGACGCAGGTGGCCGAGGGCCTCGCCGACGCCGCGCTCGCGTTCGGCGGCAGCCTGAGCGACGACCTGCACATCGCCGTCGTCCGCCTCCGCTGACGGGCGGCGGATCGCGGCGCCGACGCGATCCGCCGCGTCCTAGCCCCTCTCTTCCTCGGCCTCGACCCGCCGGCGCCGGAGCAACCAGACGATCACCACGAGTGCGGCGACACCGCCGGCCACGGCGGCCCAGATCCACGCGCCGCCGCCCCCGCTGACGGCCTCGGTGGTCGCCGGCTTGAGATCGATGTACGACTTCGGGTAGCCCGTGGTCAGGAACGCCGGCCCCGTCCCGTTGAACATGCGCTGCCAGCCGGTCCACTTGGCGTCGTTGTAGGCCTGCAGGTACTGGGGGTACGTGAGCACGATCCACGGCGTCTGCACGTACATGATCTGCTGCATGCGGTCGATGAGCCCCTTGCGCTTGGCCTTGTCCAGCTCGGAGGCCTGCGCCGTGTTGAGCTTGTCGTACTCGGCGTTCGACCAGCAGGGCTCGTTGGTGTTGCCGATCTGCGAGGTGACGTTCGCGGAGAGCGTCTGGCCCGGGTCGGAGTAGCCCGCCCACTCCCAGATGTAGAGGTCGAAGTCGGGGACGTAGGTGGAGCCGTCGAAGTTCCAGATGCGGTCCTGCAGCGCGCCCGTGTCCAGGACCGCCACCTCGATCTGCAGCCCCAGCTTCTTCAGCCAGCCGGCGGTCAGCTTGAGGCTGGTCTGCGCCGGCGCCGACTCGTTCGTGGTCCAGAGGCGCAGCTTGATGGGGCGGCCGCGATACTGGCGGAGCCCGTCCGCGCCGGTCTTGTACCCCGCGTCGTCCAGCAGCTGCCCCGCCTTGGCGAGGTCGAAGCCGAACAGCTGGTCCGCGGGCGGCTGCCAGTGGTAGTCGGGGTCGGTCCACATGCCCGGTGGCAGGATGGTCGTGCCCGGGGCGGCCTTGCCGACGTACGCGATCTCACTCAGCGCCTGCCTGTCGACCGCGTAGTTGAGCGCATTGCGGAAGCGCCAGTCCCTGAGCACCGGGTTCCCCAGCGACTTGCCCTGGTAGCAGTTCATCGCGAGGTAGTCCCAGTTGAAGAAGTTGTAGGCCACCGGCTGGATGCCCTGCACCGACGACAGAGAGTCGAACTGCGCCTCGGGGATGCCCCAGGCGGCGTCGATGGCGCCCGACTTGAGGTCGGCGGTCATGGTGTCGCCGTTGGTGTAGAAGAGGAAGAGAAGCTGGTCCAGCGTCGGCCTCGCGCCCCAGTAGTAGGGGTTGCGCTCCATCTTCACGAAGCTGCCCTTCTTGAACTCCGTGGTGATGAACGGACCGGTGCCGACGATCGGCGGCTTGTTCACGTAGCTCGTCTGAGCCTTCTGCGGATCGACCTTCTCCCACACGTGCTTGGGCAGGATCGGCAGGAAGATGTGCATCATGTCGGCCTTGGGCTTGCTGCAGGTGATCTGCACGACGTCGGGCGCGAGCACCTTGGCCTCTGTGATGCCGACGGTGGCGATCGCCATCGTCATCATCCCGTTCTTGACGATGTAGTTGTACGTGAAGGCCACGTCCTCGGCCGAGAACGGCTGCCCGTCCGACCACTTGACGCCGGTGCGCAGCTTGATCGTCCACACCTTGCCGTTGGCGGAGATGCCGCCGTTCTCCTGGGTCGGGTACTCGCGGGCCAGGTCGAGCGTGGGCCTGTTGTCGTTGCCGTAGCCGAAGAGGAAGCTGTAGTTGACCGACCAGATCTCGTAGGTGACGTTCTGCCAGCCGATGAAGGGGTTGAGGTTGTCGGGCTGCTGGGTCCAGCCGATCCGCAGCGCGAGCGTGCCGGGGCTGGCGGCCGGAGATGGACTGTCGGCGCGAGCCGGCGCAAGCCCGGCGACGAGTGCGGCGGCGGCCCCCACGACGACGACGGCAACGACGGCCGGCCAGAGGCGCCTGGAGCGTGAGACGCGGCTCATACGGAGCTCCTTTCGAGAGCTGGACGCATGGAGGGATCGGTCAACCAGGGACGCGCCGCGGCGAACGCCGCCGCGGCGCGGAACACGCGGACGTCGTCGTACGTGCGGCCGACGAGCTGGATGCCTAGCGGCACCCCGTCTCTCGAACGGCCGCACGGCACCACGAGCACCGGGCAGCGGCTGCACATGTTGAAGATGAGGGTCATGCCGTGGCGGTAGATGACCTCGATGTCGTAGTCGGCGAACGACGCCGGGAGGGCGGGCAGGCCGAAGACGGGGGCGATGAGCAGGTCGTGCTCCTCCAGGAGGTCCGCGACCTGGGCGTAGATCTCGCCTTCGATCTCGAGTGAGCGGTAGTAGCCGACGGTCGGCCTGGCCGCGTCTTCGGCGAACGCGACGGCGTAGGGGGTCATCACGTCGCGATGCTCGGGCAGCGCCTGCCCGATCAGACTACCGAAGATGGCCGCGAAGTGAGCGCGCGCGGCATCCCGCACGTCGCCCAGGGCGAACTCGAGGCCGACGTCCGCGACGTCGGCCCCCAGGGCGCGGAACACGCTCGCCGCCTCGCGCAGGTTCTCCCCGACCTCATCGGTCACGACGAAGCCGCCGAGGTCGGGGCTCACGGCGATCTTCCATCCCTCCACGCCCGGCAGCTCGTCAGGGATCGTCAGCTTGGGCCGCAACGAGACGATGTCCTCCCGGTGCGGCCCCGCCAT
This sequence comes from uncultured Thermoleophilia bacterium, assembly GCA_963784975.1. Lineage (GTDB taxonomy): Bacteria > Actinomycetota > Thermoleophilia > UBA2241 > UBA2241 > CAIXSE01. The sequence goes on along the minus strand of CAWAUK010000064.1, from coordinate 48,500 downwards.
GACGTTCTCGAGCAGCCGGCAGTCCTCGACAGTACGGGCCATGGGCCCGTCGTGGCAGTAGTGATCGAGGTTGAAGGGCGGCGCCTGCGGCACGCGCCCGTAGGGAGGCTTGAAGCCGACCACCCCGCAGAAAGAGGCGGGGATGCGGATCGAGCCGCCGATGTCCGACCCCGTGGCGAGGCTGGCCATGCCGGCGGCCAGGGCGGCTCCGGAGCCTCCGGACGAGCCGCCCGGACTGTACTCGAGGTTCCACGGATTGCGGGTGACGCCCCACAGACGCGAGTCGGTGATCGCGGCGCAGCAGAACTCGGGCGTCGCCGAGCGCGCGTGGATGATCCCCCCGGCGTCGATGATCCGCTGGATGCACGCCGCGGTATGGTCGGCGACGTGGTCCTTGAGGATCAGCGACCCCTCGGTGCAGGGCTGGCCGGCGACGTCCACTTCATCCTTGACGGCCACCGGCAGACCCTCGAGGGGGCGCGGCACGGCGCCCCGGCCGGCGTAGCGCGCCTCGGCCTCCCGCGCCGCCTCCAGGGCGGCGTCGAAGAACCTGATGGGCAGGGCGTTCACGACCGGGTCGAGCGCCTCGATCCGGTCGACGGTCGCCTGCATCAGCTCCACCGGAGAAAGTTCCCGGCGGCGGAACAGAGCCAGCGCCTCGGCGGCCGGCAGGTAGCACAGGTCGTCGGTCACGCGATCCCCCTCTCGACGTGAACGGCCAGACTTCTGCTGCCATGATGGACCTTCGCCCCGGGCGAAGGTCAAGGGGTCTGCCACTTGGGGTCAGTCGCCTGAGGCCGACCGTGGCCGGACCGGCCAGGCGATCTCGGTCACGTACCGTTGCGGGTCCTGGGCGTCACGCTCGTCGACGAGGTACGCCTCGCGCACCGGGCCCCGCACCTCGTACCCGTCCCGCGCGACGCGGGCCAGCAGCAGCGAATAGGCCTGCCAGATGTCGTCCCAGGGACCGCGGAAGATCGTCCTCATACAGAGGCCGCCGGGCAGCCGCCGGCCGCGGTGCGCCTCGGCCACCTTCTGCGGCACCGGTACGCAGACTTCCATGTCGAGGCCCTGGTACCAGAAGAGCGCGTTGTGGTAGAGGATGAGCTCGCGGCCGGTGGCGGAGCCACCGCCGGCCGCGAGCTCGTCCTCCATCTCGTCGAGGCAGCGATCGATCTCCGCGTCCAGGCGCGACCGCGCGGTCGTCGTCCTACGGGAGAGGACCCATTCCGGTTCGAGCGTCACCACTTCGATCTCGTAGGGCAGCAACTCGCGCTCCCCTTCCAGCGCCGCGTCGATGCGCCGCAGGATGCGCCCGAGCTCAGCCTGCCGCGCAGCGATGGAGCCGCGGTGACGAGCCAGCACCTCCCTCATCCGCCCCGGGTCGCCGCCCCCGATCTGCTCGGCGATCTGCTCGATCGGCACATCGAGGTCGCGCAGCAGGCGGATCAGAATGCCGGCGTCGAGCTGCTCCACGGCGTAGTAGCGGTAGCGAGTGGTGGGGTCGGTGTAGGCCGGGCTGAGAAGGCCGCGCTCGTCGTACCGGCGCAGCGTGTTGGCCGAGATGCCGGTCAGTCCCGCGAATCGTCCGATCGAGATGTGCTGACCACGGTCGACCATAGCCGCCCTGCCCGTGCCGGAGCTTCTCGTCCCCCTCGAAGGGGCTCAGTCTACACCGCGCAGGGAGCGCGCGAGCCGCGTGCTACGCCCAGGCCTGCAGGTCGTGCGGCTCCGTCTTACGGACCGGCGGGACCCTCGGCGGGAGAGACCTTGGCCTCGGGGGCGCGCAGCGCGGCCGCAGCCTGCCGGCTGCGACCGGCCAGATCGGCGATCGTCATGTCCTGGGCGCTCATCGCCACGAGGCCGGCGACCATGCCGACGACGAGCTGCAGCGCCTGCAGGCCCAGCGCGAACGCCAGCGCCGGGCCAGCCGCCACGCCGCAGGTTGCGAGCGCCGCCACGGCGGCCACCTGGAAGGTACCGACGTTGCCGGGCGTCGCGGGGACGAGCCCGATGAGATTCGTGAGCACGATGACGAGCGCGGCCCCGCTCAACCCGGCCGCCCCCAGGTGGAACGCCCAGAGCATCGCGACCGCGGCGGCGAGCTGCACGATCCAGGCCAGCACCTGCGTGCCGGAGACGCCGACCACCGCGAGCGGGCGGTCCCAGATGCGCTGGCTCTCGATGAGTTGCGGCAGCCAGCGCCCCATGCGCTTGACCCTCGGCCCGCCGCGTTCGCACGCCTCGGCGACCTGCCGGCGGCGGCGGTTGAGGATGAATCCCCCGACAAGCGGCACGGCGATGAGCGCCGCGCTCACGTAGAGGACATGGACTGCCCACGACGGCGCCGACAGCGTCGAGAGGAAGGCGAGCGCGATGACGAGGAACGTGACGATGGCGAACATCCGCTCGGTGAGCGTGACGCCGAGCGCCGTCGGGAACGGCAGATGCTCCCGCCGCCGGCGCACGAGCACGTACAACACGTAGGGCGAGAGCACCGTCCCCACGCGCACGGGGATCAGGGAGTTGGCCAGCAGCCCGATGCTCGTCGCGGAGAAGGCTTCGGCGAATCGGCAGCGGACGTCGCCGACCGCGTTGACGATGAGTTGGAGCGAGTAGCTGCGCAGCGCCAGAGAAACGAGCATGAGCACGATGGCGACCAGGGCCCAGCGCCAGTCGGCGTGCGCGAACGAGCGCACCATCAGGGCCAGATCGTCGCGACCCAGCACGGCGAACGCGAGGACGACGAGAGCCGCCGCCCCGATCCACCAGCGGCGGCCTGGAGAAGCGGCGACCTTGCGAAGCGAGCGGCTGAGCCTGGAGGCGGTCCGGCCGGGCGTCTGTGGGTCGCTCATCATTCAGAGAGTATGGGCCGAAGAATCGTGGGCCACAACCCACTAATGGCGCCGTAAGCGGCCGATGGTAGGCTGGTCCCATGTCCTTCGTGGTCGCCTTCGCAGTCACCGCCGCCCTCACGGGGGGGCTGCTGTGGGCCGTGGCGAAGTGGTCCGGCTTCACGCTGCCGGTCGCCGACCTCGTGCTCATCGTCGTGCTCTGCAGCGGCCTGGCGCTGCTGCCGCGGGCGGGCTGGATCCTCGGCATGCTGATCATGGCGCTGCTGGTGATGCGGACGACCGAGGCCGACACATGGCCGGACGCCGTGCTCATCGTCACCGGGTGCGGCGTCATATGGGTCGTCGTGGACACGCTCGTGTTCGGGCTCTGGTACTCGTAGGTGCCGCCGTCCAAACGGCCGGCCCTGTCACCCCCACAGACGGGAGGCGGTGCAGTGGCTCAGCTTCAGGTGGGATGCGGCGCAGTGATCAGCCCGCCGGCGCCGCCTCGCTGTGGCGCTCCCGGAGGTACTGGTGCACGAAGGCGATGGCCATGCTGCCCTCGCCCACCGCCGCAGCCACGCGCTTGACCGGGCCCGAACGCACGTCGCCGCAGGCGAAGACCCCGGGGACGCTCGTCTCGAGCAGGTAGGGATCGCGGCCGAGCGGCCAGGCCCCGGCGGCGGAAACGTCGGAGCCGGTGAGCACGTAGCCGCGGGGGTCGAGGGCGATCTCCGGCGGCAGCCAGCCGGTCTCGGCGTCCGCGCCGATGAAGATGAACAGGCCGCCGGATTCGAGGCGGGTGGCCTTGTCCGTCTTGTTGTCGCGCACGTCGAGCGCCTCGAGCGCAGCCTCGCCGTGAGCGGCCACGACCTCGGTGTGGAGCAGCACCCGGATGTTGGAGCGCGCGCCGATCTGGTCGATCAGGTAGCGGGACATGCTCTTCTCGAGGCCGTCGCCGCGATACAGGATGGTCACGCGGCGGGCGTGCGTCGAGAAGAACATGGCCGCCTGCCCCGCCGAGTTGCCGGCGCCGATGATGTGCACGTCGAGGCCGTGCGTGTTCGGCGCCTCGCTGCGCGACGCGCCGTAAAAGACGCCCTTGCCGGCGAGGCGGTCGAAGCCATCGATGTCGAGGTGACGCCATGTGACGCCACAGGCGAGGATGATCGTCCTGGCGCGCAAGATGTCGCCGCCGTCCAGGCGCACCTGGTGGGACGCCGGGTCGATGCGCGTGATCTCCCGGGTGACGAGGATCTCCGCGCCGAGCCTGCGGGCCTGCTGCAGCGCGCGGCTCGCCAACTCCTCCCCCGAGACGCCCGAGGGGAAGCCGAGGTAGTTCTCGATACGCGACGAGGTGCCGGCCTGGCCGCCCGGCGCCTCGCGCTCGACCACGATGGTCCGCAGGCCCTCTGAGGCGCCGTACACGGCCGCCGCGAGGCCGGAGGGGCCGGCGCCGACGACGACGGTGTCGTACTCAGCGGCAGCGGCTTCGGTACCGAGCCCGAGGAGTTCGGCGACGCGGCGCATCTGGGGCTTGGCCACGGTCTTGCCGCCGACGAGGCGGATGGTCGGACAATCGCCGTCATCAGGCAGCGGGCCGCCCCACTGATCGGCCGCATCCGGCGCATCTGGGGTCACCCACCGATACGAGACCTGGTTGCGCTCCAAGAAGCGGCGGAGCTCGGCGCACTCGGCGTCCGCGCGCCGGCCGAACACGACGGCCCGCGGCGGGTGCGGCTCGGCCGCGAGGCCCTGCAGGCCTCGCGCTCCGCTTATCCTCGTGCCGCCAGCTTGCCGACCCCCTGGGCGACGTCCGGGGCGACGGCGGCGACTTCGTAGTAGTCCCGAGGCTCGACCCGCAGCACGCGCGACTTCTCCGCCGCCCTGAAACCGACTGGGTAGGTCGTCCCGAGTGTCATCGACACCTCGCCGAAGATGTCGCCAGGGCGTCTCTCGCCGACCACGCGGTCCACTCCGTCGGTTGCCTTGATCGCCTCGATGCGCCCCTCGAGCAGCGCGAAGAGCGCACGCTCGTCACCCTCCTGCACCGCGTACTCGCCGGGCAGGAGGGTGATGTCGGCCGCCGCGCGGGCCAGCCGCTCGCGGGCGGCCTCGCCGAGCCCGCTGAAGATCGCGATCCGCCCTATCTCCTCCGCAGTGACCATCTCGAGCTCCCGCCGCTCCTCGCTTCGCCTGAGGCCGGCCGTCTCGGCCGCCCGGCTACTTGTCTGCAAGAGGTTCTACCGCACCGAGGTCCATGCCAGTCTTCGGACGGAGTAGACCGTGCGGGTACAGGACACCGAGCCGGAAGGGGAGACGCTCATCCACGGCGTGGGCTATCTCCAGGTCGTCGCCAGGGCTCCGATACCCGGTGTCATAACCGGGACTTTGGTCCCCTCGCGACTCGACAGCTGCGTGTACGATCGCTGGAACGGGCCGCCGTGAGGTGAGTGAAAGACCCGCGCGAGGCTGCACGCCGCGGGCGCGGTCGTTAGACGGACGGGGCAGACACTCCGTCGGCGGCGCGACGCAGGCTCTCCCTGCGCCTCTTCAGCGCCTCGCGGTGTCCCTTGATCCCGTGGTCCTGGCAGTCGAGCAGACCGAGCGACGCCGCGCTGTCGATCTCCTCGAGCGCCTCTTCCGGCTGCCCCTCGCGTTTGAGCACGAGACTCAGGCGGTCGAAGATGACCAGCAGGTCGTGGCGGACCGTCTCCTGGTCGAGGGGGTCCGCCGCCGCTCCGAGGAAGCGAAGGATCGAGTCCCGGTACAACGCCACCGCCCGCGCCGGGTCCGTCTTCTCGACGTCGCCGGCCTCGTGCATGGGCAGAGCCGCCTCGCGCACGCGGCGCGACATCGCGTCCTCGGGCGCGTCCGCCGCGAGGACGTCCTGGTCCACGGCCCGCTCGTCCGCGCCCGCGCCGCTCTGCAGGGTCGCGATCGCCGACGGGTCCACCCGCGCCCCGCACACCATGCAGAAGGTCGCCGAGTCGCCGATGGACAGCCCACACTCTGCACACGCTCGCATCGCTCCTCCCCGGTCTGTGCCGCTCACCCTACTATCGGCAGAACGCGCAGGAGCCGTAGAGGCGCGAAGCGCCGGCCAAGACGGACGCTCGCCGGCTCTCCGGGCGGCGGTCAGCGGAACAGCTCGATCTCCTCCCATTCGGACTCGGGCACTGTGACCGAGCGGCTCGGAGCCCCGACCGCTGCGCGGATGCTCAGGACCACAGAAGCCTGCACGTCGGCGTGCCCTTCGATGACGTACCCTTCGTCGCCCTTGTAGCGGACGTGCCGGCCGAGCAGGTCCTCGAGTCTCAACGTGGCCTCCAGGTGAGTGAGTGCGTCATGCGGCGCCGGGCGTCAGCCTCGCCGCGAGCGCCGGGAAGGCGCTCACGACCATGTCGACGAGCCGCGTGACGGGTCTCGTCAGCGCGTCCGTCGCCGGGATGCCGAGCTCGAGCTCGTAGAGGATGATCGCCGCGCTCACCTCGGCGTCGGTCATGTCCTCGTGGTTGATGGCGAGACCGATGACCTCGACGCCGGCGAAGGCGCGGAGCAGGGCGATCTCGCTCAGCGGCGTCGGCGTGGGCACGTCCGGGAAGTCGCCCAGCATCCGGCGCGCCGGCGCGTGCTGCAGGATCACCGCGTCGGGCCGCGCTCCCCTCAGGATGAAGGTCGACGAGAGGTAGGCGGGGTGGCTGAGCGCGCCCTGGCCCTCGATGACGATGACGTCGGGGTGCTCCGCTCTCGAACGCCTCCACGACCGCGGCCTCCATCTCGCCCGAGCAGAACTGGCAGGGGATGGCGTCGAGCGCGCACGCCGTAGCGCGCGCCCTGGATGAGTCCGGTCTGCCCGGTGCCGACCATGACGGCCTTGATCCCGCGCGTCGTTGAGCGCCTTGGTCAGGATGGTCGCGGTCGTGCGCTTGCCGATCGCGCCGTCCGTGCCGAGCACGGCGATGCGCGGGCAGGTCACGCCGTCGATGCGCCCGGTGAACATGCGCAGGTCCTTCTTGGCGCGCGGGCGGCGCACGTCCAGCGAGCCGCACGCCGTTCGTCGCCGCCGCCGCGGTGAACTCGAGGTCGTCGTTCAGGAACTCGTGCAGGCCGTTGACGATGCTCATACCGCGTCCCATCGCGTCGAGCACGACGCCGCGCTCGCGCCGGGAGAGCATGCCGCTGAGCGGCGCGACGCCGATGATGAAGAAGTCCGGGACGCGGCCGCAGAGGGCGATCGCCTCCGCGAGATCGGCGCAGAGCGGGATGCCGTTCGGCTTCTCGTCGAGGTACTCCCCGGCGTCCAGCCCGGCCTTCGTGCTGTCGATCACCGCGAGGATCTCGTACTTCTCCGAGTGCCGGACGAGGCCGTTGGCGGTCTTGCCGTCCGGGGTGCCGAAGAACGCCTCTGAGTAGACGACCGCTGTCTGACTGGTCATGACGAACCTCCCGGCCGCGGTCGTCTGCCGCCGTCGAAGGCGGGCGTGCTGTTGAGGAGGTCGGACACGTCGAGGCCGTCCGTGAACGTGACGTCCCCGGCACGCTGGAACAGACGGGCGCGGCCGGTGACCTCGGCCGTCTCCCCGCTGACGCGCAGCCACGAGCCCTCGTACAGCCCCAGGACGGGGCACTCGTTCTCCTCAAGAAACTCCATGATGCGCTCCTCGCGGGTCTCGCCCATGAACGTCGAGGCGGGATCCGCGTCGATGTAGTGAAGGTTGATCTGGAACGGCACCAGGCCCAGCGCGGCGAAGCTGGGCGGGTGGCAGATCGGCATGTCGTTGGTGGTGCGGATGGTGGGGCAGGCGACGTTGGTGCCGGCGGAGGCGCCCACGTAGCGGGTCACGCCCTCGCGCACGCGCGCGGCTGAGCGTCTCGAGCACGCCGAGGGAGTACAGGGAGTCGAGCAGGCGGAACGTGTTGCCGCCGCCCATCATCACCACGTCGGCCTCGAGGATCGCCTGCTCCGGAGCGCTCGAGCGGTGGGCACGAGACGACGTCGACGCCGAACGCGCCGAGCGCGGCCGCGGCCCTGTCGGCGTAGTCGTCCCAGTCCGCCAGCGCGTAGGGGACGAACGTCACCACGTCGCCGGCCGAGACGCCGGCGAAGGTCTCGGCGGCATGCGAGAACATGGTGCCGCCGTAGTTGGTGGAATTGGAGAGCAGAAGGAGCTCCATGACCGCCATCCTGATAGGCCGGCCAGGGACGATCCCGAGCAAGCGATTGGCGCTTCGCAGAGGCGGATTCGCCGGCTGCCTGCGCCCGTTCCGCGCAGAGTTCGACGACCCGTTCCGCGGCGAGGGGATTCCCGTGCCCCAAGAGAGATGCGACACGTTGTCTTCCTACAGTGGCAGGTACCCGCTCTCCGGTCAACGTGGCCACGGCAACGGCGGCAGGGTCTGCAGCCCGCGACTAGCATGACGTGGTTCGATGCACAGAGGGGTCCGGTCGGCGCCGAGGAGTCACGCCCTTGCCTGGTTCGAGATCAAGCTGGAGCACCGGGGCGGTCCTCGCGACGATCGCGGTGGCGGCCTCGATCGCGCTGCTGCCGTGGCTGGACAAGCCCGCGTTCCCCGACGAAGGCGCCTCTCTCCGTGCCGCCGGGCTGGGCTGGGCGGCGCTCTGGCACGAGTCCGGTCAAGTGGATCTCGTCCTGTTGCCCTACTACTCACTCCTTCACCTGTGGAGCGGGCTCTCCCCCGGCGTCGGCTGGGCGCGGTGCCTCTCTCTCCTGGCGTTCGGGATCACCGTGTTCGTCACCGGGCGCCTGGGAGTGTGCCTGGGCGGACGCCTCTGCGGCGTGCTGGCGGCGGTCGTCGCGGCCACCAATCCCCTTCTCGTCACGGCGGCGCTGAGCGCCAGGCCGTACGCACTGTCGGCGCTCACGGCGACGGCCGCCGCCGCCGCACTCTTCCGCTGGCTTGACGACGGCCGGTCCCGCTGGGCCTGGTGGTACTGCGCGGCCTCGATAGCCACCTTGCTGCTGCACCTGTTCGCTGTCCTGGCCCCGCTCTCGGTGCTGGTCGCGGTCGTGGCCCTCGAGTCCCGGGCGGTTCGCGACCGGTGGCGGAGCCTGGCCCTACCGGTCGGGCTCGTCGCGGTCGCCGCGCTCCTCCTGGCGGTCCTCGGCGCCGGCCAGCGCAGCCAGCTCGCCTGGATCCCCTCGCCGTTCGAAGGCGCGCAACTGATGAGAGCCTTGAGAGGCCCGGCGAACGGCGCCCACACGCTCTACGCGGTCCTCCTGCTGGGCGTCGCGGTCGCGGCGATCGGGTCGTGCGTCTGGACGAACGGCCGGCGTGGTCCTCGAGCGGCCCGGCTCGACCTGAGGCTCCTCGGCGTCCTGCTGGCATGGGCCCTCCTCCCCACCGCCGCGCTGGTCGTCGCGTCGCTGGTCGAGGCGCTCTTCCTCGATCGCTACGTGACGGCGTCGGTCCCGGGGCTCGCGCTGGCGCTCGCCCTGCCCGCCGCCACCGTGCTGCGCGGCATCTCCGTCCCGCTCACAGACCGGTCCCGGGTCGTGGCCGCGGCCGTCGTGCTGGGAGCCGCCGCGGTGGTCCTCTTCGTCGCCTTCTCCATCCCGAGGCGCGACTGACGTATCGCGAGGCGATCTCCCAGGGGCCGGCCGGCGACCGCACGACGGCCGTTCCGGCACCCGGCGGGCAGGACCCCGCAACGCGAAGGGGGAGCCCACCGGACTCCCCCTTCGCGCTTCGTCACTGCGGACTCGCCCTACCTCAGGCGGGCGCTCCTCTGCAGGATGAAATCATGGTGCGGGTCGTCACTCACTCGTCGGTCAGGTTCGTCCACAGCGCGGCCTGGACGATGAGCGGCCATTCCCGCTCGGCGTCGTACCGCGAGAACGGGATCGTGGCGTAGGCGACGTAGCGGCTCTTCGCGGTCGTGGACCCGTGGATCAGCACCGGCGCGCTGTCGGCCGCCGCGTCCCGGTTGAGCCACATGCCGGAGATGAAGCCGTTCGCCGCACCGGACTGCGAGATGTGATCCAGATAGCGACCGTCCACGGCGGCGGTCGCCGGCACGGCCAAGAAGTACGTGACAGTGCTCGGCAGGAACATGAAGTCGCTGCTGGGGTACGCGCCGCTGATCGGGCTACCGGCACCGGCGTTGTTCCAGAGCGCGATTCCGCCGTACGCGGACTGGTCGCCCTGCACGATGCCGCTCACTAGTCCTGCGGAGCTCAGGAACGCGAAATTGGCCGCTCGCGCCGTCGCGCTGTTGCCCGAGGCGGTAGTGCCGATATAGCCGCCGCCGCGCGCGAAGAAATCGGCGAGCCGTTGACGGGCTACGGTGTTGGTCGCCGACGGGTAGGTCGCCCCGGCGTTGACGATCACGTCGTACCCCAGCAGCGGGTCAGTCGCCGAGTTCTGCAGCGAGCCCGCGCCGCCGATGGTGCCCACGTACTGGGCGTCGGCGCCGAAGAGTTTTGAGGACGCCGTCGGTGTCGGCCCCGGTGAAGTAGGTGGTTGGTCCGATTGTCTTCGTAGGCTTGCCGTTGGTCGTCAGGATGGCGATCTTCGGCGACTCGTTGACCTTGGTCGTGGCCGGCTTGGCGACGCCCACGTTGCGCTCGATCCACATGCCGGCCTGACGGCCCGCCGCGTCGAGCTTCATCGCCGTAGCGCTGTCGGCCGGGAAGATGAGCGTGCCGGCCGGCATGGAGCCGCCGGTCGTGCTGGCGAACGGCGCCTCGGCCAGCTCGGCCTTCACGCCGCTCTTGAGCACGTCGAGGATCGCCTGGGCCTGGTGCACGCCCTTGAGCGCGACGCTGTACCAGTCGGCCTTGGCGCTGACGCCGCCGCGCACGCCGCCCGTCAGGCCGTTGGGCGCCGAGACCGGGAGCGTCTTCGGCGCGAACGTCGCAGCGTTCCGGGGTACCTCGACCGTGTCGGCGCCCCACACGAGGCCGTGACTCCACGCCGCGGGAGACGCGTACAGGATGCTGATCCTGCCCTCGATGTCCGTGCCTCCGGCGAGAGCGTCCCAAGCCAACCCGCGCAGCGCCTGGTTCATGGACACCACGTACGAGCCGGCCCGGAAGGTCACGCCTTTCCAGGTGAAGTCCTGCTTCGCCCGCTGGACGCTGACGTTGTTGACGAGCAGCCAGTCCACGAGGCGGTTGGCCTCGGCGTCGCTGCGCTGCCCGCGCCGAACGGGATGATGTAGGCCTTGGGGTACTTCGCCATCCAGTTGTGGATGGCGTCCGTGAAGCCCAGTGCGACGAGCGAGGGGACGTTCGCGATAGCGATCGGGTTCAGCGGGGCGTTGACGACGCCGCGACGGAAGATCTCAAGCTGGTCGTTGAACATGCCCTGGCGATTGTCGAGCCAGAAGTTGGCCGACGAGTAGAAGGCCATGTACTGGGCCGTCTTGGCGACGAGACGCGTGGCGCTCGACATCTCCACTGTCGAGCTGTCGACGCCCATGAAGGCCATGTACGTCTGGCCGTAGAACGGACCCCAGTCGTCCCAGCTCTGCGCGACGGCGGGTCCGGGTGCCGTCCCGGGCCGTAGGCCGCCGTCCACACGGAGCCGCCGCTGGGCGGCGACACGAGTCCCGGGGTGGACTCATAGGTGAACGTGGTCGGCGTGGGCACCGAGGTCACCGTGAAGGTGCCGTTGTAGCCGCCGAAGAAGGCGCTTACGCCGGCGACGACGACGCTGTCGCCGACCGAGAGGCCGTGCGGCGACGAGGTCGTGATCGTCACCGTCGTGCCGACTTCGGTGGCGCCATTCCTTGCGATGTCGATCTGGGTCGAGTGGCCAGTGGCGAGGTAGTCTCCGTTCTCGTCGTAGTCGTTGACGGGCCGCTGGATCTCCAGGCCCATGGCGTTGAAGTCGACCTTGTTCTGGGCGGTGCGCGCCTGGTTCCACTTGGCGAAGATGTCGTACTGCAGCGCCGGGTTGTGCGGGATCGTGAGGCCGTCGATGAGGGTCGGCGTCACGTAGCCGTGCATGTGGAGCGCGCCGGGCGCGAGGTACTTCTGCTGCAGCGCCGAATCGATCTTCTCCTCGGGCTGCGACTGCAGGAAGTAGTCACGGTTGGTGTCGGCCACGGCGGCGTTGCCGCGGATGCCCATCACGCGGCCGTCCGGGTTCGCCGTCGGGACCACGACGAGGATGCTGTGGTCGAGCAGCTTGTCGATCGTCGGGTTCTGGCCGTAGGGGGTCGTCGCGAGGTCACGGATGACCTGCATCATGGCGTCGGTGCCCTCGTACTCGGTGCCGTTGATGTCGGCCTCGATGTAGATGGGCATCTTGACCTTGCTGCCGTAGGCGGCGAGCTGCTGCTGGGCGTGGGCGGGATCCGTCAGCGAGAACCGGCGGATCGTCTGCCAGTGATCGTAGTCGCGCGTCTGCGCGTCCGTCTCCAGCGCGTTGATCTGGACGGCGTACATGTTGCGGCCGGCCGCCGACTTGCCCGACACCCACCAGGTCATGCGCTGGGGGATGCCCGCGGCGGCGGCTTCGTTCTGGATCTGCTGCAGCATAGGACCGATGTCGGCATAGGGCATGAGCGCGAGCGGCGCGCCCTGGAGGAGGCTGATCGCCTCGTCGGCCGGGGGCGCGACCGGCCACGGCTCGCCGTAGGTGGGGCCGATGCCGTGAGAGACGGGCTGGCCGTTCCATGGCGGCGCCAGGTCGGCGAGGGCGACGGCCGGCGCCGCGGCGGCGATGCACAGGACTCCGATCGTCAGTAGCGTCAGTGACCATCTACGCATGTATGGCTCCTTCGGTGTGAGTACGACCCCGGGCACGGCCGCGGCAGAATCATGACGCGGCCAAACCGCGTGGTGGAAAGTAGGCGCGTTCACGTCATAGACGCACCCCCCGGTGGCGCTGGCATGAGACCGGCGGTACAGATCCGCCGGGTGGGCGCTTGCCCTGATGCCGGCGGGACTGACCCGCCGGGTGGGCGATCTCAGGCCCGGACGTACCCCGGAGCCCAAAGAGTCATATCAACGTATATGCCGCTGCCGGGGCAGTCAACGGCAAACCGATTCCCCGCCTCGATGTGATTCCGTGCACACGGAGTCGACCGTGGCGCGAGGCGGAGCGCCGGCGGAGAGACGCACCAAGCGTGCGCGGCGGCGCGTCCCGACATAGAGTCCCTGGAAACGCAGGAGGAGGCCGGTGAGCGCGGAGCCACAGTGGAAGAGCGTGACCGAGCCGGAGTCGCGGCGGCCGGTGTTCGTCGCCGCGCTCGTCATCATCGCCGGTCAGGCCTGGGTCGCGAGAAGCCTGGAGCTGCGACCCTTCTGGCTGTTCCCGGCGATCTCCACGGTGCTGCTGGTCGCCTCCATCGCCGTCTACGAGGGCCGAAGCGAACCGGGCCTGCCGGCGAGGCTTCTGTCGTTCGCGCTGGACGCCGCGCTGATCGCGGCCAACGCCGCGAGTCTGATCCTGCTGGTCCGCGGTGTCTTCGTGGGCTCGACCCTGCGACCGCCGCAGCTGCTCTTCTCGGGCCTTGCCCTCTGGCTCGTCAACGTGGCCGTCTTCGCGCTGCTCTTCTGGGAGCTTGACGGTGGAGGGCCGGAGGCGAGGGCCGACGGCTATCGCGCCAGGTACCCCGACCTCGTCTTCCCGCAGCAGCAGGCGGACCAGCAGGGCTGCGCCCCCCACCGACCTGGAAGCCCAGCTTCTACGACTACGCCTACGTCTCGGTCACGAGCTCCATCGCCTTTTCGCCCACCGACGCGATGCCGTACTCCAAGTGGGCCAAGCTCGTGATGGGCCTCGAGAGCCTGCTCTCGTTCGCGATCCTGGCCGTGCTCGTCGCCCGAGCCGTCAACATCGCCCACGGCTGACGGTAAGGGCCGCCTGACGGCGCTTGCGCGACGGCGGCCTCGACGGCGACTCTGGTCGGCTCGACCGCGGCCAGGCGTGCCGCCCCCGGCTACCAGCCCGGGAACAGCCTCCACGTGCGGCGGATGTACTCGCAGTACTCCTGGCCGAACGCCTCGATCAGCACCTCTTCCTCGACGGAGATGCGATATATCGTCGCGCCGAGCATGAGCGCCAGCGCGAGCGCCGCTCCCAACCACGTCCCCAGGGCCAGGCCGATACCGACGTAGGTGAGCACCATGCCCGTGTAGGCCGGGTGCCTGAGCCGGCGATACGGACCATCAGTCACGAGACGGTGTGCGGACTCGATCTGCACGGTGCGCGAGAAGAAGCGGCCGAGCCTCACGATCGCCCACTCGCGAAGAGTCGCAGCGGCCACGATGAGCACGAGGCCGGCGTACTGGACCGCGGCCGGCGCGATCCCCCAGTCCAGGAAGCGGCACCCCACGGCGACGGCGATCGCCACCATCCCGACCAGCTGGATGAGCAGGTAGGAGTCGCGGTCTCGGACGAGGACCGGCCCGGCCTGCCGGCGCCCCGCCAGCCGGCGCGGCACCACGAAGTCCACGAGGAAGGCCGCGAACACCACCACCGCCAGCACCGTGGAGAAGTACGGGCCCGGAAACCAGTGATACGGATCGTGGAACATCGCGCTCGCACCTCGAGGCCGGATGGGCGCTCCCGTCCGGCCACGGGAGCTACGCAAGTGGTTCCCGGGCAGGGCGGGTGCAAACGGTCACGCCGTCCGCCCACCGGCCAACGCACGCGAGGTTCCCGGCGCCGCTGGTCGGGGATGGACAACTAAGAACAGCAGACCCCGGCGCCGCGGGGCGCGGCGCCGAGTCGACCCAGATCAAGTCTTCACATGGCCAGCAGACTCGACCGAGACAAGGCAGCGACCGACTCCACCTCCTCGGCTCACTCTGCGGCCATCCGCCTCGGCTCCAGCCCGTTCGGGACGTGCCCATGAGCGGCATCCTCGTCGCCGTGAGCGCTCCGACCTACGCGATCGTCGCCGTGGTCGTCTTCATTCTGGGGGCGATCGCGTACGTGGCGCGCCAGTACTGGCGGCGTCGGCAGCCGACCCCGCCGCCGGAGGCCGTGACCACCGTCATCGACGAACCGCCGGCCGACAAGCACGTGCGCACGCCGTCGGACGTGCTCCACCTGATCGTCGGCGTGCTGCTCGTCCTGATCGGCCTGCTCGTCGCCACCGGCGCGTCGAACACGCTCGTCGGTTTCGAGCGCGACCTGATCGACACTCTTCGACGCCCTGCCCGAGACGCTCGCCACCGTCATCTATCTGTTCTTCCAGGGCATCGCCTCGCTCATCCCCGCCGGGCGTCGGCCTGGTCGTGCTCTGGCGCCGCCGGTTCCGGCTGTTCGGGATGCTGATCGCGGCGGCCCTGGTCGCGCAGGTCTCGCCTCCGCGCTGAACGAGCTGGTCGTGAAGAACTTCGGCACGCCCGAACTGCTCGCCGCCGTCCACCGCCCCGAGTGGCTCCGCGAGGCCGTCTCCATCGGCGGAGATCAACTCGACCTTCGTCGCCGGCATGGTCTCCACCGTCGTGCTTGGCTCGCCGTGGATCAGCCGCGCCTGGCGCCGCGTCGGGTGGGCGGTGGTCGTCATCGCGGTGATCTTCCGCGTCGCCGGCGGCGACAAGGCGGACCGCTGGACATCGTCGCTGGCGCTGGGCGCCGGCGTCGTGGGCGGCTCGGCGGTGCTGCTCATCTTCGGCGCGCCCAACAAGCGCCCGCGCGGCCCGGCGGTCGTCGCCGCGATGGCCCGGGCCGGCGTGCCGCTCGCGCGGCTCGCGCGCGCCGGCGTGGACGCGCGCAGCTCCACGCCCTACTTCGGCGAGGCCGACGACGGCCGGTCGCTGTTCATCAAGGTGCTGGGCCGCGACGAGCGCAGCGCCGACCTGATGTTCCGCATCTACCGGTTCCTGCGCCTCAAGGACGTCGGCGACCGCGGCCCGTTCACCTCGCTGCAGCGCATGGTCGAGCACGAGGCGCTGGTGGCGCTGTACGCCAACGACGTGGGCATCCTGACGCCGCGCCTCGTGGTCGACGACCAACGTCGGCGACGACGGCTTCCTGCTCGCCTACGAGCGCACCGCCGGCGACTCCCTGGACCGCGTGGACGACGAGGCCATCACCGACGACGTCCTGCACAGCATCTGGCAGGGCGTCGAGGTGATGCGCACGCACCGCATCGCCCACCGCGACCTGCGCCTGGCCAACGTGATGCTGGCGCCGGACGGCCGGCCCTGGATCATCGACTTCGGCTTCGCCGAGATCGCCGCCACCGACCAGATGCTCGACACCGACGTGGCGGAGCTGCTCTCGTCGACCGCCCTCAAGGTCGGCGTGACCCGGGCGGTCGACGCGGCCATCGCCGTCATCGGCAAGCCGGCCGTGGCGCAGCGCGGCGCCGCGCATCCAGCCGCTCGCGCTCAGCACGGCGACGCGCAAGTCGCTGATCGGCGCGCAAGCCGCTGTGCGACGAGCTGCGCAAGTACGCCGCCGAGGCCAGCGGCGCCGGCGACGTCGAGCCTCAGGACCTGCAGCGCATCAAGCCGCGCACGGTCCTCATCGTTCGTCTCGCTGGCGGTCGCCTTCTACCTGCTCATCCCGCAGCTCGCCGACGTGAGCGGCGTGTGGTCCAAGCTGAAGGACGCCGACTGGACGTGGGCGCTGTACGCGCTCGGCGCCTCGGTCGCTCACCTACGTCGGCGCGACCATCGGGCTGACTGGGCGCGGTGCCCGGGCGCATCCCGTTCCTCGGCACGTTCGCCACCCAGCTGGCCGGCTCGTTCGTGAACCGCATCATGCCGGCCCGGGTGGGCGGCATCGCCACCAACGTGCGCTTCCTGCAGAAGCAGGGCGTCGACCTGGCCGTGGCGTCGTCGAGCGTCGGCCTGCAGCAGCTGTCCGGCCTGCTCATGCACATCAGCCTCTCGCTTCCTCTTCCTGGTCTGGGCCGGGCGCAGGCGGTGTCGGGCGCGTTCGACTTCCTGCCGTCCGGCCAGACCGTGCTCATCGGCCTCACCGTCGATCCTGGCGCTCTCCGGGCTGCTGTTCCTGCTGCCGGCGGGGCGCGGCGTGCTGCGCAAGCGCGTGTTGCCGATCCTGAGGCGCTCCGGCGGGGCATCGCGGAGGTGGCGCGCCGGCCGTTCAAGCTGGCTCGAGCTCTTCGGCGGGTCGGCGCTCCTGACCCTCTCCTACATCGCGGCGCTGGTCTTCTCCGTGCACGCCTTCGGCGCCACCGAGTGAGCGTCGCCAGCATCGGCGTGGTGTTCCTCGTCGGCTCCGCCATCAGCTCGGCCGCGCCGACGCCGGGCGGCATCGGCGCCGTCGAGGCGGCGCTCATCGCCGGGCTCACCGCCGTCGGCCTGGACCGCGACGTGGCGGTGCCGGCGGTCTTCCTGTTCCGCATCGCCACCTTCTGGCTGCCGATCCTGCCGGGCTGGATCGCCGTTCGTGCTGCTGCAGCGCCGGGGCGACCTGTGACGGCGGCGTCCTCGGACGAGGCGCCTCGCGCCCGGAGGGAGGTGACGCGGGCGGTGCTCCTCCCGGCCGGACGCGGGCACGGCCGACGCGTCTCGGACGCGGCGCGCGCCGGGCTCGGCGCCGCCGGCGTCGGCGCGACGGCTCTCCTTGCGGCGGGAGGCGGGGTCTCGGCGATCGAGCAGGAGGTGTTCGAGACCATCAACGGGCTGCCCCAGACCGCGACGCCCGCGCTCTGGGTCGTCATGCAGGCGGGCAGCTTCCCCGCCGTCTTCGTGGCCGCCGGCCTCGCGCTTGTGGCCCGCCGACCGCGACTGGCGGTCGCCCTCGCCGCCGGCGGCACCGCCACCTGGCTCCTCGCCAAGGCGGTCAAGCTGGTCGTGGACCGGGGCAGACCGGAGGCGATACTGCACGACGTCGTCGTCTACGGCCCCTCCGCCACCGGCCTCGGCTACCCGTCCGGGCACGCCGCCGTGGCGGCGCTGCTCATGACGGTGGCCGCGCCCTACCTGACGCGGCGGGCCAAGGTGGTCGGCTGGGTCGTCGTCGGGCTGGTCGCGTTCACGCGCGTGCTGATCGGCGCCCACCTGCCGCTGGACGCGGTGGGCGGCCTGCTGCTGGGCTGGACGGTCGGCAGCGCGGCCAACCTCGTCCTCGGCACGCCGGACAGAGCTCCGGACCTCGACTGAGCTTCGTGGCTAGCCTCGCGGCGGCCGGCGGCGCGGACCCAGCGCCCTCGGCTTGTCCCACTCGGAGGGGTTGCCGTGGCCGCGCTTCTGCTGATGGGTGAAGAGGTCGCTGCGCCGTGCGAACGCCTGCCCGCAGGTGATGCAGCGGAACGT
Source organism: uncultured Thermoleophilia bacterium (assembly GCA_963784975.1). Taxonomy (GTDB): domain Bacteria; phylum Actinomycetota; class Thermoleophilia; order UBA2241; family UBA2241; genus CAIXSE01. The sequence continues at coordinate 30,451 of CAWAUK010000064.1, read as the reverse complement.
GATCGCCGCGCCGAGACGCGACTCTCCGCAGTCGTCGTGCCGGAGGCACATGTGGTTGTCGAGATCGCGCTGCGACTTGAGGGCGGCGTGGCAGATCTCGCAGTCAAAGGTCTTGGGGGTGGTGGCTGCAGGCATACTGCATCGTCCTCTCGCCGACGGGCCGCGTCCACGACGGTGGGGTTGTTCGCCACGGGTGATGCCACGGCAATTTGACCGAGCAAATAGTTGTACCCCGGCGGCGGCAAAGAGACACCTCGGGCCGCGTCGCCGCCGGCGCCGGCACGACGACCGGCCCGAAGCGGGCAGCGTCTCCACGCCCACGCGAGGCCGGTGCGCGGCCGTCAGTCCGGCCAGACGACCTCGATCATCTCCCCGTCGCGGCCCTCGGGCTTGGGCCCGCCGATGGCGATGACGTCCATGCCGTCGGGTCCCGCCGCGAACGCGCGGACGACCGGCGGCGAACAACGCACGACGTCCCACTGGCGGAGCTCGTGCACCTCGCCGTCGAGCAGGGCCTGCCCCGAGCCGGCGACGACGATGTACGCCTCTTCCTGCTCGCCGTGGCGATGGCCGGTGGAGGCGCGCAGGCCCGGGGCGTAGCGCCAGTGGCTCACCCCGAGGTCGCGCGAGTCGAGCTGAGCCCGGCCGAAGCGGCCCTCGAGCCCTTCGACGCGCGCGGATACGACGTCGTCCAGCTCGAGCAGATTGACGATCGTGAACGGTTCCATGGGTGCCTTTCGGGAGTAGTCCGCCGGTGGTCATAACGGTCCACCGGCCCGTTCTCCATCATTGCCGGGAACCGACTCTTCGAGTCCTGCCATCTGCTCTGCGCCGCCTGAGAGCAGCCGAACCGGAGGTCGTCGTGGAACGCCGGACCTACAGCATCATCGGTGTGCCTAGCGCCGCCGGTGCACACTCGCCGGGCGTCGAGAAGGCGCCGCAGGCCCTGCGGTCCGCCGGTCTCGCTGACGCCCTGCGCCGGCGTGGCGCCACCGTGGACGACTCACGCGGAGATCTGCCCGCGGTGCCCTTTGCGGTCGACCGCGAGCATCGCTACGCGCAGAACGTCCCCGGCGTCGCCCGCGTCGCCCGGGCGCTGGCCGGCGAGGTGGAGGCGGTCGTCGCCGGCGGCGACGTCCCCCTCGTCCTCGGCGGCGACTGCACCATCCTTCTCGGCGTACTGGCCGGCCGGGTGCGCAGACAGGAGTCGACGGCCCTCGTCTACCTGGACGCGCACCCCGACCTGAACACGCCGGAGACCGTGGTCCAGGGCGCGCTCGATTGGATGGGCATGGCGCACGTGCTCGCGGAGGAGGGCGCGATCGAGGAGCTCACCTCGCTCGGACCGCGCACGCCGCTCCTGGACTGGGACGACGTCACCTTCTTCGGCGTCGTCGAGAGCGAGCTGAGCGGCGGCGAGCGGCGCCGCATCGCGGCCCATCCCGAGTGCTTCATCCTCGCGACGGACATCGCCGGTCGCGCCGGCGTGGTGGCGGCCTCGGTGGCCGCAGGCCTCGCCGGCAAACACACCGGCTTCGTCGTCCACTTCGACGTCGACGTGCTCGACTTCGTCGACTTCCCCATCGCCGACAACGCCTACCAGCGCAACCAGGGCCTCACGCTGGACGACGCGCTCACGGCGCTGCGCGTGTTCGCCGCCGCGCCCGGCTTCGGCGGACTCGTGGTCACCGAGGTGAACCCCGACCACGCCCCCGACCCGGCCGTGATCGCAGACTTCGTGGACGGGCTGGCGAAGGCGCTCACGTCCCGGTCCTAAGCGGCTGCCGGCTCTACGGCCTGGCCGCTTTGAGCTGCCCGAGCGTCTTGCCGAGCTCCTGGATCTGGCGCGCGTAGCCGGCGAGGTCGCCGCGGCGCAGCGCCGCCTGCGCGGCGGCGTACTGCGCGTTGGCCTTCGCGATCAGCGCCGCCGTGGCCGCGCTGGTCGCGCCGGGCGTGCCCGCGGGCGGCGTCGTGCCGGGCGCGCCGGTCTGCGTCCCGGGCGGCGGCGCGCCGCCGAAGATCTGCGCCAGCGCGTCGCCCAGCGTGGGCGCCATGACCACGTTCTGCTGCTGCCCCGTCGGCAGGTTGGGCGTCGCCGACGGCGAGCGGTAGAACACGATCACGCGCTGGATCTGCGGCAGCGCGGTGGTGGACGACTGCAGGTAGAGGGGCTGGACGTACAGGAGCGAGTCCTCGATCGGCACGGTGAGCAGGTTGCCGAAGATGACGCGGGAACCCTGCTGGCCCCACAGCGTGCGCTGGGCGGAGATCACCGGGTCCTGGTTGATCGCCGCCTCCACCTGCGCCGGGCCGTACACGTTGAGACTCGACGGGAACTCGAAGCTGACGGCCCGGCCGTAGTTGGGCGCGTCCGACTGCGCCCCGAGCCAGGCGATCATGTTGGCGCGACCGTTGGGCGAGTAGGGCAGGATGAGGACGAACTCCTCCTTCGTCTGGCCCGGCAGCCGCATGATCATGTAGTACGCGTGCGCCGGCGCCGAGCCCGAGATGGAGAGGTTGCTCGGGATCTCCCACTGGTTGCCCTTGTTGTAGAGCAGCGCCGGGTCGGTCACGTGGTAGGTGGCGAACAGCTGGGCCTGCGCCTTGAAGAAGTCCTCCGGATAGCGCACGTGCTGATGCAGCGTGGCCGGCATCTGCGACTCCGGGTAGAACGCACCCGGGAAGATCTTCTCGTAGGTGCGGATCAGCGGGTCCTGCGGGTCGAACACGTACATGCGCATCGAGCCGTTGTAGGCGTCGATCACCACTTTGACCGAGTTGCGGATGTAGTTGATGGAGCCGTTGGGCTCCGAGTACGGGATGCGGCTCGTGGTCGTGTACGCGTCGGCGATCCAGTAGAGCCTGCCGCCGGCGACGACCATGTAGGGGTTCGCGTCGAAGGTCAGGAACGGCGCTGCCGCGGCCAGCCTGGCCCTGATGTTGTTCAGGATGATCACCCGGCTCTGGCTGGTGATGGCCGACGAGGTGAAGAAGCGGATGTCCCCGAAGCGGAGGGCGAAGGCGAGCCGGTTGAGGAACGAGCCGATGGGGATGCCGCCGGTGCCGGTGTACGGGGAGTACACGTCACCGTTGGCGCCGGGATAGTCGAAGGTCGGGTACTTCGTGTCGACCAGCACGTAGTTCGTCCCGAGCAGACCGTAGTAGATCTGCGGCTGGGTGACCGTGAGCGCCGGCGCCGACGAGACTGGGGGCACGTCCTGCACGAGGAAGTCGGGGGAGCCACCGGACGAGACCTGGTTCACCGCCGAGACCGCGACCCCGTAGCCGTGCGCGTAGGTGATGTGCTGGTTGACCCAGGTCTGGGCCTGCGGCGGCAGGCCCGACACGCGCAGCTCCCTCGGGGCGAGCATCGTCTGCGTGTACACGCCGTTCACGGAGTAGCGGTCCACGCTCACGGTCGTGAACGAGTAGTACGGCCGCAGCTCCTGGAGCTGGCTGTAGCTGCGCAGCAGCACCTGCGGGTCCCAGAGGCGGATGTTGCGCACCGTCACGTTGTTCACCTTGAGCGCAGCCGCCGAGAGGTCGCCCTTGAGCGAGTACGGGGTCTTGGAGATCGCCGTGAGGTCGTAGGCCGCGCGCGTCGCGGCGATGTTGAAGGCGATGTAGGGCTTCTCCTTGGCCAGCTGGTTGGGGTTGACGATGAGCGCCTGCCAGACCGCCGGCACGATGCCGAGGAGCACGATCAGCGAGGCCAGCCAGATGCCGAACGCTCCCAGCGGCCACCAGGGACGGCGTCGGCGCACGGCGTTGTAGACGAGGAGTCCGCCCAGCACAAAGGCCAGGACCATCATCACGCGGATCATCGGGAGGCGCAGGTGCACGTCGGTGTAGCCTGCGCCGAACACCACGCCGGCGGACGAGTAGAGCAGATTCCACGCCTCGAAGAGGTAGCCCAGTCCGCCAAGGATGAAGAGCGCCGCGACCAGCGCCGAGATGTGGATGATGGCGCCCTGGCCGGCATCGAACCCCCTCACGCGCGAGACGTGCTCGGCCGCGCGCGCCGCCGCCGGCATGCGCGCCCATGTCTCCGGAGACTCGTGGCGGAGAGACGCCTCGCGCGTGTGGATCTCGAGGCCGCCGACCGCGAAATGGGCCGCGACCGAGATGATCAGGGCGACGATGAGCGCAGCGAACAGGAACTCGTAGGCGTACTCCCAGGCCGGCAGCCGGAACACGTAGAACGACAGGTCGTGGTGGAAGATCGGGTCGCTGATGCCGAACGGGACGAAGTCGAGGGCCCTCGCGTAGATCAGCCACGCCCCCACGGCCGAGCGGCCGGCGATGAGTGCGCCGAACAGCGCCGCCAGCAGCCCGACGCGCCGCACCCAGCGCAGTGCCGGCTCGTGCACGGCCTCGATGACGTCGAGGCCTTCGATCGGCCGGTACTTGGGCGCCAGGCGCCGGGCGATCTCGAGGTTGCCGTAGACGACCGCGAAGAACACCGCCGCGAACGCGACGCCAACGACCGCGCCGATGGCGAGGCGCCTCCAGAAGATCGTCCGCAGGCCGACCTCGCCGTACCACAGCCAGTCGACGTACAGGTGGGAGGCGATCACGGCGACCACGATGACGGCCACGGCGACGACGGCGGCGATGGTGAGGCGTCGCCTCAGCCGATGAGGCCGGCTCTTCTTGCGCTTCGGTACGTCATCGTCTGACGTGCCTTTGGCCGTGCTCACACTCATAGGAGCCGTGTCCAGTGCAGGTGGTGGCGCGCGGTCCTCTGCGAGTCCGCGCTTCGCACCTCTGTTGTTCCCTCACGTGAGCTCGCGCAAGACTCCGGCGCGTGGACTGGCGGGGCTACGGCCGGCGGAACGCTCCGGGCGAGGGCCGGCGCTCAGCCGCCCTTGAGCGCCGTCAGCCCCGCGAGGATCTTGCCGATCTCGGCGTCCTGGGCGGCAAGGTGAGCCTGGATCTGCCTGGCCTCCTGGAGGACCGCGTCCGCGTCCTTGTAGGTCGCCTCGGCGCGGGCGTCGGCCGCCGCCGCCTGCACGTTCTGGCCGACGATGATGATGGGCAGCAGCACCAGCTGCAGGAACGTCTGCGCGATCCAGGCGACGATGATCAGTGAGTTGCCACTCTTGAACGCCGTGGGCGCGCTGATCAGGGCCAGGAGCGTGAACAGGTAGGCGCACCACATGGTGCCGACGACAAGGGTGATCTTGAGCCCGAACCTGGCGTTGAACCGTCCGATGGGACCGGGACCGTGCAGCTGGGCCACGGCGGCGGCGACCGTGGGCGGGCCCGTGACCTTGCGCTCCTCGGCGTGCGGATGTTGGACGTACTCGAAGATCTCGGCCATACCTGCCTCCACTGCCGGCGACGTCGCGGGTATCTCCGCGCACTGTCCGGGGTTCGCGCTCGGAGTCGGGAATGCCTGCCCGGCGAGCCCTCGACCTTCCGTCATCGGTCTCTCGCCGCCCGGCCGGGGTAGACAAGTACCACCACACAGCGAGGGACACCAGGGAGGCGCGAGGTGAAAGCGGCACGGCTACATGAGTACGAGGACGAGCGCCTGCAGCTTGACGAGGTGCCCGACCCCCGGATCGAAGATCCTCACGACGTGATCGTCCGCATCGGCGGAGCCGGCGTCTGCCGCACGGACCTGCACGTGATGGAAGGCATCTGGCGCGGCATCCAGGACCCACGGCTGCCCTACACGCTCGGGCACGAGAACGCCGGGTGGGTCGAGGAGATAGGACCGTCGGTCACCACCGTGCGGCCGGGCGACGCCGTCATCGTGCACCCGCTGAAGACCGACGGCGTCTGCCCCGCCTGCCGGCGCGGCGAGGACATGCACTGCGAGCACGCCGAGTTCCCCGGCCTCAACGTCGACGGCGGGTTCGCGCAGTACCTGCGCACGGTCGAGCGCTCGACCCTCAAGCTCGAGAAGGGCCTCGCGCCCAAAGACGTCGCCGCCTACGCCGACGCCGGGCTGACCGCCTACCGGGCGGTGAAGAAGGCGTCGAGGCTCCTGCCCCCCGGCGCCCGCTGCGCCGTCATCGGCATCGGTGGTCTCGGCCACATCGGCGTGCAGTGCCTGCGGGCCACGAGCGGCGCCGAGATCGTCGCCGTCGACGTCTCGGACGAGGCTTTGAAGATGGCCGCGCGCATGGGCGCCGACCACGTCGTCAAGGCCGGCGCCGACGCCGCCGCGCAGGTGCGCGAGCTCACGCACGGCAGAGGCGTCGAGGTCGTCCTGGACTTCGTCGGAGAGCTCGGCACGACCGAGCAGGGGCCAGCGATGCTCGCCGTGGGAGGCACCTACTTCGTGATCGGCTACGGCGGCCGCGTCGACCTCGCCGCCATCGAGATGATCTCCCGCGAGATCAGCGTGGTGGGCAGCCTCGTGGGCAGCTACACCGAACTGGCCGAGCTGATGGCCCTGGCGGCGCAGGGCAGGGTCAAGCTCGAGACCCGCGAGTACGGCCTCGGCGAGGTCAACACGGCGCTCTCCGACTTGAGAGAAGGTCGTCTGCACGGGCGCGGCGTCCTCGTGCCGGAGTGACCGCAGGGCCGGGGCGCGGACGGCTCCGGTGACCGTTCAACACACCGAACGAAGGAGTGGATCATGAGCGAGCCTCGGACACCGGAAGAAGTCTTCGCGCATCACGGCCAGGTCCTGGGGGCCGGCGACATCGAGGGGATCGTCAGCGACTACTCGGACGACGCCATCTTCATCAGCCCGGACGGCATCCTGCGCGGCAAGGAGGGCATCCGCGAAGCGTTCGTCAGGCTCGTCGGCGACGTACCGGACGCGCAGTGGGAGCTCAAGACCGTGTTCGCCGACGACATCCTCTTCCTCGAGTGGTCGGCGGACTCCGCCCACACGCGCGTGGAGGACGGCATCGACACGTTCGTCTTCCGCGACGGCCTGATCCGCGTCCAGACGGTGCGCTACACGCTGCAGCACAAAGACTGAGCCCGGACGGCGGCGCGACGCCGGCCGGCGCCGCACTCCTCACCTGGACGAGTGGCGCTCCCCGAGGCCGCGGAACAGGCGGCGGAGAGGATGTGCCCTGATGCGCGGGCTGCGTGTCCGCCGGGGCGTCACGCTCCGGTTCCGTTCTTCCAAGGACCCGGAGTTGCCGCTAGTATGGGGCCGGGTCGCTCTGTGTGGCTCGAGCCACGAAAGAGTAGACCGGCCATCCATCGGAGTGCGCGGACGTTCCAGGCGTCCGGGGGAAGGGGCGGCGTTGCCTCGCTGGTTCAGCTATGCGGTGATCTTCGTCATCACCGCGTTCGTCCTGCACACGTTCCTCGTCGTCGTGTCGCTGGCCACCGGGATCGTCTCCCCGGACAGCCTTCTCACCATGGCCGGGCCCGTCACGTTCGTCGTCGAGTTCGGCCTCGCGGCCGTGATCACCTGGCTCATCGTGCGGCCGCGGGCGTCGCAGCCGGCGCCGGCCAGCGCGGAGGATGACCTCAAGCGGGACGCCGCCCTGGAAGACGACGCCCGGCGGCGCGTCCAGGCGATCCAGCGGCAGTACCTGGACGACCAGCGGCTGGAGCGGCTCACGGCCGAGGTGGCCGAGTGGCGCAAGGCGCGTGACCTGCGCGCCTATGCCAACGAGGCGCTGGCGGACCTCGGCGACGACGACGTCACCACGGCGGACGGCGGGTCACTCCGCGCTGAGCTGCAGTGGGCCCTCGGCTACGCCGACCAGATCGACCCCCTGCGCGCCCGGGACTAGGTCCGTCCCACAGAGGGCCGTCAGTTCTCCGGCGCCGCGCCGGCCGCTCCTCAGCCACGGGTGCGCGAGCGCTTGCTCTCGTACATGCGGCGGTCGGCCTCGCGGAGCAGATCGTTGATGTCCGCCGCGCCGGCGCTGTGGGTCCCCGCACTGGCGGACACGCGCTCATGCGCGGCGGCGGTCGCATTGTGGCGCGCCAAGGCGGCATCGACCTTGAGGGCGACCTGGCGGGCACCCTCGGCGTCCGTGTCGTGCATCAGCACCACGAACTCGTCGCCGCCGTAGCGCGCCACGACGTCGGTCTCCCTGCAGCACTCCCGCAGCAGAGCGCCCAGACGCACGAGGAGGCCGTCTCCGGCCTGATGGCCGTACGTGTCGTTGACCCTCTTCATGCCGTCGACGTCGATGAAGAGGACGCTCGCCACGCCACCGTTGCGACGGAGGTCCTTGGCGGTCGTCTCCATCGCCAGTTCGAGGAAGCTGCGGTTGTACACGCCGGTCAGGCCGTCGCGCACGGCCATCCGATCCTTCTCGAGCATGAGACGCCGGTTGTCCAGCGCGATGGCGGCCTGGATCGCGAAGGTGCGCACGACCGCCTTCTCGTCCTCGTCGAACCGCCGCGGCTCGTCGTAGAAGAGCGCGAGGGCGCCGTAGGTGGCGCTGCGGCTCTGCAGCGGCGCCACGATGACCGACCGGCATTCGCCTTCGCACAGCAGAGGCGGACCGCCGAGGGCGCCGGCCCCGACGTCCTCGATGGCCATCGTGTCGCCGCTGAGCACCGCGCGCCCGAAGACCGAGCCTTCGAGCGGAGCCACCAGGAGGTCCCGGCATCGCTCGCTGAGCCCCAGGGACTGCTGAGCGACGAGCACGTCGCCCTTCAAAATGAGCAGCACCGACTTCTGCGCCGCGACGAGGCGCGTGGCCTCGGCGAGGATCGTCGTCTCAAGTGACGATGAATCGAGGCTCGAGTTGACCGTCTCCGCCGCCTCGAGCAAGCGCCGGCCGCGGGCGGCCTGGCCCTCGTCACCCCGAGTCGGCGGGCTCTCCAGCGTAGCCGCGATCCGGGCGGCGGCGACGGTGACCTGGTAGACGTCGTCACCGGAGAGCACGTGTGGCGGGCGCCAGACCAGCGCCAGCACTCCGAGCACGCCGTGGGAGGACTCGAGGGGAACGGCGAGCCACGAGCCGGCCTCGTCGTCCCGACGTCCCAGGCGGCGCTCGTCGAGGGCGCGATCCGCCAGGCCGGCGGGCCAGAGCGAAGGGAGCGACGGCCGGCCGGCGGCGGCTTCACCGCGCGTGCAGGCCACCTCAAGGCCGAGCTCGCCGCGGAGCGCGATCCAGGCGCCGTCGGCCCCGACGATCCCGAGGACCTCGTCCAGGCCGGCGCCGAGCGCGCCGATCTGGTCGGGCGAGAGGTCGGAGAAGATCATGAGCGGGGCCGCGGCCGGGCCCCTAGTGGTTCTTCTGAGACTTCTCGTGCGAGTGGCCCTGCTGCGCGCGGTCCCCCTGCGAGTGGCCCTGCTGCGCGCTGTCCCCGTGCGAGTGGCCCTGCTGCGCGCGATCCCCGTGCGAGTGGCCCTGCTTCGCGCGATCCCCGTGCGAGTGGCTCTGCGTGCTCCGCCTCGGCGAAGCCTTCACATGACGCGCTCCGTCGCTGTGAGCGCGCCCGGGCGCACGCTGCGAGGATGAGGCGTGCCGGCCAGCCTTGTCGCTGTGCTTCTTGTCGCCATACTGCTTGTCGCCATACTGCTTGTCGCCCCATTGCGACGCGGTGTCGTGCCAACCGGCGCCGGACGCTCCCGGGTCGCCGGCTATCGGCTGTGCGCCGCCGGAGGACTCTTCGCCCCCCGCAACGGCGCTCGGCGAAGGCTCGGGCGTGCGGGCGGCTGCGTCCTGCGTGGCGGCCGGCTCGGGCGTATCGACGTGCGCGACGACCGGGGTCGTCGGCTCCGGCGCATGAGCGTACGACCCGGCCGACCCCGATGAGGAACTCGCCGAGGCGGCACTTGAGGCGGCCGTCGACTGGGTCGCGTCAGCGGCGCGCGTCGCCGCGGCGCTGCTACGAGCCGGGGACGGATGGGCCGTCGCCGACGGCGCACTCTGTGGCAGGCGGAGCGCCACACCCGACAGCAGGACGAAGGACCGATCTCCCTGCGGGAGCTGCGTGACGATCCCGATGGACAAGGCGAGGCAGGCTGCGGCCAGCGCGTAGGCGGCCGCTCTGCTCTTCAGGATGCGTCCCGTCTGCCCCAGTGCCCGGCGGACGAGGCCGTAGCCGGCGGCGGCGCCCAGGGCGCCCGCGATCGGGACGGCACTGCCGAACACCGGGGTCGTCTCCAGCGCTGGTGGCAGCGGCGCAGCCTCGAGGAAGAGCGCCAAGCCGATGGCACGGCCGCCCCACTCCTTCATGGTCCGCCGGCACGGCCGGCAGTAGGTGGCATGCTCGTCGAGCCTGCGTACCTCGTCGGCCGACAGGCTCCGTCCCACGGCGCCGGCGGCCGCCTGCTCGGCGAGCCGGCAACGTGTCGTGCTCCGCGTCGCGGACAACTCCTCAAAGGCGCGCCGGAACTCCTCGCGCGCCCGGAACAGAAGAGCGGCGGCAGCCTCTTCGGTCACTCCGAAGACGGCTGCCAGCTCGCCGGGCCGCAGCCCGGCCACGTCGTGGATGAGGAGCGCGGCCTGGAAGCGGAACGGCAGCGTCTCGAGCACCTGCCCGAAGCGCCGGCCGAGGTCGGTCTCTTCCCGCCGGTCGGCGGCGATCGCGACGGCGGGCGTCGCGGCCGCGGAAGCCGCGCCGCCGTCGGTCTTCTCCTCGACCAGCCGTTCGCGACAGACCTGGAGCGTCGCTCGGCAGGTCAGCGCTCGCAGCCCGGCGCCGTCGTCGTGGAGAAGGACGTCCCGGTAGGCTCGGGTGAAGACCTCGACCGTTGCGGCGGCGGCTGCCTCGTCGTCCTGGAGCATGCGCCTCGCGAGGTCGTACACGGAGGCGCGATACAGCTCGAAGTAGCACGCGAAACCTTCGCGTTCACCACGCCGCAGCTCCTGAAGGAGCGAGTCCGAGTGGACGGGCATGGCGGCGCCCCCAGCCGGGGGCAAACTGGAGTGTACGCACGATCGGAGCATCTACCCACTCTATCGGCAGGGTCGCCGAAAACAAGAGCCCCCAATTTGGAGGGCGCCGCGTCGGATGGACGCGCCCGCGAGCGAGGCGGCCGCCTCGCTCGCGGAACGCTTCAGGTCAGGCAGCCGGGCCGCTGGCGAGCTTGACGGTCGCGGCGTGCGTCTGTCCCGCGGGGTCGGTCCACCTGAGCTGGACCGAGTCTCCCGGGTGATGAGCGGAGAGCAGATCGGTGAGTGCGTTCGCCGAGGTCACCTGCTGCCCGTCGACAGCGGTGATGACGTCGCCCTGCGCCAGCCCGAGCCTGGCTGCCGGGTACCCCGGCAGCGCGCCGGCGATGAGCGCGCCTCGAGGTGAGACCCTGCGACGTTGGCGGATCCGCCGGCGGACTGCGGCGAAGGGACGACTTCCACTCCGAGGAACCCCGTAGGTCCGACGTGGACGGTCGCCGAGCTCGTACCGGCCTCGATCTGCTTCGCTATCGTGAGCGCCGAGTCGATCGGTATCGCGAACCCCTGCACCGAGCGCTGGGAGACGTAGGTCGTATTGAGAAGGAGGCCGCCGCATTCATGCCGACCACCTGCCCGCCGTCGTTCACCAGCGGCCCGCCCGAGTCGCCGGGCTGCACGCGGGCGTCGGTCTGGATCAGGCCGTGCAGACGCTCGGCGTTACCGCCGCCCAAGTCGCTCGCCGTGATCGACCGCTGGAGCGCGGTGACCGATCCCTGGGCCACCCGGGGCGTGCCTCCGCCTCCGCCGGCGTTGCCCAGAGCGAACACCTTCGCAGAGACAGACACGGTGGACGAATCGCCGAGGGGAACGGTCTGCAGGCCGCTCGCCCTCTGCAGCTGGATCACGGCCACGTCGCCGCTCCGGTCATAGCCCACGACGCTCGCGCTGTAGATCCTGCCGTTGCCGACGTCGGTGGCGGTGATGCGGGTCGCGCCCTGGACGACGTGGTTGTTCGTGAGCACGACTCCGGACGGCGTCAGGACCATCCCTGTCGCCTGGCCTCGCAGTCCCATGGAGTGGTTGCTGACGTTGATGTTGACGAGGCCGGGGTCGACGCGTGCGGTGATGGTGGCGGTGCTGACGGCGGGGCGCCGGCTGGCTGGCCTGGACGACGCTGAACGCCGAGCCTGAGCCCGTGCTCGCGCCGCCCCGAGCGGCGGACGCGCCGCTGATGTGGAAGCCGTGGATCGCGACCAGGGTGGCGGCGGCCGCCAGCACGAGGCCGATGACGATCGGGAGGGCCCTCCGCCCGGGGCGCCGTGAGCGGCCGCCTGGGTCAGGTTCCTCCTCGACGCGTGCGGTCGGGGGATCGAACTCGTTCATGATGGTCCTCAACTCCTGGGCATGGTCCGGCGCGTGGCGCGCGGCGTGCCGCTGCCCTCGCGCACGCACGTGCCGGCCCGGAGGATTCGTGAAGTATGTGTCTCCTCAAGCATCCCCGCAGGGGCCAGGAACCTGGTTGAGGTGAGGTTGAGAGTTCTTGCGGGCGATGCCCTGCACTCTCAGGTCGGCGCCGCCCTCCGCAGGCGCAGACGCAGCACACCGGTAGTCAGGGAGTCGGTTCGCCCGGTGCGCCCACCCCGCCCGCCGACGCGAGGGACCGCCGCGTCCGGCCCTCGGATTCCCATTGTGCGCGGGCGCGACACCCTTTACTCTGACCCCGCCACGGTTTTGACTATGGCGGGGTCCAAACGACGTTCTCCCATTCGGCCCTGCGCGAGGCGCAGGCACGAGCGGCGGGGACGTCGCGGCGGGGGGAGGCCAGGGTGCGTTGGGGTCAGGGATGCGAACTCGAGTCACCGACCCGGGCGGGACGGGCCGACGACCGGCCGTCGTCGCACGGCGTCGGTCTCGCCGACCCGTCTGCCGCCGCGCCGCGCGCGGCCACTCGCGCCGGCTGCGGAGCCACCTCACCGCGGGAGCCGCTCGGGCCCGGCCGGCCGCAGCGGGAACAGCACCGCCGTCCGCTCGTGATCGTCGCTCTTCTCACACAGCCCGACGCCGTCTGCCGCGCTCGTCTGCGCCTGAGCCGCGGCAAGAGGCAAGGAGGTCCGGTCTATGAGCAGCCACATCTGGAGACCGCTGCTGGTCGTCATCGCCCTCGTCGCCGTCCTCCTCGTGTTCCGGCAGATCTACGTGCCCGACGACTTCGGCGTCCACGCGAACGGCTACTCCTACGGCTGGTATCGCGAGGCGAGCATCCGCGACTGGAAGTGGCTCCCGATCAAGTACCAGGGGAGGGACTCCTGCAAACCGTGTCATCAGACGCAGGTCCAGGCCCTGAGCGGGATGCCGCACGTGGTCATCCAGTGTGAGAACTGCCACGGCCCTGCCACCGACCATCCCGACGACCCGGCGAAGCTGCCGATCGACAGGACCCGGGCCTTGTGCCTCAGGTGCCATGCCAAACTGCAGTACCCGTCGAGCGCGAGGGGAGGGCTCAGGGGGATCGACCCCGCGACGCACCACCCCGGCAAGCAATGCGTCGACTGCCACCCGCCGCACCGGCCGACGCTCACGGGCCTGCGGTCACCGGAGCCTCACGAGCGCCACGACAACCAGTACTGCAGACCCTGCCACCAGGACCAGGTGGACGTCGTGACGGGGATGCCGCACGAGATCATCTACTGCGAGAGCTGCCACGGCTACGCGGGGAACCACCCGACCGACCCGGCGGAACTGACCATCGACGAGAGGCGCACGCTCTGCCTCAGGTGTCACACGGACAAGCGGCAACACAACGTCGGCCGCACGTGCGTCACGTGCCACGACCCGCACAAGTCGAGCCTGCAGTTCCTGCGCTTCCAACCCTGATCTCGCGAGGTCCCGAGATGATGACGAGACGAGAGTTCCTCAAGAAGACGGCGATCGTCGCGGGCGGGGTCCTGATCCCGCTGTCCGCCCTGGAGGTCCTCAGCCCCGAGCGCCTGCAGGCGATCAAAGCCGACAAGGCCGTGCGCTGGGGCTTTCTGGTCGACACCGAGCGCTGCGTCGGCTGCGGGTTCTGCGTGAAGGCCTGCAAGATCGAGAACGAGGTCCCCTACGAGGCCAACGCCACGCGCACGTGGGTGGAGCGCTACGTGCTCACCAAGGACGGGGCCTTCCACGCCGACTCCCCGAACGGCGGCCGCGACGGCTACACCACGCCCGACATCGATCAGAACGAGAGCGGCATGCTCGCGATCGCCCCGGAGACGATCGACAAGGCCTACTTCGTCCCCAAGCTCTGCAACCAGTGCGAGAACCCGCCCTGCGTGCAGGTCTGCCCGGTCGGCGCCACCTACAAGACGCCCGACGGAGTCGTCCTCGTCGACAGGAAGTGGTGCATCGGCTGCGGCTACTGCATCATGGCCTGCCCCTACGGGGCCAGGTTCTTCCACCCCGTGTACCACACGGCCGAGAAGTGCACGTTCTGCTATCACCGCCTGAGCGCGGGGCTGACGACGGCGTGCGCGCAGGCGTGCCCGTTCGGGGCGCGCCAGCTCGCCAACCTGAAGGACCCGGAAGACCCGGCGACCAAGACGATCACCACCGCACGCGTGAGCGTCCTGAAGAGCGAGTTCGGGACCAAGCCTCAGGTCTACTACGTCGGCCTCGATTGGGAGGTTCGCTGAGATGATCCCGGGAGAGCTCTGGACCCTGCGTGACCTGTTCGTCCTGCCCAACGAGTACATCTACTGGTCCATCCAGATCGTCATGTACCCCTTCATGACCGGCCTCGTGGCGGGAGCCTTCGTGCTCTCGTCGCTCTACCACGTCTTCGGCATCAAGCCGCTCCGCGACATCGCCCGCTTCGCGCTGGTGTTCTCGTTCGCCCTGCTGCCGGGGGCGCTGGTACCGCTCATGCTGCATCTGCAGAACCCCTTCAGGGGCATCAACGTGCTGATGACCCCCCACTTCACCTCGGCGATCGCGGCCTTCGGGATCGTCTTCACCACCTACTTCATGATCGTCGCGTCGGAGCTGTGGTTCATCTATCGCCGGCACTTCGTCGAGCAGTCACTGCTCCTGCGCGACAAGCCGCGCAGGACGCTCCGCGTGCGAGCCGGGTCCGTCATCTACACGGTCCTCACCCTGGGCGCCTTCGACACGAGCGAGAAGGCCCTGCAGACCGACAAGAAGGCGACGAAGGTCCTCGCCGCCCTGGGCATCCCGGTGGCGCTCTTCCTGCACGGGTACGCGGGCTTCATCTTCGGGTCGGTCAAGGCGAACGCCCTCTGGATGACGCCGCTGATGCCGGTGATCTTCATCGTGTCGGCCGTCGTCTCCGGCATCGCCTTCTGCATGCTGACCTACATCCTGGTCATGGAGGTCAGGAAGCTGCTCGCCGGCCGGAGGAGCCGGGCGGCGAAGCCACGGGAAGGCCGCGCCGAGATCGCCGGGGCCGAGGTCGGTGTCATCAGGATCACGGCGAAGTACCTCGTGGGCTTCCTCGTGCTCGCCATGGGCCTCGAGCTTCTCGACCTCGTCTTCCGCAGGTACACGGCGGTCAAGTCGTGGGACGTGCTGGCGAGCGCCGTGTACGGCCGCGAGTTCAAGCAGGTCTTTCTCCTGCAGTACGGCCTCGGCAGCCTCGTGCCCCTGATCCTCTTCCTGATCCCGCGTCTGACCGTCAGGCGAGCGACCGTCGGCGTCGCGCTCGTCCTGTTCGGCATCTTCATGATGCGCTGGAACGTGGTGATCGGGGGGCAATCGTTCTCCCTCACCCTCGCCGGCTACATGCACTACGTCCTGCCGATCGTGCCCACGTCGTGGGAGACGGTGAAGGAGGGGGTGGTCGGGGCGCTCGGCGTCTTGCTGTTCCCGTTCCTGCTCTTCTACGCGTACACAAGGGTGTGTCCGGTCTTCGCGCCGCCGGAGGCCAGATAGGCCGCACGGACAGACCGCTGGGGTAGACACGCGCGCCGATCTTCGGCGCGCGTGTCGACGGTACTTCGTTAGGCATCGCACCTCCCCGGCAAGCACCTCATCAGGAGGCCGCTCATACGGCTTCTCTCCAACAGGAGGTGCGGATCCATGCGGAACATGATGCAGACCTGGGCGACGCGAGCGGGCATCGCCGCGTGTGCGGTGCTGCTCGTCGTGGTCGTCGCCGCTTGCGGCAAGGCCGTGAACGCGGCTGCCTCGACGGCCCCCAGCCCGAGCGGGAGCGCCTCGGCGACCGCAGCCGTGAAGGCCGACTGGCAGGAGTTCTTCTCGGGCGCCACCTCGGCGGCGCGCAAGATCGAGCTCCTGCAGCAAGGGCAGCAGTTCGCCACCACCATCAATGCGCAGGCCAGTTCGCCGATCGCCAAAGGGACTCAGGCGAACGTGACCTCCGTCACCATCACCTCGCCGACCACCGCCACCGTGACCTACTCGATCACGCAGGGCGGCCAGACAGCGCTCCCCGATCAGAAGGGGCAGGCGGTCCTCATGGGCGGCGTCTGGAAGGTCTCGGCCAAGAGCTTCGAGGACCTGCTCAAGCTGGAGCAGGGCCAGATGGGCGTGTCGCCCTCGGCGTCTCCGTGAGCCGGCGGCGGTGAGCGGCGGCGAAGAAGCACGCGCGGGGGCGCGGGCGGCGGCCGGCATCGGCCGCCGCCCCGCGCTCGCCACGCTGAGCGCCGTCCTCTTCCTGACCTTCCTCGACACGACGATCGTCAGTGTCGCCCTGGCCGACATCCAAACGAGCCTGCACGCCGGGGTCTCGGAGTTGCAGTGGGTGGTCAACGGCTACGCTCTGACGTTCGCCGCGCTCATGCTGGGCATGGGCATGCTCGGCGACCGGCTGGGGCGCCGAAAGGTGATGCTCGCCGGACTCGCCGTCTTCGTCGGCGGTTCGATCGCCGGCGCCGTGGCGCCGTCGATCTCGATCCTGGTGGCGTCCCGTGTCGTCATGGGCGTCGGGGCCGCCGCCTGCGAGCCGGGCACGCTGTCCATACTCCGTCACCTCTACCCGGAGCGCGCCCGCCGCGCCCGGGCGCTCGGCGTCTGGGCCGCTGTGGCCGGTCTCGCGCTGGCCATGGGCCCGGTCATCGGCGGCGTCCTCGTTGGACTCGCCGGCTGGCGCCTCGTCTTCTGGTTCAACATCGCCGCGGGGCTGGCCGTGCTGCTCGCGGCCCGCAACACGATCCCGGAGAGCGCGGACCCGCAGCCGGGCCGCCTCGACCTCGCCGGCCTGACGCTCGGCCCGATCGCGCTCGGAACGGCGATCTACGCCGTCATCCACGGCGAGACGACCGGCTACGCGAACGCCGCCGTCCTGGCGCTGTTCGCTGTCAGCGCGGTGGCGGCCGTGTTCTTCGTCCTTGCGGAGCGCCGCAGTCCAGATCCTGTGTTCGACCTCCGCTTTCTGCGCCGCAAGCCCTTCACGGGCTCGCTCCTGATCGTCTTCGCCGCCTACTTCAGCCTGTTCGCGATCTTCTTCTTCACGGCTCTCTACCTGCAGGTGGTCACCGGCTACTCCGCGTTCCGCACGGCCGCTCTGTTCCTGCCCATGGCCGTCGCCATGATCGCCGCCTCGGCGCTCACCGGGCGCTGGGTCGCGCGTGCCGGACCGCGGCTGCCGGCGATGCTCGGCTGCCTCGTCGCCGGAGTCGGCATCCTCGCGACCGACCTCGCGCTCCGCGGCCAGGTCGACTTCGCCATGCTCGCCGTCTCGCTCGCCCTCGCCGGGCTCGGCTGCGGCGTCACGATCGTGCCGGTGACCTCGGTCGCCCTCGGGGAGATACCGGCCGAGCACTCCGGCATGGCCGCCGGCGCCACCACGACCAGTCGCGAGCTCGGCGCTGTGGTCGGCGTCGCCGTGCTTGGCTCACTCGTGAACGGTCACCTCACCGTCGACCTGACCCGGCGGCTCACCCAACTGGGGGTGCCGAGTGGGTTTCGCGGCATCGTCATCAACGCTGTCGAGACCGGCCAGGTGCCGAAGGGCGGTGGCGCGGCGGCCGCCGCCCAGCAGGCGTTCGGCCCGATCGTCGCCCACGTCATCGAGGCCGCGTACGGCGCCTTCCGCGCCGGCCTCTCGGTCTCGCTCCTGATCGCGGGGATCGTGATGCTGGTGTCCGCCGCGATCGCGTGGCGCACGCTGGCGCCCTCCGGACGCGGGCAGGCCGCTCACGAAGAGTGGCCGCTCGACCGGGCAGCGTGAAGAGCCCGGGACTGCGACAGACGGCGTCAGCGCCGGTCGCCGAGAGTCGCCTCGAGGCCACGCACGTCCCGTTCCTCATCGACGAGGACGCTGGCGTCGACGTAGCCGAGGCGCGCGAGGTCGGGACCCAGCGCGTCGGCCTGCCCGCCACCGAGCTCCAGCAAGAGCGCGCCGCCGGACCGCAGAAAGCGGCGGCTGTCCCTCAGCACGCGGCGGAGGACGCCGGTGCCGTCGCGGCCGCCGTCATAGGCCAGCGGTGACTCGAACGTGAACGTGTCACGCTGGAGCAACGGCAGGTCGGGCGTCGGCACGTACGGCACGACGCCGACGACCACGTCGACGCCGCCTTCGAGCGCGCGTGGGAGCGGCGCGAACAGATCGCCGCGGTAGACCTCGATACGGTTGGCCGCCGCGCAGGCGACGGCGCGCTCGTCGACGTCGGACGCCACCACGCGCGCGCCGGGACGCTCGATCATCAGGAGCTTGGCGATCGCCCCGGACCCGGTGCAGAGGTCGATCGCCGCGCCGTTCGCGGGGAGGCGCTCGACCGCGCGACGCGCGAGCGGCTCGCTCTGCCGGCGCGGGACGTAGACGCCGGAGTCGACGCGGACCTCCACGCCGCAGAACGTGATGCTCCCCGTGATCCAGGCGAGCGGCTCGCCCGCGAGGCGACGTCTGACGAGGGCGGCGAGCAGTCCGGCGTCGCCGCCCGCTCGCGTGAGTAGCTCGCCGGCCTCTTCGTGCGCCGCGACGAACCCGGCCCCCGCGAGGAGCGCGGAGAGCGCGTCGCGCTCGCTGGACTTGCCCAGTCTTCTGCTCGTCGCATCCTCCCTGGCCTGTCGTGTGTATCCCCCCGCCGCAGCAGGATGCAGCAGCGCGAGCCTTCCCTCCGCCGGCTGCACAATCCTCAATGCCGGCGCAACACCGGCTTCATCTTCGCAGGGCAGACTTCCGACTCGAGCCATACGACGGCATCGACGGCTTGCCCCGGCCGTCGGGACGCGACTGCAGTACGGACCCCCCGCCGTGTCAGCGTCCCACTTGCCCGGACGTGCCCCCTCCTTCGTCCGGGAGCCGCTGGCCCATCTGGGCCGCGGCGACTGCGAGACAGTCGCCGCGGCCCATCCCCTTTCTTGGAGTCAGGCCGCGGCTACCTCGAGATGACCTGCAGCAGCACGACCGCCGACGAGCAGTCCCACGCGTACAGCAGTCCGCGGCGCGTCTGTCGCGACCAGAATGGCCCCATGAGCCCGCGTGAGTCGCGGTGTTTCCAGGCGGCGTCCGCGTTCTGCTGAACCAGCCGTCGAACGAGGTGAGGTGGTTGCGGTGCGCGAATCCGACCGCCCAGCGGCAGAAGATGCCTTTGAAGCCGCCGCCGTTCGAATCAGGGCCGCCGGCCTCGCCGGCAGGATCCCGTCACGACGCCCGACGCCGGTCCGGCAGAACTATCGTCCGGAGCCATCCTCGAGCCCGCGCTTCACCCGTGGCCCGGTACAGCAGATCGGCGGCTCCGATGCACGAACCCTGGTTGTAGGTGAGCGCGACCTTGCGCTGGGAGATCCCGGAGCCCGTCACCGCGAGTCCGTCGATACCTGACCGTGCCGCCGTTGTACAGCCGCGAGCGGACCCAGCCGTAGAGCCGCCGCGCCTTCGCCAGGTAGGAGGGATCGTGCAGGTCCGCCGCCAGCATGCAGGCGCCGATCGCGGCCGCCGCCTTGGTGGTCACGTTCTTCTCCCGGTCGAGGTCTTCCACCACAGCCCCCTCCAGTCGGCTCTCCACCCCCTCGCGTGGAGACGTCGAAGTACGCCGCGCCGTCGCGGATACTGCCGATCGCCGGCGAGCTCGTAGGCCCGCGGAGGCGTCACCATCCACTGGACGTCGCCGTTGTTGGAGCGCGCCATCCAGCCGCGGCCGAAGGAAGCGACCACGCCCGCTCGGGCGACGTGCATCCTTCTTCGGGCCGGATCGCGGTGCGCTTGATAGGCGTCCTCCGCCATCTCGATCAGCTCGACCTGTCAGGAGCACGTGGCCCGCCTCACCCGCGGGTCCAGGCCCAGTCGACGCTACCCCGTCGCCGGAGGTAATCGGAAGGTCGTCGAGCGGTGGACCTGTCGGAGCGCGTCGTGGGCGACTCCGCTGCTCGAGACACCGCCTGAATGTGAGGACTGCGTCGCCGCGCACCTGATCGACGCCTTGGAGAGGCACGACGGCATCCAACTGGTGGATGCGGCAGCGCTGACCGCCGGGCTGGCGTTCGCGCGAGCCGACTCGGGCGCCCGGCCAGGTGCGGCCGCCGCGGCTCAGAACGACTCGAGCTCGGCCAGCCGTCGCGCCACGAGGTCGTCGGCGGCGCGCGCGGCCGGTGCGTGCCCGGTCAGCGCGAGCACGAACGGCTCCCTCTCCAGCGAGTACAGGCTCACGTCGGTGATCGCGACCACGGTGGCCGTGCGTGGTACGTCCTGGATGAGGGCGATCTCGCCGAAGCCGTCGCCGCGGCCCAGCGTCGCCACTTCCCGGCCGCCCTTGGTCACCCGCACGCGGCCGTCGGCGACCGCGTAGAAGCGATCGCCCGGTTCCCCCTCGGTCATGAGGGTGCTGCCGGCGGCGGCCTCGACGGGGACCAACGCCCGCGCCAGCCCCTCGAGCTCCGGTGCAGGCAGCGGGCTGAAGATGGAGATCGAGCGCAGCAGCTGGATCTGGACTTGCGGCACGTCGGCCGAGTCGTCGATCGTGTGCAGGCGCCGCCAGGCTATGGCCACCAGCGCGACGGAGAGGAGCGCGGTGCCGATGAGCCCTGCCGGCGCGCCGCTCAGTCCCACGAGTACCGGCGCCAGGATCGCCCCGAGCGCCAGCCCGGCGTCCATGAGCGACTCGACCAGCGCGAACACCTGCCCCAGTACCTGCGGAGGCGCGGCGCGCTGGAGCAGGATGCGGCTGGTGACATCGAAGACGGTGCGGCTGAGGCCGGCGATGCCGAGCAGTACGAACGCGCCGATCACCGTCGGGAAGATGCCGAGCACGAAGAGGGCCGCGGCCGTCGTGAGGGCGCCGGCGATGAGCGCCGGCGCCAGGCGGCGACGCGCCACCAGCGTCGCCGTCACCGCCGCGCCGAGCAGCCCGCCGACGCCCCATGCAGAGTCCAGATAGCCGGCGCCGGCCTGGCCCATGCCGAGCGTCGTGATGGCGAGCACCACGCAGAGGATGTCGAGCGCGCCCATGACGATGTACTGCGAGCCCATGACGCCGACCAGCGTGCGCGCCGCCGGCTCGCGCCACACGGTGGCGACGCCCTCACGCACACCGGCGGTCAGCGACGCCGCCTCCCCGGGTTCCTTCAGCGGCCGCGGCCCGGGGATGCCGGCCATCAGAAGCGCGGCGGCCAGCGTGCAGGCGGCCAACACGCCGGCCGCCAGCGCCGGCCCGCCAAGGCCGAGCAACACGCCGGTGAGCACCGGGCCGACGAAAACGCTGGCGCTCTCCACCCAGCTTGTGACCACGTTGGCCGCGGTCAGCTCCAGCGGCGTGCGCACGACGCTGGGCAGCAGAGCGGCCTGCGCCGGGCGCGGGATCGAGAGCGCCACGTTCATGACCGGCGCCAGCACGAACACCAGCGGGCGCGGCGCGCCGAGCGCCATCGCCACCGCGAGGCCGCCCATGGTCGCGCCCATGACCAGCAATCCGATGAACAGCACGCGGCCGGCGCGCGCACGGTCGGTGATGGCGCCGAGATACGGGGAGAGGAAGACGCACGGCACCAGCTGCACGAGCACGATGAGGCTCACGGCCGCGGCCCCGCCGTTGATGTAGGCCCACACGTTCAGCGCCAGCCAGACGCCCCACTCCGCCCCGCAGAAGACGAGCCACGCGACCTCGATGCGCAGCAGCGAGCGATTGCGGAACGCAGTCGCGAACACGCCGGCTTTGGACGTCTGACGAACGGTGGTCGCTGCCTCCACGGCCCCCTCCCGGAGCAGTCATCCGCACCCGTGTGCACGATCTCGAGCGTGTGCGGCTGCAGCGCCGCCCGACCCCTACTTCACGACCACCCTCTTGCCCGCGGAGGCGGCCGGCGTGTTGAAGGAGCTCCCTCTGAAGAGCGCGCGCACCGTGTAGGTGCCGGCCTTCGGTCGCCAGACCGCCGAGAACGTGGCGCCGGTCGCCGACGCACGCGCCGAGACAGCGATGGTGACCCAGCGCCCGCCGACCTTGCGCTGGAAGCGCACGAGCTGTCCCGGCCCCGTGGGCGTCGCTCCCTGCTGGGGCGGCAGGACCGTGGCCCTGAGCGTGACCCTGCCCGACGCGACGCGGGCGGCCAGCGACAGGCGCGCCTGCACGTCGAAGGGCATGGAGGCGCTGGAGACGAGGTACTCGGCGTTGCCGCCCCAGGCCGCGCGCACGACGGTGTTCTTCATGACCGGCACCGCGGCGACGAACGTCAGCGACGTGCCCTGGGGATCCTGCGGGTCTTTGGCGAGCGGGACCGAGGTCACCAGCGTCTCGTCCGTCTGGTCCGCGTCGCGCGTGTAGATGTTGACCAGGTCGCCCTCGGAGGCGCCGTCCCCGACGTAGCCGCCGACCATGACCGCACCCCCGGCGACCGCCGGTCCCGACATCTGATAGATGGAGACGTCGGTCTGCGACTTGCTGGCTCCGCCGGTCATGTAGGTGCCGTTCATGTCGTGCGAGGCGATGACCGCCTTGGAGCTCCACGGCTCGCCGAAGCCGAAGTCGTCCGCATTGCCGCGGCTGGGCGGGTCGTAGGCGACGACGATGTGCCCGTTGCCGAGACCCTCGAGGCCGGCGACGACGTCGGCCAGGGTCTGAGGTGCCGCGGTGTTCGGCCCATAGACGCTCCACCAGCCGTAGGACCCGTCACCCATGCTCTCGACATTGGTGAAGGGGGCCTTGGCGTACACGGTGCCCCTGGTCGACATGCCCTCGGGCACGGTCAGCGGGATGTCGGCCGTCTCCGGCGCCGTGCTGCCGTAGCGGTAGAACGTGACGTGGATGGTGTTGAGGCCCGTCTTGACGCCGCCGGGCACGTCGACGCCGGCGACGCGGGCGCGGTTCAGCTGGGGCGTGAGCTCCGCGTTCAGATCGACGGACAGCAGGTGCGCGCCGATGGTGCCGTCCGGGTCGTGGGTCAGGGTGGTGAACAGCGCCGCCAGCTCGGTGACGACGAGGAAGGGGGCGTCGTAGTCGTAGCTGTCCTCCCACACGTTGTCACGTATGACGGTGTACTCGTTGACGCCGTCGGTCAGCTTGATCGTCAGCGCGTAGGCGATGTGACCGTCGAACGCCTGGTCGCCGGTGGCCTGATAGAGCGCCGGCCAGAACGACATCGCGTTCATGTCCCAGTAGGGGTATTTGAACTGGTCGGCCGCCCACTGAGTGACATACGAGGTGGTGCTGACCGTCTTACCCGTTGGGACGTAGGTGGCCGTCGTCGTGAAGGGGATCTCCGCCGGCAGCTCGTCGATGACGCCGGCGATGCCGGGGCCGCTGTCGACCGTGATCGCACCGCGCACCGCGCCGGGGGCTACGACCTTGTACGGCTCGTAGCTGCTCGACCACAGGCCGATGACGTCGGCGTTGGTGAGGTAGGCGCTCAGGACCCCGTCGAACATCATGGGGTGGCCGAAGGCGACGAGCGTGTTGTCGGGCGTGACGTAGGTCGTCGTGCCGACGCCGCCCCACCACGTGTCGCCACGCATGAAGAGCTCGCCGACCGCTGAGCCGGGCACGAGCGGCGTGCTGAAGCCGGGCTCGGACCCCGCGGCGCCGCCGGCGACGCCGGCCTTGACGTCGAAGCCCTTGGCCGCCAGGCGCTGCCGCAGCTCCTGGAAGGCCGGGGCCGCGGCGGGGACGCCGCCGACCTGGAGCACGGCAAGAGGCCGCATGACCGCCTCGCGCGGGCTGGGGTCGAGCCGCCGGGCGGCAAGCGTCGTCGGCGCGATCAGCAGCTTCGCCACCGTCGCCCCGCCGGTAGTCACCGGCTGCGCCAGCGGCACGGCGCGCGTGTTGGTCGCCGCCAGCGGGTCGATGGTGAAGTCGGTCTCCAGCGTCATCATGTGCTCGATCGGCGTGGCCAGACCGAGCCCGTTGCCGGTGAAGTAGTCGCCGTAGGAGACGGCGCCGACGAGCTTGTCGACCCCGCCGTCGTTCACGTACACGGGACTCCCGCTCATGCCGGCGGCGATGCCCCCCACCTGGTCGATGACCGGGCCGCCGGCCGCGAACAGGATGAGGTCGCCGTTGTCGGCGGCCGCCTGGGGCACGATGCCCTCGATGACGCAGGGGATCGAGGCGATCGTCGCTCCTTTCACGGCGGTGAGGAAGTGGGCGTCGACGGTCCCGTCCGGCGAGGCCGCAAGCATCGCTCGCAGGTCGGCGAGCGACAGTGTCGGCTCGCTCGGCGCCGCCGCGGCGGTCGCCGCCGCGCCCGCCCCGAGCGCGCTGAGGAGCGCCGCGACGACGAGAAGCAAGAGAAGGCGCCGGCCGGCGCCGTGGGCGAGTGCCCCCATGGTGTCCCCCTTCGTTGCCCCGGTGACTGTCGGATCCCCGGTCACCCTCGGGAGTCGGAACGCCCACCGGCGACAACGCGACAAGCGGCCGCTCCGTCCGCTCCATTGAATGCCTCGCGGGTCATCGTGTCCAGAGCGTTCGCGGGTCGGCGCCGTCGGCCCCCGACCCGGTGGCGCTTGAGAACCTTGGCCACGTCGATTCCCTCTTCAAGGTTACGGAATAGCCTTGATCATGATGTCACGCCAGTCAGGGGCGTGGCGCCTCCCGGTTCACGACGTTCGTGTCCCCTGCCCCGGCCCGCAGGTGGGGCAACACGACTCTCGCGCGCGGTCTGGGGCGCGCAGCCGCCGACGTCGTCACACGAGATTCTCAGTCCTCGTCGACCGGCGCGAGCAGACGCAGCCGGCGGGCGCAGTCGACGGCGTCCGTGCGCGTCGTCACGCCGAGCTTGGCGTAGAGGTGGCGCATATGCGTCTTCGCGGTGTTGGTCGAGACGAACAGGCGCGCAGCGACCTGGGCGGCCGTCAGCTGCGTCGGCAGGAGATCGAGGACGCGTCGCTCGGCCGGCGTGAGGGGGTCGGCAAGCCGACGCTGTTCGAGCGCTTGGCGAAGGCGCCCGACCCGACCGACCAACATGCCCGCGTCGGGATACTGCTGGAGTGACTTCTCGGCGCGGACGGCCCAGCGCTCGGCCTCGACGGGGTCGCCATGTGCCAGGCACACCTCGCCGAAGACGACCGCGGCGAGGATGATCCGCCAGGGTACCTGCGGGATCATCTGCTCGAGGTGCCGGGCCGCCCTCGCCAGCGCGGCGGTCAGACCAGGATCGTCGGCGTGGGCAAGCACGCATGCGCGCGCCAGCAGCATCGGCAGCGCGAGGTACATGCCCGGGGAGATGTCGAGGGTCATCGTGGGAGCCTGCTCGCTCGACCGCCGCTCGAACTCGAGCGCGTCGTCCCAGCGGTTCTCGTCCACGGCGATGAGCGCCAGGAAGGCCAGCGTGTACGCCCGGATCGCGGGCAGCTCGCTCTCGGCCACCACGTCCGCGAAGAGCTGCGCTGCACGATGGCCGCGGCCGGACAGGTAGCAGGCGACGGCGAGGACGCGGCTGACTTCGGAGAGGTCGGCACCCGGGACGCTCCGCTCCAGCGAGTAGCTCTCCTCCGCATCCCGCAACATCGGATGGATGCCGTCGGGCGCCAGGAAGGCCCTCAAGTAGAGCTGGAACGCATGCCAGATGTCGCTTCCCCCATCTCCGTTGCGGTCGTGGGCGGGGGCGGCGCACACGGCGCGCATCCACCGTCCACCTCGTTCGGGATCGCCGGTGACCGTGCCGTACAGCCAGCCGGCGGCCAACGTGAGCGGGAGCTCACTCCGAAGCTGTTCGTCGCTGAAGCGGTCCAGCAGGCGGCGGGCCGTCTCCACCTGGCCGCGATAGACGAGGTCCTGACAGAGGTGGAAGGTGGGCTCTGCGGCGGCCTCGAGGTCGCCGGCGTCGAGCCAGTGCCGTATGGCCGCCTCGCGATCGCCGTGAAGGTGATGCCATTCCGCCGCCCGCTGGTGCAGAGCCGGCAGAGACCGGGGCGCGCGACGCTCGAGCTCGACGCGCAGCAACTCGCCGAACAGGTGGTGGTACCGGTACCACTCATCGCGCTCGTCGAGCGCAGTCACGAACAGGTTCTCTCGAGCAAGCGTCACCAGCAGTCCGTGCGCATCTTCTCGGCCGGTGACGGCACGGCACAGGGCCGGCGAGAGACGGTCGAGAATGGAGGTAGAGAGCAGGAACTCGCGCAGGTCCCGAGGCTGACGGTCGAGGACCTCAGACGTCAGGTAGGCGGCGATCTCGCGCTGGTCGCCGTGCACCTGCCGCAGCCAGTCGCCGTCGTCACGGCCCTGGCCGGCCATCGCCACGAGGTAGAGGCCCGTGGCCCAGCCCTCGGTGAGCGCGAGCAGGTCGTCCAGATCGCGGTCGTCGATGCGGCAGTCGTTCGACTCGAGGAGCTGCCGCGCCTCGTCGCGGTCCATCGCGAGGTCGTCCATGCGGAAGGCGCTGAGCCGGCCGGCCGCGCGCAGCCGGGCGAGGTGCAGCGGCGGGTCCGCCCGGCTGCCGATAGCCAGCTGTGCCCCGGCTGGAAGCTGTCCGAGCAGCACCTCGATGGCCCGCCAGGACGCCATGTTGTGGATGAGGTGGCCGTCATCGAGGACCAAGAAGAAGGGTGGCGCCGCCGCGACCGACGCGGCCAGGCTCGGCAGCACGCGCTCTTCGATCGGTGGATGCCGGAGCTGCAACAGCTCCAGGACGACGGGGTCGACGGGCGCCAGACCTGCGAGCGACACGGTGAGGTACAGCAGCAGGACCACCGGGTCGTCGTCGGCCTCGTCGAGTTGCAGCCATGCCGTCGGCCGCAAGTCCTCGCGGGCCCATTGAGCCAGGACCGTGCTCTTGCCGGCTCCGGCGGGCGCAGACACGAGGACCAGGGAGGCGGTCGTCTGCAGGAACGCTTCAACGAGCCTGCGGCGGCGGAACAGCTCGACCTGGGCGCCAGGCGGTCGCAGGCGGGAGCCCAGCGGCGCAAAGCCGACCGGCCGATGCTCGCGCCCGTCCCGCTCTAACGCGGTGTCCCCCATCGCCATTCGCCTCGCGTGCTCGACCCTGAAGGGATGCTACCACGACCCTCCCGGGCCGCGCGGGATCTGGAGGAATCGACCGGGCCGGCAGACGCCGCCGAGACGCGGTGTCAGCCCGGCCCCTCGGTCTCGATCGGCCGCCACTCCCATCCGTTGTCCATCTTGGCGACATATCCCAGGTTGGGGAAGGGCGACAGGTGCTGGCCCAGGACCAGGCTTCCGGTCGCCGCCGCCAGGTCGAAGATGCGCTGCTTGCTGTCGGCTGCCGGCTCCGGCAGGACATCGAAGCTCGGCAGCCACTCCGGGTGGTCGAGATGCACGGGATGGAGAGCGGCGTCCCCTGTGCAGAGAAAGCGTTCGCCGTCGGAGGCAAAGGAGACGACCATGTGCCCGGGCGTGTGACCAGGAGCGAACAGCACGCTCACGCCCGGCAGGATCTCTTCTTCCCGTTCCACCAGCACCATCTTGTCCTCGAGCGGTGCCAGGTTCCGCCGCGCGTAGTCTGCAAACCACTCTCCCGGACGGACCGCGGCTTCGTCAGAGAACCAGAAGTCCCACTCCGCCTTGCAGATGAAGTAGGTGGCATTGCCGAAGACCGGCTCGCCTTCAGCGTCGAGGGCTCCGCCCACATGATCGGGGTGAGCGTGGGTGATGACGACCGCGTCTATGTCCCCAGGGGTGACCCCGGCCTCGCGCATGCTCCCCAGGAGTCTTCCCGTGGTAGGCGCCAGATCGCCGGCGCCCATGTCCACCAGGACCTTGTGCTCGCCGGCGTCGACGCACGGGAAGGCATAGGGCGTCGTGATGACCTGCGGGGGCAGACCGAGCGCGCGCAATGCCGCCGCCACATCGGACCGAGGCGCATTGGTGACCATGGATTCGAGTTCGTAGTCCATGCTTCCGTCGCAGAGCGAGACGCACTCGCAGCCGCCCGAGCGAAAATGAAGAGTCGCCTCCCACGACACTCTCCCCCCCTCATGCGCCACACCACCACGTGGACCCGCTCGCGCCGATCGGCCTACCCCGACCTCGTACTCGGCGCATGTCCCATGATACGGCGGGAGCCAGCATGACCTCCTCGTTCCTGGCGTGACCGGTCTCGAAATCACCCTGCCGCCAACGTTGTTTGTCTGCATGGGCGGGTGTAGCATCGCCCTGCGCGAGCCGAGCGTTCTCCTCTCCTCGGACCTCTCGCGCAAAAGGGGCGCCAGCTGCACGAGCCAAGGGGCCTCCGACGAACCGACGGACTGGCTTCTGATCCCGTTATGCCTGCTGCTGCTGATACCGGTAAGGTGTCGGCGAAACCGAGCTTCGACTCGGCTGTAGACCAACTTCTGGCGCAAGGGCTACCCGCAGAGCGTCGAGAACTACCTGAATTCCCTCGGCACGAACCCCGACCTCGGTTTCCGCTGGGCGGGCACGTCAGCGGACAACGAGGCCGCCAGGTTCCTGGCCAGGCAGATGCGAGCCATGGGCCTCACGAACGTGCGGCTCGAGCCGGTGCCGGTCGACGTCTTCGAGTTCAAGCACGCCGACGTCACAGTAGGCGGCAAAGTCATGATGGCCTCGACGTTCATCGGCGTGAGGCCGACCCCGAAGAGGGGGATCACGGCGCCCGTCGTCTACGTAGGCCAAGGCACGGCAGCCGACTTCCTGGCGGCTCCTGACGTTCGCGGCAAGCTCGTCTTGATCGACAAGGCGATGAGCTCGTGGTGGTTCAACTTGCCAGCGTGGGAGGCGTGGCTGCACGGCGCCAAGGGCGTCATCTTCACCTTCTCCGACACCGACCCCAACTACTACTCCGTCAACGGCGATGCCCTGGGTAGCTTCGACGGCTACTACGACTACGAAGCGCCGCCCATGGTCTACATCTCCCGCAACAGCGGCGACTGGCTGAAGGACCAGCTCAAGGCCGGGCCGGTCACGGCGAAGATGACCTTGATCGAGGACGTCAAGCTCGCCAAGGACGGCGGCGTCGGCTACAACGTCGTCGGCGAGCTGAAGGGGCGCAGCAGGGACGGCCAGCTGGTCGTCATGGCCGCCCATCACGACGCTCACTTCCGCGCCGGTCTCGATGATACCGGCGCCGTGTCGAACATGATGATGATCGCCAAGGCGATGCGTACCAGCCACTACAAGCCGGAGCACACGATCGTCTTCCTCGGTACGACCGGTGAGGAGGGCGCCCGCACGAACGCCTACTACGACTGGTGCATCGGCGCCTGGTACGCGGCCACACACGCACACAAAGACTGGGCCGGCAGGGTACGCGCGCTGATCAACATCGAGCTGATGGCGCAGACGGGAGGGCAGCTGACTGCATCCGTGACGCCCGACCTCAAACCGTGGCTCACCAAGCTCGCCAGCGACAGCTCCGCGCTTCTCCCCTACGGCTCCAGCGTGAACACGCCGATCTCGGACTGGAACGACCAGTTCACGTTCTCGGCAGAGGGCATACCGAGTGTGTGCTTCGCCGCCGGGGGTCCCGGCTACCACGCTCTCTACCACACCCAGTTCGAGACGTCCGCTCTGATGAACTATGAGTATCTCGGTCAGATCGCCAAATTCATCTTTCGGACGGAGCGCGGTGTCGACTCCGGCCTCCTACCGTACAGCCTGAAGGCACGCGCCGATGAACTTGCCTCCAAGGTAGACGGCCCGCGACTGATCGCCGCCGGGGCCGATGCAGCACTGGTGAACAGGTTCGTCGGCGACGTCGCCGCCTTCCAGGCGGCCGCCGACGACTACGAGTCCGGGGCCGCGTCCATCCCCGCTCGCGAGGTGGCAAGGACGAACAAGGCGCTGCTCTCGATCGCCAAGACGCTCAATCACACGTTCACAGCGATCTCGCCCTTCGATCCGATCATCTACCCGCACCAGCAGGTCCTTGGTGACACGGAGGGCCTCGACGCGGCGCTCCTGGCACTCAAGCAGCCGACTCCGGACGCGAACGCCGCGCTCGGCGCTCTGAGCGGCGTCTACCTCACATGGTACGGCATGAACTTCAGCTACCCCGTCTACCGGATGGAGATCCGCCACCACGACCCCGACTACCGCAACATCTTCTGGGGTGGCCAGGGCCAACTGCCGGAACCGCTCGACGTCATGCCCGAGTGGAACATGATCCTCGCGGAGCAATACGAAGGCGCGATCGCCGGACTGAGCGCCAAGCTCGGTCCGCAGATCAGAGAGCTGAACGGCAGGCTCGAGAGGATCGCCTGCACACTGGAAACGGTGACGCCGCAGATCAACGATCTGCACTAGCGGCTAGCGACTCCCGATGAGAGGAGCGGGAGGCGAGCAGGTGAAGAGTCGGGGGCCGGC
>CAWAUK010000063.1:0-22485 GCA_963784975.1 uncultured Thermoleophilia bacterium | reverse complement strand
TGGCATGCTGATGTCGGCGAAGGCCCTGCTCATGGGGAATCCGGTGCCATCCGAGCAGGACATCCGCATCGCCCTGGCCGGCAACCTCTGCCGCTGCACCGGCTATGCGGCGATCGTCGCCGCCGTGAAGGCGGCGAGCGGACAGGACGCGACGCCGGCGATGGTGCTGCCCGGCGAAGCGGAAGAGCTCGCCGTCGAGGTCAGCACCGACCCGGAGACCCTGGCCATCGTGCAGGAGGTCGTCGAGGCGGCCGTGGCAGAGCTGACGGAAGCCGCGGCCCCGGCCCCCGAGGCCTTCCCGTCGCCCGACGCGCCCGCCGGTCCTCCCGCGGCGCCGGCCCCCGGGGCTCCTGCCGGCCCGTCCGGCGCTTCTGCGGGCGCATCCGACGCCGAGGGGGGTGAGTGACGTGCCCTTGACGCACGTCGTGACGCCGTCCGGCATGGACGAGCTGGTCGAGGCGCTCGAGACGGCGACGCCGCAGACCCGCTTGCTCGCCGGGGGCACCGACCTGGTACGCGCCGTGCGGCAGCCGGGGAACGAGCCGGACGTGATCATCGATCTCACCGGGCTCACCGAGTTGTCCTACATCCGCCTCGACGGCGGCACGCTGCGCGTCGGCGCAACGACCACGTTCACGGAGCTGCAGTGGGACCCATTGGTGCACGCGCACGCCCACTGCCTCGGCCTTGCCGCGGCCCAGGTAGGTTCGGCCCAGATCCGCAACGTCGGCACCATAGGCGGCAACATCGTGAACGCGTCGCCGTGTGCCGACGGAGCCACGGCGCTCATGGCTCTCGGCGCCGACGTCACCACGATCGACGGAGCGGGGACATCCACGACCCGCCGGCTCGGCGAGGTCCTCCTCGGCGCCAACCGGACGAGCCTCAAGCTCGACGAGGCCATCACCGAGTTCTCCTTCCCGGCGCTCGGGCCGGAGCATCGCTCGGCCTTTGCCAAGATCGGCTCTCGGACGGCCGTGAGCGTCGCCCGGCTGAGCGCTGCACTGGTCGTGCGCTTCGACGCCGCCGCGGGCACGCTCGCCGACGTGCGAGTGGCGCTCGGCGCGGTCGGCGAAGCCGCCTTCCGTGCTTCGGGCCTCGAGCAGGCGCTCGACGGGCTGCCTGCCGACGAAGAGACCGCCCGACTGCTCGCAGAAGGATGCGTGGCGGCCGTGCAGGAGTCCATCGCCGGCCGCTACTCGCTGCCGTACAAGCAGCACGCGGCGGTCGGGCTGGCGTACGACGCGTGGAACATGCTCGCGCTGAGCCCGCCCTGCGAGCCCGCCTGGGCGTAGGGCTCCCGCACCGCGACGGCGGCGTCAGAAGGTGGTCGTGCGGCGCGGCACGATCAGGTCGTCTGTGCCGGCGCCGGCGCGTCCTTGGCCTGCAGACGGCGCAGTTCGTCGGGTGGGATGTGGCACTTGTACGTGTGCCCGTCGCCTGCGTCCATGACCGGCGGGATCTGCTCCATGCAGATGTCGCCGAGGAACCGGTGGCAGCGCGTGTGGAACCGGCAGCCCGTGGGCGGATCCGAGAGGCTCGGCATGCTGCCGCGCAGCGGGATCCGGTCCCGCTGCTTGTCGAAGTCGAGCCGCGGGATGGAGCTCAGCAGCGCCTCGGTGTAGGGATGGTGCGGCGGGTCGAACACGTCCGCCGCCGCCCCGACCTCGATGAGCTCGGCGAGGTACATGACGCCGATGCGGTCGGAGATGTAGCGCACCACCGCCAGGTCGTGGCTGATGAACACGTAGGACGTCTGCTCGTTGGTCTGCAGCTCGACGAGCAGGTTGAGGATGCTCGCCTGCACCGAGACGTCGAGGGCCGACGCCGGCTCGTCGCAGACGACCAGCGTCGGGTCGCCGGCGAACGCGCGCGCGATGGCGATGCGCTGCTTCTGCCCGCCGGAGAGCTCAGTCGGCCTCTGGAAGAGGAAGCGCGGCTCCACGCGCACGTCGGCCGAGAGCTTGTCTACCTTGGCGCGTACGGAACCGCTCTTGGCGCCGCCCAGCTTGCGCACGGCGCGGGTGAGGATCTGGCGCGTGCTCCAGGCCGGGTTCAGCGTTGAGTCCGGGTTCTGGAACACCATCTGGATGGCGCGCAGCGCGTCTTGCGAGCGCTTGCCGGCGGTGGACTGGAGCACGCCGCCCTCGAAGGTGATGGTGCCGGATTCCGGCGGGATGAGGCCGGTGACGCACTTTGCCAGCGTGGTCTTGCCGCTGCCGGACTCGCCGACCAGGCCAAAGGTCTCGCCCTTGCGCAGGCTGAGGGAGACGTCGGCTACTGCGGTGAGCTGCCTGCGCCCGTCCTTGAACGTCTTGACCACGCTGTCGATGCCCAGCACGTCGCCCAGCACGTCGACACGCTCTTCCAGGCTCTTCGCCAGCACCGGCGTCAAGTGTGGCATCTGCGTGACTACCTCGGAGAAGTAGCACCGCGCGTGGCGGTCGGCATCGCCGACGGGGCTGGCGTGGTGCGGCGAGTAGGCGGCCGGGTCCGGCGGCATGCTCTCCGCCTCCGCCCGGCCCCTGACGCCGGCGTCGCTCGGCCACGCGTACAGGTCGGGTTCGCGCTGCTTGCACACGGGCTTCGCCATCGGGCAGCGCGCAGAGTAGACGCAGCCCTCGAGCGGCTCGCCCAGGGCGGGCAGCGTGCCGGGGATCGTCTGGAGTGCGGCGTCCGTCTTGTTCATGCCGAAGCGCGGAACGCAACGCAACAGGCCCATCGTGTAGGGATGTCGGGGGTCTGTGAAGATCTCGCGCGCCGGTCCCTCTTCGACGAGCCGGCCGGCGTAGAGCACGCCGACGCGCTCGCAGAGGCGGGCGACGAGGCCGAGGTTGTGCGTGATCAGAAGGATCGCCGCGTTGATGCGCCCGCGCAGCTCCTCGATGAGGTCGAGGATCTCGGCCTCTACCGTCGCGTCGAGGCCGGTGGTGGGCTCATCGAGGATGAGCAGCTGCGGGTTCACGGCCAGCGCCATGGCGATGACGACGCGCTGCTGCTGGCCGCCGGAGAGCTCGAACGGATAGCGGCGCAGGGTCGCGTCGGGGTCGGGGATGGCGACGCGGCGCAGGCTCTCCCGCGCCTTGTCTAGTGCCGCCTTCTTGTCCAGGCCCTCGTGGTAGTGGAACACCTCTGCGAGCTGGTCGCCGATGCGCATGGCCGGGCTCAGCGCTTGCGTCGGGTCCTGGTACACCATCGCGACCTTGCCGCCGCGCCACTTGCGCAGCGCCTCTTCGCTCAGCGTGCTCACGTCCTGGCCATCGACGAGGACCGAGCCGTTGTCCAGCGTGCCGTTGGAGGCGAGGTAGCGCATGGCGGCCATGGCCAGAGTGGTCTTGCCGCATCCGGACTCGCCGACCAGCCCGTACGCCTGGCCCTTCTCGATACGCATGGTGACGCCCTTGAGCACCGGCAGCCGGCGGCCGCGCCGGTGGAACGTGACCTCGAGGTCACGGACGTCGAGGGCGGCTGCGCTGCCGGTGGCCACGTGATCCTCCGTCGTGCTCATTTGGAGAAGGTCCTCCCTAATCCGTCGGTGATGAGGTTGACGGCCACGACGAGGGACGCGAGGGCGACGGCTGGGAACAGCACCGTCCACGGCGCGATCTGCAGGAAGATCCTCTCGTTGGCGATGGTGAGGCCCCAGTCGGGCGACGGCGGCTCGAGGCCGAAGCCCAGGAAGGCCAGTGTCGCGGCGGTGAACACCGCGTAGCCGAGCCGGACGGTGCCCTCCACGATGATCGGCTGGGTGATGTTGGGCAGGATCTCGCGCGCCATGACGAACGCGGAGCGTTCGCCGCGGAGGCGCGCGGCCATGACGTACTCGCGCTCGCGCTCGCCGATGACGGCCGCACGGACCGTGCGGCTGACGACCGGCGTGAACAGCGCGCCGATAGTGACGATGATGATGGCCGTGCCCTTGCCGAGGAGGGACAGGATGAGGATGGAAGTGATGATGATCGGCAGGGCCAGGAGCACGTCGATCAGGCGCATGACGATCTCGTCAGTGAGGCCGCGCCAGAAGCCGGCGACGAGGCCGATGATGCCGCCCCAGATCAGCGCCAGCAGCGTGGCGAGTGGCGCGATGATGAGCACCGTGCGCGCGCCGGCCATCGTCCGGGCGAACACATCGCGGCCGAGGTCATCGGTGCCGAACCAGTGCGCCGGACTCGGTGACTTGAGGGACTCGAGGGCGTT
This sequence comes from uncultured Thermoleophilia bacterium, assembly GCA_963784975.1. GTDB lineage: Bacteria > Actinomycetota > Thermoleophilia > UBA2241 > UBA2241 > CAIXSE01. The sequence goes on along the minus strand of CAWAUK010000063.1, from coordinate 18,288 downwards.
CTGTGCGAACGGGTCCTGGGTGATGAAGGTCGAGAACAGCGCCATGAACACCCAGAACAGCACGATGATCAGGCCGGTCATGAAGGTGGGGCTGCGGAGCAGCGCCTTGACCAGGTAGCGCCGCTGCCGCTTCTGTTCGGCCGCGGCCGCGGCGTCGGCCTCGAGCACCTGGTCCTGTTTGGCGCCAGTGCCGGGAAGCTCGGCCTCCCTGACTGTCGCGGCGGCGTCGGCGCGGAGCTCGATCATCTCGGGGTCGTCGCCCAGCTGGCCGACGCGGTTCTCGAGATCGGGATCCGGACCGAACGGCGTCTGGCGTTCGTCGCTCACGTCAGCCACCCATACGGATGCGCGGGTTGAGCAGGGCCACGATGATGTCGGCGATCAGGTTGGCGACCATGTAGATGATGGCGACCATGAGGACCGAGGCCTCGAGCATCGGGATGTCGTGCGTCTGTGCCGCGTCGACCATGAGCTTGCCGATGCCGGGGTAGACGAACAGCGTCTCGACGACGACGAGGCCGCCGATGAGCCACCCGACCTGGCTGCCGATGACCGTGACTGTGGGGACCATGGCATTGCGCAGCACGTGCCCGAAGATGACGCGCCGTCTCGGGAGGCCCTTGAGGACGGCGGTGCGGATGTACGGCATACCCAGCACCTGCACGGTGCCGACGCGGGCCATGCGGGCGATGTAGCCGAGCTCCAGGAACATCAGCGGGATGGCCGGGAGGATCAGGTAGTAGAGGCGCTGGTAGAACGGCGCCCCTTCTGGCGGCAGCGCCGTGACCGGCAGCCACCTGAGCCAGACGGCGAAGACGTAGAGGAGGACCACACCGCTGACAAACTCGGGGATGACCGTCATCGAGAGCGTGGAGACTGTGATCGTGCGGTCAAGGATACTGTCGCGCCGCAGGCCGGCGAACACGCCCAATAAGATCGAAGTGGGCACGATGATGATCAGCGCGAACCCGGCAAGGACCAGCGAGTTGCCGAGCGCCTTCATGACCGTGGGGAAGACGGGGATCTTGAGGAGCGGCGAGTCGCCCCAGTTGCCGGTGACGAAATGGCTGGCCCAGCTGAGGTAGCGCTCGTAGATCGGCCGATCAGCCCCCAGCTGGTGGTTGAGGATATCGACCTGTTGCTGAGTGGCATAGGGCCCCAGGATGGAGCGCCCCACGTCGCCGGGCAGCACCTCCGCGAGCGCAAAGATGAGTATCGACGCGAGAATCAGCGTCGGCACCATGAGGAGCAACCGGCGTCCGATGAGGCGCAGCATCCCGGGACCCTACGTCAGCCAACTACAGACGGTCAAGAACGCGATGAAGACTGTCCAGCCTGCTGGCCGAATCCTGCCATTTACGCGGCCATGAACGCTTCGGACATGATGCAGTAGAAGTTGCCGGGACCCTGGATGCCGTACACGTTCTTCTTCTGCGTGCGCAGCTGGGTGATGAAGAAGGGTACCAGGATCGGCGTCTGGTCCTGCTGGATCTGTGACAGCTGCGTGGCGAACTGGTCGCGCTGGGTCTGGTCGGTGGTGCCCATGTACTTGTTGAAGGTGCTGGCGAAGTTCTGGTCGTCCCAGTGCGACGAGCTCCACGCCGCGCCCGGCACGAGCATGGCCTGTGCGTAGACGCCCGGCGTGGGACGGCTGCCCCACTCGACGATGACCATCGGCGCGTTGAGCCACGGCGTGGTGGTGGCGGTGCCGGCGTAGAAGGCGTCGTAGCTGATCTGGTTGATCGTGACGTCGATGCCGGCCGGCTTGCACTGCTGCTGGATGAGCTGCGCGAGCTGCGGGTTCTCGAGATACTTGGCGACGGTCAGCTGGATGCTGGTCCCGTTGGGGAAGCCGGCGGTGGAGAGCAGCTGCTTGGCCTTGTTGTAGTCCTGTGCGCGCTCGGGCGGCGTCGGGCTGCCGGGGAAGACCGTCGGCTCCCAGAAGGTGTCGTAGCCGAGGTTGCTGCGACCGTCGTACAGGGCCGTGTTGATGGATGGGCGGTCGAGGCAGTAGGCCACAGCCTGGCGGAGCTCCTTGGGAGCGCTCTTCCACGGCTCCTTCTGGAGGTTGAAGGCGACCTCGCGGATGCCGGTGCCGGGATAGATGTCCACGCGCAGGTTGGGATCGGCGAACAGCGCCTGCGAGCCCTGGAACACGGTCTGCGGCTGGAAGTCGATGGCGCCGGATTGCAGCTGCAGGTTGGCGGCCGACTCGTCCTGCACCATGACCCAGGTGACCTGATCGAGGTACGGCAGCTGGTTGCCGGCGGCATCCTTGCCCCAGTACTTGGGATTCTTGACCATCACGGCCTGCTGCTTGGCGTTATACGACTGCAGCATGAACGGGCCGGTGCCGACCGGCTTCTTCACGAAGTTCCCGGCGTAGGTCCGCGGCAGGATGACCGTGTTGTACGAGGACTGGCAGACCAGGTACGGGAAGTCGGCGAAGGGCTTGTCGAGCTTGAACTGGACCGTAGAGGTGTCCACCGCCGTGGTGCCGCCCGGCGAGAGGATGCCCTGCAGGGCGGCGAGGGCGCCGGAGCCGCTCTTGGGATTGACCACGCGCTCCATGCTGGCGACGACGTCGGCGGCCTCCATGGGGCTGCCGTCGTTGAACACCACGCCCTGGCGCAGCTTGAAGGTCCAGGTCGACGCGTCGGCGCTGCCGGACCACTCGGTGGCCAGGCTCGGCTTGAGACCGTTCTTGTTGTCGAGTGCGATGAGGTACTCGCACACCTGCTGGATGAGGACGATGCCGCCCTGGTCGTAGATCGTGACCGGGTCCATGTCGGTGATGGACGGCGGGATGACGCCCTTCAGCGAGCCGCCCATGACCGGCGCCGGCGTGCCTGAGCCGCTCGCCGCGGGCGAGCTCGTCGAGCTGCTGCTGGTGCCGCCGCAGGCCGCGAGCAGCTGGCCGGCGGCGGTCAGCGAGATGCCGAAGACCGACGCGCGGACCAGAAGCTGCCGCCTGGTCATCTGTCCCTTGAGGACCTGATCGACCAGGTGCTGGCCGTACTCTCTCTTGGATTCCTCGGTTGCCATTCGCAATCCCCCTGACGCGATTCTTGTAGTACGACACGGATTCTGGAGATGGCCCGGCTGATGGGCCGCCCCCGACACATCCGGGTCACCATACACACGGACGCCGCATATGGCAAGACGGAATTGACCGGTCAGTTAGTCGCTGTCCCCCTTTCTGCGACGCAGATGTTCGCCACAATGGCCATTGGGCAGCATTCCATGCTGTCCCAGCACGTTCTGCCGACAGATGTGCGCCGACGCTCCCGGCAGCGCAGACGAGCGCGGAATGCGGCCGCGTTATGGTATGTACCACGGGGCCCTATGGTAACCTTGGCGGCACCGGACGGCAATGCTGGACCGCCGATCCGCAGGCCGGAACTCGAGCTACCAGCCAGGGGGTGACGGTGGCGAACGCGCGGCGCACTCCGGAGCGGACGAGCCCGCTGTATCTGTGGCTCGCGGCGCTCCTGCGCGACCAGATCGAGGCCGGGCACCTGGGCGCCCACGGTCCGGTCCCCTCCGAGCGCGTGCTCAGCGAGCGCTATGAGGTCAGCCGCATGACCGCCAGGCACGCCCTGGAGACGCTGACGCTCGAAGGCTATCTCTACCGACATCCAAGGCGCGGCACCTACGTGGCCGAGCCGCGCCTGCGCTTCAGCGTCGGCAGCTTCACGCGCAACATGACCGAGGCCGACCGCACCCCGGGCACCGAGGTGCTGTCCGCGGCCACGGTGGATCCCGATCCGGTGACCGCGGCGCTGCTCGGCGTACCCGCGGGCGGCCGTGTGCACGTGCTGCAGCGACTGCGTACCGCTATGGGAGAGCCGGTCGCCATCGAGAACATCCAGCTCTCGGCGGCGCGGTTCCCGGACCTCCTCGAGCACGACCTCGCCGGCTCGCTGTGGGTGCTGCTCCGCTCCCGCTACGACGTGCATCCCGTCAAGGCGGACGCTCGCGTGGTCGCCGTGACGCTCGACCGGTTCGAGGCGGAGGCGCTGGGCGTCAAGGCCGGCAGCCCCGCGATCGTCCTCACGCGGACCGTGTACGACGATGAAGGCGGGGTCGTCGAGCTCGCGCGCGACGTCTATCGCGGCGACCGCACGGAGTTCGAGGTCAGCGCGCCTGTGGAGGACGTCCAGCCCTAGATGGGGGCGGCCGGCGAAGCCCCGCCGGCCGGCAAACGGCCGTCGGCCGTCAGTCAAGTCGCGCGCCCTGCCGCCGCAGTTCCGCCTGCACCTTGGCGACGTCCACCTCGGCCGTGGTGTGGCCTTCCCTGAGGGAGACCGCGGCCGCGACGCCGGCCGCCTGCCCCGTCACGGCGCAGCACATCTGGTTGCGTGTGGCCGCGTGCGAGATCTTGTCGCCGGCCACGCAGCGCCCGGCGACCAGGAGGTCGTCCACCCCGCGCGGGACGAGGATGCCGTAGGGCAGCTGGAAGTAGCGTCCCGTGGTCGGGAGGACCAGGACCCCGTAGCCGTCCAGGAACTCGGGGAAGATGCCGATCGAGTCGTCGAACCGGGCCTCGCCGCGCACTTCTTCTCCGGTGAGCTCGTAGCGGCCGGCGATCTTTCGCGAGTCGCGCGTCCCAAGCGTGCTGCCGAAGGTGCGCAGGCGCGCATGCTCGAAGCCGGGTGTGTACCGCCGCAGCGCTTCGATGGCGAGCAGCGCCTGGCGGCGCCCCTCGATCTCCGCGCGCGTGAGGTCGCGCACGTCCGTGCAGTCGTAGCCGGCCATCACGACCATGTTCAGCGACGTCGCCTCGCCGGCGTCGGTGATGCGGCCCCACGTGCCCCCGATACCGCGGATCTCCTCCGGGATGAGGCCCACGCGGCGCGCCCGGTCGAACGGCTCCTGGAGATAAGGGCTGAAGAGGCGGTCCTCCTTGCCGTCCGTCCTGACGCCCCAGCTCAAGCCCCAGTCTCCGTAGGTGGGCGCGCTCTCCGCGACGTAGTCGAGAAAGCGCGCTTTGTCGACGCCCGAGCAGGAGAACATGACGGTGACGCCCATCACAGAGCCGCTCGGGCGCGTGTGGCAGGGCGCGCCGGCGCGGAAGGCGACGTCCGCGTCGCCGGTGGCGTCCACGACGCGCTGCGCCCGGATCGCCTGCCGGCCCGACTTGCTCTCGGTGACGACACCCTTCACGAGGCCGTCCTCGACGAGGGGCTCGGTGACCAGGCAGTGGAGGAGTGGCTCGACACCGGCCTCCTCGACCAGCCGGTCGGCCACGACCTTGAAGAGCTCGGAGTCCAGCGCCCGGCTCCGGGACTGGACGTCCGGCGCCGTGCCGCCCAGCTCCTCGGCGCGGCGCTCGAACTCGATGCCGATGCCCTCGAGGTCCACGGTACCCTCGTGCCGGTACCAGGCGATGGTGTCCACGCCGACCTGGGTGATCACGCCGCCGAAGCAGCCGTAGCGGTCGACGAGGGTGGTGTGTGCGCCTGCCCTGGCGGCGGCGAGGGCGGCGGCGAGGCCGCCGGGCCCGCCGCCCACCACGAGCACTTCGGTCTCGTGCATGACCGGCGTGGTCTTCGCCGCCTCCGCGATGTGCCTCATCGAGCTCCCCCATGGCGCGAGGCGCCGTCGTGCGTCAGTCTTGACAGAGTATGGCACAGCGGTCATGGTACATACCAGACGACTGGTATGTACCAACGCCGAGACGAGGAGCGAGCGATGACCGAGCGGCATGCGGGCGGCGGCCTCAGCTGCCGGTCCCCGTGGGACGCCCGCGGCCGCCAGCTCGAGCGGCTCGGCGCCGAGCTCTTCGACGTGCTCGTCGTCGGCGGAGGCGTCACCGGCTGCGGGGTCGCGCTCGACGCCGCCAGCCGCGGCCTCTCGGTGGCGCTGATCGAGAAGCGCGACTTCGCCGCCGGGACGTCCAGCCGGTCCAGCAAGCTCATCCACGGCGGCTTGCGCTACCTCGAGCGCTTCGACCTCGGTCTGGTCCGCGAAGCGCTGCACGAGCGGCGCCTGCTCGCCGAGCGCCTGGCGCCGCACCTCGTCCACCCGACGCCCTTCCTGCTGCCGCTCGAGCACGGACTCAGGGACCGCGCCTACATGGGCGCCGGCCTGCTGCTCTACGATGCTCTGGCCGGCCTCAGGCCCGCGATGCCGCGTCACCGCCACCTCTCGCACGCCGCCTGTCTGCGCGCCGTGCCGTCCCTCAAAGACGATGCGGTCACCGGAGGCATCCGCTACTACGACGCGCAGGTGGACGACGCGCGCTTCGCCGTCACTCTGGCCGGGACGGCCTCGGCCCAGGGCGCCTGCTGTGTGTCGGCCGTCGAGGTGGCGGGGTTCCTTCACGACGGCGCCGCTGTGGCCGGCGTGCACGCGCAAGACCTCGAGGGCAGCGACGAGGTCGACGTGCGCGCGCGCGTGACCGTCAACGCCACCGGCGTTTGGACCACCGAGATGGAGCGCCTCGCCGGCATCGAGTCGCCGCTGCCGGTGAGCCCCTCCAAGGGCGTCCACATCGTCGTGCCGCGCGACCGCATCGACTCGCGGCTCGCCCTGATCCTGCCGACCGAGAAGAGCGTGCTGTTCGTCCTGCCGTGGGGGACGCACTGGATCATCGGCACCACGGACACGCCGTGGGAGTTCGGCCTCGACCACCCCGCCGCCAGCCGCGCCGACATCGACTACCTCCTTGGTCACGCCAACGCGGTCCTGCGCACGCCGCTGACCATCGAGGACATCACCGGCGTGTACGTCGGGCTGCGCCCGCTCGTGGCGGAGGGGTCGGCCGACACGGCCGCCGTCTCTCGCGAACACGTGGTGCGGCGCAGCGCGCCGGGGCTCGTGAGCATCGCCGGCGGGAAGTACACGACCTACCGCATCATGGCGCGCGACGCCGTGGACGTCGGCGCGCGCGACCTGCCCTTCGCGGTGCCGGCGAGCCACACGGAGGACCTGCCGCTGCTCGGCGCCGTCGGGTCGGCGGAAGCTGGCCGGCGGGCGCGTCTACACCCGGGGGCCGCCGGCCTCTCGCCGCTGCAGCTCGACCACCTCGGCGGCCGCTACGGGACGATGGCGCTCCGGGTCCTGGACCTCATCGTTGAGGACCCGGCGCTCGCCGCGCCCCTGGACGGCGCGGACACCTATCTGGCGGCCGAGGTGCGGTACGCCGTGCTGAACGAGGCGGCGCTGCACGTGGACGACGTCCTCACGCGCCGCACGCACATCGCCTTCGAGGAGCAGGACCGCGGCCGCCGCGCCGTCGAAGGCGTCGCGCGGCTGATGGCGCCGGTCCTGGAGTGGGACGAGGCGACGCTGGGCCACGAGATCGGGCACTACCGCTCGCGGCTCGACGCCGAGAGCGCGGCGCAGGCGATGCTGGACGACGCCGCAGCGGACGCGGTGCGCTCGCCGGTGCGCGACGTGCGGCTGGAGAACGAGCGCGCCGCCAACAGCCAGCCGGGCTAGCTGCCGGCGGCGGGCGTCGCCGGCGGATCCCTCCCGGCCGGATGTGCCGGCATCACGGCGGCCGAGGCGGTCGAGCCCGGCAGGCCGCGGCTCTACGCCAGGGCCTCGACGATCGCCGCCCCGAGCTCAGCCGGCTTCGTGAACTGCGGCCAGTGTCCGGTCGGCAGATCGACGAGCGTCGCGTCGTGGACCCTGGCGAGCTCCGCCGTGTACGGGTGGCCATTCTTCATCAGCTCACGCAACATCTCCGACGGGAACTCGCAGGTGATCACGGTGATCGGCACCTCGTAGCGACGCGGGTCGCGCAGCACCTGGTGGTCGGCGGCGACCCTCTCAGGCTCGGGGATCGACGTCGCCCGGAACCGCTCCCGCAGCTCGGCGTCGAGACCGGTGAGGTCCTCCTCCCCGAACACCGACCAGTCGGGCAGCGGGATCTCACCGTCCACGATAGGCAGTCCATCGTTGATGGCGTCGCCGTCGCCGAGCGGCACCGAGTCCACGTAGACGACTCGGGCCACGCGATCCGGTCGCGCGTCGGCGGCCGCGTGGGCGATCGCTCCGCCGCCGCTGTGGCCGACCAGCGCCACGGGCGCCTGGGTGTCGTCGATGGCTTCGATGACCGCGGCGACGTGATCGGCGAGGCTGACGCCCGCTCGATCGTCGTCGATCGAGGAGAGCCCGGGCAGCGTCAGCGCGAGCACCCGGTGCCCGGCGGTCTCGAGCGCGGGCACGACGCCGTCCCATGAGGAGGCGTCCAGCCAGAAGCCGGGGATGAGGATGACGTCCACGGAGACTCGTGTACCCGGCCGCGAGCCGGCGGCAAACGGCCGACCGATGGACGCTGCCGGTAGCCTGTGGCGTCGGCGTCACGCACGTACCCGCCGGGTCCGCTAGGTGCCGGGCGGCACGAGCACGTAGCTGCCCACGTGCCGCTTCTCCAGGAACTCAGTCTGCGCCTCCGCGATGCGCTCGAGCGGGAACGTCGCGGCCACCGGCGGCCTCAGCTCGTCGCGCTCGAGCCGGTCAAGCAGGGCCGGGAAGACCGGCTCGTCCCAGGCTGTGCACCCGAACAGCGTGAGGTCGCGCAGGTAGAGGGTGCGCTTGTCGAAGCTAATGTCCGGGCCAGCGATGGCGCCGGACGACACGTAAGCGCCGCCGCGGCGCAGGACGGCGAGCAGGCGGTCGAGTCCCGGCCCGGAGACGTTGTCGACCACGACGTCGGCGACCTGCTCGCCGAGAGCCGCGACCAGGTCGTCGTCGCGATCGACGACACGCGCGGCGCCCAGTTCGAGCACCTGAGCCGCCTTGCCGGCGCTGGCCACGGCCGTGACCTCGGCGCCGCGCAGCATGGCCAGCTGCACGGCCGCCGACCCCACGCCCCCTGACGCGCCGGTGACGACGACGTGCTGCCCGCTCCGCAGGCCGGCGCGCGCCAGCATGTTCTCCGCCGTGCCGAACGAACACGGGACGATGCCCAGCTCGGCGTCGGTGAGGCCGCTCGTGACGGGGAACACCTCGGAGGCGGGCGCCAGCACGTACTGGGCGAACGCGCCGTCGAAGTCGGAGCCCATCCAGAGCGTGTCCGGCGAACCGAAACCGTGCGGCCGCATGCACGGACGGACGAGCAGGCGGCGCCCCTCGAACGTCTCGTCGACTCCTCGTCCGATCTCCACGACGAGGCCGCAGCAGTCCGTGCCCTGGATCAGAGGGAACGGCGACGACGCGTTCCAGCCGCCGCCTTCGTACCAGCCGACCCGCGTATTGACGTCGGTGGCGTTGATGCCGGCGGCCAGTACGCGGACGAGTACTTCGCCCTCGTCCGGCCGCGGCCGCCGGACCAGGCGACAGTCGATCTTGTCGGCGCCGCCGCTGCCCGTGGTCACGACGGCGAGCATCGTCCGGTCGCCGGGCGCCGGCTCGAGCCGATCGCGGTCTCGCTGCGCCTGCCGGCGGATCACCTCGTCTGCGGACGTCACGGCGCCCCCTTCTGCTGCTCGCCGGCCGGCGCAAGCGGGCCCCTCGGACCATGGCCCTCCATGGCGGCCCATGCTAAAATGGCACGGCGACTAATCGACCGGTCAATTAGTTCTTCATTGCACAGTGGCCGGAGGGGGAAGTCAAGGGCTCGGCATGCGGCCGAGCCTCAGGGGAAGGCGAGGGTCCGATGGCGGCGGAGGCTGAGGGCGTGACCGGAAGCGCCGGTCCCCGCGGGCTGACCGACCACCTGCACTTCACCTTCGAAGACCCTCTCTCGTCGCTGCCCGAGACCGCGCGCAACCTCCTCATCGCCGCCAAGGAGATCATCGCCAATGAGGGGTTCGAGGCGCTCACGCTCAAGACCGTCAGCGAGCGCGCCGGCGAGAACAAGGCGATGGTCTCCTACTACTTCGACAACAAGGCCGGACTTGTCGCGGCCGTCCTGGAATCGGTCATCCACGACGAGTATCTGGATTCGCTCCACCGGATGAAGGATGTCACCCCCGGCGAGCGCATCCCGCGTCTGGTCGACGAGATGCGGCGCATGGCGGCCTCCGTGGAGGATTTCGACGTGTTCTTCGAACTGCTGCCGCACGTGCTGCGCGACGAGGTGCTTCGCCGCCGGATGGCGATGCTGTACCGCTGGTACTGGAAGATGAAGCTGGAGTGGCTCGGCGTGGTCGACGGAACGGGGGGGCTTGCCGATCCGGACCAGCTGGGCGTGGCCCAGCTCCTCAGCGCGGTCATCGACGGGCTCGCCATCCAAGCGGCCGTCGACCCCGATGTGGACCTCTCGAACCCGTACCGGGTGCTGTCGCGCATGCTCGCGTCCCTTGAGGTCCGGCCCTAGCCCAGGCAGTACGCATCGAGTCGCCGCCGGACCACGGGGTCCAGGTCGTCCGGCGGCTCGTACGACTCCAGCAGCTCCGTGACGCGAGTCGCCGCCGCGGCCGCGAGGTCCCGGCCGCCGAGCGAGCGCCAGGTCTCGTAGGGCGCGCGGTTCATGATCGTCCGCCGCGCGCCGTCGCGCGCGTGCCTGCGCGTGTGCGCATGGCCGAGCACCGTGCCGCCGGGGCCGGCCGCCCTGACCACGTCGAGGGCGAGCGTCTCCTCGTCGACCTCGATCGGCCGCCGCGCGAGGCGGAGACCGCCGAGCACCTCGTCGTCGATCACGAACTTCTCCGGCGAGAAGCAGTTGAACGACGAGAGGATGCCGGCGGCGTGCAGCACGTACTGCGCGCCGGTGCGCAGGACGGTGTCCATGGCCAGCGCCGACTCGATGCCGGCCTGGGCGTCGGGGAGGTGCGCGTCGGTGACGGAGCCGCCGGCGCGCACCGGCACGCCCAGCCAGTGGCCGAGCCGGACGGTGGCTTCCATCAGCGACCAGTACGCCGGCGCGCCCACCATGAGCGCGCCGCTCTGCATCGACGAGAGAGACGACGTACCCCCGTAGAGGAACGGCGTGCCCGGGTTGGCCAGCTGAGTGAGCACGAGGCCGACGAGCAGTTCCGCGTGCTGGACGGCGAGGAGGCCGGCCAGCGTGATCGGCGCGGTCGTCCCACCCATGGCGCAAGTGGCGATGAGGACCGGCTGGCCGAGGCGCGCAAGACGTAGCGCGACCTGCGCGCCCTCCGCCGAGAACTGCAGCGGCGACGTGGTGTTGACGACCGACCAGAGGCGCGGCCGTGCGTGCCACTCCGCGCCGTACAGGATCTCGAGCACGTCCGTGGCCACCTGGAGCTCGGTGGGGGAGGTCACCGTGTAGCGGCAGTTCTTGTCGCTCGAGGTGGCGTGCAGGTGGGCGACGACCCTGGCCCGCCGCTCCTCAGGCACGTCGCTGGGCTCGACGCTGTAGCCGAGCACGTCGATGTTGGGCGAGAGGTGGGCGAGCCGCACCGCCCCAGTCAGATCGGCGAGCGTCCCGCGGCGGTACTCGCCGTCGCTGAGGACGAAGGGCGGGCCGGAGGCGCTCGCCAGCACGGCGGGCTCGCCGAGCCCGACGTGCTGGTCGAGCTCCGGTCGCCGGCCGGCCACCGTGTAGCGCGCCGGGGCGGTGGAGCGCGCCCGCTCGACGAGTGCTTCGCCGAAGCGGGCGCGCTCCCCGTCCACCCGCGCGCCGTTCGCCTTGAGGAGCGCGAGCGACTCGGGGTCGAGGACGGCGCAGCCGACCTCCTCGAGCAGTGTGAGGGCTGCCTCGTGGATCTTGTGGCAGCCCCGCTCGTCGAGGACGGCCCGGGCGGCTCCGTTCACGCCGGCTCCTTCGCGCGCGGTCTGCTACTTGCCGGCCGCGACGTATCCGTCGACCAGCTCGTCCATGGTCTTCTTCTGCTCCGCGCCGAGCGGCTCGGGCTTGTGGTTCGCCATGATGTCCACGAGCTTGAGGTGGGCCTTTTCGGTCGCGTCGAGCGCGCCGGCGGCCTCCCAGTTCTTCTGCGTGCTGCGGTTGAGGATCGTCGGCCGCCACTGCAGGTCCCGCACGTGCCGCTTGGTGTGCTTCTGGCCGAGGAAGTCGCCGCCCTGGCCCACCGCGGCGATGGTGTCGAGCGCGAGGGTCTCGTTGTTGACCTCGATGCCCTCGAGCGTGCGCCGGTTCATCGAGATGACCTCGTCGGTGAGCACCACGAGCTCGCCGGCGCCGGTGAGGCCGAAGTCGAGGTAGCCGATGTCGTGGTTGAGGTTGGAGCCGGCCTGCATGGAGAGCAGCGTGAGCTGCGTGATGTCGATGCCGGCGTTGGCGTCGACGCACTGCGAGTCGCTGGTGCCAGCGTAGCCCCAGTTGGGGATGTCCATCCACTTGGCCATCTCGGTGATGCCGAGGTAGGTGGTGTAGTACTCGGCCGAGTTGTAGAGCGCCTGGACGGTGTTCATGTCGAGCTTGACCGGGCCCATGCCGGTGAGCAGCGGGGAGCCCGGACGGCGCAACTGGTGGATGACTGCGCCGAAGAGCGACTCGGCGACGGCTTGCACGATGTGGCCGGCGTGCGTGATCGGCGCCGTGGCGCCGGCGATCGGCGCCGGGGAGTAGATGAGCGGGATGCCCCAGTCGGCGCAGAAGAGCAGCTTGTCGAGCACCTCGGGGGCGTGCTGCAGCGGGCTGACGGGCTCGCCGTACTGGATGAAGTACGGCCTCTCGCGCAGCTGCTCGGCGCCGCCGCGGAAGGCCGAGGCGATCTTCCACATGACCTCGAGGTCCGCGACGCCGGCGGCGGTCATGACCATCGGCTTGGTGGTGTTGCTGACCATGACGCGGAAGCACTCGAGGTACGAGGCGTAGGCGTCGATGTCGTGCGGGTGCGCGGCCGACATGATGAAGTCGATGTTCGGCAGGCCGTCGCAGAGGTGCGCCATGCGCGCCGTGTCGGCGAGCACGCTGAGGCGGCGCTTCTGCGTGTCGAAGTCGTAGATGCTCATCAGGTCCGAGCCGGTCCCGAAGTACGAGTTGGTGCCGCCGAGCTGCATCGCCAGCTCGCCGCCCCGGTCGTACACGTGGATCATCTCGGGGATGGTGTCGCGCGCGGCCGCGACGGCATCGCGCGGGATCTTGACGAGGTCGTCGCCTTCGACGGTGGCGCCGGCTCCGTTGACGAGGATCTCACGCGCCTCGGCGTGGGGCACGGTCATGCCCATCTCCGAGATGATCGTGAGGGCGGCGTCGTAGATCATCTGGCACTTCTCGTCGGAGAGCATGCGGAGGCGGCTCTCGAGGACGGAGGTGGGCAGCTCTTTCATCGCGGTGTCTCCTTGGGGGGTCAGGACTGTGAGGGCTCTGCCGAGTCGATGAAGGCCTTGAACGCGCCGAGGCCCTCCTCGATCTGTGCTGTGGTGACGCCTGAGTAGGCGAGACGTAGATGGTACCCGGTCTCGCCCGGCACCGCCTTCCCGAAGTGCTGGCGGGTGCAGAACGAGACGCCGGTCTTGTCGAGGAGGAGGCGCCGGAAGTCCTCGTGACCGGCGCAGCCGGTCCGGCGGACGGCGCCGGTCACGTCCGGATACAGGTAGAACGTGGACTCCGGCGGGTGGCAGCGCACGCCCGGGGTGTCGCCCAGGATCCGCAGCGCCGCGTCGCGCCTGCCCTTGAGCCGGGCCATCATCTCGCGGGGCCCGGTCTGCTCGCCGGTCAGCGCCTCCAGGGCGCCGTACTGGGCGAAGTGGTTGGGGCACGATTCCATGTTCACATTCATCCGCGTGATGATGTCGATGATGGACCTCGGGCCGACGGCGGCGCCCAGGCGCCAGCCGGTCATCGCGTACTTCTTGCTGAACGTGTACAGGATGACGGTGCGCTCGAGCATGCCGGGGCGCGAGACGATCGACTCACTCGCGCCCTTGAAGCGCACGTCGAAGTACGCCTCGTCGCTCAGCACCAGCAGGTCGTGTCGCACGGCGATCTCGGCGATGCGATCGAGCTCCTCGGCGGTGCACTCGGCGGCCGTCGGGTTGTGCAGGTCGTTGAGGATCAGGATGCGCGTGCGCGGCGTGATGCGCCGCTCGATCGCCTCGATGTCGATGGTGTAGCGGTCGCCGGCGTCCACGTACCCGTACGGAACGGCGACCCCGCCCACGAACTCGATGAACGAGGCGTAGATCGGGAAGCCGGGGTTGGGGTAGAGGACCTCGTCATCCATGTTCATGGCGGCCATGAGGAACTTGCCGATCACGGGCTTGCCGCCCGGCTGCACCGACACGTTATCGGCGGCGTAGGCGACGCCGCGAGCGGCGCCCACGTCGGCCGCCAGGGCTTCGCGCAGTGGCGCCACGCCGGCGTTGGCGCAGTACGTGGTCTTGCCATCGCGGATGGCTCTGTTCATGGCCGCCACGATCGGTTCAGCAGTGGGGATGTTGAGGTCGCCGAGGTGGAACGGGTAGATCGTCCGTCCCTGGGCGGCGAGCGCGGCCGCTTCGGCCGAGACGGCGAAGACCGTCTCGGTCCCGAGCCGCGCCACCCGGTCGGCCGGCACGAAGCCGGGACCGGGCGCGGTGAAGTCTTCAGCGAGCGCGTGCATCACGGGTCCTTCCGCCGTCCTCGCCTCAGCTCGCCTCGTCCGCCCAGGCACTGAACTTCTCGTGCTCGCCCTCGAGCATGCGGTAGCAGTGCTGCTCCTCGGGGAACGCGCCGCCGCGCACGTCTTTGACGTACTCGGTGAGCGCGGCGGTGGAGACACCGGCGAGGTCGGCGTACTTCTTCACGAACTTGGGCGTGAACGCCTGGAACGTGCCGAGCACGTCGCTGACGATGAGCAGCTGGCCGTCGACGTCCTCGCCGGCGCCGATGCCGAGCACCGGGATCGGCAGCTCGGCGCGGATGAAGCCGGCGACCTCCGGCGGCACGGCCTCGACGAGGAGGAGCTGGACGCCCGCCTCGTAGAGGGCGCGGGCGTCCTCTACCACCAGCCTGGCGGACTCGAGGGTGCGGCCCTGCGCCTTGTGGCCGCCGAGCTGGCCGGAGCTCTGCGGCGTGAGCCCGATGTGGCCGCACACGGCCACGCCGGCGTCGAGGATCGCTCGCACCCGGCTCACCGTGCGCACGCCGCCCTCGAGCTTGATGGCGTCGACGTTCGCCTCCTTGAGGAAGCGGATGGCGTTGCGCACGGCGTCCTCGTCGCTGGCCTGATAGCTGCCCAGCGGCATGTCGCCGACGACGAACGTGCCCGGGGCGCCGCGGCGCACGGCCTCACTGTGCACGATGCACTGGTCCATGGTGACGGGGACGGTGCCGGGGTAGCCGTAGACGCACATGCCGAGCGAGTCGCCGACCAGGATCATGTCGATCCCGGCCGCCTCCTCGAACTGGGCCGTCGGGTAGTCGTACGCGGTGAGCCAGGCGATCTGGTCGCCGGCGCGCTTCATCTCGTGCAGGTCGAAGAGACCCTTCTTTGGCATGGGGGTGGACCTCCTGTGGGAAGACGGATGGCGCCGCGGCGTGAGCGCCGGGTTCCTACTCTTCGGTGACGATCGGCCAGCCTTCGTCCTCGACGGACTCCGCCAGGACGAGCATTGTCTCGAGGTTCATGACGCCGGGGATGCGGGCGATGTCCACGCGGATGAGCTGCCCGAGGTGGTCGAGGTCGCGCAGCGCGAGCTCCACTACCATGTCGAACTGGCCGGTGACGTGATAGCAGGCGCGCACGCCGGGGACGGCCTTGATGCCCTTCTCGAACTCCTGGATGGACTCTTCGCTGTGTTCGCGCAGGCGGGCGACGACGAGGGCGCGGACGGTGATGCCCAGCGCGGCCGGGTCGATGATGGCGCGGTAGCCGCGTATGGCGCCGCTGCGCTCAAGGCGCCGGACGCGGCCGAGCATCGCGGACGGCGAGAGGCCTAGCTTGCGTGCGAGCGCGAGGTTGGACATGCGTCCGTCATCCTGCAGAGCCAGGAGGACTTCACGGTCGAGTGCATCCACGCCTTCCCCCTCCGGGAGCCGTTGGTCGTCCCCCCGAGTATTCAGTCTGATGTTCGCTCAGTCAAGCGCACAAGTGAACATTCTTCCGAGGAATGGCGGGACGACCGTTCGGATTGTCAGTAAGGGAGAGACGGGGACGCGGGACGGCCACTCCGCGCGCCCGGCGCCTATGCTTGGTTGCGGGTTGTCGTCGTGCACGGCGTCACCCATGACGCCATGCCTGACATCACCCATGACGCCATGCCTGACATCACCAATGACGCCATGCCGGACATCACTCATGGCATCACTGCCGTGGGCCCACATCCCGGCTGTTCAGGGGCGCTCGCAGGCGATGAGGTCGGCGAGCGCCTCGACGACCGCGACCGCATCGTCCAGGACGGCGGCGTCGGCCTCGGCGACGATCGCCGCGTGCTCGTCGGTGTCGACAGCCGCGATGAAGCCGGCGCGCTCGACGCCCCAGAGGAAGGCCGGCGCGCCGGACGCCCCCGCGACGAGGCAGACCGCGGGGGCCGCTCGCGTGCCGGAGACGCCGATCTGCCGGTCGGGCGTGGCCCAGGCGTTCATCGCCACTGGGCGCGTGACACCGAAGGCGGCGCCCATGCGCGCGGCGGCGGCGGCGAGGCGTTCCACGCCGCCGCGGCTCCCTGCGCCGCGGCCGGCGACGACGAGGAACCTCGCCGCCTCCAGATCGCCGGTGGCCGGCGGCTCGAGCGGTTCGATGTCGGCGAGGGGGGCCGCCGCGGGCCAGTCGTCCGCTCCCATCCCGACGTCCGCGCGCACGCAGTGCTCCGCCAGCGGCTCGACGCGAGCGTCGTACCAGGCGGCGTCGAGCGTGACGCACCACGGCGGCCGGCGCAGCTGGAACCGGCCGCTGAGGTGGTTCGAGTAGACGGGGCGCCGGCAGAGCAGGCCCGCGGGCCCGACCGCTGCGTCCTGGACGTCGGTGAGCACGGCGCCGCCGGCGCGGGCGGCGAGGCGGGCCGCCAGCTCGGCGCCGAGCGGGCCGCCGGGGAAGGCGAAGAGCTCGCCGCCGCCGCCCGCCTCGAAGGCGGTGAGGGCGGCGGCCATGAGGTCCGGCCAGAGCCTGGGTGTGCGGATCAGACGCACGTCGCTCGTCGGCGCGAGCTCCACCAGGTGGTCCCGGTCGGCGTGATCGGCGTAGAAGGCGAGCGTCGCGGCTTCGGCGGATGCTCCGCCCCCGTCGACGCCGAGCCTCAGCCCGTCGCGCAGGAACCCTCCGAGCGCCCGCGCCCGCCGCTCCGCGCCCGGGACGGTGCCGTCCAGCACGGCCACAACGCGAGGCGACGCCGGCGCCTTCACAGGCGCTCCAGTCGCGCGCGCAGGTGTGTCTCATACAACGCGCGCGCCTTCTCCGCCGGCGTGGCCCCGGCGACGATGACGCCGGCCCGGCCGCGGTCGATCGTCTCCAGCCCCGCGAGCGCGGCCGGCTCGCCGGCGAGCACGCCGGCGAGGTCCACGCCGAGCGCCGCCTCTGAGAGCTCGACGACGGCTTCGTCCTTCACCGTCAGCCGGTCCCTGAGCGTCGGCACGCGGAGCACCGGGACGAGGGCGTTGCCCACGGCGAGGACGCAGGGCCGCGCGACCGTCGCCCGGACCGGACCGCCGTCCGTCGTGAACGTGACCCGGAGGTCGCCGTCCTCCGCGGGCCGCAACTCGGTGACCTGCGATAGACACGGCCGGCCGAGCGCCTCGGCGACCAGGAACGGGACCACGCCGCTGTCGCCGGGGCCGCTTCGGGTGCCGAGGAGCAGGACGTCGCCGCCCAGTCGCTCCGCGCAGGCGGCGACCAGCGCGGCCGTCGCGGCGGGGGCGAAGTCGAGGTCCGCTCCTGCCTCGACCCGCGCGGCGCGCTCGTAGCCGAGCGCCTGCAGCGTCTTGAGGAACGGGTCGGCCTCGCGGCCGGCGACGGAGAACGCCGCGAGGCTCGTCTCGAGGCCGGCCCCGGCTCGCGCGTCACGCAGCCGGAGCGCGAGCTCCAGCGCGGCCTCGTCGAAGACGTTCAGGACGCGGCGGACGTAGCGCGTCTCAGGCCCGCTGGGCCCGGATGTGCCCTCGGGCCCGGCGCCGCTCCCGGGCCCGCCGGCTCGGCCGCCGCTCTCGGGCCCGGCCGCTGCACGCGCCCAGTCGGACGCCCGCAGCGACTCGTAGTCCGGCGTGACCTTGAAGCCGACGACGATCCGCAGCTGGTCCACGCGCCGCCGCCTCCCAACTCGTCGGGGGCGGCGCGCAGCCTTCGGCGCCCGCCGCCCGTCCCGCCTCACAGCGGGATGATCGTCCCCGGGTTCATGATGCCGTCGGGGTCGAACGACCGCTTGAGCGTCTCGAGGATGTAGTAGGACGATCCGTACTCTTCCTTCACCCAGGGCGCCCGCGCCTTGCCCATGCCGTGGTGGTGGACGATCGAGCCGCCGCGCTTGAGCGTCTCCTCGCAGATGATGCCG
>CAWAUK010000062.1:0-46264 GCA_963784975.1 uncultured Thermoleophilia bacterium | reverse complement strand
CGGCGGCCGGCGTGATCGGCGCCAGCATCTCCGGTCTTGCGATCGCCTGGCACCTAGGTTACGTGAGATTATCAATCATTGATAATCGAAGGTAACCTGCGTAAGGTAAGGCGATGGACCCGCGAGAGAACCCGTATACGCCCAACGCCGGGGCCCGCCCGCCTCTTCTCGCAGGCCGTGACGAGGAGATCCAGGCCTTCGACCTGCTCCTGTCGCGACTCGCTCGGGGGCGCACCGAGCAGTCCATGATCATCACCGGACTTCGCGGAGTCGGCAAGACCGTCCTCCTTGGGGAGTTCCGGGCGATGACGGAGGAGGCAGGGTGGGTCGCTGCCGAGGCTGAGATCACGCGACAGACCGTCTTCGCACAGCGCATGGCGCTGCTCGCGAGGCGCGCGCTGCTCGCGGTCGCGCCGCGCGCCCGGTGGCGGGAGAGAGCCCGGCGTGCTGCCGGCGTGCTGCGTTCGTTCACCTTGACCGTCTCCACGGACGGCGCGTGGACGGCCGGCCTGGATCTGGACCCCGTGGAGGGCGAGGGCGACAGCGGTCTCCTCGCGGAAGACCTCACTGACGTGTTCGTCACGCTCGGCGAGGCAGCTCGCGACCACGAGACCGGCGTCGTGCTCCTGTTGGACGAGATGCAGTTCCTCGCTGCGGAGGAACTGGAGGCGCTCATCGCCGCCCTCCACAAGACGGTGCAACGCGCCTTGCCGATCACACTCGCGGGAGCCGGCCTGCCGCTCATCCCAAAGCTCGCAGGCGAGGCGAAGTCGTACGCCGAGCGCCTGTTCACGTTCCCCGTCATCGGGAGTCTGCCGGAGTGGGAGGCGACTGAGGCGCTGGTCGGACCGGCGGAGGAGGCCGGCGCGAACGTGGAACCCGATGCGGCGGCGGAGATCGTCGCGTATGCGGAGGGCTATCCGTACTTCATCCAGGAGTACGGACGAGCGGCGTGGGACGCGGCGGACGCCGGCAGCATCGATCGCTCGGTTGTCGCGGCCGTGCGCGGGCTGGTGGAAGCGAAGCTTGACTCCGGCTTCTTCCGCGTGCGTGCCGAGCGCGCGGCTCCGCACGAGCTGCGCTATCTGCGGGCGATGGCCGGGCTCGGGCCGGGGCCCCACAAGGCGAGCGCCGTGGCGGCCGTGCTCGGCTCGACCTCCGCGAGACTGGCTCCCACGCGCGCCCGGCTGATCGAGAAGGGCCTGCTCTACACGCCGGGGTATGGGCTGGCCGCGTTCACCGTTCCCCAGTTCGATCGCTACCTGCTGCGTAACTACGCAACGCCGAGCGGCTCGCCGACTCTGGGGAGACGGAGGTAGTCGTGCGGGAGCCAGCGCACACTGACGAGGCCGGCGGGACGGCAGCGCCGCCGGCCCGCGACCGGCGCCGCGCGCTGCTCGCCGACGCGGCGCTCCTCGGCGTCGCCATCGTCTGGGGCCTGAACTTCGTCGTCATCAAGGACGCCATCGCCGACACCGGCCCCATGACCTACCTGCTGTGGCGGCACCTCCTGGCGGCGATCATGCTGGCCGCCGTCATGCCGCGCACGGCACTGCGGACCAGGCGCCGGGACTGGCTCTACGGCGCCGTGCTCGGGCTCTTCCTCTTCATCGCCTTCGTCACCCAGACGATCGGCCTGCAGTGGACCACCCCCGGCAAGAGCGGCTTCATCACCAGCCTGTACATCGTGATGGTGCCGTTCCTCTACTGGATCGTGGCGCGCCGCTCGCCCGGCTGGGGGCAGATCGGCGGCGCGGTCCTGGCCACGGCCGGTCTCGGCTTCTTGAGCTTCCGCGGCGGCCTGAGCATGTCAAAGGGAGACCTGCTCACGCTGGTCGGCGCGCTCGGGTTCGCCGCGCAGATCGCCGCGACGGGGTTCTTCGCGCCGCGCACGAAGCCGGCGGTGCTGGCGCTCACCCAGATCGTTGCGGCGGCGGTCCTCTTTGTCGTGGTCACCCCGTTCGTGGAACACATCACGTGGGACTTCGGCCGGCAGGCGTGGGCGGCGATCGTCTGGACGGCACTCTCGGGCACCGTCTTCGGGTTCCTGGTGCAGGCGTGGGCGCAGAAGTCCACGACCTCCACGCGCGCGGCCGTGATCCTGGGCCTGGAAGGCCTGTTCGCGGCCGTGTTCGGCCTGCTGTTCGGCATGGACGTGCTGAGCTGGCGCTTCGCCGCCGGCGCGGCGCTGATCCTCGCCGGCGTGATCATCATCGAGACGCTGCCGGGCCGGCGCGGGGCGCTCAACCCTGCCGACGTGCTGCCGCGCGCGGACTGAGCCGGGGGTCCGTCGGCCTTCTGCCTCTGGCGTGACGCGGTCCCTCTGGTAACCTTGAGTGGTACGGCAGGGTCACACCGAGGTCGGAGACCGCGTGGACTGGGACTGGGAAGACAGGCCGCCGAGTGACGCCCCACCGCCTCGGCGCGCCCCGGACGAGCCCGACGGCGAGCCGGACCTCCGTCAGCCCGAGCGACCGGTCGAGCCAGACCTCCATCAGCCCGAGCGACCGGTCGAGCCCGCCGAACCCGAACCTGCGCTCGAGTCCGCGGCGCCGGCGCCGTTGGAGGATGACACCCTCTTCCCGGCACCCCCGCTTCCGGACTCCGCCCCCGAGTACGTGCTGCCCGGGCGTCCCGGCGTCCCGGCGACCGGCGAGCCGATCGGCCCCGAGGTCGAGCGACCCTGGACGCGCACGATCGAAGCCACCGAGCCCGCAGCGGTCGACGACACCCGAGGGCCCGACGACTACGAACAGCGGCCGCGCCCTTCGCAGGACCGCACCGCGGCGCGGGAGGAGCGCCGCCGTCAGCTGCGCCGGCGGCGGCTCGTGGCATTGGCGATCGTCGTCGCGATCGTCGTGCTGATCGTCGTCCTCATCGTCCGGGGATGCGGCGGATCCGATGCCGCCGCGGCCGCCGCGGCCGCCTGCATGATCGCCGTGGACAGACGCTTGCTGGTGGCCCCGGAGCGACCGTGAGGCCGGGAAGGCTTCCGGCAGCACTATCGCTTGCCGCCGCGCTCGCCGCGCTCACGCTCTTGGCCGGCTGCGGCGGCAGCAGCACGAAGGCGCCGGAGCACCCCTATGGAGATCCTCCGGCGGCAGCCGCCGGCGTGCGCGCCTGGGCAGCCGGCGAGACCGGCGCTCTCCTCGTCACGGCCGATGGCGGCGCCAGCTGGAAGCGCCAGGAGTTCTTCCTGCCGCAGCGCGGCGTCGACGTGACCTTCCCGGACCCGCAGACCGGCTGGCTCGTCACCGACGCCGGGACCGTCCTCGCGACCGCCGACGGCGGCGCCGGCTGGACCGTCGTCGATAAGGTCGGGCTGGAGGTGAAGGCGATCGCCGCTGTCGACTACCGCACTGCGTGGATCGCGGGCAATGCCGTCGGGGCCGCCAGCGAGCCCGGCGCCTCCGCCGTCATGCGCACCACGGACGGCGGCGAGTCGTGGACGCGCACTCAGTTCGGCGACGCCCTGCTCGCCGATGTCGCCTTCACGGACCGGCGGCACGGCGTGCTCGTCGCGCTGGACCGGATCTGGAGCACGCGCGACGGCGGCCGCACCTGGCGCCTGCGCAAGCAGTTCCCCATGACCGTGCTGACCAGTGTGGCCGCCGGCGACGGCTTGCAGGCCTGGGTCGCCGGCTGGGGCACCCAAGACGGCGCGCCGCTCGTCTGGGCCACGGGCGACGGCGGCACCACCTGGCGCCGGCTGCGCATCGACGTGCCGGCGCCCAAGCCCGGCGCCCTGCAGGCGAGGCAGATCGCCTGCTTCGGCGGATCGCGCCTCTGGGTGACGTGCGACGCCGGCGTCTTGGCCACGGCCGACGGCGGCAAGAGCTGGGAGCTGCAGAAGGTCGCGGCCGGGCCGCCGCAGGCCATCGCGGCCGCCGACGAGCAGCACGTGCTGGCCACGGCGCAGGTCCCGGCGATCCTAGCCACCGCCGACGGCGGCGCCACGTGGCCGGCCTTCGGCGGAAACGGCATCCCGGCGCAGCCGCTCGTCTCCATCGCCGCGCTCAAGGCCGAGCCGGCGCCGTAACTCCGCGGGGCCGGGCTCCCACACTGAGCCGGGCCGCCGCGCCCCTGTACGCCACCCCGCCCGGTCCGTCGCCGCCCTGGTCCGCCGCCCCGCCCCCGTCCGATAGGATTGCCGGGATGGCGACGCCCCCCGGCAGCACGCACACTTCGCGCCGTAAGGCGCTCATCGCCGACGTGCTGCTCTTCAGCGTCGCCATCTTCTGGGGCGGCAACTTCGTCTTCATCAAGAGCGCCGTCGAGCGCACCACCGAGCTCGCCGCCGGCAGCATCGTCGCCGGCACCATGCTCTACCTGGTGCTCCGCTACGTGGTCGCCACGGGCATCTTCGCCGCGGCGCAGCCGCGCAGCTGGCTCGGCTCGTCGCGCGGCGACTGGGCCCGCGGCGGCCTGCTCGGCGTCTTCTACCTCACGGCCCTCATTCTCCAGACCATCGGCCTGCAGCGGACCTCGCCCGGCGTCAGCGGCTTCATCACCGGCATGAGCGTCGCCATGGTTCCGTTCCTGTACTGGTTCGTCGCGCGCCGGTCCCCCGGCCGCTGGCAGATCATCGGCGCGATCATCGCCACCGTCGGCCTCGGCGCGCTCAGTCTGCAGGGAGACTTCACGATCAAGTGGGGCGACGCCATCACCCTGCTCGGCACGCTCTTCTACGCACTCCACATCATGACCACCGGTTTCTTCGCGCCCAAGGTGAGACCGGCGACGCTCGCGGTCACCCAGATGGCGGCATCGACGGCAATCCTGGTCGTCGCCACGCCGTTTCTCGTGCACATCACGCTCGACCTGCCGTGGCAGGTGTGGGCGGCCGTGGTCTGGACGGCCATCAGCGGCACCATCTACGCGTTCTTCATCCAGAGCTGGGCGCAGCGGTTCACGACCTCGACGCACGCGGCCATCCTGCTCGGCTTCGAGAGCGTGTTCGCCGCGCTCGCCGGCATCATCGCCGGGATGGACACGTTGACGGTGCGCCTGCTCGTCGGCGGCTCGCTGATGCTCACCGGCGTGTTCATCGTGGAGTTGCTGCCGTCGAGCAAGGGCGTGGTGGAGGAGATCGAGGCGGAAGAAGGGACGACGCCGTGACCGGGCACGCCCCGAGCGTGCCGCCGCCGGCCGCCTTGCAGCCGACCACCCTGCCGCAGGCAGCGCGCCGGATCCTCGCTCCGGCGGCTTCGACCACCCACACGCCTGGCGCAGGTGGCGCAACGTGATCGGCGCCCTACCTCCGGCTGCCCGAGAGGCAGCCGAGCGTCCGCTTCTACGGCTTGGGTCCGCCCGCCCCCCCGAACCTCAGTCCTCTTCCTGCCTCGGCCTGATGTGCCGCGACAGGAAGAACATGACCCCGAGGAGGATCAGCGCGCCGCCGATCCCCACTGCCAGCCACGTCCAGTTGACCAAGGGCTTCTTCGCGGTAGCTGTGGCGGCCGTCTTCGGCTCGACGAACCGGTACGTGTCGATGTTGTTGTAGTTGTAGATGACGGCGCCCTGCTGCCCGCCCGGCGCCTCGCCCGGCACGTGCACCCAGCCCTGCCACTTGTCGGTGTTGTAGGCCTCGAGCTGGTAGGGATAGGCGAGGACCGCGTAGGCGGCGCCCTGGTAGAAGAGCTGCTGCATCTGCTGGACGATGGGGATGCGCAGCTTCTCGTCGATCGTCGTCGCCTGCTGGGCGTTCAGCTTGGTGTATTCGGGGTTGGTCCACAGACAGTCGTTCCAGCCCTCGATCTGCTGGGGCGTGTAGATGTCCATGATGAAGTTGGGGTCGACGTCCTCCACCCAGTACCAGATGAACAGGTCCCAGTCGGGTGTGTACGTGTTGCCGGTGTACTCGTACTGGTAGTTGATGAGCGCGCCGGAGTCGATGACCTGGTAGTCGAGCTTGATGCCGACATCTTTGAGCCACCCGACGATGAGCTTGCCGGCAGTCTGGTTCTGCGTGGAGTCGGTGGTGGCGTAGAAGCGCAGCACGAGCTTCTTGCCGGCCTTGGTCTCGCGGAAGCCGTCGCCGTCGACGTCCTTGTAGCCCGCGGCGTCCAGGATCTGCCTGGCTTTCGCGGGGTCGTAGGTGAAGGCGGTGCCGACCGGCGGCTCCCAGTGGTACTTGGAGTACGGCACGACGAGTGAGGAGCCGAGCGTGCCGTACTGCTGGTAGGCCACGTCGACGACCTTCTGGCGGTCGACGGCCCAGTTGACGGCCGTACGGAACTGCTGGTCCTTGAGGACCGGGTTGCCCTTGGAGTTCGGCGAGTCGTAGCAGTTCATCGCCAGCTCGATGAAGCTCCAGGAGGTCGACAGGCTGGTCGTGATGCCCGGCTCGTTGCCGAGGGGCTTGAACTGGGCCGGAGGGATGTCGACGGCGCCGTCGATGGTGCCGAGCTTGAGGTCCTGGGCCATCGTGTCCGGGTTGGTGTAGAGCTCGAGCACGACCTCGTCCACCTTGGGCTTGCCGCCCCAGTACGTCGTGTTGGCCGCGAGGCGGACGAACTTGCCCTTCTGCCACTCGACGACCTGGAAGGGGCCATCGCCGATGATCGGCGGCTTGTTCTGGTAGCTGGTGGTCGCCGCCTTGCCGCTCACCTTGCTCCAGATGTGCTCCGGAAGGATGGGGACGACCATCCGGAGCATGTTCGCCTTGGGGTTCTTCGTGTAGACCTGCACGTGCGTGTCGTCGACGGCCACGGCCTTGGTGATGCCGGCCGTGTAGGTGGCGAGGTTCAGCAGGTTGTTCTGGTTGATGTAGTTGAACGTGAACGCCACGTCTCGCGCGGTGACCGGCACGCCGTCCTGCCACGTCGAGTCGCTGCGGATCGTGAACGTCCAGACCAGGCCGTCCGGCGAGACCTCCCAGGCGGTGGCCAGCTCCGGCCGCGGCTCCAGGGTCTTGGCGTCGAACCCGACGAGGAAGTCGTAGTTCATGTGCCAGAGCATGTAATCGGTGCCCTGGATGCCGATGAACGGGTTCAGGTTGTCCGGCTCCTGCACCCAGCCGATGTGCAGTGTGACCTTCTCGGCCGGGGCGGGGCTTGAGGATGCGGCGGCGCGCGCGGCGCCCAGCACCGCCGCGGCCACCAGCAGGACGAGCAGGACCATCGATGCCTTGACGAGCAGGCCTGCCGGCCGGGTACGAGCTGTCATGCGGATCCCCCTGGTGCGGATGGAGCGGCGTCGCCCGGCGCCACTTCCGTGTGGGCAGACAATAGGAACCTGCCGGAGAGGCGTCAAGGGACGGCTGGTAGACTGGACCTCGCCAGTCCACGGGAGGCGATATGCCCGACCTGCCATACGAAGACGTCGAGATCGAGGGCCACCTCATCGACTCGCTCATGATGCCGCACATCATGGACCAGGTGATGGACCTCGACGGCGAGTTCGAGATGCTCACCTTCGAGGTCGGGCGCATGAAGGACGACCCGTCGCACGCGGTGATGCGCATCTTCGGCCGCGACGCGGGACACCTGGACGAGATCCTCACGGCGATCACCGAGTTCGGCGTCGTCGCCGTACGGCCCCAGGACGTCCTCCTCGAGGCGGCGGACATGGACGGCGTCTTCCCCGAGCGCTTCTACTCCACCACCAACCTGACCACGTTCGTCCGCATCGGCGGGGAGTGGGTCCGGGTCGGGCATCCGGAGATGGACTGCGGCATCCGCGTCGACCTCGAAGAGGTCTCGGCCGAGACGGTGGCCATGGGCGACGTGCGGGCCGGCGACCTCTTCGTCACCGGCCACAAGGGCATCCGTGTGCTGCCGCTCGAGCGGCCGCGCGAGAGCCAGCCGTTCGAGTTCATGGCGAGCGCCGTCAGCAGCGAGAAGCCCAAGGCGCAGATCGTCCACGAAGTGGCGCACATCCTGCGCCAGGTCAAGGAGGAGGGCCGGCTCACGATCGCGGTGGTCGGCCCCGCCGTAGTGCACACGGGTGCGGCGCCGCAACTGGCCCGCCTCATCGAGGCCGGCTACGTGGGCTGCGTGTTCGGCGGCAACGCCGTCGCCACCCACGACATCGAGAGCAACCTCTACGGCACCTCCCTCGGCATCAACCTCACCTCCGGCGTCGCGGTGCCGGGCGGGCACGAGCACCACCTGCGCGCCATCAACACCATCCGGCGCGCCGGGAGCATCCGGGCCGCCGTCGACGAGGGCATCCTGACCGGCGGCCTCATGTACACGCTCACGAAGACCGACACGCCGTTCGTGCTCGCCGGCAGCATCCGCGACGACGGCCCGATGCCCGAGGTGATCACCGACGTGATGCAGGCGCAGCAGGAGATGCGGCGCTACGCGCAGCAGGCCGGCGCCTGCCTCATGCTGAGCACCATGCTGCACAGCATCGCCGTCGGCAACATGCTGCCGGCCAGCGTGCGCACCGTCTGCGCCGACATCAACCCCGCGGTCGTCACCAAGCTGGCCGACCGCGGCTCGTTCCAGGCCATCGGCATCGTCACCGACGTCGGCCTCTTCGTCGAGCAGCTGGCGGACGAGCTGACCGGCTGACCCGGCTCCGAGACCTGCGATGCCGGGTCGCCGTGCGGCGATCGGCGGCCTCAAGAACACATGGAACAGCCGCTCGGCCCTGGTGCCCGACCAGCAGGCCGCCGCCGAGGCCGCGCTCACGCTGCTCGCCGACGCCGTGAGCGGCGGCCACATGATCCACGACATCGGCTTCATGGAGAGCGCGTACACGGGGTCGCTGACGCAGGTCGTGCTGTGCGACGACATCGCCGGCTGGGTCAAGGCGTTCCTGCGTCCCGTCGAGATCACCGACGAGGAGCTCGGCCTGGAGGCGATCGAGCAGGTGGGGCCCGGCGGGCTCTTCCTCAAGCACAGGCACACGCGAGTGCACGCGAGGGACCGCTGGCAGCCGCAGGTCTTCGACCGGCGGTCGCGGGACGAGTGGCTGGGCGGGCGGCGCCGGAGGGCCTGCGGCCGCCGGCGTCGCCTCCGGCCTCGACGCGACGGCGGTCGCCGCCGCGCGCGTCGAGCGCATCCTGGCGGAGCACGACGCGCCGCCGCTGCCCGCGGACGCGGATGCGGCGATCGCGGCCGTGCTTGAGAAGGCTGAGGCGCGGGTCCGCCCGGCCTGACGGCCGGCGTCGCCGGCGCCCTTCGGCGAGCGGACAAACGATTCTGGGACACCGAGCATCCAACGTGCGACAGGATCGGTGGACGCGGCGATGGGTCGCCATGGAGGTCGCGGTGCGAGGGGATGTTGCGTCACGGGATGGCGGCACGAGATGCCTCTGTGTCGCGGCCGCCTAGTCGGGCGACCGGGTTCTCGCCGACGGGATGGATCGACCGGCCGCTCCGGCCGATGTGTCGGCGGCCGACGGCGAGCTCCCCCGCCTGCAGCCGACGGCCTGTCCAACTCGGGCGCGGCCGCTTCCACCTTCCTGACGACGTGGCGCCGGGGCCACGTGCCTCGCGCGGTTATACTCGAAGGAGACGAGAACGCACCGCCACGACCTCACCCGAGGTGACCATGAAGCCACGCACCATCCTCGAGAACGTGTACCTCATCGGCGCCGTCGATTGGGACCGTCGCCTCTTCGACGCCCTCATCCCTCTGCCCGACGGCACCAGCTACAACGCCTACTTCGTCGTGGGCAGCGAGAAGAATGTCCTCATCGACACCGTCGACCCGGCCAGGTGCGCGACCCTCATGGCTCAGCTCGACGAGCTGCCCGCGCCCGACTACCTCGTGATCGACCACGTGGAGCAGGACCACTCGGGCTGCGCGCCGGCGCTCCTCGAGCGTTTCCCCGGACTGACCGTCGTCTGCAACGAGAAGGCGCGGGCGATGCTGATCGACCACCTGCACGTGGACGACGCCCGCTTCCGCGTCGTGGCGGACGGCGACACGCTCAGTCTGGGAGACAAGACGCTGACTTTTCTCTTCACGCCGTGGGTGCACTGGCCGGAGACGATGAGCACCTGGCTCGAGGAGGACCAGATCCTCTTCAGCTGCGACTTCTTCGGCTCGCACTACGCCACCAGCGACGTCTTCGCCGACAAGCACGAGGTGTACGACGGCGCCAAGCGCTACTACGCCGAGATCATGATGCCGTTCGGAGTCCAGGTCCTGAAGAACATCGACAAGGTGACGCAGTATCCGATCAAGCTCATCGGGCCGAGCCACGGACCGGTGTACGACGATCCGGCGTTCATCATCGAGGCCTACCGCGACTGGGCCGGCGGCGAGCCGCAGAACATCGTCTGCCTGCCGTTCGTGAGCATGCACGGCAGCACGCTCAAGATGGTCGACCACCTCACCGCCGCGCTCACCAACCGCCACGTCGCGGTCGAGCGCTTCGACCTCACGACGCTGGACGCCGGCGAGCTCGCCAGCTCGTTGGTCCACGCGGGCACGATCGTCCTCGGGACGCCGACGGTGCTCACCGGCCCGCACCCGCTGGCGATGTACGCGGCGGTGCTCGCCAACGCGCTCAAGCCGCGCACCAAGTTCGCCACGGTGATCGGCTCCTACGGCTGGGCCGGCAAGACCGTGGAGACGCTCACCGGCATGATGGGCAAGCTCAAGCTCGAGTTCCTCGAGCCGGTGCTCGCCAAGGGGATGCCGCGCGAGGCGGACTACGCGCGCCTGGACGCGCTCGCCGACACCATCGCCCAGAAGCACGAGGGGCTCGCGCCGCGCAACTTCGCCGACCTGACGGTCTGCCGCGCCGAGGACTGACGGCGCTCGCCGGCCGCCGACCACGACGCGAGGGGCGCGCCGGGTCAGCATGCCGGGCGCGCGGGGCGCGCCCCCGCGCGTGCGGTGCCGCGCGGCCGGACCGTGCGCGCCGCGGCCGGTCGAGTAGAGTACGCGCATGCTCACCGTCGTCCTCGGCTTGGGCGCGGCGCTCGGCTACGCGCTCCACGACTTCTTCATGGTCAAGGTCGTGCGCGCTGCGGCCATCTGGACTGCGCTCACCTGGTCCATGGGCGTCGGGTTGGCGATCCTCCTTCCGCTTGCGCTCCTGCTCGACGGCCCGCCCAGCGGCTCGGCCGAGTGGCGGGCCAGCGCGTTCGCGGCCGTCAGCGGCCTGTGTGAGGCCGCGGCGCTCGCGTGCCTGCTCCGCGGCCTCGTCACCGGCAACCTCTCCATCGTCACGCCGCTCGCGTCGCTGGCCGGCGGCTTCGTCGCGGTGATCGCCGTCGCCGGCGGCGAGGCGCTCTCCGCGCCGGCGATGATCGGCCTGCCGCTGGCCGTCGCGGGCGGCCTCCTCGCCTCGGTCGAGAAAGCGCCGGCCGAGGAGGTGTTCGGGCCGGATGAGAGTGAGGCGGCGACCGCCGCGAGCGCCGGCGGGCCTCCTCCGGTCTTCGTGGCCGTCGCCGACGGCGCGGCGCCGGCCCCGGCGCGCCGGAGGCGCGCGACGGCCGGCGCCGGCTGGGCGCTCCTCTCCTCGGTGCTGTTCGCCGTGGTCGTGCTGTTGCTGGCGCAGGCCACCGCGCTGCATCCCGTGGCGATCGCCGCCTACGGACGCGTCGGCACCATGGTGGTCCTGGTCCCGGTGGCGGTGCTGCTGTTCGGCCTGCGCCTGCCCGGGCCGCTCGCCCGGCGTTGCGCGGTGGCGGGAGTGTTCGACTCGGCGGCGTTCATCGCGTTCGCCGCGGCCATCACGATAGGCCCGCTCGCGGTCGCCTCCGTCGTCATCTCTCAGGGCGGCACCATGGCCGTCCTGCTCGGCTACCTGCTGCTGCACGAGCGGCTCTCGTGGCTGCAGTACGTGGGCGTGGGCTGCACCTGCGCCGCCTGCGCGCTGTTCGCGGTGAGCTAGGCCGGCGGAGGGTCGCCGGCCTCTGGAGGAGCTCGCCGGCGTCCGCGACGCCTCAGCCTCCGCGTGTGCGCAGGTAGGCCTCCGCGATCTCGCGCAGCCGGGCCCGGTCGAACGGCCGGCCGTGGCCGGGATAGACGACGTCGACGTCGAGCCGGCGGAGCAGCGCCATCGTCCGCAGGTACGTCTCGACGTCGGACTCGGGCAACGTGTCGATCAGCCCGCCGTCGTAGACCGCGTCGCCGGAGACGAGCGCGCGCTCCTCGTGGTCGATCAGCCCGATGCTGCCTGGCGTGTGCCCGGGCAGGTCGATCACGGTGAAGCGCCGGTCGCCGAGGTCGATCTCGTCGCCCCATGCACGAAGAGGGTCGGGGCGGCGCGCTCCGGCCGGAAGGTCGTGGGGTCGAAGCCGGGGAACGGGATCGCGTCGACGAGGAACGGCGGCGGCACGAAGCCGCTCTCGGCGAGCTGGGCCAGCAGTTCACGCGACCAGCTCGCCGTGGCCAGCGGTGCGCTGCTGCGGACCTGCGTCGCCAGCGCCTGCTCGGCCGGGTGCAGCAGCCGTCGCTGGAACTCGTGGAAGCCGCCGATGTGGTCGATGTGCGCGTGCGTGCACAGGCAGACGATCTCCCGGGGGCGCCCGCCGCGCGCGAGTCGCGCGAGCACGGGCGCCAGCGCCCCGATCCCGTTGCCGGTGTCGACGAGCAGGTCGCGGTCGCGCCCGCGCAGGTACCAGAGCCCTGCTCTCAGGAGCTCAGCGACGTGTGGCTCCGTGAGCACGGCCGTCCGGCCAGAGACCCAGGTGAGGCTGAACCAGTCGGCGGCGACGGGGAGCTGAGGCACGCCGTCCATGACGTCATCCTCTCTGCGCCGGCGACGGGGATGCAAACCGCCTCGAGTAGACTTGGGTGCGTGCTGACGATCCTCACAGGCCTCTTCACCTCGCTGTCCTACGCGACCAGCGACCTCTTCTCGCAAGGCGTCACCCGCCAGACGCGAGCGCTCACGCAGATGGTCTGGGTCATGGCCACCGGGGCTCTCATCATCGTGCCCGTCGCCCTTGCCGTCGACGGGTTGCCAGCCGGCGGCGAGTGGCGCGGCGCCGGGTTGTCTGCGCTCGCCGGCGCCCTCTACTTCTTCGCCCTCCTCTGCCTGTTCCGCGGTCTGCAGGTTGGCGATCTCGGCCTCGTCTCGGCTCTCATCTCCTTGCAGGGGGCGTATGTCGCGGTGGTGGTGATCTTGCTCGGGACGCCCATCACGCCACTGCTCGTGGTCGCGCTCATCATGTGCGTGGCCGGCGGCATGCTCACCTCGCTCGAGGGCCGGGCCGGGACGACCAGGGGGGCGTGGTGGGCATTCGCGGCCGGCGCGCTCTTCGCCGGCCTCGTGCTCTGCTACAACTACGCGGACATCAGCTGGCTCTCCCAGGTGGCGATCTCCCGGACGGTCTCCCTCGTGGTGACTCTGCCGGTGGCGCTGCTCACGGGCAGTGTCGCCGTGCCCAGGGCGTTCCGCGTGCGCGCAGTCGGCGCCGGCGTCCTCGAGCTGTGTGGCCTGGTGCTCCTCACCATCACGTTCGCCCTGGGGCCTCCCACGGTCGCCGGGGTGACGACGACTCAGATCGGCACGTTTGCCGTCGTCCTCGGCTTCGTACTCCTCGGCGAGCGCCCCAAGGCCAATCAGTGGGCGGGCATCGTCTGCACGATCGCCGGGGTGAGTCTGCTGGCTGCGATCGTCTGACGTTCACCGGGGCGCGACCTTCCGGTACACTGGGCCGACCTACCGGGGACCCGGCCCCGCACCCGCGGGTAGCCGTGCCGAGCCCGGCCGTTCGTCAAGGAGATCCGAGCCGATGGCAGACAACCTCATCGACGACAGTCGACTCAAGAAGACCAGGGAGATGTTCGCCAAGTGCCAGGAGGTCGTCTCCGGCGGTGAGTCCAGCTACGCGCGCCTGATCGGCACGCGCCCCATCGTCATGGAGCGCGGCGAGGGCGCCTACTTCTACGACGTGGACGGCAACGCCTACGTCGACTGGTGCATCGGCTACGGCCCCATGATCTTCGGCCATCGCCCCAAGCCCATCCTCGACTCGATCGTCGCCCAGATCACCCAGGGCGGCATGCTGTACACGTTCCCCCATGAGCTCGACTACGAGGTCGGGCGCAAGATCGTCCAGGCGGTGCCCGGCATCGAGCAGGTCCGTTTCGCCAACTCCGGCAGCGAGGCGACACAGGCGGCCATCCGTCTCGCGCGCGCCTACACCGGCAAGGACAAGATCATGAAGTGGGAGGGGAGCTACAACGGCTTCCTGGACTGCCACGCGTTCTCGCACGTGCCGGCGCTCGAGGCCGCGGGCACCGAGAAGTTCCCGCGCACGCTGCCGAGTCAAGCCGGCATCCCCAAGGCCTTCGCGGATACCGTCATCATCGCGCCGTTCAACGACATCGACGCGGTCGAGGTACTGATCAAGCGCAACCGTGACGAGCTGGCCTGCGTCCTCGCCGAGCCGATCCTCGGCGACGCCGGCATCATCCCGCCGATGCCCGGGTTCCTCGAGGGCCTGCGCCGCATCTGCGACGAGAACGACGTGGTGCTGATCTTCGACGAGATCATCACCGGCTTCCGCGTCTCCCTCGGCGGCGCCCAGGAGCTGTACGGGGTCCTCCCGGACATCACCTGCGTGGCCAAGGCCGTCGGCGGCGGCACTCCGGGCGCCGCCGCGTTCGGCGGCAAGAAGGAGATCATGCAGCTCGAGGCCGACGGTGTCGTCCTGCACGGCGGCACCTACAGCGGCAACCCGCTGACGCTGGCCGGCATGAACGCCTCGCTCGACATCCTCATCAACGACCGCGATCGCGTCTACGGGCACCTGAACACGATCGCCAACGCGATGGTCCAAGGCATGCGAGGCATCTTCGCCGAGAACGGCGTGCCGGCGTACATCAGCCAGGTCGGCCCGATGTGGCAGGTGTTCTTCGGGCACGAGGAGCCCGTGACGAGGTACCGCCAGGCGCGTGCCAGCGACACGCGGTTCTTCGGTATGCTCCAGACCGAGTGTCAGATGCGCGGCGTGTACTTCCACAACTTCAACTTCGAGCGCTTCTTCGCGAGCACGGCGCACACCAAGGCCGAGGTCGACCGCAGTCTCGACGTGATCGCCGAGGCGACGAAGATCGTCAAGAAGCGGCTCAGCGACCTGCCCGCAGGGGTCTGAGCCGCAGCGAGTCCCGCGTCAGAGGGGCGCCCGGCCCGCCGTAGCGGCGGCCGGGCGCCCCGACCCGTCTGCCTCCGCTTCCCGAACTCAGCCTGTGCCTAGCGCAGGCTGAGCACCCAGAACGCCTGATAGGCGACGACGGCGGCGAGCACACCGGCCAGCAGCGCTGCCGCGACGGTGGCGACCCGGTACACGCGCAGGCGCCAGAGCAGGAGCGCGCCGACCGTGACGATGCCGACCTTGAAGGCGACGGCAGGCACCGTGCCGGCGCGAAGGAAGTAGTCCATGACGCCGTTGGACTCCGTGGCGAAGCCGAGCCATATCGAGTACCGGGTGAGCGCGAGGTCGGCGACGTTGAGCACCCACAGCTCGAGGAGCAGGAGCAGGAGCAGCCGGTCCCGCGCCTCGCTCGGGTAGGCCCGCGTCCGATGCCGCAAGGGCATCCTCACTGCGGCAGCCCTCCGGTCACGATGGTGTACGCGCCGCCCGAGGAGCTGATCCAGGCGACGGCGTCGCCGCTCACCGCGACTTCTTTGACGTCTCCGTCGGCGCGTGCGATGAGGAAGGCCGCGCCGCCGCCGAGGCGGCGGCCCATCACGCGAGAGCCGGTCGCCGACTTCTCCGCCCAGACGACCGTCCTTCCGTCGTAGGCTGGGCCGGCGAGGCCCGACAGGCCGGCGGCGAGAGTGGTCGTGCCGCCGCCGTCCACGTCGGCGGTAGCCACCACGCCTTTGCCCGGCTCCGAGCCGTGGCCCCAGACGAGGGTGCGGCCGGCCAGGGCGATGCCGGTCAGCCGGCCGCCGGACGTGCCTCCCGGCACCGGCCAGGTCGCCCCGCTGCCGATCTCGCGGGCCACGAAGGGGCCGGTCCAGCTCGGCGCCCACACCACCAGTCCGCCCGCGACCACGGGCGCGCCGTTGCCGGGAGCGACCTCGAAGGACTTGCCGCTCCCGACCCGCACGCCGTTGATCGACGGCACGCCGATCTGCCGGGCCGAGCACCATACGGCCACATCGCCGGAGATCGCCGGATACGAGCGCACGGAGCCGGCGTCGGCGACGGACCAGCGGCGTCCGGTCTGAGTGTCGTAGGCGACGGCCTCCACCGCCAGGCTCCCCTGCCGCTCGGCCTCGAACCAGATCGCATAGCGTTCGCCGATCGCCGGGTCCCACGTGGCGTGCATCCCCGGGGCGGGACCCAGCAGGCGGATGGCGCCTTCGCCCAGCTGGACGTACTCGATCGCGGCTCCGTCCTGCCAGATGAGGCGCGGGCCGCTCAGCCCCAGGCCGCTGAACTCGCGGCCCTGCTGTCCTGTGATGGTCCAGCCCCCGCCGGTCCTCTCGATCGCCGGCGGCTGGACGGAGTAGCTGCGCTCGAAGTGGTAGCCGGCGGCGCCGAGGGAGGCGCCGGCGGCGAGGATGACGAGCGAGGCCAGCGCGGCTCGGATCCATGAGGGCCGGCGCGGCCGGCTTGAGCCGGCCCCCTCCCCGTGCGCGGCGGCGATCGCAGCCGCAGCGGGAGTCGAGACAGGCGGCTGCGCCGGCCCGGGAGCCGCTCCGTTCGCCGGCCCGGGCCGGTCTATCGGCTCATCCGGCACAGGTGCACCAGGTCTGCGTAGACGCCGTAGGCGGTCTGCGGCACGAGCGCGTGCCGCTCGCTGACGAGTACGTCGGCCATGAGGTCGGTGTGGAGCAGCGCACCGAGCGACTCTCCGCTCACGGCGGCGAGCGGGTGCTCGATGTCGAGCTCTTCGGCGCGCAGGCGCGCGCGAACGGGGCGGGCGACGGACCCGCCGGCGCCGACCGGGTCAGTGCCATCCGGGCCGTGCAGCGAAGCAGCCCCCGGACCGGCCGCCTCGCGCCAGACGCTCGAGACCAGGCGCAGGCGCCGGCCGTGCTCGCGCGCTCGCACGATGCGCTCGAACGCGACCTCGCGCAGGCTCTCGCGCTCCACGTCCGCCGGGGTGATGCCGGCGCCCATGGCGACGTTGGCGAGCGCGGCGGCCTTGCTGGCGGCGTCCCATCCGTCCACATCGTTGCTGGGATCGGCCTCGGCGTAGCCCTCGGCCTGCACCTGGGCCAGGGCGTCCTCGTAGCTCCGCCCCGTCCCCATCGCGTCGATGATGAAGTTGGTCGTGGCGTTGAACACCGCTTCGAACCCGAGCAGCGTGCAATCGGGCAACGCGTACTCGAGGAGGCTGAAGACCGGGAGGCCGTCCATGACGGTGCTCTCGAAGCGGATGCGGCGGCCGGCCGCGGCCGCCGCCGCCGCGACCTCCGTCCAGCCCCAGGCGATGGGCCCCTTGTTGGCCGTGACCACGTCCATGCCGAGGCGGAACGCCTCGAGGACGTGGCCCGTCGCCGCCGGCGTGTAGGGCGTGGCGCCGGCGGCGACACCCGAGAGGTCGCCCATCACGGTGAGCTCGACGAGCACGTCCGCGGCGGACGCAGCGAGGAGCTCGGGGGCCGGCCGGGCCGCCTGCGGCGGGGCCGGCCCATCGCCCACGGCCGCGAGCACGTCCCCCGGCGCCATGCCGGCGGGGTCGAGCAGGCTGCCGTGGCGTGTGCCGACGGCGGCGATCAGCACGTGCACCCCGTGCCGCTCATCGAGCACGCGCTCCTGGGCGGCGAGCAGCTCGCAGAACGCCCGCGCCACGCTGCCGAAGCCGAGCAGGCAGAGCTTGACCTCGCGCGGGCCGTCGGCCGGAGCCGAGCCGTCGCCGAGGCCGGACAGCGAGATCCTGACGTCCCGCGGGGCGCCGGCCGGCGTGGCGGGGCCGGCCGTCATCGCATCGAGCGCGAGAGGTCGCCGACTGCCGCGATGAGCCGCTCGAGCTCGCCCTCCGTGGTGTACGGGGCGAGTCCCACGCGCACGAGGCCGCCCCGATCCTGCAGGCCGAGCCTTTGCACCAATCGCTGGGCGTAGAAGTCCCCGTCCCAGGTGAAGAGGCCGCGCGCGCCGAGCGCGCGGCACACCTCGCCGGCGTGGAAGCCCTGGAGCGTGAAGGACACGGTCGAGGTGCGCGGGCTGCCCTCGGGCGGACCGTAGATCGTGACGCCCGGGATGCCGACGAGCTGCCCGCGCAGCCGCTTCGCGAGGGGCTGCTCGTAGGCCTCCCCGGCCAGCATGCCGGCGACGACCGCCCGGCGCCGGCCCTGCAGGCCGGCGGGTAGGTGGTCCGCCACCATCTTCACATGCCGCTCGCCGAGGTCGGCGATGAAGTCGACGGCCGCGATGGTGCCGGCCATGCCCTCGTGGTTCAGCGTGCCGGTCTGCCACACGAACGGCGGGCCTGGGTCCTGCGTGCACAGCCGCACGGGCTCGAGCGACTCAGTCGCTTCCCGGCGCGCGTACATGAGGCCCACGTGCGGGCCGAAGAACTTGTAGGCCGAGCAGAGAAGGAAGTCGCAGCCGACCGCCCTGACGTCGATCGGCCCGTGCAGCGCGTAGTGCACGGCGTCGATGACGCTCAAGGCGCCGGCCTCGCGCGCCAGCGAGGCCGCGCGCGCCACGTCGTTGACGGTGCCCACGGCGTTGGAGGCGTAGCCGACCGCGACCACCTTCGTCTTGCCCGGCACGATGAGCTGCTCGAAGGCGTCCCAGTCGAGCGTGCACGTCTCGAGGTCCACGGGCACCTCGCGGACGACTGCGCCGCGCTCGGCCAGCCGCGTCCACGGGCCGCGGTTGGCCTCGTGGTCGAGCTCCGTGACCACGACCTCGTCGCCGGGGCGGATGTCGCGGGCGATGGCGTCGCTGAGCAGGAAGGTGAGCGTCGTCATGTTGGCGCCGTAGCCGACCTCGTCCCAGTCGCAGCCGAGAAGATCGGCGCCGGCCTCCTGGGCGCCCTGGATGATGGCGTCCGTCTCCTCCGAGGTGGCGAAGGCGCCGTGGATGTTGCAGTTGTGGTTGGTGAGGTAGTCGAGCACCGCGTCGAGCACCCGCTGCGGCGTCTGCGTGCCCCCGGGCCCGTCGAGGTAGGCCACGAGCCGGCCGCCGATCGTTCGCCTGAGCGCGGGGAACTGGCTGCGGACGTAGGCGACGTCGAACGGGGACATGAGCTCACCTCGGGCCGGTCGTGGCAGGAAGACAAGTGTACCGTCCCGGTGCAGGAAAGGCGCGCGTA
The DNA here is from genome assembly GCA_963784975.1 of uncultured Thermoleophilia bacterium. Classification (GTDB taxonomy): domain Bacteria; phylum Actinomycetota; class Thermoleophilia; order UBA2241; family UBA2241; genus CAIXSE01. The sequence goes on along the minus strand of CAWAUK010000062.1, from coordinate 27,121 downwards.
GGGCAGGATGGTAGGACGATGCCGACGAGCGGCGACAACGCCACCATGAGAGCAACCGACAGCGCGCGCGACCGAAGGCTGGAGCGCGCGCTCGACCGCGAGTTCCCCGTGATCTGCTTCGCGTGGGACGGCACCGCCGTTGCCCGACGGGACACCGACGCCTCGGCAGTGCGGAGCCGCGTGGAGCGGCTCACGGCCCTGGGCGTGGACATCGCCGTCGTCAGCAGCGCCGACGTGGAGGACGTGGACGAGCAGCTGCGGGCGCGCCCCGGCGTCGAGGGTCGCCTCTTCCTCTATCTTTCGCGCGGCTCCGAGGTCTACGTCGTCGGCCCGGCCGGGCCGCGCCTCCTCGAGCGGCGTGAGGCCAGCTCCCTCGAGGAGGAACAGCTGGCCGCCACGGCCGAGGCGCTTCGCGGCCGGCTCGTGGCCTCCGGGCTCGACGTCGCGCTCCTCCAGGACAACCTCAACCGGCAGTCCGTCGACCTGGTCCCCGGCTGGCCGGAACCGCCGGGGACGGCGGTCGCCGACCTGCAGCGGGAGGTCGATGTGCGGCTGCGCGGCGCGGGGTTCCGTGACGGCCTGCGTGAGTGCATGGAGCTGACGCGCGTGCTGGGCCGGGAGGCCGGCCTCTCGCACCCGGCCGTCACGAGCGACGTCAGGCACATCGACATCGGCCTCACCGGCAAGAGCGACGCGATGCACGCGGTGACGCGCGCGCTGGTGACGGGCCGCGGCCGCCAGCCGCAGGATCTGCTCGTGCTCGGCGACACCTTCGGGCCAGTCGCAGACGGGCAGGGCACCGACTCGGCCATGCTCATCCCGGAACTGCGCCGGGCCGTGTACGTCAGCGTCGGCCCGGAGCTGGCCGGCGTGCCCCCGCAGGTGCTGCACGCCGGCGGGGGCCCGGTCGAGTTCCTCGACATCCTGCACGACCAGCTCGCGATGCGCGAGATCGTCGCCCAGCAGAGCTTCCCGGAGCCCAACGCCGACCCCGCGTGGCGCTTCGAGGTCAAGGGCTTCGACCCGTTCCGGGAGCGCGAGGTCGAGACGTGGCTGACGGTCGCCAACGGCGAGACCGGCACGCGCGGGGCGCTCGAGGAGGGCTCGGCGATCTCGACGCCGGCCACCTTCGTCGCCGGCGTCTACGGCGACGGGACCAGCGACCCGCCCTTCCGCCAGCCGGTCCCGGCGCCCGACTGGACCGGCCTCCGGCTCATGGTGGCCGGCAGCGCCATGACCCTGGCGAACGGCGAGATCATCGACCACGAGCGCGTGCTGGACATGCGCCACGGCATCGTCTTCCGCTCGTGGCGGCAGCGGCTGCGCAGCGGCCGGAGCGTCCGCGTCCGCACGGCGCGGTTCGCCTCGCTCGCCGACCGCCAGCTGATGGCCGCGCGTGCTGAGGCCACGCCGGAGGACTTCGCCGGCTCCATCGTCTGGCAGAGCGCCATCGGCGTCACCCACGCCGGCGGACCGACCAGGGAGACGGAGTTCGAGGTGCTCGACGACCCGCCGGGCCTGATCGCGAGCACCCGCGGCCGCAACGGCGGCGGGCACGTGCTGGCGATGACGACCAATCCGGCGCCCGGATCGCCCGTCGCGCGCACCCCGCAGCAGGCGCGTGACGTGATCGGCGGGCGCCTCGAGCCGGGCGATCCGGCCACCGTGGACCGGCTCGCCGCGATCGCCTCCGCGCGCACCAAAGTGCCGTCCCCGGAGGTCGCGCGCCGAGCCCTGCAGCGGGCGCGCGACGCCGGCTACGACGAGCTGCTGCGGCGGCATCGCGCGGCGTGGGACGCCGCCTGGGAAGCCGCCGACCTGCGCGTCGACGGCGACGCCGACGACCAGCACGCGCTGCGCTTCGCCATCTACCACATGATCAGCACGGCGCACCCCGGCAAGGACACGGTCTCCGTCGGCGCCCGCGGGCTGGGCGGCATGTCCTACTTCCTGCACGTCTTCTGGGACACCGAGATCTTCGTGCTGCCGTTCTTCATCTACACCCAGCCCGAGACTGCCCGCACGCTGCTCAAGTACCGCTACCGCAACCTGCCGGGGGCGCGGCAAAAGGCCACGCAGATGGGGTTCCGCGGCGCGCTCTATCCCTGGGAATCCGCGGACAAGGGCATCGAGACCACGCCGCCCTACGGCTACGGGCCGAGCGGCGAGCAGGTCCCCATCCTCTCCGGCCTCATGGAGCATCACATATCAGCGGACGTGGCCTGGGGGGCGTGGGAGTACTGGAAGGCGACCGGCGACGACGCCTTCATGGCGAGCATGGGCGTCGAGATCATGCTGGAGACGGCGCGGTTCTGGGTCTCGCGCGCGGCGCGCGACCGCGAGGGGCGCTACCACGTGCGCGTCGTCGTGGGGCCCGACGAATACCACGAGGGCGTGGACGACAACGCCTACACCAACGTCCTCGCGCGCTGGAACATCAAGCGCGCCATCGAGTCGCTTGCCTGGCTCGAGACGGTGGACGAGGCCTACGCGGCGGAGCTCACGAAGCGGCTCGAGCTCAGCGTCGCGGAGCTCGTCGGCTGGCGCGAGGTCATCGACGGCTACGTGGACTGCTACGACCCGGAGACGCTGCTCTACGAGCAGTTCGCCGGGTTCTACGGCATGGACGACGTGCCGATTGAGAAGATCCGGCCGCGCCCGATGGCTGCCGACCTGCTGCTCGGCCGCGACGTCACCCTCGTCAGCAAGGTGGTCAAGCAGGCCGACGTCGTGATGCTCTGCCACGTGCTCGCCGACGAGATCGACGAGAAGACGACGCGCGCCAACTACGACTACTACGAGCCCATCACCTGCCATGGCAGCTCCCTCAGTCCCGGCATCCACGCGGCCGTGGCAGCGAGGCTGCACGACGTGCCCGAGGCGACCGAGTACTTCAAGATGGCGGCGGCGATCGACCTCGCCGACAACATGGGCAACGCGGCCGCCGGCCTGCACATGGCCACCATGGGTGGCCTGTGGCAGGCGGCCGTCATGGGCTTCTGTGGCGTGATGCGCCGCGGCGAGGCGCTGCGGCTGGACCCGCAGCTGCCGGAGGCTTGGGAGCGGGTCCGCATGCCCCTGCGGTTCCGCGGCGCTCGGCTGCAGCTGGACGTGCGCTCCAGGAAGGGCGGAGTGGACGTGGGTATAACCGTCGAGAGGGCGCCGGTCACCCTGCAGCTGGACGGGGAGGAGCGGGAGCTCCGGCCCGGCCGTCACAAGCTGAGGCGGCGCAACGGACGACCTTGGCAGGTGGACGCCGAATGACGCTTCTCGTAGCCGTCGCAGACGCCGCCGCGGACCAGGAACTGGTCATGTCGGCGCGCGCGCTCGCCGCGGCCGCCCGCTGGGAGGTGCGCGGCGTCCACGTGCGCGAGCCGGGGCTGCCGGAGCCGGGGAGCGCCGACCTGGAGGGGCTGGAGGTCACGGCCATCGACGGCGACCCGGTCGAGGCGCTCACCAGGCTCGTCGGCGGGGACGCGGTCGACGCCTTCGCGTTCGGCCTGAGCTGCGCCTGCGGCTCCGGGCCGGCCCCCGGGATGGGCCACGTCGCCGAGGCGTTGCTCAACGGACACGTCGCTCCCGTGCTTCTGGTCCGGCAGGGCATGCGTCCAGTCGCCTCCCTCAAGCGTCTGTACGTGCCGCTCGAGGGCAGCCCCTCCACCTCGGCGGCGATGCGCGCCGCCGACGACGCGCTCTGCGCACGCGGCCGCGAGATCGTCATGCTGCACGTGGTGACCGGCGACACGCCGGCGGAGACGGGCAGCCTGCCGGCGCCTCGCATGACTGACCAGGAGCACTACGAGTGGAGCGCCTGGCAGGACGAGTTCACGATGCGCTTCTCGACGTGTCCCGAGGGCGGCCGCCACCGCGTAGCCGTGCGTGTCGGAGACCCCGCCGGCATCATCGCCGAGGAGGCCGGCAAGAACGGCGCGGAGCTCATCGTGCTGTCGTGGAGCGGGAGCTTCGAGAGCGGTCACGGCGCCGTGATCAAGGAGCTTCTGGACACGGCGCCCTGCCCGCTCCTCCTCGTGCCCAGCGACGCGCCGGGGGCGGACGCCGCCTGACCGCACGCGCGTGGCTACGTGGCCCGAGCCGCCCGTCTGGCCTCTGGCCGGCTCGGCTTCGCGGCGTCGCCGGTCAGCACCGCCGCCTTCTTGCCGTACACGGCGATCAGCACGACGCCGATGACGACGCTCATGATGCTCAACCACTGCGGCTGCGTGAGGTGCCAGAACCAGATGGGGTTGCGGCGCACGAACTCCACCAGGATGCGCTCGACGCCGGAGAGGACGAGGAACCAGCCGAACGTCCACCAGCCGGACTTGTCGTAGCGCGTCGCCAGACGCCAGAGGATCCAGACCACGAAGCTCATGGCGATGATCTCGTAGATGGGAGTGGGCTGGACGCGGACGCCCGGCGGCGTGGGCACGGTGCCGTGCGGGTAGCCCATCGCCCAGGGCAGCGTGCTGACCTTGCCGTAGTCGCCGTCGCCGGCGAGCTGACAGCCGATGCGGCCGATCGCGTAGCCCATCGCCGTGGCCGGAGCCGTGGCGTTGGCGATGACGTCCAGCGGATAGCGCCGGATGAGGGTCCAGCCCACGACGCCGAGGAACCCGCCGATGAGGCCGCCGTACCAGACGAAGCCGGCGCCGCTGAAGGCGACGTGCCAGAAATCGGCCTTGATGGCGGCGTAGTTCTCGACGAGGTAGTAGATGCGCGCGCAGACGAAGCCGCCGATGCCGGCGGCGATGATGAGCTCGTAAGCGAACTCCTCCGGCACGCCGCGGCGGCGCACCAGCGGCCGCACGATGGTGAGGCCGGGCACGATGAGCGCCAGCGCGGCCATGAGGCCGAAGCTGTAGAAGCGGAAGTCGCCGATCTGGAAGAGGATGGGCCGCATCGGTCGTCAGTGTAGGCGTTCCCGCCCGGGGCGGCCACCAGACGGGCCGGCCGGCGTCGCCGCCCGATGTACTGTCGTACTGCGCCGGCGTACGCCCGGACGTACGTCTGGACATCCCGTGGGGTGTTTGCGCGTACGTTCGGACGTACTTGTCCCGGATGCATGCTGCCCGGGCCTCGGCCGAGGCCCGATTCCGCGGCTCGGCTCAGCCGAGGGGCGGGCCCGCGTACGCGCCGCCCGCCAGCTCCTCGGCCAGCGCCGCGTCCACGTCGCCGTTGTACGGCGAGACGGCGTTGGCCGCGCCGGCGCCCGCCGCCAGGCGCAGCGCCGCCGCCGGACTCTCTCCACGCTGCAGCGCGAGCGTCAGCCCCGCGGCGAAGCAGTCGCCGGACCCCACCGGATTCAGCGCCCCGACCGGCCGCGTGGACACGCGCCACGGGGAGCCGCCCAAGAAGGCCACGGCGCCGGCGGCGCCGAGGGTGACGACTGCGCCGGCGGCTCCCGCCCCGACCAGCCGCCGGCAGAGCTCGAGGCCCTCGGCCACGAGTCCGTCCGGCGTGGCCGTCTTGTCGTCGTCGCAGTGCATCTCCGGGAGGCCGACGGCCGAGCAGGCCTCCTCCAGGTTCACCTTGACGAGGTCCGGGCGTCGGGCGAGCGCGCCGGCGAGCTGCTCGCCGGTGGCATCGACCAGCGTCCGGTAGCCCGCGGCGCGGGCGGCGCCCACGAGGGCGGCGTAGAAGCCGGGCGAGACGCCCGGTGGCGCCGCGCCGGTGACGACGGCCCACTCGCCGGGCCCGGCCGGCCGTGAGCCGGCGAGCTCCAGCAGCGCCCGCTCGCCGGCGGGGGAGATCTCCGGACCGAACTCATACAGGCGCGTGACGGACCCGTCGTCCTCCATGACGACGGTCGAGACGCGCGCCTCCCCCTCCGCCACGACCACCTCCAGCTCCAGTCCCTCGTCGCGTGCGAGCTCGGCGATGAGACGCCCGCCGCGTCCGGCGGCGAAGCCGGCGAGCAGCGCCTCGCCGCCCAGCGCCCTGGTGGCGCGGGCGACGTTCGCTCCTTTGCCGCCCGCCTGCGTGCGCAGCGCTCGGCAGCGCGTCGTGCCGCCGGGCCGCACGCGGTCGGCGGCCAGCATGCGGTCCACGGCGAGATTGGGGCAGATGACGAGGGTCATGACCCTCCCGGGTCGTCTGAGGTCGGCGGGAACGTCGGCGTCGGCGAGCTTGGGCGGCGCCTCAGCGTTTGAGGTGCACGTACCCCTTGCCGTGGGCGATCTTCACGTTGGTGTCGAGCGCGGCCGAGAAGCCCTGTACGCGCTGCAGGATGCTTTCGGCCTGCGAGCCGGTGGCGAGCGAGGGAACGCCGGACCCGCCGCCGACTACCGGCACCAGCTGCGCGTCGATGCCGTCCTCCGAGACCTTGGCGCGCACCAGGATCGTCTCCGCGGTCTCGCCGCTGAAGCCGCTGAACACGAGGTTGCCCAGGCTGTAGAAGATGAGGCCGCCGTGGTAGGCCTCGACTCCGTCGAGCAGGTGCGGATGGTGCGCGAACACGATGTCCGCCCCGGCGTCGATCGCCGCCTTGCCTTCGCTCTCCTCGAGGTAGCTCGGGGCGCGCTTGTACTCGAAGTTCCAGTGCCAGCCGACGATCACGTAGTCGGCCTTCTTCTTGGCCGCCTTGATCGCGCTCTTCACGGCGCTGAGGTCGGCGCGGCCCGGCGACGTGCCCGGGCTCGTCGACGTCGCCGGGTAGCCAGCCGGCAGCACGTCGGAGAAGCCGAGGAACGCGACCTTGGCGCCGTCTTTCGTCTTCAGGACGGCGCCGGCCATGGCCTGCTTGAGGTCCTTGCCGGCGCCCACCACGGTGATCCCGTTGTCCTCGCAGTAGCGGATGCTGTCGAGCAGGCCGCTGTCGCCCATGTCGCCGGCGTGGTTGTTGGCCATGGTGACGACATTGATGCCGCTCTTGGCCATCGCCGGCGCGAGCGCCGGGTTGCCCTTGATGACGACGTCTTTCCAGCCCTGCGGGTCACCGCCTGTGGTGAGCGGGCTCTCCAGGTTCACGAAGCCGAAGTCGCTCTTCTCGAACGTCGGGGCGATGCTCTTGAAGAGGCTGCTGCCCATGCTCGCGACGACCCCGCTGACGCCGAAGCCGCCCATCGTGTCGCCGCCGGCCGTGACGGAGAAGGCCGGGGCGGCGGTGGGCGTCGGGCTCGAAGACGGGGCCGGTGAAGGCTTGGCGGCGGACGACGACGCGGAAGGAGCCGCCGTCGCGGCGACGGTCGCGGCCGGGCCGGCGTCACTCGCCGTCGTCTTGCCGCCGCCGCCGAACGGACCCCAGCCGGCCGCGGCGGCTACGCCGGCGGCCGCGGCCACGATCAGGCCAAGAACGATGAGGAGGACAAGCAAGCCGCCGCCTCTGCGCCCGCGGCCGCCGCCGCGGTGGTCCCGCGGCGGCCTGCTGCCGCCCTGGGGTGGGCCTGACCCGCCCGCGGCCGGGGCGTCCCCGACGCGATACACCGTGTACGGCCTGTCGTGGTGTCCGGGCGGAGTGCTCATCGGTTTCCAATAGTACACGCGCGGTTCCGGCGGCGCGTTCGTGAAGGGCCCGGCTGAGCATGTGCGCCTCGATCTGCTTCAGGAGACCGGGCCGGCGGGCGATAGGATGAGCCGGGGGTCGTCCGGCAGCCGGGGGGTCACGTGCCCGCAGCGCGGCGCATCAGCAGGTTTCTCGCCGTCACCGTCGCGGTGGCGGCGGCGCTGTGCCTCGTCACGACCGGCTGCGGCCTCGGACGCGGCGCGCCGGACGGGGGCCAAGCGGACCGGCAGCGCCTGCTGGAGCGCGCCCGCGTCCAGTTCTCGAACGCGGCCGATGCGCTGCGCGAGCGTCATCGCGGATCCTTCTTCTCTTGGCTGCCCGTCGAGGGCGATGCCCCCTCGGTCGAGGCGCGGGACGGACTGGCCGCAGTCTACGACACCCTTTCGCGGCTGCCTTGGCGGACCTTCTCGTTCGAGGTCACGCCCGCCGACCCCGGGAAGGGGATCTACCGTGTGGAAGGCAGCGGCCAGCTGGGGGCGGCAGGACCACCCGACAGGCTCGCCGTGGTCCGGTACCTGAAGCTCAGCGACGTAGCCGGCGGCGCCGTCGTCCTTGGCGACGAGACGCCGAAGGACCTGCGCCGGCGCTACCTGATGGCGCTGCACGACCCAGTCGTCCTGCAGCGCCCGGGTCTGATCGTGCTCGCCGACCGCTGGGCGCGCGGGCGCGCCGGCGAGATGATGGCCGCGGCGGCGCAGGCGCGGCCGCGGCTCGCCGTGCTCGGCATCGGGACGCGCCCGGCCGTCCTGATCACGGTGTACGGCTCCGTCGACGACATACGAGACGCGCTGGGCTTGAACGTCCAGAGCGCTCGCCTCGAATTCTTCAGCCATCCGCCGCTGCGCGTCGCCGACGAGCAGTGGCCCACGTGGGACGTCGCCGTGATGGGCCCTTGGCTCCGCGACGCCGGCATCTCGAAGGCCGACGCGCTCACCCACGAGCTGGCGCACGCCTACACGGTGCAGTGGTTCGACGCGGCCGACGACCCGCCGTCCCTTCTCGTGGAAGGCATCGCGGAGGCGGCAGAGGGCGCCGCGGCATCGCCACGGCTGCGCGAGGAAGTCGCTTCCGGCGACCAGCTGTGGCCGCTGCCGGAGTCGTTCGCGGCCGCCGACGTGTGGGAAGGCGCGGACGCGGAGGGCGTCGGGCTCGGCTACGAGGTCGGCGGGTCGCTCGTCTCCTACGTCGTCTGGCGCTGGGGCGCCGGCAAGCTGCGCCCGTTCGTCCAGGCGGTCGCCGCGGCCGAGCCGACGGAGGCCGGCATGGACGACGCCTTGGGCGGCGCGCTCGGCGTGACGTGGACCCAGTTCTACGGCGGCTGGCGTCGCTACGTGCTCGGCGGGGGCTGAGGGTCGGACCTCGCGGACGAGCCGCCGGAGCCGGTCCGGGAGCCGGCGCGCCGCGCGGGCCGTACAATCGAGCGATGACCCCCGCCTCTCGAAGGACCCGCTTGCTCCTGCTCCTCGCGGGCGCGGCCCTCATTGTCGCCGTCGTGGCGCTCGCTACGTTCGGCGCCGTGCTGCCGCTCCTCACAGAGGACAAGGCCGAGACGCGCCCGCCGGCCCCGAAGGTCACGACCGCCGAGCTCGACGCCGCGCTCGCGCGCGCCACCCAGGCGCTCAGGGCACGCGACCGCACGGCGTGGGAAGGTGCGCTCCCCGCGGTGAGCGGCGACTCGCGCCGCGCCGTGGGCGCCTTGTACCAGCACCTGGTGCGGCTGCCGTGGACCGGCGTGCGGCTCGTCGCCGAGCCGGTGCGCGGCCGTCCCGGCCGCTTCTACGTCGGCGCGGTCGGCGAGGTCGGCGGAGCCGACCCGGCCGACCGCATCATGGCCCGCCGCGTCTTCGACGTCGCGCTGCGCGGCGGCCGCCTCGTCCTGCTCGACGACGTCACGCCGCGCGACATGCGCGGTCAGGAGGTGATGGCCTTCGCGCGGCCGCTGGTCCTGCGCCGCAACGGGCTCGTCGTGATCGCCGACAAGAGCGAGCAAGCCGGCGCCGAGGCGCTGGCAAAGGCGGGCGGTCCGGCCCGCAAGCGCCTCTCGCTGCTCGGCATCGACTCAAGCGAGCCGGTGGTCGTCTACTACTACTCCTCGCGAGACCAGCTGGTCCGTTCGCTCGGCGAAGACCCGGAGGAGCCGCGCATCCGCTTCTTCTCGCACCCGCCGGAGCACCTCGGCGACGCTCCCAGCTGGATGCGGGACATCGGCGTGCTCGGCCCGGCGCTCGCCGGCAAGGAGGCGTGGATGCCCCGGATGCTGGCGCACGAGCTCACGCACGCCTACACGACGCGCTGGTTCGAGGGGACGAAGCATGCCCCGTCGCTGCTTGCCGAGGGTCTGGCGACGGCCGTCGAGGGCGGCCGCACGTTCCAGCCGCTGCGCGACGACCTGGCCGCCGATCGCTCCGCGTTCCCGCTGGAGAAGGCGCTGCGCGCGAAGAGCCTCTGGAAGGGCAACCGCATCGCCAAGGTGCGGCTGGCGTATCTGGAGGGGGCAGCGCTGGTGCTGTACGTGATGGACCGCTGGGGGCTGCGCGGCTTGAGAAGCTTCGTCACCGCCGTGAGCGACTCCGACCTCACCGCCGAGGGGCTCGATCAGGCGTCGCGCCAGAGCGTCGGCGTGAGCTGGGACAAGCTGCGCTCGGGCTGGAAGACCTTCGTGCAGACGCTCCCGTAGGGAGCGCGGCGCGTCAGCCCCTACGTACCTGCGTAAGGTTGCGGCCCCTGCCGTGCGGGGGTACACCCTATGTAGCGGTATCACTGCGGAAGGAGACCCCCATGCGGTCCAGAGTCCTGATCCTGACGTCCCTCGTCGTCCTGGCGGCGATCGTCTTGGTCGTCGGCGTGACGGTGGCGGGCGCCGGCCAGTCCGACCCGCTCCCCGGCATCTCGGCGCCGGACCTGCTCGCCAAGATGGCGCAGGCCAAGGACGTGACCGCGGTCAGTGGCGATGTCTCGTGGCACAACGGCCTCTTCGGCGACCTCGGTTCCATGGCCGCCGGCGGCATGGCCCAGGCGCCCGCACAGTCGCCGCTCACGAGCGACGGCTCCGGGCGCATCTGGGCAAGCGACGCGGGCGTCAAGGTCGAGTCCCAGGGTTCCGGCGGCGATCAGGTGGTCGTCCTGAACAAGGCGCAGCGGACCGCTTGGGTCTACGACTACGCTCAGAACAGCGCCAAGAAGGTCGTCGTGACGGGCGGCGCGCCGGCGGAGACTTCGTCTCCGGCGCCCTCCGCCACCTTCATGACTCCCGAGGCGATCACCCTCTACCTGCAGCAGCTCGCCCGCTTCGCCACCGTCGAGGTCGCCGGCCAGGCCAAGGTCGCCGGCCAGGACGCCTACCTGCTGCGCATGACCCCGGTGGCTAAAGACACCGCCCTCGGCTACGTCCAGGCGGCCATCGACGGCAAGACCATGGTCCCGTTGGAGGTGCAGGTCTTCGCGAAAGGCGGCACCACGCCGGTCCTCCGCTTCGGCTTCGACACAATCAGCTACGGCTCCATCGACCCGGCGACGTTCGTCTTCACGCCGCCCGCCGGCACGAAGGTGACATCCAAGACGGTGGACGGCAACGCTCTCAAGGCCAAGGCCGACCACATGCACCAGACGCAGTCGGCCAAGGGAGAGCCCACGAAGGCCCAGAAGGAAGCGGCGCAGCAGGCGGTGCAGGGTGCGCTGCTCACCCGCGAGCAGGTCCAGAAGCTCGTCCCCTACCAGCTCGCCTGGGCGCGCGACTACACGGCGCGGCCGTTCCAGTGGGGGTACGTGCTCGGCGACGGCGGCCCGCTGACGTCTTCCGGGACGCCGCTGATGAAGGCGCTCGGCGCGGCGACCGGTATGGGCTTCGGCCCGGCCGCGATGCCGAACGCGGCTGCGCAGGCCGGGTCGCAGACCGCGACCACGGGCCCGAGCAGCGTGCTGCTCTACGGCCAGGGCTTCGGCACCATCGCCCTGGCACAGACCAAGACCACCCCCGACCTCGCGAAGCAGCTCCAGACGCTGCAGAAGACCTCCCAGATCCTCGGCACCACCACGATCGGCAACGTGAAGGCGCAGGTCGTCGGCACGCCGCTCGGCGGCATCGTCGTGTGGCAGCAGGGCGGCACCACGCTCGTCGCCGGCGGCATGGTGCCCATGAGCGATCTCGAGGCGTTCGCAAGTTCCGTTCGCTGACGTGGACTCCAGCGAGACGAACGGCGTAGCAGAAGCGCAGAACCTGAGTGAACCGGAGGGGGCGCGGCTCGGGCAGCATAGCTGCGACGGCCGCGCCCCCATCCTGACCACGCACGCGCTCACCAAGCAGTTCGGCAGCCTGCGCGCGGTCGACGGCCTCGACATGGAGGTCTGCAAGGGCGACATCTTCGGCTTCCTCGGGCCGAACGGGGCCGGCAAGACCACCGTCATCCGGCTCGTCCTCGGCCTCATCCACCCGACGAGCGGCTACGCGGAGGTCTGCGGCCACCGCGTGCCCGGCGAGTTGCAGGGCGCGCTGCGGCACGTCGGCGGCTTCGTCGACGATCCGACCTTCTACCCGCTCATGAGCGCCCGCCGGAACCTGCGCCTGCTCGGCAGCATGACCGGCCCGGTGAGCGAGGAGCGCATCGACGAGGTGCTCGAGATCGTCGCGCTCCGCGACCGGGCCGACGACCGTGTCGGCGGCTTCAGTCACGGCATGAAGCAGCGCCTCGGTATCGCCCAGGCGCTGCTGCACAGCCCGGAGCTCATCGTGCTCGACGAGCCCACGAGTGGTCTCGACCCCCGCGGCATGAAGGACGTGCGCGAGCTCATCCGCGAGCTCGGCGCGGCCGGCACCACCGTCTTCCTGAGCTCGCACCTGCTGCACGAGGTGGAGCAGGTGTGCACCCGCGCGGTGATCCTCGACAAGGGGCGGGTCGTGGTGCAGGGTCCCGTCAGCGAGCTGCGGCCCCAGACCGACGCGATCAAGGTGCTCACCGGCGATCAGGCTCGCGCGCGTGAAGTGCTGCGTGGCCAGTTCGGGGCCGCCGGTGTCAAGGAGGACGAGGAGTTCCTCGTCGTCGAGGCCGGCGAAGACGCGGTCCCCGAGATGGTCCGTCGCCTGGTCGCAGACGGCGTCGCGGTGCGCGCCGTGGTGCCGGCGTCCGAGCAGGGGCTCGAGGACTTCTTCCTCGAGCTGACCTACGACGGCGGCGAGCCGGCGCGCGGGAAGCGCCGCGCCGGCCTCGCCCGTCTGCTTCCCGGAGGCCGGCGATGAGCACCGGCGGCGCGGCCACTGCCCCACCCGGCTCCGAGCCTTCGCCGGCGGCTTCCGGCCCGCCCGCGGCCGGCCTCGCGCCGGCGCACGCCCACGGCAGCACCTCGGGTGAGATGCGCGGCCACCGGTGGGGAGCCCTCCGCCGCGAATGGATCAAGCTTCTCTTTCAGCGCCGCAGCTATCTCATCTGGGGCGGCGCCTTTGCCATCCCGTTCCTGATCTCGCTCGCCTTCTACCTCGCTCGCCACAATCCGGAGAGCGGAGGCGGCGGTCCCCCGTTCGTCGAGCGGATCACCAGCAACGGCATGTTCGTCACCCTGGCCGCCCTGTTCTTCCTCATCGGCTTCCTGCTGCCGCTGGCGGCGGCCATGGTGGCCGGCTACATGATCGCCGGCGAGGCGGAACTGGGCACGCTGCGCATCGTCTTGCTTCGCCCTGTCCGGCGAGGCTCGTTCGTCCTCGCCAAGTGGACCATCGCCATGGCGTACCTTGGCGTCGGCTTCCTGCTGATGTTCGCCTCGGGACTGCTGTTCGGGGGCATCTTCTTCGGTCTGCACCCGATCGTGACGTTCTCCGGCACCACGGTGAGCGTCTCGCACGGACTCGTGCTCATCTCGCTGTCCATGCTCTACGGTCTGGCGGCGATGGCCTGCATCGTGTCCATGTCGCTGTTCTTCAGCACCCTCACGGATTCGAGCCTCACGGCCCTGATCGCGACGATCGTCATCTACATCGTCATCACGGTGCTCATCCAGTTCAGCTACTTCCACTGGCTGCGCCCGTGGGTCTTCCCGTCCTACCTGCAGGACTTCACCAACTTCTTCCGCGACCCGATCTACTGGCGGCCGATCCTCAAGGGCCTGGGGATCTTCGCGTTGTGGAGCGGCGTGCTCACGTTCGCCGCGTACCTCGTCTTCCGGCGCAAGGACGTGCTGTCGTAGGGTAGAACACGAGTATGCCGGCACTCGCGAAAGCCAGCGTGGCGCTCTTCCTGGCGGCGGAGGTCCTGATCTTCGTCGCCATAGGATGGGACGCTGTCTTCCTCGCCGGCGCGTGGGCGATCGTGGCCGTGGCCGCGGCCGCAGTCGCTCTCTTTGTGCACGGCGCCGCCCTTCGCGTGTCCCTGGCGGCGCTGCTTGTCGCGGGGTGTGTCCTGTTCACCAGCGAGCTCGGTCTGTTCTTCCTGCCGGCCGCCGCGGCACTGCTCGCGGCGGCCGTGTCCGACCATCGACATCACAGGGTCCTCCACGGAGGCAGGTGAATGAAGTGGCAGACGTGACCGGCACGCCCGCGACGATGCGCGCGATGCGGCTGGCGGCGCCGGCACCTGCGGCGGAGGCGCCGCTCCGGCTGGTCGAGCTCCCGGTGCCCGAGCCGGGTCCGGGCCAGGTCCTCCTTCGGGTGCTGGCCTGCGGCGTCTGCCGCACCGACCTGCACATCCTCGAGGGCGAGCTCCCGCCGCACCGCTCGCCCGTCGTTCCCGGCCACCAGATCGTCGGCGAGGTCGTCGCCCTGGGCCGCGGGGCCGAGCGCGTCGGGCCGGGCGGCGAGCCGGGAGCGCCGCCGCTGGTCACCGGCGACCGTGTCGGGGTTCCTTGGCTGCACCAGACGGATGAGACCTGCCGGTTCTGCCGGCGCGGGCAGGAGAACCTCTGCGAGCACGCGCTCTTCACCGGCTGGGACGTGGACGGTGGCTTCGCCGAGTACACGGTCGCGCCGGCCGGGTTCGTCTACCGTCTCCCGGTCGGCATGACGGCGATGGCGGCGGCTCCGCTGCTCTGCGCCGGCATCATCGGCTACCGCTGCCTGCGGCTGGTCGGGATCGTCGGCGACGACTCGATGGTGCCAGGCGCGACATCCGCCGGCTTCGTGCAGGAGCCGGAGCGCTGGCCGGACTGGCCGCCTGACGAGCCCGCCATCGAGCGCGTCGAGCCGAAGCGTCTCGCCATCTACGGCTTCGGCTCAGCCGCGTCGCTCTGCACGCAGGTCGCCATCTGGCGCGGCTGGGAGGTGTACGGCATCGCCCGCGACGAAGAGCACCGGGAGATGGCGCGGGAGCTCGGCGCCGTCTGGGCCGGCGAGAGCAGCGACGATCCCGGCGTGCTCTACGACGCGGCGATCGTCTTCGCGCCCGCCGGCGAGCTCGCCGTCGACGCCCTCAAGCGCCTCGACAAGGGCGGCGTCGTGGCGCTGGGCGGGATCTACTCGACGCCCATCCCGCCCATCGAGTACCCGTGGATCTACCAAGAGCGCGTCGTGCGCAGCGTCGCCAACTCGACGCGCCTGGACGCCCGCGAGCTGCTGCGCGACGCGGCCGCCATCCCCATCGTGAGCCGCGTGCAGGAGTACGGCCTCGAGCAGGCCAACCAGGCGTTGCTCGACCTGAAAGAAGACCGGGTGCGCGGGTCCGCGGTGCTGAGGGTCGCCGAGGGCTGACTTCGCCCTCGCCCGCACGTGCTCCGTTCGGTCAGCGACGCGCGGCGAACCGCGTGACGATCGTCCAGGTGGGGCGAAAGCCCCGGCGCTCGTAGAAGCGCAGGGCGCCGGTGTTGCCCGGCACCGCGCCGATGGCCAGGTCCCCGATCCCGCGCGACTCGAGCTCGGCCTCGACCGTGTCCAGCAGGAGTCCGCCCAGGCCGCGGCCGCGCTCCCCCGGCACCAGGTACATGGTCTCGAGCTCGGCGACCTTCTCCCCTACCTCCCAGGTGTCGCTCCAGAGGACGTCGCCGTCGGGCTCCACGGCGACCATGGCGTAGCCGATGAGGGCGCCGCCTCGGCGCACGAGCAGCAGGAACGCGTCCGGGCTCTCGAGGCAATGCTCGTAGAGCCGTTTGCGGCGGCGCCAGGAGGTCTCGTCGTCGACGTGAGGCGCCAGCTCCGGGTCCGCCTCCCGGTGGATCCTGTGCAATGCGAGCCAGAACGGGCGCAGGAGGTCGATCGCGAGGCTGTCGCCAAAGCTCACGCTGACGCCGGGGGGAAAGACCGGGCCTCTCGTAGGTCGCTGCGAGTCCGTCATCACTCCTCCTCTGTCAGGCCGTCCGTCTGCGCACCAGCCAGAGTGTCGCCCCGGCCAGGGCCGCCGACGCGGCGCACAGCAGCGCGATCTCTATCCCTTGGAACGCCCAGAACCTGCTGTCGGGCTGCACGCTCGCCCACATCGTGAAGTGGTGCGCCTCGAGCCAGTGTTCGGCCGCGACGCCTTGCTGAGCCAGCCGGTGCGCCAAAGCGTCGTACCTCACGGGTGTGAGGCGATGCCCTGAGGGGTCGACCCACCACTGACTCAAGTAGGAACTCGTGTCGATGAGCTTGTTCGCGGGGACCCGGACGGTGAGCGGAGGCAGGTAGTGAGGGCGTAGGAGGAAGGTGATCAAGAACTCCACCGCGATCCAGGCGCCCGCCGTGGCGGCCATCGCCGGCACGACGCGCCGGATCAGCGCTCCCATCGCTGTGCCGAGCACCAGCGCGAAGAGCGTCTGTCCGGCGAGCACGGGTCCGATGCTGGCGAACGCCTCGCCGCGGCCGGCCAGCGCGGCCCACGGTGTGAAGAACCAGTACAGCACCGCGCCGAGGATGAGCGCCAGCACCACGGTGGCCAGCGCCAGCAGACCCAGGCGCGCCACCAGCCAGCGCGAGCGGCTGACGCTCTGGGTCCACGCCAGACGGAAGGTCCCCGATTCGAGCTCGCGGCTGAGCAGGGGCGCGCCGACGAACACGCCCACGAGCGCGGGCAGGAAGAGCAGGAAGCGCCACGGCAGGTTGCCGACAGACCAGTAGTCGTGGGTGAACAGCGCGAGCTGGGCGGACGCGCCGGTGCCGCCCGTGCGAAGGGCCGGGAGCGCGTCGTAGGCGTGGTGCATCGGAACGCCGGCGATGATCGCGAGCACGCAGATGCCGGCGACCGTGGACAGTGCGGCGATGAACGCGCCCCGGTGTTGGCGCCAGGTGAGCCAGATCATGTTCCCGACTCCTCCGCGTGGACTGCGTCCCGCTGCGGGCCGGGCAGCGCGCTGGCTCCGGGCTCTCTGAGGTAGGCGAGGATGAGTTCCTCGAGGCCGAGCCGTCTCCGCTGCCATCCCGGAGCGAGCTGGCCGTCACCGGCGCCGCGGACGATGAGGATCGCCTGCCTGCCGGTCTGGGAGTCTCGGACGACGTCGCGCGCCACCGCCGTCTCCGCTGCGGTCGCGGCCGGTCCTGTCAGGAGCGCGTGTTCGTCAAGCAGCTCTGCCACCTCGCCGGCCACCTGGACCCTGCCGGCGCTCATGACGACGAGGTAATCGCAGGTCCGTTCGAGCTCGGCAACGGCGTGCGACGAGAGCACGACGCTGATGCCGTGCTCCGCGACGGCCGCCATCAGCTCGCCCATGAACTCATGGCGGGCCAGAGGATCCAGGTCTGCCACGGGTTCGTCCAGGAGCAGCAGATCGGGCCGCTTGGCCAGCGCGAGGCTCAGGGCGACCTGAGCCTGCTGGCCTCCCGACAGGCGGCCGGACTTCCGCTCGAGTGGTATGCCCAGGCGAGTCAGGCGCGCGCGCGCGTAGTCGTCGTCCCAGCGGGGGTTCATGGCGCGCCCGAGATGCAGCAGGTCGGCCACGCTGAAGGTGTGGTACAGAGGGGCCGACTGCGCCACGAAGCCGACGCGCATGAGGCTCTCGGGGTCCGACGGTGACCGGCTTCCGAGTACACGGATGGAGCCGGAGGTGGGCTGCGTGAGGCCGACGGCCACGTGGAGGAGGGTCGACTTGCCGGCGCCGTTAGGCCCCACAAGGGCTACGACATGCCCGCCGGGAATGGACAGGTCGCAGTCGCGCAGCGCCCACGTATGCCCGTAGCGCCTCGATAGCGCCACGGCTTCCAGCACGGCGGTCATGCGACGATCTCAGCGCTTCTCGCCGCGGCCAGCTCTGCGTCGATGAGAGCGCGCACGTCGGCCTCGCTCAGGCCGGCTGAGGCGGCGGCCAGCAGCCAGTCCGCGAGCTGGTCGCGCAGGTCCTGCTGCTCGGGAGCTTGGCGGAAGAGGACCGAGGCCTGGACGAACGTCCCGAGACCCGGACGGCCGACCGCGAGACCGCGATGTTCGAGCTCTCGATACGCCTTGAGTACCGTGTTGGGGTTGATGGCGAGGAGGGCGACGACGTCCTTGACCGTGGGGAGCTGGTCTCCGGCGCGCACCATGCCGAGTCGCACCGCGCCCTCGACTTGCTGGACGAGCTGGAGGTAGGGCGGCACGCCGCTGTGCGCGTCGAGGCGGAACTCCAGGATCGGGGTCGTTTCGGGCGACGCAGCAGTCTGTTTATCTAGTGTCATAGGTGAATGGTAAAACTGTCCGGCGGACGTGTCAATCTCATGCAGGCGGTACCCGGAGTGGAAGGATCCGGACAGGCTCTCAGGCTGGAGCGACCGCGCCCGAGCGGGCCGCGAGGCGCTGCTCGGCCTCACACAAGACCGGGTCGGCCGTGCGGCCGGTCGGCCGGGACTAGCCTCCGGCCGACCCTGCGGCCGGCCCGTCTCCTTCGCCGCTCGCGCTCGCCGCGCCCGTGCCGCCGCCAGGCGGCCGGGCCGCCGCGTCCACCGCCCGCGACGGCCGCCCCAGCAGGTCGGTCATCCAGCGAGACTCGTCGAACGCCTCTACGAACATGCGGCGCACGAGGAGCGTCATGGGCACGGCGAGAAGGCCTCCCATGATGCCAAAGACCCAGCCCCACAACAGGATCGAAAGCAGGATCGCGAGCGGCGAGAGATTGAGCCGGCGTCCGACGAACCGCCCGCTGCGCATGCTGCCGGTGACGATGTAGATGACGAGGAAGCCGACGACCACGAGGAGGGTCAGCTGCCAGCCTTCGGTGACCAGCGCCAGCAGAGCGGGCGGCAACACGGCCAGGAAGAAGCCGAGCGTCGGGATGAACGTCATGAAGAACGCCCAGACGCCCCAGAGCAGCGGGAAGTCGACCCCGACCGCCCAGATGAACAGGCCGACGGCGACGCCGTTCAGCAGGCCGATGATGGAGGTCGCCTGGACGAAGGCACGCATGTCGCGGGTGAAGAGCTCGAGTCGCTGCAGAGCCGGGCTCACGGCGGGCGGGGTCATCGAGAACTTGAGCTGCAGCGTGGTCGACTCGGCCAGCATGAAGAAGACGATGAGCAGCGTGAGGACGACTCCGCTGAGCACGCTGCGCAGCCCCTGCAGGAGGACGATCCCGAGGTGCACGATGCGCTGTGAGCTCAGTACGCCGTCGGCACCGACGAGACCGGACGCCTTGATGCCGAGGTCGTTCAGGTGGGCGACCGCGTCGTCGAGACGGAGGCCCAGGGTGGAGGTGCTGTCGCGCAGCTCGCCGATGAGGCGCGCGACGCCTACGCCGGCGAGCACGAAGACAAACGCGACGGCCAGCGTGGTGAGGACGACCGTGATGAACCACGCCAGCATCGGCGGCACGCGACGCCGGATCATCCAGTGCAGAAACGGTGAGACCGCCATCGTGACGACCAGCGCGAGAAGGATGGGGACGATGAGGCTGGAGGCGAGGCGCAGCGCCAGGATCGTGATGCCGATGGCGGCAGCGGTGATGAGCATGCGTTGCGCGGGTGAGAATCGCCACCTGCCTGCGACGGCCTGCTCCCCCGCTGCGTCTTCAGGCCCCGGTTCCACGCTCGTCCCGCCCCCGACTCGTGCCGATATGCCGAGTGTAGCCGACGACCCGGGCGCGGCACAGGTGAGCTGCCGCGCGCGGGTCACGCCCGCGCCGTCAGAATCCTCATATGCAGTCGAAGAGCGAGTAGTCGTCGGCGCCGGCCGCGGACTGGCCGCCGCAAGCGCCGACGGCGACGCAGTCGCCGGCCGCGGACGAGGCCGCGGCGGCCGGCGCCGGGCCGGCGGCTACGACCTCAGCGGCGAGCTCCTCGAGCATCGGCCGCACCAGGTCGCAGTAGGGGAACGGCGCGGCGTAGCCGGCGGCCGCGCCGCGCGCACGAGCCGCGTAGTGCGCCTGCACCCAGCACTCGCCGCCGCAGGCGTCGGCGACCGGGCAGGCGAGGCACTCGGCCCGGTCGCGGGCGCGCGCCGCGCGCAGCAGCCGCAGGCTGCTGGACGTGCGCCAGATCTCTTCGAGCGGCCGCTCGCGCAGCGAGCCGGCGACGAACGCCGGGTCGCCGGCCGTGATGACGCAGGCGTGCACGCGACCGGCCGGGTCGATGGACACGTCGCGACAGCCGGCCGCGCAGAGGTCGTTGCGCTTGCCGACGCGCCGTCGCCAGCTCGACAGGTTGTCGACGGTGAGCCCGAGCTCGGCACCCGCCGCGAGAAGCTCGCGGACGGCGGCCAGCAGCTCGTCGCCCTTGGGCACCAGCTCGGGCGCGGACGCAAGGCCGCTTGCGGACGTCAGGTCGCGCGTCGGCCCGTCCGCATGCGCCCAGGTCATCCCGCGCTGGTGCGGCAGGATGAGGTGGAGCCGGCGGATCCCGGCGGCGTGCAGCTCGCGTGCGAGCTGCGTGAGGCCGGGCAGCGCCGGCCGCACGAGCACGGTGTTGGCGACCGGCTCGAGCCCGGCCGCCAGGAGGTTCGTGACCGACGTCAGCACCTCGTCGTAGCTTCCCGGGCCACGCAGGGCGTCGTTGATCGCGCGTGGCCCGTCGACGCTCACCAGTGGCGTGAGCAGCCCGCGACCCGCCCGGGCGAGCTCACCGGCGAGGTCCGCATCGATCAGGCTGTTGAAGAAGAAGCGCGACTTGGCCTGGTGCGTGCCCGTGATGTGGTCCACCAGGTCGACGAAGTCGTCGCGCACCAGCGGGTCGCCGCCGATGAACACGAAGTTGTTGGCGCCGAGCGCGGCGCACTGGTCGATCGCGTCGCGCCACTCGCCGGTGGTCAGCTCGTCGCGGGCGAACGAGTCCGCGTCGTAGCAGTGCCGGCAGTTGCGGCCGCAACGGTGCGTGACGTGGAGGTAGACCTCGCGGAGGCCGCCGAGCGGTTCGCCGCGCAGCGGGGCATCGCCCGTGAGGCGGTCGAGCACGCCCAGGTCGGCAGGCTCGTCGACGTCCACCCAGAGTGGGAGCTGCGCGACCCGCAGGCCGGCGGCCTGCGCCGCGCGCAGCGTGTGATCCAGCAGCAGCGGGCTGCTCATCGGTGAAGCGGCGAGCAACTCCGTGAGTGCTCCGGCGCGTGCAGCCCAGGTCTCCCGGCCGGCGCCGATGAGGTAGTAGCCTCCGTCCGTGGCCGGGCCGAGGATGATCCGTCCGAGAGCGAGCTCTGCGAACGCCTGCTCGAGGTACTCCGTCGGCAGCGCAGGGCTGTCGCTGTTGACGATCACGATCGCCTCGGAGCCTCGAGCGAAGAGTCCCTCGAAGACGGCGGCGAGGCGCGCGCCGAGGCCCTCGCCGTGTTGGGGCATGCGGGACCAGCGCTCGTCGCGGCCGACCAGTGGATCCTTGTCGGCCGGTCCCGCGGCTTCGGGAGTCTCCGCGAGCACGAGCGCCGCGCCGGGCACGCGCTCGGCGCTGTCCAGCGTCCCGCGCAGCAGGCGCTCGTACACGGCGAGGGCGCCGTCGTCGCCGAGCGCTCGCGCGAGGCGGGTCTTCACGGCGCCGCGCACGAGCGGTCGTGCCATCACGACGATCGTCCGGCTGCTCATCTGGTCCGCCCTGCTCATCGCTTCAGTATGGCGAGCGTCCGTTGGAGCGACAACACGAGGCCGGTCCTCATGCCGGCACCGGCCACGGCCAGCCGCCGCGCGCGCGACAGCCAGTCCGCCAGAGGCAACGACTCGGGGAGCGGCGAGAACATCCCCAGAATCAGCGGGAGCCAGAGGCCGGCTGCGAGTCCGAGGGCCAGCGGCGTGAGCCAGTACCAGGCGTGGACCACCGGCAGGCACAAGATGAGCAGCGTGAAGGTCCAGGCGAAGGCCTCCGCGGTGTCCTCGCGCCCGCGGAAGCTGCCGGCGATCCACAAGGCGCCTCCGACGAAGAGGGCCAGCGCGAGCCAGCGGGCGATCTGGGGGGTCGTGAACAGCGCGAGCACCGTGAAGACGAGCGAGCCGCCTGTCCAGCCCGTCCCGCTTTGGAACAGCGAGCCGAATGCGCCGCCGGTGAGGAGGTAGGGGATGTAGGGGATGACGAACGCCGGGACGAAGCCGGCGAGGAAGCGGGCCGGCGAGGCGCGCCCGCCCAGCAGCGCCGGCACGAGCAGCGCGAGCGGAGTGACCTTGAAGGCGGCGGCGAGGCCGAGGGCGACGCCGGCCCAGCCGTCGCGGCGGCGCACGAGCAGGGCGCCGGCGAGCACACAGAACAGGACGCCCGCCGCCTCCGCGTGCGCGGACGCCCATGCCTGGACGATCACCGCCGGGCAGAGCAGGTAGAGCACGGTAGCCTGGGCCCGGAGCTTGCGCGCGGCGAGGAGCCAGACCGCCGCGGCCGTCGCCAGGTCGAACGCGCCGAAGACAAACTTGAAGAGGATGACGTCGGCGCGGGGCGTCGCCGCGTGCTCCAGGCCGGCGACCCGGATCGCCGCTTCGACCCCAAGGAAGGTCACCTGCGTCAGCGGCGGGTAGACGGTCCTGAGCTCGTCGTGGTTGATGAGGTCGCGGCCGGAGTAGCGGACGCGGTCGAGCGCGTGCTCGTAGGGCCGGTACTTGTAGGGATTGATGCCGGCCAGCTGCACGCGCCCGTCCCAGATGTAGCGGTGGTAATCGTTGGTGAGGCTGGGCATCACCGGCAGGAAGAGCAGCCGGAGGACGACGGCGGCGATGATCGCGCCGCGCAGCGGCAGGCTCGTCGCCGCCGTCGCCAGCAGCGCGAACCCGGCGCCGGCCAGTACGTAGAATGAGGCGAAGCGCACGGAGTGGACGAGGAGGTCGCCGGACAGGGCGAGCCCTGCCAGTCCGGCGGTCAGGACAGCGAGGCCCAGGTAAGCACGTACACGTGGAGTCTTCAGCAGCTTCATCCGCGCCAGACTACTGCATCGTCGTGCCGGTGCTCGACGAGGCCGAGGCCTTGCCCGCGCTCCTGACCGAGCTTCGGGGCCTCGGCCTGCTGGAGCGCACGCTCTTCGTCGACAACGGCTCCGCCGACGGCGGGCCGGAGCTCATCGGCGCCGCCGGCGCACGGCTGCTCCGCGAACCGCGCCGGGGCTACGGCTACCCCTGTCTGACGGGCGCCCGCGCCGCCGCGGCGGGGGGCGCCCGTGCCGTCGTCTTCATGGAGGCCGACGGCACCGACGACCCGGCTCAGGCCAGGTACCTCGTGGAGCCGGTTCTCGCCGGCGTCGCCGACCTCGTCATCGGGTCGCGGCGCCGCGCGGTGCGCGGCGCCGCGACCGGCCGCATGCCGCTGCACCAGCGGCTCGGCAACGATTCGCTCGCCCTCAGCCTCTGGTTCCTGTTCGGCCTGCGGCTCAGCGACGACGGCCCCTTCCGCGCCGTGCGCACGGACCTCCTCGAGGCGCTGCGGCTGGAGGAGCGCGCCTACGCGTTCCCGACCGAGATGGCCGTGAAGGCACGACTTCTCGGCGCGCGCATCGCGATCCGCGACACCCGCTACCGCCCGCGCGCGGGCGCATCCAAGATCGCGGGCACGTGGAGTGGCTCCGTGCTCGCGGTGCGCGACATCTTCTGGTGTCTGCTGCGGCTGCGGCTGCTCGGCTTCCGGGCCGGCGGCCGGGATGCCGCCGTCCGCGAGGGCGGTCAGTAGACCGGCAGCCGCGGGTGCGCGTTCCGGCGCGCCAACAGCGCGTCCAGCCCGAGCGTCCGGCCCGCCTGCGAGAGGCTTATGGCGATCAGCAGCGCGGCCATGATGATGTACGTGCCGGGCCAGTCCTTGGTCCCCGACGTCGCGACCAGAAGGTTCAGCTGGAACAGCGCCGCGAGCAGGGCCGAGACGGGCGTGAAGAGCCCCAGCACCAGGAACAGCCCGAACACCACGAACTCGATCGAGAACTGCCCGTACGCGAACACGGTCGAGTGCGGGATCATCACCGAGTTCAGCAGGTGCGCATAGGCGCTCACTTTGGTCGTGTCGGCGTAGTGCTGCACGAAGTGGGCCCAGCCGCCGGGTGAGTAGAAGCCCTTGCTGAGGTTGTAGGACCAGACGGAGAGGAAGATGGCGCCCATCACGACGCGCAGACACGCCATCAGCAACTCCACGCGCGTCTCGCGCGTCGCCCACAGCTTCACGGAGCGGCCCTCCTCGGTCGTCAGACGGACGGTACCCGGTCGGGCGGCGCGCGACGCGCCGCGCCGGTGACGGCGGCGCAGCCGGGCTGCTCGGCCCGGAGGGAGCCTCAGCCGCCGGCGACCGGCAGCAGGATGTCGAGCCGGTCGCCGGCCGTCAGACCGGTCTCCTTGACGTGGCCCGGCGGCAGGTGGCGTCCGTTCAGGGTGACGACGACCAGCAGGCGGTCGCCGTAGAAGATGCGCTGCTCGTAGCGCGGCGCCTGCTCGACGACCGCGCGCAGCGCCTCGACCACGGTGGACGCCTCGCAGGCGATGTCGCGCGCCGGCTGCGGCGAGGTGAGCGCCGCCGGCAGGCCGACGGTGATCGCTGGCACTCGTCCTCCCGTCGTCGTTGATGCCGTCGGGCGGATTATGCCACGTATGCCGGCGGAGCTTTCCATCACGATCTCGCTTGCTCATCGGCCGGTGGCTTGACGTCACTCGCCTGGTCGTCGACACTGGTTCTCGATAAAACCTATCGGGAATAAGGAGATACAGCGGGTGCTGCTTGGGGTCCAAGTCGCCAGGGGTGAGATGAAAGTATCGTCGAAGAGCAGATACGCCCTCATGGCGCTGGTCGAGCTCGACCTGCGTACGAGGGGCACCGGCAAGCCGGTTCGTCTCTCCGACCTCGCCCGCGAGCGCGGGATCCCCGAGCAGTTCCTCGAGCAGCTCTTTGCCGGCCTTCGCCGCGCCGGCCTCCTGGCGGGCCACCGCGGCGTGGGCGGCGGGTTCACGTTCGCGCGCCGCCCCGACCAGCTGACCGTGCTGGACGTGGTGGAGGCGCTGGACGGCGCGCTCGACGCCGATTGGGACTCTGCGGACTGGGACCTGGAGGAGCGCGCCGCGGCCGGCGCCGTCTGGCGTGCGGCCGGCGAGGCGTACCAGGGCGTGCTCGCCCGCACCACCGTGAGCGACCTCTCCGAGCGTGAGCGCGTGCTCGGCGCCGGCGGACCCATGTACGAGATCTGAGGACAACGACCAGAGGAGCAGACCAGTGAAGATCGCAGACGACATCACCGCCCTGATCGGCGGCACGCCGCTCGTCAAGTTGCGCGGCGTCTCGGAGCGGTCCGGCGCGACGATCGTCGGCAAACTCGAGTCGTTCAACCCGGGCGGCAGCGTCAAGGACCGCATCGGCCTTTCCATGATCGACGCTGCCGAACAGGCGGGCCTGATCTCGCCGGACAAGACGACCATCGTCGAGCCGACGAGCGGCAACACCGGCATCGCCCTCGCCATGGTCGCCGCCGGCCGCGGCTACCGCGTGGTGCTGACCATGCCGGAGACGATGAGCGTGGAGCGCCGTAGCCTGCTGCGCGCGTACGGCGCCGAGCTCGTGCTCACTCCGGGCGCGGCGGGCATGAAGGGTGCGATCGCCAGAGCTGAGGAGCTCGGTCAGGAGATCGACGGCGCCTTCGTACCGCAGCAGTTCGAGAACCCGGCCAACCCCGAGGTGCACCGCCGCACCACCGCCGAAGAAGTCTGGAACGACACCGACGGCAAGGTGGACATCTTCGTGGCCGGCGTCGGCACCGGCGGCACCGTGACCGGCGTCGGCGAGGTGCTCAAGGAGCGCAAGCCCGACGTGCACATCGTGGCCGTGGAGCCGACGGACTCGCCGGTGCTCAGCGGCGGCCAGCCCGGGCCGCACAAGATCCAGGGCATGGGCGCCGGGTTCGTGCCCAAGGTGCTGAACACACAGATCTACGACGAGGTCGTGCAGGTGACCAACGACCAGGCGTTCGAGGCGGCTCGCGAGCTGGCGTCGGAGGGCATCCTCGTCGGCATCTCGGCTGGAGCCAACGCCTACGCGGCGTTCCTTGTCGGGAGCCGCCCCGAGAACAAGGGCAAGCTGATCGTCACCGTGATGTGCGACACCGGCGAGCGCTACCTCTCGACCGTGCTGTTCGCCGAGCCCGAGCCGGCGGAGACGACCACGATCTGATCCGACCCGAGACTCTGTGCAGGTCCTTGCCCTGATCCCCGGCACGGCCTGCGCGGCAGGTATTCCCGCATCAGACCGGCCCGCCGCGCGAGTGAACGGGCCGGCCGTCCTGGGACCGCCGGCCCGTTGTCACGTCCCGGCGCGCCTGCGGCCCCCGGGCCCGTCGCCGATCACGCGGCCGATGGCCTCGACGCGTCCCTGCAGGCAGCCGCGGCACATCTCGGCCGTCTCGTTGACGCACGCCTTGTCCGGGTAGATCTCGTACTTCACCCGGTACTCCGGCGGCGTG
The DNA here is from genome assembly GCA_963784975.1 of uncultured Thermoleophilia bacterium. GTDB lineage: Bacteria > Actinomycetota > Thermoleophilia > UBA2241 > UBA2241 > CAIXSE01. The sequence continues at coordinate 952 of CAWAUK010000062.1, read as the reverse complement.
AGGTTGGGCATCACGATGTTGGCGCCGCGCTGCAGGCCCTGCTCGCGGCCGTCGATCTTGTTGATGGTCGCCAACGCCGTGGTGCTGGGGATGTTCGCCTCGGGGCAGACCAGGCGGGAGAGGGCGACGACCTTGTACACGGTAAGCTCGTCGCCCGCGATCTGCTCCTCCGGCGGGATCTCCCTGACCCAGCTCTTGTCGCCCAGCGGCGTCTCCGGGTGCGAGATGTACGGGCCGATGCCGATCATGTCGAGGTCCATGCCGCGGAAGAGGTCGATGTCGTCGGCCACGCTGGCGTAGGTCTGGCCGGGGATGCCGACCATGATGCCGCTGCCGGCCTCGTAGCCGAGCCGCTGCAGCGTACGCAGGATCTCCATGCGGTCGCTGCGCCGGCCGGGCAGGTCGGGGTGGATGAGCTTGTAGAGCTCGTCGTCGGACGTCTCGAAGCGCAGCAGGTAGCGGTCGGCGCCGGCCTCTCGCCAGGCGGCGAGGTCCGCCTCCGGCCGCTCGCCGAAGCTCAGCGTCACGGCGAGCCCGGTCTCGGCCTTGATGCGGCCGCACGACGTCCGCGATCCAGTCGGTCTTGAGCCCGTAGTCCTCGCCCGACTGCAGCACCACGGTGCCCCAGCCCCAGGCCTCGGCGTTGCGCGCGCAGACGAGGATCTCGTCGGCGCTCATGCGGTAGCGCTCGATCTCGCGGTTGGCGGCGCGCAGGCCGCAGTAGCCGCAGGCGCGTACGCAGTGGTTGCTGATCTCGATGAGGCCGCGGAGGTGCACCTCGTCGCCGACGTGGCGACGACGGGTCTCGTCGGCGGCGGCCCAGAGCGCCTCGAGCCGCGCCGGATCGTCCTCGCGCAGCCACGCGAGGATGCCGGCCCGGCTCAGGCCCTCTCCGAGCGCCTCCGTCACGCGGCACCTTCGGCGACGGCCGTCCCGGCCGCGCGGCCCGTAG
>CAWAUK010000061.1:0-31551 GCA_963784975.1 uncultured Thermoleophilia bacterium | reverse complement strand
CGAAAGGGTCGCGGTCTGGTTCGACGGTCCCGTCGCGGAGTCGTACCCCGTGCAGGCCAAGGCCGGGGCGATCCAGGATCCTGCTTTCGGACTGATCGCCGCCCGGAGCCGGCCGGCGGCGAGGCTGCCTCAGCCCGTGTGCATGAAGTTGATCACGTCGCCGTCCTGGACGACGTACTCCTTGCCCTCGGTGCGCAGCAGCGCCTTCTCGCGCGCGGCGTGGAACGACTTGAGCTCGATGAGGTCGTCGATGTTGACCACCTGGGCGCGCACGAACCCGTGCTCGATGTCGCTGTGGATGCGGCCCGCGGCCTGCTTGGCGGTCCAGCCGCGGGGCAGCTGCCAGGCGCGCGACTCGCTGCTGCGGAAGTCGCCGGTGAAGAAGGTGATGTAGCCGAGCACCTCGTAGGCGGCGCGCAGGACGACGTCGAGCGTGCCGGCCTCGTCGGCGCCGAGCTCGGCGCGGAACTCGGCGGCCTCTTCGGGCTCGAGGTCGGCGAGCTCGGCCTCGAGGCGCGCGGCGACGGCGACCACCTGGTCGCCCCGGTCGCGCGCCCACTCCACGAAGTCCGCGTGCTGCGTCGAGCGCGCCGGCGGCCCTCTGGTCGTCGTCGGTGTTCAGGACGAACAGCACCGGCCGGTCGCTCACGAGCGCGAGCTCGCGGAAGAGCGGCGCGTCGTCGGCGGAGCGCTCGATGCGCTTCGCCAGCGTGCCGTCCATGAGCGCCGCGTGCAGCGCCTCGAGCATCTCGAGCTCGTGCTTCGCCGCCTTGTCGCCGCTGCGCGCCGCCTTGCGCGTCTTGTCGAGGCGGCGCTCCACCAGCTCGACGTCGCTGAGCACGAGCTCGGTCTCCACGAGGTCCACGTCCGCGCGCGGGTCGAGCGTCTCGCTCACGTGGGCGACCTCGGGGTTCGCGAAGACGCGGACCACGTGCGCCACGGCGTCGACCCCGCGGATGTCGGCGAGGAAGCGGTTGCCGAGCCCCTCGCCGCGGCTGGCGCCCTCGGCCAGCCCGGCGATGTCGACGACGTCGATGGTCGCGTTGACCTTCTTCGGCGTCTCGAGCACCTCGTCGAGGCGGTCGAGCCGCGGGTCCGGCACGGCCACCACGCCGAGGTTGGACTCCGCCGACGTGAACGCGTACGCGGTCGCGGCGGCCTGCGCATGGGTGAGCGCGTTGAACAGGGTGGTCTTGCCGACGTTGGGCAGACCGACGATGCCGAGCTTCACGGGCGCCTTCCCAGTTTGCTGGTGAGCAGGGTCTCGAGGAGGAGGGACATCTGACCCATCTGCTCGCGGACCCTCCCCGGATACTTCTTGTCCACGTAGGCGACGGTGTCGCGCGGAGTATGCCAGATGGGCGGCCCGGAGGCGGTCTCGGCCACGTGCCGCCCCTTGCTCGCCTGCCACGAGACGGCGCTGAAGATCGCCGTGGCGATGTCGGCGTCGGCGAAGGGGACGTCGTCGGCCGGCGCCGCGACCGTGCCGGCCGGCCGGCCCGGAGCCTCCGGGCTCGTCACCAGCGGGATGCCGAGCGAGTCGGCGGCGCTGAGCGCGTCGTCGCGCAGCCAGGTCGGACCGCCGAAGCGGCTGGCGACGGAGAGCTCGTCGCCGCCGGCCGGCGCGTCCAGGTCGATCATGCCGATGGTCGCGCGCCGCTCGACGCCGCTCATGCCGCGCACGAAGTACTCGGCGCCGAGCGAGCCGTTCTCCTCGGCGCCGAACGCGACGAAGACGATGGTGTACGGCGTCGGCACGTGCTTGATGCGCGCGGCGACCTCGAGCAGCAGGCCGACGCCGGTCGCGTTGTCGAGGTAGCCCTCGCCGACGGCCACCGAGTCGTAGTGGGCGCCGACGATGAGCTGCTTGGCGGAGTCGCCTTCTTTGACGGCGACGACGTTCGCCGAGTGGACGCGTTTGCCCCCTGCGGTCGCGATGAACTCGTCGGTCCGCGGGAAGTAGCCGTACTGCTGGAACGCGCCGGTGATGAACTCGCGCGCGTGGATCTCGCCCCAGGTGTCGGCGGGGCGCTTGCCGACGCTGCGCGCCAGGACCTTGGCCGTGGCGTAGGCGACGCCGCCGTGAGGGGAGGAGGACACGGCGGCGGACGGCCGCCCCACCTTGGCGGTCGTTCCGGAGCAGCCGTTGAAGGCGCCGCCGGCCGCGAGGCCGATGACGAGGACCAGAGCGGCGGCCGTGGCTACGGCGAGCCGGCCGCCGCGTGTGCTCAGGGCGTGCACGTCACACCGGCGCCGGGACGAGGAGCACCCAGACGGCGCCGAGCACCAGCCCGTAGGCAAGGCCGCCGAGCACGTCGCCGAGATAGTGCACGCCGAGGTACACGCGGCTGAAGCACAGCACCAGGATCAGGGCGATGAGCACGGGGATCCACTGCGGGTAGAGCGTGCCGAGCGTGAAGGTCCCGACCACGGCCATGCTGGCGTGGGACGACGGGAACGACTTGCTGAACGGCAGCGGGATCTGCTCCGGCTGGGTGGGGTCGGCGACCGGCGGCCGGGCGCGGCCGACGAAGTGCTTGATGACGAAGCCGGTCGCCTCCACCAGCGTGACCGGCACGGCGACGAACAGGGCCTTCCCCAGCGGCTGCGCCGCGCCGGAGAGCCACGGCAGCAGGCAGAGCGCGTACCAGAGGATGCCGTAGTTGGCCGACAGCGAGAGGCCGCCGAGCGGCCAGACGAGCCAGCGCGGGTGCGGCCAGCCGGTCGCGGCCCGGCGCGACAGAGCGCGGTCGAGGCTGTCGAGGCGGCCGGGAGGGGGCGGCGGCGCGGCGTCTGTGGAGCCGTGGTCGGAGGGCATGAGAATCGGCGTCTAGTATACTAGCCGCCTCTTCCCGCCCACCCGCTCTCAGGAACGTCTCCCATGCGCACAACGGTCATCGTCACCGCCCTCGGCCCCGACAGTCACGGCCTGCTCGCCCAGGTCGCCACGACCATCGCCGAGCAGAACGCCAACGTCGACGACGTGAGTCAGACGGTCGCCAACGGCATGTTCACGATGATCATGTTCGTCTCGTTCGACCAGGGTGAGACGACCATCGCCGACCTCAAGGAAGCCCTGGAGGCGACGGGACAGCGCATCGGGCTGCAGATCAGCGTGCAGCACGAGAACATCTTCAAGTTCATGCACCGCGTCTAGCGAGCGGCAGCCGTGGTCTTCATCACCGCCGAGGAGATCCTCGAGACCGTGAGCATGATCCGGTCCGAGAACCTCGACGTCCGGGCCGTCACCATGGGCATCTCACTCGCCGACTGCGCCGCAGGCGACACGCGTCGCACGGCGGAGCGCATCCACGCCAAGATCGTTCGCCGCGCCGGCCGGCTGGTCGAGGTCGCCGCGGAGCTTCAGGAGAAGTACGGCGTGCCGATCGTGAACCGGCGCGTCTCGGTGACGCCGATCGCCGACGTCGTCGGCAGCGACGACCCCGAGGCCTACCTCGAGGTGGCGCACGCGCTCGACGCGGCCGCCGACGAGGTCGGGATCGACTTCCTCGGCGGCTTCAGCGCGCTCGTGCAGAAGGGCTTCACGCGCAGCGACACCGCCCTCATCGAGGCGATCCCCGACGCCATCGGCAGCACCCGGCGCGTGTGCTCCTCGGTCAACGTCGCCTCCACGCGCGCCGGCATCAACATGGACGCGGTGCTGCGCATGGCCGACGTGCTCCTGGCCGTGAGCAAACGCACCGCGGAACACGACTCCATCGGCTGCGCCAAGATCGTGGTCTTCTGCAACGCGCCGGAGGACAACCCCTTCATGGCCGGCGCGATGCACGGCAGCGGCGAGGCCGAGTGCAGCATCAACGTCGCCATCTCCGGACCCGGCGTGGTGCGCAACGTCGTCGCCGCCAACCCGGACGCCTCGTTCATCGAGCTCGCCGACCTCATCAAGCGCACGACCTTCAAGATCACCCGCGTCGGCGAGCTGATCGCCCAGGAGGCCTCAGAGATGCTCGGCGCCGAGCTCGGCATCATCGACCTCTCGCTGGCGCCGACGCCCGCCGTCGGTGACTCCATCGCCGAGATCCTCGAGTGCATGGGGCTGGAGGCGGTCGGCGCCCCCGGCACGACCGCCGCGCTCGCGATGCTCAACGACGCCGTCAAGAAGGGCGGCACCATGGCGACGTCGTCCACCGGCGGCCTCTCCGGGGCCTTCATCCCGGTGAGCGAGGACAAGGCCATGGCAAGGGCCGCCGCCGACGGTCACCTGCCGATCGAGAAGCTCGAGGCGATGACGGCCGTCTGCTCGCTCGGGCTCGACATGATCGTGGTCCCCGGCGACATCCCGCGCGACGCGCTGGCCGGCACCATCGCCGACGTCATGGCGATCGGCATGATCAACTCCAAGACCACCGGCGCCCGGCTCATCCCGGCGGCGGGCAAGAAGGTCGGGGAGTGGGCCACGCTCGGCGGGCTGTTCGGCGAAGGACCGGTCATGAAGGTCAGCACCGCCGGCAACAGCGCGTTCGTGCGCAGGGGCGGGCGCATACCTGCGCCTCTCCAGGGGCTCACCAACTAGTGGCGCGTCTCAGCGGGACGGCGTCACTCAGTCCCTGCGCGGATCTCCTCCATCATCGTGCGGATCCGCTGCGCCGCTTCGTCCATCCCGAGCGCCCGCGAGACCTTCTCGGCCTCCGTGAGCTGCAACACGGCGTCGATGGACTGACCCTGGCGGCGGAACTCGGACGCCTGGTCGATCTCGAACGTGACCAGCTCGGTGAGCATCCGGCGCACCTCGGGGTCGTCGAGGTCGACCATCTTGCCGCTCGTGGTGACGATGATGTCCGAGAGCGGCACCAGGCGACCGCCTGAGCCGGACTCCTGTGCCACCACTTCGCCGGCGGCGGGCCCGCCCTCAGCGGGCCGCGCGGGCTCCGTGGCGGCCACCTGGTCGCCGCTCTCCCCCTCAGGGGCTGGGGGTGCGTCATTTGCGGGGAGCGCCGCCGTCTCGTCCGGCCGCAGCTCACCCGTGATCTCCGCATCGTCCTCGTCGCGCAGGGGTGGTCCTGACGACTCGTCGCGCAGGCCGGTCGTCTGCACGCTGAGGTCCGGGCCCCAGTCGAGGCCGAGGCCTCCAGGCTGGGGGGCGCGCTGCGGGACCTGCTCCGCGGCCACGGCGGCCTCACGCTCGGCGGCGGACGCTCGCTCCAGCGCCGGGTCGATCGTGATGTCCTCGACGGGCTGTTCCGCCTTGCCGAGCACGGAGAACGTGTCCTGCGGGGCGTCGTCGAGGAAGGAGCCGCCGGCCGGACGCGCGTCGTCCTCCGGCGCGTCGCCACGGTGACGCGTGACGATGAGTGCGACGATGAGAAGAAGCACCGCGAGGGATGCGACAGCGATCCCGATGATCTGGACGGTCGTCATGGAGCGGAGGTCCCCGGTCGTTCGAGCCTGGTCGACTACCTCTTCGCGTTCGCCTCCATCTTTCCCTGCCCGGCGTAGAATGGCCGGGTGCTTGCTCCCGACGTCATCGCGGCCACCCTGGCAGAGCTGGGCGAGCCCGCCTATCGCGCCCGTCAGGTGTACGAGGCCCTGACGCGCGGGCTCGTCACCGACTTCGCCGCCGTGACGACCCTGCCGCTGGCCCTGCGGCAGGCGCTGGCCGAGCGGCTCTCTCCCGTCTCTCTCACCGAGGTCGAGACGCGCGTCGCGCCGAAGGCCACGGCGCGCAAGACGCTCTTCTCCACCGCCGACGGCCATCCCGTCGAGGCGGTGCTCATGCTCGTCGCCGGCCGCGCCACGGTCTGCGTCTCCACTCAGATCGGCTGCGCCGTGGGGTGCGCGTTCTGCGCGTCCGGGAGGCTGGGGCTGCGCCGGGACCTGACCGCCGAGGAGATCGTCGACCAGGTCCTGCACTTCGCCCGTCTCCTTCGCGGCGACGGCGGCCGGAGGGTCACCAACGTCGTCTTCATGGGCATGGGTGAACCGTTCCACACCTACGACGAGACGCTCCGCGCCTGCCGCCTGCTCAACGACCCCGACGGCTTCGGTCTGGCCGCGCGCCACATCTCCGTGTCCACGGTCGGGGTGGTCCCGGGCATCGACCGGTTCGCCGCCGAGCCGCTCCAGCTCAACCTGGCGGTGAGCCTGCACGCGGCCACCGATGATCTGCGCGACAGGCTGGTGCCGCTCAACCGCACCTATCCGCTTGACGAAGTGCTCGCCGCGTGCGCCCGGTACGTCGAGGCCACACGGCGAAAGCTGCTCTTCGAATACGTCGTGCTGCGCGGGGTGAACGACACGCCGGCACAGGTGGCAGCGCTGGCCCAGCGCCTGCGCCGTCCGCTCTATCACCTCAATCTGATCGCCTACAACGAGACCGGCGGCGAGTTCTCACGTCCGGCCGCCGGGGAGATCGAGGCGATGCGCGACCGCCTGGAACGGGCAGGTGTGAGCGTCACGGTGCGCAACTCCCCCGGCGGGGACATCGAGGCCGCCTGCGGCCAGCTCGCCCTGCGCCGCGCGGGCGCCTGACGGCGGTACGTCCGCGCGACGCGGCGCGGCGGTGGTCAGACGGGCGGGAGGGCCGCGCGGTACTCCGCGGCCGCGGCCTCCGGGGCCTTGGTCACGAGCGCGATGTCGGTGCCGAGCTCGAATCCCGCGAGGGTCGCCGTGCGCGGCGCGAACTCCAGGTGCCAGTGGAAGGCGCCGCGCAGGTCCGCCGGCGCCGTGTGCAGCCAGAAGTTCAGCGGCGCACCGCGGATCGATGTCTTGACGGCCGCCAGCGCGCGGCGCAGGGCCGGCGCCACGGCGGCAGGGTCGGCGGCGCGGAAGTCGGCTGAATGCGCCGCCGGGGCCAGCCAGAGCTCTCCGTTGAACCGGCTGGCCTCGGGCACCCAGGCGCCGAGCGGGCCGTCCAGCACCAGCCGCTCGCCGGCGCCCTCGAGCGCGTCGCACACGACGCACGTCCCGTAGCGATTGCGGTAGCGCTCGGCCTCGAGGAGCTCCTCGATCAGCAGCGGCGGCACCACCGGCGTGGCGAACAGCTGCTCGTGGGGGTGCTCGAGCGAGGCGCCCGAGCCGGCGCCGACGTTGCCGATGAGCGTCACCGCGGCGGCGCCTCCGTCGAGCTGCGCCGCGACGCGGCGCTGCCACATGCCGAGCACCTCGGCGAGCGCCGCGTGCCCGAGGTCCTCGAGCTCGGCCTCGTGGTCGGGCGAGTGCACGATCACCTCATGGCGCCCGGCGAGGGCCGGGTACTTGTTGGGCACGACACGCACTCGCCAGCCGGGCCCGTCCCTCCGGCCCCCGGCGGGACGCAGCGCGTCCACCTCCGGCGGCGTCAAGCTCTCGTTGCCGGCGCAGAACGGGCAGGGCGGAGTCACCGCGTCTCGCCCCGCCGCCTCCGCCGGGCGCGACGCCCTGGCTGGCGCGACGATGGCGAGCTTGCCGTTGGCCGGGTTGCGGCGCAGTTCGCTGCCCGGAGTCACCGTCCGCTCCCGTCGCCGCAGGTCTCGAACTCGTCTCGGCCACGATGCTTGGCCGTGTACATGGCTGCGTCCGCGCGTGCGAGTACGGCGCGCTCGTCCGGGTCGTCGGCGGCCACGAGGCTGCCGCCGGCCGAGACCGTCAGGCGCAGGCCGGCGTCTTCCGTCAGGCCGAACCGGGAGTCGTGGACGAGGCGCACCAGCCGCCGCCCGTACACGGTCAGGTCGTCGTGCGCGGCGAGGCCGCAGATGATGACGAACTCGTCGCCGCCGTAGCGGGCGGTGACGTCCATCTCCCGCGCGTTGGCCGAGAGGATGTCGGCCACGAAGCGGATCGCCGCGTCACCTGCCGCGTGCCCGAGCCGGTCGTTGATCTCCTTGAGCGTGTCGATATCTATCTGGATGACGCCGTACCTGCGCCCCAGCCGCTTGAACATGGCGAACTGCTGCGAGAGCGCGGCGTCCAGGTACCGCCGGTTGAACAGGCCCGTCAGCGGATCGGACACGGCCGAGTCGGAGAGTGCCTGGATGCGGCCGGCGAGCTCCTTGCCGGCGACGCTCTCGAGCTCGCCGAAGACCTCGACGCCGTACCTGCGCTCCTCGATCTCGAACAACGCAGTCTTGACGTACACCGCCAGCCGCTCGCCGTCCTTGCGCCTGAGGAACACCTCGCTGATCGACTGCTCTTCGCCGGTGTCGATACAGTCCTGCAGTGGGCAGCCGGAGACGCAGAGGCGTGTGCCGGTAAGGTCAGTGTGGACGAGGATCTCCTCGTCGCAGCGGTGGCCGACCACCTCGCCGGCGGCGTAGCCGGTGATGCGCTCGGCGCCGGCGCTCCAGTAGACGATGGTGCGGTCGGGGCCGGTGACGTAGACGCCGTCGCTGATCGCGTCGAGGATGTGTCTGAACGCGCCGTCTATGCCCTGCTCATCGGCCACGCGGTGTCAGTACCCCTGGCGGCCTTCGCTCAAGCTCGGAGGGAGCGCCGGGGTGGTGATCGGGGAGTCGCTCACAGTCGGGTGCACCTGCGGAGCACCCGACGACAGGTCCGGCTGCGGCGCCTCACGGCGCTGCGTCCACTAGTCGGAATCCAGGGAGGCGTCCAGCTCCGTCTTCGCGTCCGTCTCGCGAGAGCGGTAGAGCTGGCGCGCGTCGCGCAGATGCTCGCTGCTTTCGTCGAGGACCGCGGCCATCTCCCGCCAGAGGCAGATGTCCTTCTTCAGGTACTTGCTCTTGATGGTGGGCCCGCACTCCTCGCCGAGGGGGCATGCGTAGCAGACCTCGTTCTCGACCACGTTGCGCGTCTTGCGCGCCCGCTCGCCCTCGTCGATGCGCCGGTAGGCATCGAGCAGCAGGCCCTGGACGTCACCCTCGATCGCCACCTGGAAGCGGGGCATCTGCTCGGGCTCGTCGTAGAGGAACACGCCGTTCGTCCAGTGCGCGAGCTCGAAGACCTGGTCCAGCGTCTGCCGCTCCATGATGTGGCGGATCTCCTCGCGCGTCGTATAACCCTTCTCGATCAGGCGCTGGCCGAGCGGCTTGAGCTTCCTCTCGTCGTGGGAGAGGCCTGAGTCCTCCATGAGCGCCTCGGCCAGCTGCTGGTCGGTGAGGCAGCCGGCCTTCACCAGCCGCGTGCCGAGCTTCTCATCGGTGATCGGCAAGGAGATCGCCTCGACCCCCCCGTGCACCAGGTAGATGAAGCCGTATTCCTCGAAGTCGCGGACCTCGAGCACGCCGGTGGCGGCGCCCTGCGCGAGGAACTGCAGGACGCCGGCGAGGCTGAACCTGTGGATGGATCCTTCGAGCAGCATGGTCTGTCCCAGCGCTGGAGGCCGGTCACAGTAGCCCATATCGGCAACGTCTTGGGAATCGTGAGCGCGGCGGAGGCCCGGGCCGGGCCCTGTGGGCCAAATTGACCGGGCCTCCGCCGCGCGGCTATACTCTGCCTTCTGACTATCGGCAATCGTGCGAGGAAGCAGTGAAGAGGACCTACCAGCCCAACACCCGCAAGCGCAGCAAGACCCATGGCTTTCGCAAGCGCATGAGCACGCGCGCGGGTCGGTCGGTGATCAAGAACCGCAGGCAGAAGGGGCGCAAGCGCCTCTCCGCATAGCCGCGGGCCCTGATGGCCGCCAAACGCTCCCGCCTTTCTCGCTCCTCCGACTTTCAGCGCATCTATCGGCAGGGGAGCTCGACGGCCTCTCGCTTCCTTGTGCTGTACTGGTTCAAGCGCCCGGCCGAGCCGGGTGACGAGGGGCCGCGTCTCGGCCTCTCGGTGTCGAAGAAGCTGGGCGGCGCTGTCGTCCGTAACCGCATCAAACGGCTGCTGCGCGAGGCCTTCATGGCCAACGCGGGGCGGCTTGCCGAGGAGTACGACCTGGTTGTGATCGCGCGCCCGCAACTCATCGAACTCGTCACCCGCGAGGGCGACGGCGAGAAGGGCCTGGTGGCCGGCGCCGTGCAGGAACTGCTGGACCGCTCCGGCCTCATCACTTCGGGACAGGCATGAACCGCATCCTCGGCGCCGTGAACGCGGGCCTCAATGCCGTACTCATCGGCGGCGTCAGGGTCTACCAGTACACCCTCTCGCCCATGTTCGGGCAGCGCTGCAAGTACTATCCGTCGTGCTCCAACTACGCCATCGGCGCACTGCGCGAGCACGGCCCGATCAAAGGCATCGGCCTCGCGAGCTGGCGGCTCCTGCGCTGCAACCCCTTCAGCAATGGCGGCTACGACCCCGTCCCGCCGCGGCACCACGACTGTGGGCACGCCCACGCGGATGTGAGCTGACGTGTACAACTTCCCGATCTTCTCGCAGCTGATCCTGCTGCTGCACTGGGTCCTCGTCACCATCAACGATTTCCTGGTGGGACTCGGACTCGGCTACAGCTGGACCTGGGGCCTGGCCATCATCGGCCTCACGATCATCGTGCGCCTCATCCTCTTCCCGCTCACCTGGAAGCAGTACAAGTCGGCGCAGCAGATGCAGATGATCCAGCCGCAGATCAAGGAGCTGCAGAAGAAGTACAAGAGCGACCGCGGCAAGCTCCAGGAAGAGACGATGAAGCTCTACTCGGAGCACCGCGTGAACCCGTTCGCGTCGTGTCTGCCGCTGCTGCTGCAGCTGCCGGTGTTCATCAGCCTCTACGCGGCGATCAAAGGCCTCGGCCCCCTCAGCGCTCCCCAGTATCAGGTCTCCGTGCAGGCCCTTAACCACGCTCCCTTCCTGTGGATCCCGCACCTCGGCAACCCGGACCCGACCTACATCCTGCTCATCCTGTACGTGGTCACGCAGATGATCTCGACCGAGCTCATGGTCGCGACGCAAAGCGACAACACGCAGAAGTGGATCATGCGCGCGATGCCGATCATGTTCGTGCTCTTCCTCTTCCGCTTCCCCGCCGGTCTGTTCGTGTACTGGGTCACGACGAACGTCTGGACGATCGGCCAGCAGCTGGTCATCCGGCGCACGATGCCCAAGCCCGAGGATCTGGCGGCGCAGGCCAAGGCCAAGCCCAAGAAGCGCAGCCGCTTCATGGAAGTGATGATGGCGTCGCAAGGCGAGGCCATGAAGCAGCGCGAGCAGAAGATGACCCAGAAGGGCGAGGGGAGCGGCACGGCCAAGCAGGGCAGCGTCGCGGCCGGCGCCAAGCGGCCCGCGTCCGGCGCCAAGAAGCCGCCGCCCGGCAAGGTCAAGCGCCGTCAGGTCCAGGGTGGCAAGCCGGCGCAGTCCGGCGGCGCGCCCGCCAAGGGCGGCTCGGGCAGCCAGCAGGGCAAGACCCGGCCGGCCGGCCAGCAGAAGAAGACGCAGCCGGCCGCCAAGCCGGCTGGCGGCGCGCCCGGCCAAGGCGGCGACGGAGGAGCGACCACGAGCGCGGACGGTCCGGCGGACGAGTGACGCCGCCTGGGCCGCCCACGCCTTTCCCACCCGACGAGGGAGCAGGATCGATGGAAGAGCCGGACGACCTCCAGCCGATCGACGAAGACGAAGAAGAGACCGAGTTCGCCACCATCGCCGACGGGGCCACCATCGAGGAGGCCAAGGGCACGGCGCTCGAGCAGCTGCGCAAGATCGTGCCCTACGTCAACCCCTCCGACGTCGAGTACCTCGTCGTCGACGAGGGCAGCAAGGGTGGGCTCTTCGGCCGCGGCAAGATGCTGGCAAGGGTCGAGGCCCGGCTCCGCCCGTCGGACGAGCGCGTCGAGGCGGACCTCCCCGAGGGCGCCGAGACGCTGCGCGAGTTCATCCAGACTGTCGTCGACCTCATGGGCGTCCAGGCCCACGTGGGCGCCAGCGAGACGCCCGAGTGGGTCCGCGCGGACATCAGTGGCGACGACCTCGGTCTCCTCATCGGGCGCCACGGCGCCACCATCGACGCCCTGCAGTACGTGGCGGCGATCGTCGTCAACGGCGACCGCCGAGAGCGCCGCCAGGTGATCGTGGACGCGGAGGGCTACCGTGAGCGCCGCGCCGCCGCTCTCACGGCGCTCGCCGACCGCACGGCGCAGAAGGTCGCGAGAGAGTCGGTGAGCGTCGCCCTCAAACCCATGACGGCGGCGGAGCGCAAGGTGATCCATCTGCATCTGAAGGACCACCCGCGGGTCGAGACGGTCTCCGAGGGCAACGAACCGTTTCGCGCCGTCGTCGTCTCTCCAAAGCAGCCGTCAGTCTGAGTCTCGCGGGCGTCCCGCTGTAAAGGAGCGACCCCGCCCGGCCGAGAAGATGAGCGGGTGCGGCCAACGCCCCGAGAAGACGACAGGAGGGATCCTATGCGTGCCTTGAACCCCGGACGCGGAGCCGTGCTGCTCCTCGTGCTGGCGCTCGTGCTGGTCGCCGCAGCGGGCTGCGGCGGCAGCGGAAAGGCGTCGAGCGGCGCTTCGGCCGCCGCAGTGACGGTGGCCTCGGGAGTGGACGCCGCCCAGATCGTCAAGGCCAGCGAGGCGAAGATGGCGACCGTGAACAGCGCCTCGTTCACCGCCGACTTCGGGCTGCAGGTCCAGGGCGACACCGCGAAGATGACCGATCCTACAGCCAAGGCGCTGCTTTCGCAGGGCATCACCTTCCACGCCGAGGGCGCCAGCGCCAACGATCCCACCGCCGTCGACATGACGCTGAGCCTGGGCATCGCCGGGCAGAACCTGGAGTTCGGCATGAAGAGCCAGGGCAAGAAGTCATGGATCGAGTACCAGGGCACGTGGTACGCGCTCGACGCCAAGAACGCCAAGTCGCTCGACAAGCAGGCCAAGACCGGGGCCGCGCCCACCGAGCAGCTCAAGAGCCTGGGCATCGACCCGTCCACGTGGGGCGCGACCTACCAGCTGGTAGGCACGGAGACGCTGGACGTGAACGGCAGCAGTGTGCAGGTCTACCACGTCAAGGCGGCGGCAGACCCGCAGAAGCTGGCGGACTCGCTGCTGAAGGCCGCCGAGGACCCGAGCCTCCGGAGCAAGCTCGGCGGTTCGAGCAGCGAGCTGGGCCAGCTGAGCCAGGGCCTCACGCAGAACAAGCAGCAGGCGGAGCAGCTCGGCAAGAGCCTCAAGGACGCCACCGTGGAGTACTGGATCGGGGTCAAGGACCAGTACATGTACAAGGCGCAGTTCGGCGCCGCCATGGATACTTCGGGGCAGAAGGGCATGCAGGGCCTCACCGGCATGACCATGAAGGGCGCCGTGACCATGGCCAAGTTCGATCAGCCGGTCGACGTGACGCCGCCCGAGGGCGCGAAGCCGTTCAAGGAGTTCATGAACCAGCTGTTCGGCGGGATGCTCGGCGGCAGCAGCGGTATGACGCTCTGAGCTGAGCCGGGAGGCGGCGCAGGGCGCGCCGCCGGGCCATGAACGAGAAGAGCCGGGGCCGCCGCGAGGCGGCCCCGGCTCTTCTCGCGGCGGGCGGCCGGCGGCCGCCCGCTCGTCAGGAGCTCAGCGGTCCCAGTCGAAGTCGCGCGCCTTGGTCTGTTCCCACGACGAGCCCTCGTCGTCGCTGCGCTGGCCGAGCAGCGACTTGCTGAGGAACTCCGGCGGCTTCTGGGCCGCCTCGCGCGGCGTTTCGGGCTCGGCGGCGGGGCCGGCCGGCGCAGCGGCCGCCGGCGGGGCCGTCTCCGGGGCCGCGTCGGGCGCCGCCTGCGTGCGCTGGGCGGCAGCGCGGCTGATCTGCGCCGGCGCGAGTTGCACCGTGCCGTCGGCGCGCACGCCGGCGTTCGGCTGCAGGGCGAGCTCCTCGTAGCCGCGGTCGTCCATGCTGACGTGGCCGTTGTCGAGGTCGACGTGGAAGCTGTACCAGCCCATCGTCCACATGAACGTGGCCGCGACGGTCTTGCCGTCGAAGCCGACGTGGACGTGAGGCAGGCCCAACTGCTCGTTGGTCTCGGCGACCTTGCGCGGCACGCGGCTGACGTTGAGCAGGTCGACGCCGCGCTGCAGGAGCGTGAGCGACGCCGCGGCTGCTTCGGCCTCGGCGGCCGACGGTACGGCGGCCTCCTCGGCCGGCGGCTCGCCGGGCAGAGCCCCGCCGCCGGCGGCGACGGCGGCCGCGGCGTCGGCCGCGGCGATCTCGCCGGTGCTCTGGTCCTCGTCCTCTTCGTGCGTGAGCATCACATCGGAGGTGACATCGAAGGGCTGCGTGTCCTCGGACACCGTCGACGGGACGGCGGGAGCCTCTTCGACCGCCGCGGCATCCGCCTCCGCGGCGACCACCACGGCCTCAGCCGCAACGACGGCTTCGTCCTCCACGGCAGGCTCGTCGACGATGGCTTCTTCGCCGGCGTCTTCTGCGGCCGCCTCGGCCTCGACGGCTGCCGCCTCAGCGGGAGCGGCCTCGGCCTCTCGGAGCGCCGCCATCTCGGCGGCGAACTCAGCCGGCGTCTCGCCCCAGGTGCGCTCGCCCGGCTCGGACGAGTCTCCGGTGAGCGAGCCGGGCTCCGGCTCCTCTGCGGCGGCCACGCCGGCGGTGCCGAGGCGCGCGAAGCGGCCGGCGAGCTCCTGCCGTTCGGCCTCGGCGCGCGCCAGTGTGGCCTTGAGGCTCTCGATCTCGGCGTCCTTCTCTTTGAGCGCCTGCCAGAAGGCGTCGCTCTCGGCGTTCTTGTCGCTCTCCGGCGGCTCGGCGGCGGGCGCCGGCTCCGGCTTCTCTTCGAGCCGGGCGTCGCTCCGCGTCTCGCGCACGCGCCCGTTGTTGGCTGGTGTCGGCGCGGCGGCGACGCGCTCGTTCTGGCCCGTGTAGGCCTGTCCGCAGAGTGAGCAGATGAGCCGCTCGTTGCCGTGCTCGTCGATGACCGTCTGGGTCCACTCGCCGGCGAGGAGGGTGCGGCCGCACTCTGCGCAGACGGCCGGGTCCTGGTCGTCTTTACCGCGGCCGAAGATGCGTCCGAACATCCGTCACTCCTGTGTCAGGAACGCCCCGCAGGGCCGAAAACACGCTGCAAGAAGGCACATGATAGCAGACACCGGGGGCGCCGGCCCCCGGGTCAGACGTCCTCGTCCGCGTCGTCGGGCATGGTGTCGTACTGGGCGAGGACGTCGCGAGCCCGCGCGAGATCGGCCTCATTCACGAGGATGTGGTACGGGTGGACGGACGGCATGGGGTACACGTCCGGGGCGCCGGGGCCGCCGATGACGGCCTCCACCCCGGCCTGTTCCAGCACCCCCACGACGACGTTGGCAAGGCCTGAATCGCTGACGGTGGTCACGGTCACGAGTTCCATCGCGTCACCTCGCAGTAGTCGGTGTACCTGGTCTTCGACATCCGAGCCGGTTCCCCAGCTCGTTGGCGCACCGCCAGCTGACTCACCTTCGGGGGGCCAGTCCGGGTCCCGCGCCCTGCGCACGGCGCAGCCCGAGTATACCCACGGACCGACGGCCCCTCCCCGATGGTCGTCAGGAGCCGTCGCTCGCCAGCGCACGCAGGCGGGCCAGGTTCTCCTCGTCCGGCCCCTGGCCGTCGAACCCCGGCACCTCCAGGATGCCGGGCAGGTCCGCGAACGCCGGCTCGTTGACGATTGTGCGGAAGCCGTCCATGCCGAGGTCGCCCTCGCCCACGTTCTCGTGGCGATCGCGGTTGGACCCGAGCGGCGTCTTGGAGTCGTTGAGGTGCAGCGCGACGAGACGCTCGCGGCCGCAGCCGGCGTCGACGCGCTCGAGCGCCTCCGCCATGCCCTCGGGCGTGCGCACGTCGACGCCGGACTCGAAGATGTGCGCCGTGTCGAGGCACACGCCGAGGCGCGGGTCGCCGCCGGCGGCGTCGATGATCTGGCCGAGCTCGAGGAAGTCGACGCCCATGGTGCCGCCGGCGCCGGCCGTGTTCTCGAGCAGGAGTCGCACCGGCGAGCCCTCACTCGCGGCAAGGCCGCGCCGCAGGCCGGCCTGCACGCGTTCGAGGCCGGCCGTGAAGCCCGCGCCCTGATGCGAGCCGATGTGCGTGACGATCGCGTCGGCGCCCAGCTGGTCGGCCGCCGCCAGGGCGCCGCACAGCGACGTCACCGACTTCTCGTAGAAGTCCTCGTTCTCGCTGGCGAGGTTGATCAGGTAGATGGTGTGGATGAGGACGAAGCGGATGGGTGACGCGGCGCGAGCCTCGCGGAACTGCGCCGCGTCCTTCTCCTTGTAGACGGTCGGCGCCCAGGTGCGCGGGCTGCCGGCGAAGAACTGCACCGCCTCGGCGCCGATCGCCGCGCCGTTCTCGATCGCGTGCCACACGCCGCCCGACGACTTCACGTGCGCGCCGAAATACATCCTGCCAGCCTCCTTCTCAGACGAGGTCCCGCGGCACCTGGTGCCACCACGACCGCGTGAAGACCTCTTGCTCGTCGCCGTCCTCGCCCTCGTACACCGTGACTTCGTCGGCGACGTAGAACGTGTCCGCGTCGCACGTCATCTCCCCGCGCGTCACGATGTGAAACCGGCCCTGCGCGCCGCGCAGGAGGACCGACTCGGCCTCGACCTCCACCTTCGCCGACAGCGGGTCGCCTTCGCGCAGGCCGTAGCTCACCCGGTTCCACTCCTCGCTCTCCCAGCCGTTGGGGAGCACGACGTTGCCGCCGTCCACGTAACGGAAGGTCCAGGTGATGTCGTCGGCGGCGAGGTCGCGGGTGTAGGCGCGGCCGCCGCGGCCGCCGCCGACCTTGGTCTCGCCGAGGCCGTCCGGGACGACCGGCGGGTCGAACGGCCGGAGGTCCATGTCCTCAGGCCGCTCCGGCCGCTCCGGCAGCTCGAGGAAGCTCTCGCCGGCGACCACCGTGAGCGTGACCGGCTCCGGTGAGGGCCACGCCCACGGCCAGTAGGTCGGCGAGAGGGCGAGGCGCAGCCGGTGGCCGGCCGGGAAGGACTGGGCGATCCCGTCGAGCGCTATCGTCGCCTCGTACTCCCGGCCGGGCTCGAGTGGCTCCGGCGTCTCGTGGCTCGTCAGATGGGTCAGGTTGAAGACCTGCGTCGTGACCAGCCTGGAGACGCCGCCCGGCGCCACGTCGTCCAGCCGGGCGGCGACCAGCGCCAGCGACCGGTCGCTGGCGAAGCGGAGCGTGAGCCGGGGGTGGCCGAGGATCTCCAGCGGCTCGGCCAGCGGCGCCGAGGTGAAGCAGAGCGACTGGCCCTCCGCCGCGCGCTGGTCCGGGGCGAAGTCGCTCGGTTGGCTCTCGGCGCACCAGGCGCCGGCGTCGGCGCCGCACAGCTGCGCCCCGAGGATGCTGAGGCGGCCGTCGTCCGCGCCGTGGGCGGCGGCCGCCTCAGCATCCGGACGCCCTTCGCCGTCCGCGGCCCGTAGCACGCCATCCGCATCGAGCCGCAACCGCCGCGGCGCCACGCGCGGCGACGGCCAGTCGTCCTCCGCCGCCCAGCGGCCGGGTACCTCGTCCATCCAGGGCGCCGGCGGGACGGACTCCTGCAGCCACACGCGCAGCACCGGCTCGTCCATGACGCCGGTGTCCTCGCCCTTCAGCCAGTGGTCCCACCAGCGCAGCGCTTCCTGCAGGAAGCCGATCGCCGGGCCCGGCGTCACGCAGTGCGGGAGCGCGTGCGGCCACGGGCCGATCAAGCCCTTGCGCGGCCCGGGCAGTCCTTCCAGCAAGCGCAGGATGCTGTTCGTGTAGCCGTCCGTCCAGCCGCCGACGGCGTACACGGGGATCTCGATCGCCGCGTAGTCCTCGCAGACCGACCCGTGCTTCCAGTAGGCGTCGCGGCGCTGGTGCTCGAGCCACGTGTGGATCCAGGGCTCGCTGGCCGCCAGGCGCTGCTCCCACAGTGCGCGCCAGCGCCCGCCGACCGCCGCCTCGTGCGGCGGCTGGCACTGCCAGTGCAGCATGCAGGCGCTCCAGTGCAGCAGATCGGTGGCCAGCACGCAGCCGCCCTTGTAGTGCACGTCATCGGCGTAGCGGTCGTCGGTGCTCATGAGGGTGATGATCGCCTTGAGCGCAGGCGGGCGGCGGGCGGCCAACTGGAGGCTGTTGAAGCCGCCCCACGAGATCCCGGTCATGCCGACGCCGCCGGTGCACCACGGCCGGGCGGCGAGCCAGGCGATGACCTCGAGCAGGTCCTCCTGCTCCTGGAGGTGGTACTCGTCCTTCAGGACCCCGTCTGACTCGCCGCTGCCGCGCAGGTCCACGCGCACGCAGGCGTAGCCGCGCGCCGCCCAGTACGGGTGGATGAGGACGTCGCGGGTGGCCGTCCCGTCGCTCAGCCGGTAGGGCACGGCCTCCAGGATGGCCGGCACGGGGTCTTCGTCGGCGTCGACTGGGAGCCAGACGCGCGCCGCAAGCTTCGCCCCGTCCCTGAGGGGGATCCAGACGTACTCCAGCTGGCGGACCTCGCGAAGCGCCTCGTCGCGCTCGGCCATCGTCGACCTCCACGTCGGCTGCGGGAAGGGCCCGAGTGTACCGGGCCGCCGCTCGGGGCGGCAACGGGCGCCACCGGCCGGCGACCCGCGTCGCCGGACCGGATCCACCTGACAGGCAGGACCTCGGCCTCGGGGAGTGAACAAGAAGACCCCGACACTCGGTACTGGAGGACAGATGGACCAGGAGGGCATGCAGCGCTGCCGCACCTGCCCGGCGTTCGACAAGCTCGCGGGCGGCGGCAACGCGGGTCTGTGCCGTGCGGCTCCGCCCATCGCCTTGCAGGCCGAGTCCTACTTCCGCGGGTCGACTCGCGAGCTGCCGTTCGGAGCGTGCCCGGTCGTCGGCGCGTTCCCGCTGGTGACCGAGGACGAGTACTGCATGTCGCATCCCGGGAATCGCTCGAAGCTGATGTGACGTGCCGGGCGCCGGCGCGTCCGGGGAGGCGGTCGCCCTCCGCCTTCCCGCGCCGGACCGCCCGCTCTGGCCGGTCCGGACCTTCCGGCGGCCTGTGGTAGGGTTGTGCGGCGCGGATCCCGGCAGAGCCGCCGCGCCGTCAACGGCCCCAGACCCCAGGAGAGCTTGCGCTCATGTGCGGCATCTTCGGCTTCGCCGGCTCGCCCGACCGGCAGCTTCTCGGGCGCATGGCCGCCGCCATCGTGCACCGCGGCCCCGACGACGCCGGCGCCTTCGAGACGCCTTCCGTCAGCCTCGGTCACCGCCGCCTGAGCATCATCGACCGCGAGGGCGGGCACCAGCCCGTCGCCAACGAGGACGAGACCGTCTGGCTCGTCTACAACGGCGAGGTCTACAACTACCGCGAGCTGCGCGCCGTGCTCGAGGCCGCCGGCCACACCTTCCGCACCCACTGCGACTCCGAGGTCATCGTCCACGCCTACGAGGAGTGGGGACCCGCCTGCGCCGCGCGCTTCAACGGCATGTGGGCGTTCGCCGTGGCCGACCTGCGCGGCGCCGGCGAGGACGGGCGCGGCGGCAAGCTCGTGCTGAACCGCGACCACTTCGGCATCAAGCCGCTCTACTACGCGCGGTCGCCCAGGAGCGGCCGGCTGCTCTTCGCCAGCGAGATCAAGGCGCTGCTCCAGGATCCCGAGCTCGTCGCCGAGCCGGACGAGCAGATGATCTTCGAGTACCTGCAGCACGGGTTCCACGACCACCGCGTCGAGACGTTCTTCAAGGGCGTGTATCACGTGCCTCCGGCCACCTGGATCGAGCTGCCGCTGGGCGAGACCGCCGGGGCGCCTGACGGCGCCGGCGGCGAAGCCGCTCCGGCGCCCGGCCCGCTCACCGCCGCGCTCGAGAGCGCCGCCTACTGGACGCCGCAGCTGAGCACGAACGGCGGCGACGACCCGGCCGACTTCCGGCGCCGCTTTCGCGAGAGCGTCGAGCGGCGCCTCGTCTCCGAGGTCCCGGTCGGCTCCTGCCTCTCCGGCGGCCTCGACTCGACCACCATCGTCAGCTTCATGAGCGAGCTGCTCAAGGAGGACGTGCCCGACGCGACGTCGCTGCGCGGCCAGCTGAAGACCTTCAGCGCCGTGTTCGATGGCGACCCCATCGACGAGCGCGACTACATCGAGATCGCCGTCGAGAGCACCGGCGCCGACACCACCTATACCAACCCGACCTCGCACGAGTTCATCGGCGAGCTGCGCGACTTCGTCTGGCACCAGGAAGAGCCCATCGTCAGCACCGGCCCCTACGCGCAGTGGTGCGTGATGCGCTCCGCGCGCGAGCAGGTCACCGTGCTGCTCGACGGCCAGGGCGGCGACGAGCTGATCGCCGGCTACGTGCCGTATCAGCTCGTCTACCTGCGCCAGCTGCGCAAGCAGGGCGCCTATGGGCTGTTGCGCAGGGAGTCTGCGGCCTCGCGCGACGTGCTCTGGCCGCTGGCCAAGCGCAGGATCAGGCAGCGGCGCAAACAGCTGCCGACGCGCCGGCTCCTGCGGCCGTCGTTCGTCTCCCGGACGACGGATCCGGGGTATGGACGCTCCCAGTCCGACCTCAAGGAGCGCCTTCTCCAGGACCTGCTCACGTACAGCCTGCCCTGCCTGCTCCGCTACGAGGACCGCAACTCAATGGCCTTCAGCATCGAGAGCCGGGTGCCGTACCTCGACCAGGAGTTCGTCGACCACATCCTGAGCCTGCCGGAGGACGCGATCGTGCGCGACGGTTGGAGCCGCTGGATCCTGCGCGCGGCGCTCAAGGGCACGCTGCCCGAGAAGATCCGCCTGCGCCGCTGGAAGGTCGGGTTCACCACGCCGGAGATGCGCTGGATCAAGGCGCGCCGCGCCGCGTTCACCAGCCTCTACCAGTCGCCGACTTTCCAGGCGCGCCCCTACTGGGAAGGCAACGCGGTGGTGAGCGCGTTCCGCGCCTGCTGCCGCGGCGAGGTGGAGGAGAGCATGTTCTTCTGGCGCGCCGCCAACATCGAGCTCTGGCTGCGCGAGTTCGTGGACAACAGCGTGGTGCTCGTGGACGCCGACGTCGAGGCGGCGCTCAGCGCGCCGGTCCCCGTCGGCCCGGTGCACCGCGGCAGCCTCGCCGAGGCGGGCGATGCGCAGGTGCCGGCGCTGCTCGCGGCGGCCGCGGGCCCGCAGGGCCCCGCCGCGGCCGCCGAGGCCGAGCGCCTCCTGGCCGGCTTTGCGCCGAACGAGGAGAAGCACCTGTTCGGCGTCGCCGGCCGGACCGTCTTCGCCCGCCTGCCCCTGCACACCGACCTCGTCGGCCGGGGCGACGACCTGGACGACCTGATGCGCCGCCAGATCGCGGAGCACGTCAAGGCGGGCGACCTGGTCGTCATGGCCGAGAAGCCCATCGCCGCCAGCCAGGGTCGCAGCTACGCCCTGGACGACATCCACCCGACCAGGCTCGCCAAGGTCCTCAGCAAGGCCGTGACCAAGACGCCGCACGGCATCGGCCTCGGCATCCCCGAGACCATGCAGCTCGCCATCGATGAGGCCGGCGCGCCGCGCATCGTCGCCGCGGCGGCCGTCTCCGCCGCCGGCAAGGTGGTCGGCAAGCGCGGCCTCTTCTACAAGGTGGCCGGCGCCAACGTCGAGGCCATCGACGGCCCCACCTGGAACACGCTGCCGCCGCACAACACGCACGCCAAGCTGGGGCCGGCCGACCCGGACGGCGTCGCCGCGCACCTCGCGGACGTCCTGAGCGAAGCCATCGGCGGCCGCGTGGAGTTCGTCGTGATCGACGCCAACGACCTCACCGCCACGGTGCTCGGCGCGTCCTCGGGCGCCGACCGTGCTCTCGCCAAGCGCCTGATGCGCGACAACCCGCTGGGGCAGGGACACGAGCAGACGCCGGTCTGCGTCCTGCGCCCGCTCGGGCCATTGGCCGCTGCAGGCCGGTCAGCGAGCGGTGCGCAGCAAGCACACAGCTCATTGCCCTCCCAGACCTGACCCCACCCCCGCGGCCCGCGTCTGCACGCGGCTTCCTGCCGACGCGCATGAGACTTCACCCGGAACGGGTGAGGTCTCTCTGCACCGTCTTCTGTAGCCTGTGCCCGACGGTCGGGTGCCGCATGGCCTCGGCCGGGAGCACCTCGAAGGAGGGACCATGGGTACGGAGCAGAGGGCGAGGGCGTCAATGGATGCGCGCGCCCGGACAGAAGACGCCGGCCCGGCCGGGGCGATGCTCGCGAGCCCGACAGGGGCGGCGTGGGTCGCACGGCCGCGACGGGACGGCTCGGGCGCCGAGATGCTCTGGCCGCGCAGGCGGCAGCAC
Organism: uncultured Thermoleophilia bacterium; assembly: GCA_963784975.1. Classification (GTDB taxonomy): domain Bacteria; phylum Actinomycetota; class Thermoleophilia; order UBA2241; family UBA2241; genus CAIXSE01. Next base: position 9,536 of record CAWAUK010000061.1, on the reverse strand, counting down.
AAGGCGACCCGCTGCGGGCACTGCGCGTTCTGCCACCCGCACGGGCCCGGCGGTGGCGTGCGCCTGTGCACGCAGCCCGGGCGCACGCCGACCATGGTCGTCGGCGACCAGATGGTGTGCGGCGATTTCGCACCGGCAGCACCGCCGCCCGGCCTCGACGCGTAGACAGACGGACGTCTGCAGAGGGGGCGTCACCTTCGCTCCTCCTGAGGTTGTGCGCCGCTGAGAGCCGGCGGCTCCTGCCGGCGCACTCGCGTGGACTCCGCCCTGCGTTCGACATGAGCCGGCGGCTCACGGCTCCCTTCGCTACGAGCTGACCTCCTTCGCCGCCGCTTCCCCTGTGTCTCTGTGGGCCTCCTCTCCCTGCGCGCCGATTCGCCCGAATCGGGTGAGGCGGCGGCTGCCCGCGGTCCCATAGTCTGCGCTTACTCTCGGCGGTCCGCCGCCGCACCGACACTGCGCAGCGAACGGGCTGACCAGCGAGGGGCAAGGGCCACATGGAGACGGTCTCGAGCGAGCCAGCAGCGGCAGAGGCGATTCCCGCGTATGGTGCGGGCGCGTGCACGTCGGCCTCGCTCGCGCGGCGCGCGGCCGTCTTCTGTGACCCGGATGTCAGCATCGCAGAAGCCGCCGGACTGATGAACAGGAAGCACGTCTCCGCGGTCCTCGTGTCGGCACGCGGTGGCCTCGGCATCGTCACCGACGCCGACCTGCGCGGCAAGGTGGTGGCTCTCCGGGCTTCGAGCGACGCCCCGGTGAGCACGATCATGTCGCAGCCGGTACAGCTCGTTGATGCCGACGCGACCGTGCAGGAGGCCAGGCTGATCATGCTGGAGGCCGGTGTGGACCACTTGCCGGTGGTCGACGCGAAAGGTGTCGTGGTGGGCATGCTCTCCGCGTCGAGCGTCATGAGCATGGACCCCTTCCGCTTGTTCGCGCTTCGCCGCACCATCCTCAAGACGCACTCGGTCGACGAGCTGACCGAGGTCGCGACCCTGATGCCGAGGCTGTACGTGGACCTCGTGGACGCGCATCTTGACGCGCCCACCCTCTCGCGGATCGTCAGTACCCTGTGCGACGCGATGACGTCACGGCTGCTCGAGCTGAGCATCGAGCGGCGCGGGGCACCTCCGGTGCCCTTCGCGTGGCTTGCGCTGGGCAGCGCGGGACGCAACGAACTTGCCCTGGCATCCGACCAGGACAATGCCCTCGCGTTCGCAGATACCGACGACCCCCTCGCAGACGGGTACTTCCTGCAGATGGCGACCGACGTCGTCGAGGGATTGGACCGGTGCGGCTTCCCCCCCGATGCCCATGGGGTGCTCGCCATCCACAAGGAGTGGCGTATGCAGCTCTCCGAGTGGCTGCGCGCATTCGCCGACTGTCTCAGGGGCTGCGACAACGAGCGGCTGCTGCGCGCCGCGATCGGCTTCGACTTCCGCCACGTGGCCGGCGACTTGTCCATCGTCCCCGAGCTCACCGAGGTCGTCCGCCAGGCTCCGTGCTACGCCCGCTTCCTCGGTGGGCTGGCCGAGCTCGGTTCGGAGGTCCCGTCCCCCCTCGGCTTCCGCCACCGCCTCACGCCCCGGTAGACATCAAGAAGGACGGCCTTCTGCCGGTGCAGAATCTTGCGCGCTACTACGCGTTCGCAGGCGGGTTCACTGCGTCGAACACGGTGGACCGCCTGGCGGCGGTGCAGCAGGCGGGGGGCAAGGGCAGCGATGCGGCACGATCGCTGCGAGAGGTGTTCCTCAGCATGGCTCACCTGCAGGCGCGCCACCACGCCAACGGCGTCCGTGCGGGGCGCGCTCCTGACAACCTCATCGACACCCCCAGACTGAGGCCGCTCACGAGAGCGAGCCTCCAGGAGGGGCTGCGTGTGGTCGCCGCGGTGCAGGGGCAGCTGCCGCGTAGGGCGGTGCTGTAGCGGGCCTCACGGCCACCGTGCTCGGCGCCTCGCCCGGCGCCGACCGCGCCCTCGCCAAGCGCCTGATTGGCCGAGCGGGTGGTGCGCGTGCGACGCCGCGGATTCGAAGTGGGAGGTCGTCACGCCGGGCCGCAGCGCGTGCGCGGACTATGCCGCGTGGCCGGAGGGCAGCCGCCGCCCGGCTTCTTCGCCGCCATGGCCTTCTGAGCCGAGGCGCAATCCGCAGGCGGGCGGCGGTCAGGTTCCTCGTGACCGCCGCCCGCCTCGCGGTGTATAACGAAGCTCGGCCGGAGGAGCCGAAAAGGAGGGTCGAGCGGTGAGCATCGTCGAGGTCCAGGAGCTGCGCAAGCAGTACGACCCGCCCAAGGGCGTGCTCGCCGTCGATGGGGTGAGCTTCGACATCGCCGAGGGCGAGATCTTCAGCCTCCTCGGCCCCAACGGCGCCGGCAAGAGCACCACCATCTCCATGCTCAGCTGCCTCCTGCATCCCAGCGACGGCGACGCCACCATTGCCGGTCACTCCGTCGTGAGCGAATCCCAGGCGGTCAAGGAGACGATCGGGGTCGTCCCGCAGGACATCGCCCTGTACCCGGACATGAGCGCGCGCGAGAACCTCACCTTCTGGGGGCGGATGTATGGGCTGTCCGGCGACGAGCTCAAGAAGAGGGTCGACGAGGTACTCGAGCTCATCACCCTCGTCGACCGCCAGGATGACCGCGTCGACAAGTTCAGCGGCGGGATGAAGCGGCGAGTCAACATCGGCGTCGCGCTGCTGCACAAGCCCAAGGTGCTGTACCTCGACGAGCCGACGGTGGGGATCGACCCGCAGAGCCGGCGGTCGATCCTCGACGGCATCCTCGCGCTCCGCGACCAGGGCATGACGATCCTCTACACGACGCACTACATGGCCGAGGCGCAGGAGCTCAGCGACCGGATCGGCATCGTCGACCACGGCAAGATGATCGCCATCGGCACGCACGAGGAGCTCGTGAAGATCGTCGGTGAAGGCGCTCGTGTGACCGCCCGCGTGGACCACTACCTCGAGGGCATGGCCGAGCGCTGGCGCGAGGTGCCCGGGGTGGACAAGGTCGACGTCGAGGAGGACGAGGCCGTCTTGCTCACGGAGGACGCGAACGAGGTGCTGCCGCGGCTGTTCGAGGCGGCAGCCGCGGCGGGCTCGCGCATCACCGAGATCAACGTCACCGAGCCGAACCTCGAGATGGTGTTCCTGCACCTGACCGGGCGCGCGCTGCGCGAATGACCGACGTAGTCACGTCATCGTGGGGTGCGCCGCAGGTGCACCAGACAGCAGCCGCCTGGCTCAGATGAAGAAGATCCTCGCCATCGCCTGGAAGGACCTGCGCAGCACGCTGCGCAACCGTCCGGCGCTGGTCATGATGCTGGTCGCCCCGCTGGGGCTGGCAGCCCTGCTCGGCTTTGCTTTCGGGGGCGGCCAGTCGTTCGACATCGCCGCGACCAAGGTCGTGGTGGCGAACCTTGACAAGGGCGGCGCAGAGCCCGGCCAGAACGCCGGCGCCGCCGTCCAGAAGATCCTGTCGAGCAAGGATCTCTCCGACATCCTCGCCACGAAGACGGCCACGTCCGGCGCCGCCGCTCAGAAAGCAGTGGACAACGGCGACGCCGAGGTCGCCGTCATCATCCCCGCCGACTTCACGTCGGTCATCTACGGCACCGACGCGACCGCCACGAGCCGGGTCGAGCTGTACAAGAACCCGACCAGCCAGATCGGCGGCTCCATCGTCGAGGGCATCGTCGGCCAGGTCCTCGCCGACTTCAACGGCGCCCGCGCGGCCGCGGCCGGCGCCGTCGCCCTGCGGCCGAGCGTCCCGGGCGCCCCGTCCGCGGCGCAGGTCGCCGCCACCGCCGCCCAGACGTTCAGCCACGACGGCGGCGTCTCGGCCGGCCTGCAGGTCGCGCAGCGCTCGCCCAAGGTCGGCAAGTCGAGCAAGGACGTCAGCGTCACCGGTTCCATCCTGAGCGGCATGATGATCTTCTTCATGTTCTTCGGCGCCGCCAACGTGGCGCGGACCATCCTCACGGAGGACCGCGACGGCACCATGCCGCGGCTGTTCACGACGCCGACCCGGCACGGCACGATCATCGCCGGCAAGTTCGTCGCCGTGTTCCTGACGGTGCTCGTGCAGGCCGTCGTCCTGCTGATCGCCGGACGGCTGATCTTCAGCATCCACTGGGGGCGCATCGACGCCGTCATTCTGCTCACGGTGGTTGCGGCCGGCGTGGCCGGCGGCCTGGCGCTGCTCGTCATCTCCTTCGCCAAGACGCCGGCGCAGGCGGGCGCCATCGGCTCCGGCGTCTATCTGGTGCTCGCCCTGCTCGGCGGCAACTTCACCGGCACCGCGCAGACCGGCACCACCTACGCCTTCATCCAGCAGTTCACTCCCAACGGCTGGCTTCTCCACGGGTGGGACACGACGATGCGTGGCGGAGGCATCGGTGACATCCGCTGGCAGGTGCTCGTGCCGCTCGGGTTCGCCGTGGCGTTCTTCTTCTTCGCGGTGATGAAGATGAGGAGGCGGTTCGCGTGAAGCTCGCCGCCCTCCTCGCGCGCAAGGACCTCGTGCAGACGGCGCGCGATCGGCTGTCGTTCATCTTCATCCTCGTCATGCCGCTGGCGTTCACGCTGTTCTTCGGGGTCCTGTTCGGCGCCAACAGCAGTTCCCAGAAGCTGCCCCTGGCGGTGTGGGACGCCGACGGCGCCGCCGCCGCGAAGCAGCTGGTCACGGACCTCGGCAAGTCCGCCGTGGTGCGCACCGTGGCGGTGAACGGCAGCCAGATCGAGCAGCAGATCGCCGACAACAAGGCCGCCGCCGGTCTCATCATCCCGGCCGGCTACAGCCAGGCGGTCGCCGACGGTGGCCGGGCGCAGCTCACCATCGTCGCCACCCAGGGGTCGAGCGGGGCGGCGACGGCGGCCAGCGAGATCCGCGCGCTCGCCGGCGACCAGGTGACGGTCGAGCTCGCCGCGCGTGCCGCGGTCGCCGCGCTGGGCCTCAAACCGGGGACCTCCGCGGGTGCGCAGGGGGCGGACCAGGCGCTGCGGCAGGCGCGTCAGGTGGCGGCGCGGACGCTCGCCACGCCGGCCGCGAGCACCAAGGTCGTCGAGGCCGGCGCCGCCGCCAACCAGACGCCGAGCGGCTTCGTTCTCAGTTCGCCGGGCATGATGGTGAACTTCATCCTTTTCAGTCTCATGACCGCCGGCATCGCGCTCATCGTCGAGCGCCAGAACGGCACGCTGCAGCGCCTCATGACCACGCGGCTCCGCCGCTGGGAGCTCATCGGCGGCAAGGCGGCCGGCATGTTCTGCCTTACCTTCGCGCAGCAGATCATCCTGATCGGGGTCGCGCAGGTCTTCTTCGGCGTGGACTACCTGCGCGACCCGGCCGCGCTCCTGGTGATGATGGTGTCGCTCTCGCTCGTAGCGAGCACGCTGGGCCTCTTGCTCGCCTCCGTCCTCAAGAGCGAGCAGGCGCTCATCGCGACGACGGTGCTGGTGTCGATGGCCGTCGCCGCGCTCTCCGGCGCCTGGTTCCCACTCGAGATCACGGGGCCGGCGTTCCAGAGCGTGGGGCACCTGCTGCCGACGGCCTGGATCCTGGACGGGCTGCGCGGGATCATCGTGCGCGGGTTCGACGTCGCCGACGTGCTGCCCGCGTTCGCGGTCTCGGTGGCGTGGGCCGCCGGGTTCTTCGCCGCCGCCGTCTGGCGCTTCCGCCTCAGCGATTGATCACGTCAGACCGACCAACGTGGGGGGCGCCGCAGGCGCACCTCACAGTAGCCGGCCGCCGCTGCGGGCCGGCCTCAGTCCTTGGAGGGCCTGATGCTCGCGTCCTTGGGCAGCGCCAGGCCCGCCTCGACCTCGATCGCCTTGATGATCCCGCTGGGCACGGGGCAGGCGGGGTGGACGAGGTGCTCGGCGGCGAGCTTCAGGGTGACCGGTCCTTCGCCGCGGTAGCTGATCTCCTTGTACGGGTCGACCTCGGTGAGCGCCTCGGCCAGCTGTTCCACGTAGCCGCAGCTCGTCTCGAACTCCACGCGTACGGTGCGGCCCTCGGCGGTCGTCTTGACGGTGGTGCAGAATCCGCAGATGCCGCTCTCGATCTCGGCAGAAGCCATCGGTCCTCCTGGTGGCGGGACTCGTTCGGGTGAGGCAATGGTACCCGGCAGGGGCGGTTCCTGAGCCTGCGCCGACTCGTCCAGGCGCGTACGAGGTGGAAGCCCAGGTGTCGCCCCAGCTCTGCTCGCCCGGCATCGTCTTCGACAAGGGTGGGTCCCATGGCTCGATCACGCAGATCCCAGGTATGTCCTCTCCCGAGTGTGCACACCGGTGGCGTCATGGGTGGCGTCATGAGTGGCGCCATGGGTGGTGCAACGGCTGGCGCCATGGGTGGCGTCATGGCTGATGTCACCGGAGACGCCGCCGCCCCATGCACTACCCGCCCGGTTCCGGACGACCGCGCAGGGACGGCACGCGTCTGGTGAGGCGGCAGGCGACGCCGGGGGCCGGCCTACGGCCAGGGCAGCGTCGAGACGGCGTGCTCCACGAGTCGCAGCAGCGGCGATGGGTACACGCCGAACACGAGCAGGAACACGGTGAGCGCGGCGAGCACGACGACGCCCGCCGTGCCTCCTGCGGCCGCGACTCTCGCGGCCGGGCCGGCGCCGGCCAGCTCGAGCCTCTCGGGCCGGCGCACGTACATCGCCACGATCAGCCGCGTGTAGTAGTACAGGCCGATCGTGCTCGTCAGGACCAGGACGATGACCAGCGCCCACAGCGCCGCTCCCGCGCCGGCGGAGATGATCACGAACTTCCCGATGAAGCCTATCGTGAGCGGCATGCCGGCGAGCGAGAACAGCGCGATCGCGAAGATCGCCGCCAGGACCGGCCGTCGCGCCCCGAGCCCACGATAGTCGAGCATCAGGTCGGCATCGCGGTCCGCCGGCGAGAGCACGGTGATCACGCCGAAAGCCGCGAGCGTGGTCGCGAAGTATGCGACGAGGTAGAAGCCGGCCGCCACCCCGGCGCGCTCGCCGCTCGCGAGGAACGCGACCAGCAGGTAGCCGAGGTGAGCGATCGAGGAGTAGGCCAGGATCCGCTTGACGTTGTCCTGGCGCAGCGCCAGCAGGTTGCCGGCGACCATCGAGGCGATGGCCACGGCCGCCAGCGCGAGGAACAAGGTCGAGGTCTGGTCGGAGCTCACCGGCAGCAGGTAGCGCAGCAGCAGGGCGAAGACGGCGCCCTTGGAGACCGTCGCGACGTAGGCGGTGACGGGCGCCGGCGCGCCCTCGTACACGTCCGGCGTCCACATGTGGAACGGCACCACGGCGAGCTTGAAGCCGACGCCGACCAGCAGCATGACGACGCCGATGGTGACGACGACCTGCTGCGAGCCGAGGCCCGCGGTGACCAGCGCAGCCACGCCCGCGGCCGACATCGTCCCCGCCTCCGCGTAGACCAGCGCCATGCCGAAGATGAGGAACGCCGACGTGGCGCCGGCGAGCACCAGGTACTTCACGGCCGCCTCGACGGCGTCCTCCCGGTGGACCGGGTAGACGATGAGCGCGTAGAGCGAGACGCTGAGGATCTCCAGCCCGAGGAAGAACGAGGCGAAGTGCGTGCTGGCCACGAGGGCGGCTCCGCCAAGCGTGGCCGTGAGCAGGAGCACGTAGTACTCCTCGGGGCGCACGTTCAGCCGCTTGAGATAGCTCCACGAGAGGATGGCCACGATGGCCGTGGCCGTCGTCAGCAGGCCGATGAAGAAGAGCGCGTAGGCGTCCATGGTCACGAGCGGCGTGACGACGCGGCCGGCACGCGAGGCGGAGACGAAGAGCATGCCGAACGTCACGGCCAGCCCGGCGAGGGTGAGCCCGAGCGCGAGACCGTGCGAGCGCCAGAAGGCGGCGGCCAGCATCACGACCACCGGCGCCAGCGTGAGCGCGATCAGCGGCGAGATGGTGAGGAGGTCGCCGGCCTTCACCGTGGCACGCCTCCGTCGTCGGCAACGATCGTCGAGCCGGCTGCGTCGTCGGCGGCCGGCGGGGCGGCCTCGCCCACGGCCGGGCCGCCGGCATCAGCTGCCGGCTGCGGCTGCGCCAGAGTGCTCTGCGCCGTCATCTGCTGCAGCCCGGTCACCGTCTGCCGCACCGTGGTGATCAGCGGCTGCGGCCAGAAGCCGAGCAGCACGAGCGCGGCGATCATGGCGCCGAACATGCCGACCTCGCGCTTCGTGAGGTCGGCGAACGACCAGCCGTGCGTCTCCTCGCCCTGGAACGCGCGCTGCATCATCCACAGCGCGTAGACCGTGGCGAACACCAGACCCACGGCGCCCAGCACCGCGGCCCAGTGGCTCACCTGCCACACGCCGAGCAGGATGAGGAACTCGGCGACGAAGTTGCCCAGCCCCGGCAGGCCGAGCGAGGCCATGGCGAAGAACATGGCCGTGCCGCCCATCCGGGGCGCCACCTGCCAGAGGCCGCCCATCCTGTCCATGTCGCGGGTGTGGATGCGGTCCTGCAGGCCGCCGACCATGATGAAGAGGGCGCCCGTGGAGAGGGCGTGGCACACGAGCTGCAGGATCACGCCCTGCAACGCCCACGAGTTCCAGGCGAAGATCCCGAGGAGCACGAAGCCCATGTGGCTGACGCTCGTGTAGGCGACCAGCCGCTTCATGTCCTTCTGGCCGTAGGCCATGAGCGCGCCGTAGATGATGCCGATGACGCCCAGGATGAGCGCCCAGGTGCGGAAGTCGCGCACGGCGTCGGGGAAGAGCGGCACCATGAAGCGGAGCATGCCGTAGGCGCCGATCTTGATGAGCACGCCGGCCAGCAGCACGGAGCCGGCGGTCGGCGCCTCGGTGTGCGCGTCCGGCAGCCAGGTGTGCAGCGGCCACGCCGGCAGCTTGACGGCGAAGGCGAAGAAGAACCCGAGCATGAGCACGAAGGCCGTGCTCGTCGCCATCTGCGTGCCCAGCAGCTGCGTGAAGTCGAAGGTGTAGACGCCGGTCGCGCGCCCGTGGATGACCACCAGCGCGATGATCGCCACCAGCATCAGCAGGCCGCTGACCTGGGTGAAGATGAAGAACTTGATCGCCGCGTACACGCGCCTCTCGTGACCCCAGACGGCGATGAGGAAGTACATCGGGATGAGCATCATCTCGAAGAAGAAGTAGAAGAGGAACAGGTCGAGCGAGAGGAACACGCCGGCGAGCCCCGCCACCGTCCAGAGGATCATGAAGTGGAAGACGCCGACGCGCTCGGTGATGCCGCGCCAGGAGGCGAGCACGGCGAGCAGGCCGAGCGCGAACGTGAGCAGCAGCATGATGAGCGTGAGGCCGTCGGCGGCGAGAAAGAAGTTGATGCCGAGCGAGCCGATCCAGGTGGCCTTGAGGTCGGCGATCCAGGAGCCGGCCACCAGGCCTGACGGGCCGGGCCCCTTGGCCGCGAAGGTCGCCTGCAGGGCGCTCGCCTTGGCGATCCACTGCCCGGCCAGCAGCACCAGCGGGACGGCCGTGCCGAGGACCGCGGTCCAGCGCGCGAGCGCGGGGCTGGACCGCCCGAGCAGCCAGGCGAC
>CAWAUK010000060.1:0-170325 GCA_963784975.1 uncultured Thermoleophilia bacterium | reverse complement strand
TCCTGGGTCGCTACTACCGGGTGCGCAAGAGCGCGCTGGAGCTCTCGCTCGTGGCCACCGTCGGGCGTGGTGTTCTTCGGCGTGCTGTGGGGCATCGCCATCGCCGTCATCCTCGCGGTCTTCCTGTTCTTCCGCCGCAACTGGTGGCCACACGGCTCCGTGCTCGGGCGAGTCGAGGGTCTTCCGGGGTGGCACAGCGTCGAGGACTATCCCGAGGCGGTCCAGGAGCCGGGCATCGTCGTGTACCGCTGGGAGGCGCCGCTCTTCTTCGCCAACGCGGGGAAGTTCGCCGAGCAGATCCGCGCCCTGGTGCGCGAGGCGCAGCCCGCCTGGGTCGTCCTGCAGTGCGAGGCGATCACCGACATCGACGTCACCGCGGCCGAGATGCTCGAACGGCTGGACAAGGAGCTCGACGCAACGGGGATCCACATCGCCTTCGCCGAGCTGCGCACCCGCCTGCAGGACCTGCTCGTGCTGTACGGGCTCTTCGAGACCCTCGATCGCGACCACTTCTACCCGACGATCAAGGCGGCAGTGAGGGAAGTCCGAGAGATCGGCCCGCTGCCGCCCTCGCACGGCGTGCCGCCCGGGCGAGAGCGTGCCGCCCGCACGAAGCACGGCCACGCCAAGCACGGCCATCACGAAGGCGGCCGCCACAGGGACGGGCGCGGCGGCGACGACCACGACGGGGACAACCTCCCACCGGACGGCGGCGAGGGCAGCGGCGACGAGGCCGGCGGGCCCGGCTCCTGACACAGTCCGGGCCGGGCGCGGCGGTGACGCTGATCGCGCCGCCGCGCCCGGCCCCTCCGCCTGCCCTACCTCAGGCGGCCGGCTCCTCGGCGGGCACTGCCTGCGCCGCCGGCTCCGTCCCGCGCCGCGCCACCAGCTTGCCGAGCTCCCAGAGGAAGAAGAGCGCCACGGCGGGCGCCAGCGCCAGCGCCCACTGGGTGAGCGACAATTGCGCGGTCCCGAACACACTGCGCATGACGTCCATCTGGGTGATGAGGACGGCGAGCACGAGCTCCGCCAGCGCCGTCCAGTTCAGCTGCCGGTTGTCGAACGACTCGGTCGTGAGCGCCGTGGCCGTCACGCTGCGCGCCTGGAAGGCGGCGGCGATGAGCATCAGCGAGAACGTCGTCACCGCCATCGAGGTGCCGACGTCGACGCTGCCGTAGTGGGACGTGCCGTAGCTGATCAGCACCAGCGTGCACACGGCCATGAACAGGCCCACGAGACCGGCGGTGGTCAGGAGGCCTTTCGTCATGATCGACGCGTCCCGAGGCCGCGGCCGGAGGCTCATCAGGCCGAGCGCCTCCTTGTCCATGCCCAGCGCGACGCCGAGCGGCGCGTTGACCAGGAAGTTGATGTAGAGGATCTCGGAAGGCGAGAACGGCTGCCCGGCGGCGATGTTGAGGATGCTGGCGCCGAGGAACGTGAGGATGTAGGCCACGAGCTCGAGGATCACGAAGCGGATGAACTTGTTGAGGTTGTCGTACACTTTGCGGCCCATCTCGACCGCACGCACGATCGTGGCGAAGTTGTCGTCCGAGAGGATCATGTTGCCGGCATTCTTGGCCACCGATGTGCCGGTGCCCATGGCGATGCCGATGTCGGCCGCCTTGATCGCCGGAGCATCGTTGACGCCGTCGCCCGTCATGGCGACGACCTCGCCCTTCTTGCGCAGCGTCTCGACCAGGAGCACCTTGTGCTCCGGCGCGACGCGTCCGACCACGCCGATGTCGTCGATGCGCGCCAGGCGCTCGTCTTCGCTGAGAGCTGCGAACTCCGTGCCCAGCATCGCCTCGCCGGGGATGCCGAGCTGCGCGGCGATGGCGGCCCCCGTGGTGACGTCGTCTCCGGTCACCATGCGCACCCTGATGTGGGCGGCCTGGGCATCCCGGACGGCCGCCTTGGACTCGTCGCGCGGCGGATCGACCATGGCGACGAGGGACGTCATCTCGAGCTCGGTGACGTAGCCCAGCAGATCGCCGCCGGCATCGAAGGAGGCGGGGTCGAGGTCGCGGAAGGCCGCGGCCATCACGCGATGTCCCTCGCTCTCCATGCGGGTGACGGCCTCCTCCGCCCTCTTCTTCAGCTTGTCGTCCCAGGGCACACTGGCGCCGCCGGAGAGGGCGCTCCCCGCGCGGCCGATCACGGCGGGGGCCGCGCCCTTCACGAAGCAGCGCACTACGTCCTTTCCGGACGAGTCGGTGGCGGAGTTGAAGGTCGCCATGAGCTTGTAGGTGGGGTCGAACGGGAGGGTGGCCAGCCGCGGGAACCGCTCCCGGCTCGCGTCGATGTCCAGCCCCGCCTTGTGGCCGAGGACCAGCAGGGCGCCCTCGGTCGGGTCGCCGACGACCTTGCCGTCCTCGAGCTTGGCGTCGCAGGCGATGATGTAGGGGAGGACGGCGTCGTCGATCGAGGCGGACGTCCCGGCTGCGTGGTGGACCTTGCCCTCGAGGCCGTAGCCGATCCCGGAGATCGTGTAGCGGTCCACCGGGTCGACCACCTCGACGGCCGTCATCTGGTTCATGGTCAGCGTACCGGTCTTGTCGGAGTTGATCGCCGACGTCGAGCCGAGCGTCTCCACCGACATGAGGCTCTTGACGATGGCCTTCTCCGCGGCCAGCGCCTTGGCGCCGGCGGAGAGGATCACCTGGAGGACGGTCGGCAGCGCCGTCGGGATCGCCGCGATCGCCAGCGCGATCGCCGTGATGAAGAGGGACTCGGCCGACTCGCCTCTCGAGAGGCCCAGCGCGAACATGACGATCATCGTTCCCAGCGCGGCCGCGCCGATCCACAGGGTCATCGTGTTCAGCTGCTTCATCAGCGGCGTCTGTTCCTCGGCGGTCGTCGCCAGCATGCCGGCGATCTTGCCGACCTCGGCGTCGGCGCCCGTCGCCGTCACGATCATCATGCCGCTGCCGTGCGTGACCGGCGTGTTCATGAAGGCCATGTTGGTGCGGTCACCGGCTCCCAGTTCCGCGTCGGCGAGCGCGTCCGTCCCCTTTGACGCCGGCGTGCTCTCTCCCGTGAGCGCCGACTCGTCGATGGTGAGCGAGCTCGCCTGGACGATCCTGCCGTCGGCGGCGACGTAGTCGCCGGCGCTGATCAGCACGACGTCGCCGACGACGACCTGCTCGGCCGGGAGCGCCGCCTCGCTGCCGTCGCGGCGCACCCGCGCGGTCTGCTTCGTCAGCGATTTCAGGGCGTTCATCGCGCTCTCGGCTTTGCCCGCCTGGCGGAGGCCGACCACGGCGTTGAACACGGTCAGCAGGATCAGCACGGCGCCCGTGCTCCACTGGCCGATGATGAGCGACGCGACGCCGGCGATGAGCAGGAGGATCTGCATGTAGCTGCGGTACTGGTCGAGGAACCGCCGCCACTCTGGCGTCGGCTTCTCGGCGGGAAGCGCGTTGGGACCGTCCTTCTGCAGCAGATCCGCGGCCTTCGCCGCCGTGAGGCCGCTCGCCGGGTCGACGCCGAGCTTCGCGGCGACGTCGTCGGCCGAGAGCGCGTACCAGCGCTCGGCCGTCCCCGCCGGCGCCTTGTCTGTCGTTGCCATCGTTACTCCCTCACAGTCGCCGCCGGCGACTAGTTCGCCTTCTTGACCTTCTTGCCGGCCTTCTTCTTGGCCTTCTTGCCGTGCTTGCCGGCCGCCTTCTCAGCTTCCTTGAGCTCCTCGGCCTCGAACGGGTCCGCCTCGGCCCCTTGGGGGGCCTCGGCCTCCAGCTGCACCTTGGTCTCCTGGAGGGCATCGTGCGCCTCGGGCGCCACCTTCGGGAAGCGCGGGTCGATCTCGATCAGCGCGTTCGCGATGACGGATCCCGCGCAGAGCCGTGCGAACCACTTGTGGTCGGCGGGGATCACGTACCAGGGCGCCCACTCCGTGCTCGTGTTGGAGAGCATCTCGGAGAATGCTTTCTGGTAGTCGTCCCAGTAGCTGCGCTCGTGGACGTCGGCGGCCGAGAACTTCCAGTTGTGGTCGGGCAGGTCGATGCGCCTGAGGAAGCGGGTGCGCTGCTCCTCCTTGGAGAGGTTGAGGAGGAGCTTCACGACGACGAACCCGTTGTCGGTGAGGTAGCGCTCCCAGTCGTTGATGTCGCGGTACCGTTTCTTCCAGACGTCGCGCCCCCGCGCCTGCCGTGGCAGCCGCTGGCCCTGGAGGATCTCGGGGTGAACGCGCACCACGAGGACCTCCTCGTAGTAGGAGCGGTTGAAGATGCCGATCTCGCCGCGGCGCGGGAGGTTGCAGGCGAAGCGCCAGAGGTAGTCGTGGTCGAGTTCGAGGGTGGACGGGGCCTTGAACGAGTGCACGGAGACGCCCTGCGGGTTCACGCCGCTCATGACGTGGCGGATGGTGCCGTCCTTGCCGGCGGCGTCGAGCGCCTGGAGCACGACGACGACGCCGTGGGTGTCCTGGGCGGCCAGACGCTCCTGGTACTCGCTGAGCAGGTCGATGCCGTGCGCCAGGAGCTCCTGGCCCTGTGCCTTGTCCAGGAATCCCGCCTTGTAGCCTGGGTCGAAGTGCGTCGCCAGCGTCACCCGGCTGCCCGGCGTGACTCGCAGCGGCTCGATGAACTCGGCGATGCGCTTTGCTCTCAGGTCGGCCATGCCGTGACCCCTTCCACTCGTAGGCTCAGTGCGGCGTGCGTGTGCCCGCAGTCTATACGCGGCCCGCAACATCGCGGGGGTGAGGGTCGTGTGACCCTCACCCCCGCGATGTCTTCGCCCGCGCCCTCCGGCGGGCTCGAGCCGCCGCGCCGCGATCAGCGCCTGCGATTCTCCCGTCCCGTTCGGGTCACAGGGTCACTCGTCATGCGGTCGCGCCGGACCTGCGGTCGACGCCGGACTTCGCGCCGCCGGACCACGTGGCGACGTCGAGCGCTATGGCGAGCCCGATCCAGAGGAAGTCCAGCCCCTTGACGCCGCCGGGCGCCACGATGACCCACATCAGCGTCGTCCACGGCGCGATGAAGAAGCCGATCACGGGCCAGAGCCAGCTGCTGAAGGCGAGGTTCCAGCGTGTCGGGTCCATGATCCACCAGACGACGACGGCGGCGCGGGGCCCGAGCAGGAACAGCGTGGAGAACAGACAGCACATTGGATACTCCGATCTCGTTGGTGCGGCGGGATCATTGGTCGTACGGCCCGCCGCCCTCCCTCCGACGTGAAGCGGCTAGAGCGGAAGTTACCAGCTGGTCAGGCAACTGCACAAGGGGGGCCGGGCCGCAAGACGGCCCATCGTCTCCGCTGTGGGCTACCCGAGCCGCGTGCCTTCCACCTCGAGCCCGCCGCGTGAAACCGCTTGCTCCATCTCCTCGATCCTCGAGGTCGACGCGCTCATCGGGGAGGGGATGCTCGGGCCGCAGCGGCAGGGGAGACGCAAAAGGGCGGAGCGAGGATGCCTCGCTCCGCCCTTTGCGTCTCGCTCCGTAGGCGGATTCAGCCTGCCTCCCGGCGACTACCCTCCTGCTTCTTGGTCTCCTCGAGGGCCGCCTTGAGCTCCTTGGCGGTCTGCTTGTCGGCCTCTTTGACCGCCTTCCTCTCGGCCTTGGCCAGCTGCCGCTCGACCTCGGCGACCCAGACCTCCTCGAAGACCGCGACGACTCCGGACGTGCCGGGCGGCACCGTGTCCTCCAGGTCCTTCTCGATGCCCTTCTCCTGGTGGTGCTTGGCCAGCTTGCCGATCACGCCGCCGATCAGGCCGCCGACGACCATCGCGCCGAGCAGCGGCGGCGCGAAGAGGCCGAGGACGAGCCCGCCGGCGACGCCGATCGTCGCGCCCTTGAAGACGTCGTGGTCGCCGGTCTCCTTGACGTGCATCGTGCCGTCGGCGTCGCGGCTGACGAGGATCGCCCCGTCGATCATCACGACGCCGTCGCGCTGGGCCTTCTTGAGCGCGTCGAAGTCCTCTTTGGCCGCCTCAGGGTCGTTGTAGCCGGCGATGTAGAGGTCGAGTGGTACGTCGTTCATGGTCCCTCCTGCGGAGATGGATGGCGAGCGTCCCCTATCTACCGCGTACCACCTCTCTTCATGCACGGGCAGCGACGACGGCGCCAGTGCCGGGCGAGAGAGGGTAAGACCTGCCTATGCGGTCTGCTGCGGCTTGAGGTCCTTCACGAAGTACTCCAGGGCGCGCTTCGTCTTGGTCTGCTGCTCGCCGTGCCGGTCGATGCCCCGGTCGATGAGGTAGTGGCGCACGTTGGAGACGATCTCGATCAGGTCGGGCGGGGCGCACTTGGTGGAGAGCTCGAGGATGCGGCTGCCGTCCGGGTAGAGCCACACCTCGGCGACGAGCTTGTGGGCGAGCTCCGGCGGCGTGAAGCGCATCTTGAGCACGAACACCGGGCCGAGAGCGGTCAGGTCGTCGAGCTCGAGGCCTTTCGGGGCGTGGGCGGCGTAGAAGGCGCGCTGGTCCTTGTTGAACGCCTTCCGTATGGACCCTTGCCCGAAGGTGATCGCCTTGGTCTTCTCGGCGTCGGCGACCCCTTTGAAGGACGCCGAGCAGACGAAGCCGCCGGGCATGGCGTCCACCTCGATGCCGAAGGTGTCCAGGTTCCGCAGCTCGTCCGGGATGTCGTCCGGGACCACCGGCCGCAGCTTCACGACCGAGTCGGCGCCCTTGCCCTGGATGCGGCGCGCGCGCACGACGACGCCGGCCTTGTTGAGAGCGAGGTCGGGCGTGTCGAAGAAGGTGACCAGCCTGATCTCCCCATCGATCGGGTCGATGCCGAGGGCGCCGAACGTCGCCCGCTGGCTCTCCGCGGGGATCGTCAGCTTCAGCTCGACGCTCTTGGCGCCCTTGACGAGGTCCATCAGTTCCGCGAACTGATCGGAGTCGAACCCGGGTGCGGGCGTTTCGGGGGTCATGGCCGCTCTCCTTTCGCTCGAGGCGCCGGCGGGCGGCGTCTCGATGGAGCTTCGCGCCGATCGTGGCGCCGCAAAGCCGTGGCTGTTACCGAACGGTAATGAATGCGCATCATGTCGCAGGACGCTGACGCGCGCAAGGGACCGGTCTACCTTCCCCCACGTTGCTGAGGAGGCAGCTCCCCCGTCTTCAGGTCTGCCGTCCCGGCAAAGCAGCGCCTACCGCCTGGCGCCGCGGCGCTTCCCCTCCTCCTGCGGCAGGACGCCCAGCTGGGAGCGGGAGCGCGGCCGCTTGTCGACGTCCACGCGGCCGCGCCCGAAGGCGTCAAGCGTACCCCAGCGCCCCGGGATGTCGAGGAGCTCCAGACGGCCGATGCCGCTGGGCAGGACCGGGTCGACGATGAGGTGGTCGCCGACCGGCTCGAGCCCGAGCATCGTGCGGAGCAGCAGCAGCGGCGCACCCGTGGACCAGGCCTGCGGGCTGCAGGCGGTCGGGTACTGGACGGGATACTTGGTGAGCTCCCGCGGGTACCCGCCGAACGCCTCCGGCAGGCGGCCGTCGAAGAACTCGGCGGCGTCGAGGACGCCGGCGGCGATGCGCGCCGCCTCCTCCTTGAAGCCGTAGCGGCGGAGGCCCCAGGCGACGATCGAGCTGTCGAAGGGCCACACCGTGCCGACGTGGTAGCCGATCGGGTTGTAGCGGGCTTCGTCCTCGGCAAGCGTCCGGACGCCCCAGCCGGAGTACATCGCCGGCGACATGAGGTGTCGCGCGACTGCCTTGGCCTTCGACTTGTCGACGATCCCGCTCCAGAGCAGATGGCCGTTGTTGGAGGCGAGGGCGTCGACCTTGCTGCCGTCGGCCTCCAGGGCGAGTGCGTAGTACTGGCCGTCCTCGACCCAGAAGTCGCGGTTGAAGCGGCGCTTGAGGTCCGCCGCCTCCTTCTCGAGCTTCTCGGCGAACGCCGGGTCGTGCCAGACCTCGCGCGCCAGCCGGGCGCCGCGCACCTTGGCGTCGTAGGCGTAGCCCTGCAGCTCGCAGGTGGCGCGCGGGAAGCCGGGGAGGCGGCCGTCACGATACGAGATCGAGTCCCAGGAGTCCTTCCAGCACTGGTTCTCGAGGCCGGACTCCTCGTTCCTCCGCTTGTAGGCGATGTAGCCGTTGCCCTGCAGGTCGGCGTAGTCGTCGATCCAGGCCAGCGCCGCGCGCGCCGTGTGCTCGAGGGCTTTCACGAGCTTCGTGTCGCCCGTCCAGCGCTCGTACTCGTCGAGCAGCACTACGTAGAGCGGCGTCGCGTCCACAGAACCGTAGTAGGGCGAGTGCGGGCGCTCCTCGAAGGCGGTCATCTCGCCGAAGCGCAGCTCGTGGAGGATGCGGCCCGGGTCCTCGTCGCGGAAGTCGTCCGTCCGCGATCCCTGCCACATCCCCAGGGCCAGGAGCGTCGTCTTCGCGAGCTCGGGCGTGAACGGCAGCGCCTGGAGGCTGGTGAAGATGCTGTCGCGGCCGAACATCGTCATGAACCACGGCAGCCCGGCGGCCGGCAGGTAGTGGCCGGGCAGCGATACAGGCGAGAACCGCAGCGCCGCGAGGTCGACCAGGCTGCGCTGGTACGTCCGGTTCAGCGGGTCCCAGTCGCAGGCCAGTCGCGGCGCCTCGTCCAGCCACTTGTCCAGGCTGCGCTCCATGTTGGGGAGCGCCTTCTTGGCGTGACGCTCGTACTTGGGCTGAGCGATGCTCTGGCCGCCGACACCGCGCCCGGGCGTCACGTGCAGGTCGGTCGTCCACTCGTGGTTGGGTTCGACGTGGACGCTGAACGTCAGGCCGTGCTCGTCGACGGCGCACGTCTCGGTCGCCGAGATCCACGTCTCGCGCACGTAGGTGTCGCGGCGGTAGCCGAGCACCAGCCGGCCGTCGTCGACACTGGTGTAGTACTCGCCCTGCTTCTTGAGGTCGTCCTTGACCTCGAAGAGGTCGGCGAAGTCGGAGCCGACCTCGATCCGCACCTCGAGGTCCGCAGGCTTCTGATCGTGGTTGAGGATCGTGAGCTCCTCATGGAAGCCCCCGCCGACGGCCCGCTGGCGGATGACCGACAGCTTGGCGTCGATGTACACGGTGCCGGTGCCCGGCACCAGGAAGAAGCGGGTCTCGAAGTACTGGAGGTCGTCCACCGAGAGCGGGTTGAGCCGCTGGCCGTCGATGGTGAGCACCCATTTGGAGAGGAACCGCGTGTCGAAGGAGAACAGGCCGGTCGGATCGGTCAGCGACGCCTCGATGTCGCCGCGATCGTCGCTGACCACGAACGTGTTGCCGTCGAGGATCTTGACGTCCGGGCTCATGACGGCCTCCTCGCGTAGCCGGCGGCGGGTCGTTCGGGGACCTCCACCGGGACGGCGAAGAACCGTTGCACCGCGGTCATCAGGGCGAAGCGACCCTCGATCTTGACCGCGCCGCGCAGCACGGCGGCCATTGCATTCATCTTGCCTCCGATGATCGCCTCGAACGTGGCCAGCTCCGTCGTGACCGTGCAGTCCGGCTCGGGGCCCTTGTGCGACACCGTGACGTCGCCCTTGCGGATGTCCAGGTACCAGTGTTCGGTGCGCTCGCCGTCGACCAGGTCGAAGCGCATGACGCCCGTCAGGCTCTTGAGCAGCGGCTGGTGCTGCTCCGCAAGTGTGGTGAAGAAGTCGCGTGTCGGTTCCGCCATCGTCTCTGCTCCTGTCCCGGGCGATCGCCCGATCTACAGTCCCTTGTTCCAGCGGGCCATGCCGCCGTCGATGTAGTAGGTGCTCCCGGTCACGTAGCCCGCCTCGTCGGAGGCGAGGAAGACGGCGACCGAGGCGACCTCGTCGGGGTCGCCGAGACGGCCGGCCGGGATGACTGCCTGGAGTTCGTGCAGCAGCTCGCCGTCGCCGAGGGTGCGCTTGTTTATGGGCGTCGCGATCGCTCCCGGGGCGATGTCGTTGACGGTGATGCCGTGCGGCGCCAGTTCCTGGCAGATCGTTCGCGTGAGCATGCGTATGCCACCCTTGGACGTCGTGTAGGTCGCGTACTCGAGGAAGGCGACGTCCTCGTGGATGGACGAGACGTTGACGATGCGGCCGCCGTTGCCCGCGGCGATCATCAGCTTCGCCGCGGCCTGGGCGGCGAAGAACGCGCCCTTCAGGTTTATGCCGAGCACCAGGTCGTAGTGCTCTTCACTGACCTCGACGAACGGCTCGCGGATCTCGACGCCGGCATTGTTCACGAGGATGTCGAGGCGGCCGAGCGCCGCGTGCGCGTCGCGCACGAGCTTCTCGGCCTCCGCGGCCACGCCGACGTTCGCGCCCAGCGCGACCGACTTCCTGCCCATCTGCCCGATCTGCGCCGCGACGGAGAGCGCTTCGTCCTTCTCGCGGTGGTAGTGCACCGCCACGTCGGCGCCCTCGCGCGCGAAGCGCAGCGCGATGGCCTCGCCGATGCCGCTGGAGCTGCCGGTCACAAGCGCCGCTTTGCCGTCGAGTCTCATCGTCACCTCGTCTTTCCGCGCTCAGCCCGCGAACGCGTGCGTCGGGAGGCCGGCCACGCCGACGTCGAGGCGCAGCAGGGCGCCGGCCAGCGGCTGCGCCGCCAGCTCGCTCGCGCTCAGGCCGTCTCGCCGAGTGGTCACGTACAGGTCGCGCAGGTCGTCTCCGCCGAAGCAGCAACTGGTGACGCGCGCGACCGGGAGGTCGACGACCGCCGCCGGCTCACCGTCGGGCGCGTAGCGGCGCAGGCCCCAACCGCCGTGGAGCGCCACCCAGACGCCGCCCTCGGCGTCGACGGCCATGCCGTCGGGGACGGCGCCCTCGACCTCGACGGCGGCGAACCGCCGCCGGCCCTCGAGGGCGCCCGTCTCCGGGTCGCAGTCGAAGACGTCGACGCGGCGCGTCGGGCTGTCGATGAAGTAGAAGTGGCGGCCGGACGGGCTCCAGCCGAGCCCGTTCGAGATGGTCGTCCCCGTGAGCACGGTCGTCACGGCCAGGCCGGCGTCGACTCTGTAGAGCGCCCCTATCGGCGAGCGCTCGTCGAGCGCCATCGTCCCGACCCACAGGCGCCCGGCGGAGTCGCAGGCGCCGTCGTTGGTGCGCGTGTCGGCGCGACCGGCCTCGATGGGGACGAGCAGCGGCGACCGCTCGCCGTCGAGGAGGTGCAGCCCGTCGGGGAGCCCGATGACGGTGCCGCCGCGACGTCGCGGCAGGGCCAGACTCACGACGCCGGGGACCAGCTCCGCGGCATCTTCCCCGGTGGCCGGGTCGTAGCGGTGCACGCGATGCCCGGGGATGTCGACCCACAGCAGGGACCGCGAGGCCGCGTCCCAGCGCGGTCCCTCGCCGAGCGCCGCCGCCTCGACGACGACCTCGAAGTCCCAGTGGTTGAGTGGCATGGTCAAGCGATCAGTCCTTGCATCGGTCCCGACCAACCTACCCCGTGGGCGGCACACTGCAGCCGTTCGGCGGCAGGGTGCGCCCGTCAACGGCCGCCCCCTTGGAGCGCTGGTGACCGACTGGTAGGTTCAGGCGACTGCACCATGCGCGAAGGGAGACTGAGTGAAGGTCGTCATCGTGGCGGGCTTGGCCGGCGTGGCGGGCGGAGCTTCGTGTGCCGCGCGCTTGCGCAGGTGCGCCGCTGCCGGGTGACGAGATGACGGAGGACCTCTTCCTCGGCCTCGACGTCGGCTCCTCGAGCACCAAGGCGGTGCTCGTCGACGCCGACGGCGAGGTGGTCGCCGACGCCCGGCTGGAGCACGCAGATCTCGCGGCCGCGCCCCGGCTGGGCCGAGCAGGACGCGGAGCGCGACTGGTGGGGCGACGCGGTCGAGGTCTGCAGACGCGTGCTCGACGGCCGAACCGGACGAGTGAGGGCCGTGGCCGTGAGCGCCCTCGGCCCGTGCGTCCTCCCGGCGGCTGAGGACGGTCTTCCGCTCAGACCCGCGATCCTCTACGGCATCGACTCGCGGGCGAGCGCGCAGGTCGAGCGGCTCACCGCCGAGCTCGGCGCCGAGGAGATCCTGGCGCGCTGCGGCTCGCAGCTGTCGAGCCAGTCCGCCGGACCGAAGATCCGCTGGCTCGCCGACCAGGAGCCGCAGGTGTGGTCGGCGACCCGGCGCGTCCTCGGCGCCACCTCCTTCATCGTCTCGCGCCTCACCGGCGAGTACGTCCTCGACCACCACAGCGCGAGCCACTGGGCGCCGCTCTACGACGTGCATCGCAACGCGTGGATCGAGGAGTGGCAGGAGCGCGTCGCGCCGGGGCTGCCGCTGCCGCGGCTGGTCTGGCCGCAGGAGCGGTGCGGGACGGTGAGCCGTGAGGCCGCCGCCGCGACCGGGCTGCCCGAAGGCATCCCGGTGGCCGGCGGCAGCATCGACTCCTGGTGTGAGGTGACGGCGTCCGGGCTGCGCGGTCCCGGCCGGGGACTGCTCGTGTACGGGACCAGCATGTTCCTCACCGAGGTCGACAGCCCGGCTCGTCCCGACCCCAGGCTGTGGAGCACCGTCGGGTTCACGCCGGGGTCGCTCAACATCGCCGCCGGCGTCGCCTCGGCCGGGGCGCTCACGGCGTGGCTGCGCGATCTGACCGGAGACGTGGACTACGACACGCTCTACGCGGAGGCTGCCGCCGCCGGACCGGGGGCCGGCGGCCTCCTCGCGCTGCCCTACTTCGCCGGTGAGCGGACGCCGCTCTTCGACCCCGCACCTGCGCGGCGCGATCGTCGGTCTGACCGCCGCGCACGGGCGCGGCCACCTCTTCCGCGCCTTCATGGAGGCGGCCGCGTTCGCCGTCCGTCAGAACCTGGAGACGATGCGCGAGGCCGGCGCGACCGTCGCGCGTCTGCGCAGCAGCGGCGGCGGGGCGGGCGGCGCCCTGTGGCCGCAGATCGTCAGCGACGTCACCGGCCTGGCGCAGGACGTGCGCGAGGGCCCGTCCCGGGCCGGCGTCGGCGCAGCGCTGCTCGCCGCCGTCGCCGTGGGTGCGGCGACCACTGGAGACCACGTGGCCGCAGCCGACGGTGCGCGTCGAGCCCAACCCTGGGACGCGGCTCGTGTACGACGAGCTCTACGGGTGGTTCCGCGACCTACTGCGCACGACGCGTCCCCTCGTCCACGCGTTGAGCGCGTGGCAGCGCGATCACGACGACGGGGAGCGAGGCTAGGATGCCGATCGCGCCGTCTCTCCGCCTCCCTTCACTGACGGCGCCATTCGTGGCAGGATGTCGCGGGTATCGGAGCGCGGCGAGGGTACACCTGCCGACGTGGAGCAAAGGGGGTCGTGGTGACTGAGTCAGACGCATCGGCGAAGCCCGGCATTCGCCGCCGGCTCGCGGCGATCGCAGCCTTCGCACTCGTGGCGCTGGTCCTCGTCTGGACGGTCATCGTCATCCTCCAGGATCCGCTCGCGCTGCTCGCCCAGATCGTCCTGCTCCTCGTGGTGGCGATCGCCGCGTGGGATGCGCTCACCCGGGCGGGGGCCGGTCGATGGATCGGGATCGTCGTGGCCGCCGCGGCCGTCGTCGCCATCGTCGCGCTCGAGGTTTCGCGACAGGGGGCGTCGGGAGTCTGGCTGGTCGTGCGCCTGGTGTTGCTCGGCGTGGCGTTCCTCGTCGCGCGCTACGCGCTCGCGCGTGGCGCGCGGACCCTCAAGAAGGCCGAGACGCCGGGCATGCCCGTGCCCGCCGCGAAGCACGGCGTGCTGATCATGAACCTCAAGTCCGGCGGCGGAAAGGCCGAGCGTTTCCACCTCGAGGACGAGTGCCGCGCGCGCGGGATCGAGCCGATCGTGCTGCAGCGCGGCGACGACCTGCTGGTGCTCGCTCGCGACGCCATCGGCGGGGGCGCCGACGTCGTCGGCATGGCGGGCGGCGACGGCTCGCAGGCGCTGGTCGCCAGCGTGGCGGCTGATCGCGGTGTGCCGATGGTCTGCATACCGGCGGGCACCCGCAACCACTTCGCCCTGGACATCGGGCTGGACCGGAACGACGTGGTCGGAGCCCTCGACGCCTACGGCGAGGCGCGCGAACGCGTCATCGACCTGGCCGACGTGAACGGGCGGATCTTCGTCAACAACGTGTCGCTGGGCCTCTACGCGACGATCGTGCGGTCGCCGGAGTACCGCGACGCCAAGCGGGAGACGACCCTGGCGGCACTGCCGGCGATGCTCGGCCCCGGCAGCGAGCCGTTCGACCTGCAGTTCAGCACGCCGGATGGGGTCGCGCACAAGGGAGCGCACGTCATCCAGGTCTCGAACGACCCCTACGGCACGACGGTGAGTGGGATCACGTCGCGCCCGCGTCTCGACACGGGGCTCCTCGGCGTCTTCTCCCTGGTCGTGCCCGACGGCCGCAGCGCGACGCGGGCCATCGCGGCGCTCGCGACCTCGCACCCGGAGATCTACGACGGGTACAAGACCTGGAGCGCGCCAACGTTCGAGATCACCTCGGCGGCGCCCATCGCCGTCGGTCTCGACGGGGAGTCGCTGGAGATGGACCCGCCGCTCGTCTTCACGTCGCGGCCTCGTGTGCTCCGCCTCCGGCTCCCGCTGCAGGCCATCGGCTACTCGCCGGCCGCGCGGGCGACCGGGCTCCGAGCCCTGCCGGATCTGTGGCGGACGGCGCTCGGCCGGCCGGTCGCGCCTGATGGCAGCGTGGCCCCGTGAGCGCGGCCGAAGATACCTTGGCGCGGGAGTCTCTGACGCGCGGGGTGTTGCACGAACTGCAGGCCCTGGACGTCGCCGTCTACCAGGCGGTCGAGGCCACGCCCACGCCGCTCATCGATGAACCTCTGAGGCACCTCTCCAACCTCGCCAACCACGCCAAGCTGTACGGCGGGATCGCGGCGCTGCTCTTCGCGTTCGGTGGCCACAAGGGGCGCCGGGCGGCCGTGACGGGGATGGCCGCCGTCGGACTGAATTCCTTCGTCGTCAACGTGCCGATGAAGTACCTCGGCCGGCGGCCTCGACCGGAACGCGGGACGGTCCGCGTCGCCGAGGAGCGCCACGTGAAGATGCCCACGTCGACGTCGTTCCCCTCCGGCCACTCCGCCTCGGGTTTCGCCTTCGCCGCCGGGGTCGCTGAGGCGATCCCGGCGTTCGGCGTGCCGCTCCGCGGGCTTGCCACTGTCGTCGCCTACTCGCGGGTCCACTCCGGGGTGCACTACCCCGGCGACGTGATCGTCGGGTCGCTGGTCGGCATGGCCGTGGGTGAGGGGACGGCGCGTACCGCGCGCGTGGTCCGCGGCCGGATCAGGGGAAGCGGGAATAGCCGCTGAGGCGCGGTCCGCGCGGCTGGCAGAGCCGCCCGGTGACGCCCGCCGGAGCCTTCAGGGCTCGCAGGTGGCGGCTGCCGCGGCGCCCTTCTCGAAGCGCATCTTGCACATCGCGTACTCCTCGGGTACCGCGATGGGGTAGTCCCCGTCGAAGCAGGCGCGGCAGAACTGCTCCCGCGGCAGGCCGGTGCTGGCCTGCAGGCCGTCGAGCGTGAGGTAGTGCAGGCTTGTGGCGCCGACGTGGTCGCGGATCTCGTCCACCGTCTTGTAGGCGGCGATGAGCTCGGCGCGCGTCGCCATGTCGATCCCGTAGAAGCAGGGCCACTGGATGGGCGGCGAGCTGATGCGCAGGTGGACCTCCTCGGCGCCGGCGTCGAACAGCATCTGCACCAGCCGGCGCGTCGTGTTGCCCCGGACGATGGAGTCGTCCACCACGACGAGACGCTTGCCCTTGATCACCGACGTCAGCGGGTTGAGCTTCATGCGGATGCCGACCTGGCGCAGGTTGTCGTCGGGCTGGATGAACGTGCGGTGCACGTAGCGGTTCTTGATGAGGCCCTCGGTGTAGGGGATGCCGGAGGCGGCGGCGTAGCCGATCGCCGCCGGCATGCCCGTGTCCGGGACCGGGACGACGAGGTCGGCCTCCACCGGCGCCTCCAGTGAGAGGTGCCGGCCCATGTTCTGGCGCACCACGTGCAGCGTCTTGCCGTTCATGACGCTGTCCGGCCGGGCGAAGTAGATGAACTCGAAGATGCAGAGGGCCGGGCGCGCGCCCTCGAGCTCGACGCGCTCGCTGCGCAGGCCGTGCTCGCTGTCGGCGATGACGATCTCGCCCGGCTGGATCTCGCGCACGAAGTCGGCGCCGATGATGTCCAGGCCGGAGGTCTCGCTGCTGAACACCGGGTTGCCCTCGTAGTCGCCGAGGCAGAGCGGACGCACGCCGTAGGGGTCGCGGAAGCCGACGACGGCGTCGCCGCTCATCACCGCGGCGGAGAACGCCCCGCGGATCTTGCTGACCGCCGTGCGCACTCCCTCGAGCAGGTCGCCCTCGGCCTCGTGCGCGATGAGCGCGGTGATGACCTCGGTGTCCGTGGTGCCGGAGAACTTGACCCCCTGCGCTATCAGTTCGTCGCGCAGCTGGGTGGTGTTCACGAGGTTGCCGTTGTGGCCGAGAGCGATGACGTCGCCGTTGCGGCTGCGGACCAGCGGCTGGGAGTTCTGCCAGTGGCTGGCGCCGGTGGTGCTGTAGCGCACGTGGCCGATCGCGTGCTGGCCGCTCAGGCTCTGCAGCATCTGCTCGTTGAACACCTGGCTGACGAGACCGAGGTCCTTGATGACCGTGACCTGACCGTCGTCGGCCACGGCGATGCCGGCGCTCTCCTGGCCGCGGTGCTGCAGGGCGTAGAGCCCGAAGAAGGTCAGGCGTGCGACGTCGACGTCCCGGCGCATGGATGCCGAAGACGCCGCAGCTGTCGTGGAGGCGATCGTCGTACAAGACACTCGGTTCTGTCAGGCGAGACGCTGCGGGAGCGACTCATAAGCAGAATGGAGCTCGCTCACCGGGACGGCGAAGAGCTCCTTGTCATCCATGGTACACCTGAGGTCGGCACCGGTCAACCCGGCCGACCGTACGGTGCGGCAGGTCGCCGACCACGGCCTCGAGCTCGGCGACCTTGTCGGGCGCGCAGGTCACGATCACGCGCGTGGGCGCCTCGCCGAAGAGCGCGAGGTCCGGCCGGCCGGCGGCGCCGGTCACGGCCGCGACGGGCCGAGGTCGACGTCGGCGCCGAGCCAGCGGCCGGAGCGGCCGGGCCGCGGCGCCTCCGGGTCGCGGGACTGGGCGCCGCCGTTGGAGCCGCTGAAGACGCAGCACTCGGCGAGCGCCACGGCGAGCCCGCCCTCGGCGCAGTCGTGGGCGCTCTTGAGCAGGCGCGCCCGATGGCCGCGCGGAGCTTGCGCTGCAGCTCGACCTCGAGCCGCAGGTCGACGTCGGGCACGCGGCCCTCGACCCTGCCGTAGGCGACCTTCTGGTACTCGGCGCCGTCCATCCAGGCGGCGTCGTCGCCGAGGAAGACGATGACGTCGCCCTCGTCCTTGAAGGCGCCGTCGATATGCACGCTCACGTCGTCGAAGATGCCGAGCATGCCGACCATCGGCGTGGGGTAGATGGCCTGGCCGAAGCTCTCGTTGTAGAAGCTCACGTTGCCCGAGACGACCGGCGTGTCCAGGGCCTCGCAGGCCTCGGCCATGCCCTCGATCGCCTGCTCGAACTGCCAGTAGATCTCGCCCTTCTCGGGGTTGCCGAAGTTGAGGCAGTCGGTGACGGCGACGGGCAGCGCGCCCGAGCACGCGAGGTTGCGCGCCGCCTCGGCCGTCGCCGCCTTGGCGCCGCGGTACGGGTCGAGGTAGCAGTGGCGGCCATTGCAGTCGTTGCTGAAGGCGAAGCCGCGGTCGGTGCCTTTGATGCGCAGCACCGCGGCGTCGGAGCCGGGGATCTGCATGGTGTTGGCCTGGACGATGTAGTCGTACTGCTCCCAGGCCCAGCGCTTGCTCGCGATGTTGGGCGCGGCGAGCAAGCTGCGTCAGAGCCGCGCCGAGGTCCTGCGGCTGCGGGTAGCTCGCGTCGTCCACGGCCACGGGCTCGTCGACGATGTAGTCCGGCTTCACGGAGGGCGTGCGGATGACGGGACTCTCGTCCGCCAGACGACGGGCGGGGATGTCGGCGACGCGCTCGCCGTGCCAGTAGATGCGCAGCATCTTGCTGTCGGTGACCTCGCCGATGACGGTGCAGTCGAGATCCCAGCGTGCGCAGACCTCGCGCACGTCGGCGATCTGCTGCTCCGTGACGATCGCCAGCATGCGCTCCTGGCTCTCGCTGATCATGATCTCCCACGGCTCCATGTCGGCCTCGCGCAGCGGCACGCGGTCGGCGTGGATGTCGAGGCCCACGTGACCCTTGCTCGACATCTCCGAGCTCGAGCTGGTGAGGCCGGCCGCGCCGAGGTCCTGCATGCTCACCACGAGCTTGCGGTGGATGAGCTCGAGGCAGGCCTCGATGAGCTTCTTCTCGGTGAACGGGTCGCCGACCTGGACGCTCGGGCGCTTCTCCTCGAGCGTCTCGTCGAACTCCTGGCTGGCGAGCACGCTGGCGCCGCCGATGCCGTCGCGGCCGGTCTTGGAGCCGATGAGCACCACGTGGTTGCCGACGCCGCTGGCGATGGCGCGCACGATGCCGTCGGTGCGGATGAGACCGGCGCTGAAGGCGTTGACGAGGCAGTTGCCCTCGTAGCTGGGCTCGAAGTAGATCTCGCCGCCGACGGTGGGGATGCCGAGGCAGTTGCCGTAGTGGGCGATGCCGCCGACCACGCCGTCGAGCAGGAAGCGCTGGCGCGGCTCGGTGAGCTCGCCGAAGCGCAGCGAGTCCATGCTCACGCACGGGCGCGCGCCCATGGTGAAGATGTCGCGCACGATGCCGCCGACGCCGGTGGCCGCGCCCTGGAAGGGCTCGACGGCCGTCGGGTGGTTGTGGCTCTCGACCTTCATGGCCACGGCCCAGCCGTCGCCGACGTCGATGATGCCGGCGTTCTCGCCGGGGCCCTGCAGGATGCGCGGCCCGCTGGTGGGGAAGCGCCCCAGGACGGGCCGCGAGTGCTTGTAGGAGCAGTGCTCGCTCCACATGAGCGAGTAGATGGCGAGCTCCACGTACGTCGGCTCGCGCTCCTGGATCCTGCAGATGTGCGTCGTACTCGTCCTCGGTGAGGCCGAGCTTGATCGCCGCGTCGAGGTCGGCGGTGCGGTTCACGTATTCCGTGGCTCATGCCGTCACCTCCGCGCCGCGCAGGGCGTCGATCATCGAGCCGAAGAAGACGCGGCCGTCGGCGCCGCCGGCCAGCGCGGCCTCCACGGAGTTCTCCGGGTGCGGCATCATGCCGAACACGTTGCGGGTCTCGTTGCAGACGCCGGCGATGTCGTCGAGGGCGCCGTTGGGGTTGGCGCCCTCGGCCCGCTCGCCGGCCGCGTTGACGTAGCGCACGACGATCTGGTCGTTGGCCTTCATCGTCTCGAAGGTCGTCGGGTCGACCGTGTAGTTGCCCTCGTTGTGCTTGACGACGATGCGCAGCACGTCGCCCCGCTCGCAGGCGCTGGTGAAGGGCGTGGCCGTCGTCTCCACGCGCAGGTTGACGTACCGGCAGACGAACTTGAGGCCCGTGTTCCGGATGAGGCCGCCGGGCAGGAGGCCGGCCTCGATCAGGATCTGGAAGCCGTTGCAGATGCCCATCACCAGTCCGCCGTCCGCGGCGAAGTCGGTGATGGACTGCATGATGGGGCTGAAGCGGGCGATGGCGCCGCAGCGCAGGTAGTCGCCGTAGCTGAACCCGCCGGGGATGACGATGCCGTCGACGCCCTTGAGGTCGGTGTCCTTGTGCCAGAGGTACTCGGCGGTGACGCCGGGGAACGTCTCGAGCGCGTGGTGCGTGTCGCCGTCGGTGTTGATGCCGGGGAAGACGACCACGCCGACGCGCAGGGGAGAAGCAGCGGTCATCGTCGCGTCACCCCTCGATCTCGAAGGTGTAGTCCTCGATGATCGGGTTGGAGAGGAGCTTGCGGCACATGTCGTCGACCTGGGCGCGGGCGGCCTCTGCGGTGAGGCCCGCGCCGTCGATGGTGAGATCGATGATCTTGCCGATGCGGACGCCGCTCACACCCTCGAAGCCGAGGTTGGGGAGCGACCGCTCGACGGCTGCTCCCTGGGGGTCGAGGATGCCCTGTTTCGGGACGACGTAGACACGGACGTTCATCGATTCACCTGCCCGGAGAATGTGTGCGGGGACAGGCCCGAGTCTATCGCAGATGGGAGCCGGACGGGGCCGCCTGGCGGCGCCCCGCCCGGCCCGCTCGAAGCCGGAAGGGCCGCCCGTGCGGGCGGCCCTTCCGGCAGTCCAGCTGGTCCGTTCGTGCGGTCCTACTTGACGATCTCGAACGGCCGCATCATGTCGTTCTCTTCGTGCTCGAGGATGTGGCAGTGATAGACCCAGGTGCCGTAGCTCCTGGTCTTCGGGTTGTAGTCCAGCGCGACGTCCACGGCAGCGTGAACTTCGCGCGCACCCTCGTCACGTAGCCCGGATAGGCCTTCACCGTGTCCTTGTAGCCCATCTCCTCGGGAGCCGGCTGGATCGTGCGCCGAGCCAGGTAGTCCGCCAGTGCGGGCTTGAGACGGGCCTTCCGGCCCGAGGTGAGATAGGCCTCCCAGGTCGCGGTGTAGCCGTCGACGTCGATGGGCTGGCGGTTGACGACCTGGAAGGCCACCAGATGGATGTGCATGGGGTGGGCGTCCACCGTCAGGTTGATCCACCGCCAGGTCTCCGTCGTGCCGCCTTGACGATGTCGGTCGTGGGGTCCATGAAGTGGTAGCCGTTGAGCAGCACTTCGTACGGGTTGTCGTAGGCGTCGGCGTTCTCCTTGAGCACGATGTCCCGTGCGCGCCACTCCCGGCGTGTTCCGAAGCCGCGCGCTCGGCCGGCAGCTTGAGCTCTGGCGGGCAGCACGCGGTGTCGGGGTCGTTGGCGGGCACCGGCGTGTCGACTTGATCTTCATGAGGTCGGTACCGCTCGGCGGGTATCGCCGTCCGGATACGGCTCGTTGGCGTCGTTGGTCATCATGACCTGGTGCTGCCGAACGGCACCTTGTGAAGTCGACGATGACGTCGTAAGCGCTCACCGGGCGCGATCAGCAGTCTGGGTCTTCTGCGCCGGCTTCGGGCAGCAGCCCCTGTTCGGAGCCGATGACCCAGAACGGGATCTCGTGGTCATCGAACGTCGAAGCTCAGGTCGTAGAAGCGGGCCTGCGAGCCGTTCAGGAGGCGCAGGCGATACCGCCGCGGCTGCGACGTCCAGATACGGATAGGCCGTGCCGTTGATCGACCGGGGTGTCGCCGAAGAACTCCGGCACCCAGATCGGGTGCAGCGGGTCCGGGGTCACGCCGGGGGGATACTCACCGTTGTTCACGGTCGGATAGAAGAGGCTGCCGTCGTCGTTGAACTCCTTGTCCTGGAGCACGATCGGCAGATGGTACTTGCCGTAGCCGGAGGGGACCTTCTGGCCGTTGATCTTCGTGCCGGTGTCGACCTTGTCGAAGAGCAGGTAGGCCGCGGCCAGGCCGAGGTACGGCTTGAAGCGCGTGGACCCCATCGTGTGGTCGTGGTACCAGAGCATGGACGCCGGGCTGGTCGTTGACGTAGGTGAACGTGTCGTTGACGTAGTCCGCAGCCCCTCTTGCCGTCGGCCGTCCACCACTGCATGGGCGTCCCGTCGAACGCGCCGCGGTGTGGCCGCCGTGGAGGTGCGGGATGGCAGCGCCCGTCGGCACGTCCGACGCCGGGCAGCGTCGGGTCGATGGAGTCCTTCAGCGGGAACTTCTTCGGGTTCGTCGGCAGCTCGTTGATGTACTTGACCACCACCGGCCGGCCGGTCGTGGCGACGATGGTCGGGCCGAGCAGAACGGGGTCTCTGCCCGGGCTGGCCGTAGGTCCACACGGTCGCCGCGTCCGGCAGGGTCGAGTTGAACATGTGCTTGCTGGCGGACTGGTGATCTCGTAGTAGTCCGCCCAGCGCGAGTACGCGGGATTGAAGGTCTTCTGCGCGACCGGCGGGACCGGCAGCGGGTCGACCCACTTGCTCCATCGGTGGGCTCGGCGCGAGCGCGGGAGAGGCGACTGGCAGCAGGAACGGCCGAGCACGACTCCGACGAGGGCGATCGGCCAGATTGCGCGGACGAAGCGCGTCGGGCCCGCCGGTCGTCCTCGCGCCCAGGGTGGTGCGCGCCCGTGCGCGCGTCGTGGAAGTAGTCATCTCATTCCCCTTTTCTCTCTGGCAAGCTCGGCCGGCGCGGTCGCGCCGGCTCGTGCCGCTCGTTTCAGGCGAGCGGCGTGATGACGCCGGCCAGGCGAGGGGGAGCCCGGGATGAGTTGCCGCCATCCGCCCGCGAGCTCGGCGCGGTGAAGATCGGGTCGGTTGGCTTGGCGGGGGCGGCGCGGCACGGTCGCTCGATGAGGGGGCTCACGTGTGCGGAGTCGCCGACCCACCGCGCAACGCGCCGATCCCCGGTCGAGTGGGGCGCCTCGCGCTTCTCGATCCCATGTTGGCCGGCGTCGGCTACGAACGAAGCGCTGGGGTGGACGGCCTGCGACCACCCCTCGGCTTCAAGCGAGCGAGCGGTTGCCGGCGCCGGACGGGGAACCGCCCACACCGACACGACCACGAGTAAGACCATGGCGAGCTTCCAGCCCCAGATGGGGCGGGCAGACCCCACGGTGGCCGCAGCCGATCGTCGGTGGGTTCGTCGCGTGACGGAGTCAGTCATCGGCCTGTAGGACCTCCCCATACGCCTGCGTCCGTGCTGGGTCGCACGGCGCGCCCGGCCGTGCCTCATGATGCTGCCGGGTTGCGGGCGCAACCAGTGCACTTGCGCCAGATTCCACCTAGACGAAAGGCAGGCTCCCCGCAGGCTCGCGGCCGCCGTTGCCAGTCCGGACTACGCCGGTGCGTCGGAGCAGGAGCGACGCGGCTCGCGCCGGACGCAAGAGGGGAGGGCCGGCGCGAGGCGCCGGCCCTCCGTGTCTCCTGGCGGCCTGAGCCCGCGGGGCTCGCGCGGCTCAGGCGGCCTTCCGGCCCTCCTCCTGCGGCTGGTGGGCGGCGAGGTACTCTCCCATCTCGTCGGACTGCTTCTTGAAGTCCTCGATCGGGACCTGCAGGCCGTGCAGATACGTGCTGTACTTGGCCGTGTCCGCCGCCATTCGGGCGGCCTCCTCCAGCTGCTCCTCGTTCGTACCCATCATCTTGGTCGCGCTGTGGTGGAAGTAGGTGCAGTAGGGACAGTGGATCGCGGCCGCCACGGCATACCCGATGAGCTGCTTCTCACGGGCCGATATGGCGGTATCCGTCATCTGGAATTCCTTGAACTGTGCCCACTCACGCTCGAGCGTGGCGTCGGGCATGTCCTTGAAGAACACGGGGACCTGCCCGAGGGTCTCGATGATGTCTCGTTCGGTGTCTGACCGGCTCATGTGAACCTCCGCGTGCCGGTTGGGGTCGGGATAGATGCGCGAGGCGCATGCAGGTGCCGTTCCCGTCAGGGTGGCCGGAAAACCGTTGGGTGGGTTTGGGAGCGGGAATAGCCGAGCGGGAAGAATGTGGTCATGACCGCGGAGATGTCGATGGCACGAGTACAGATGTATTCGATGGAATGGTGCCCGTACTGCGCCAAGGCCAAGGCGCTGCTTGGCGCAAAAGGCATCGACTATGACGAAGTGGACGTCACCGAGGACGAGGCGTCCGCGATGGAGATGGTCGAGCGGACCGGCCAGCGCGGCGTGCCGCAGTTCTTCCTCGACGGCCAGTGGATAGGCGGGTACGACAGCCTCGCGTATCTGAACGCGACGGGGACCCTCGACCGGCTGTTCGGCATCGAGTCGACCGTGGACCTCACCAAGGTGTGGGACGTGGCGGTGGTGGGCGGCGGACCGGCCGGCCTGTCGGCCGCCATGTACGCCGCCCGCAAGAACCTCTCGACCATTCTCATCACGCTGGACCTCGGCGGCCAGGTGGGCATCACCCACCTGGTGACCAACTACCCTGGCCTGCCGGTGGTCGAGGGCCCCGAGCTCGTCCGCCTGATGTTCGAGCAGGCCTACATGTACGGGCTCGAACGGCTCATCGGCGAGCGCGTCGAGAGCATTCGCATCGACGGCCGCGCCAAGGTCCTGGAGCTGGCCTCCGGCAAGGAGCTCAAGGCGCGCTCCGTCATCCTCGCCAGCGGCGCCCAGAAGCGCCGGCTCGAGATCCCCGGCGAGGACAAGTATGCCGGCCGGGGTGTGGTCTACTGCTCCACGTGCGACGGCCCGTTCTATCGCGACAAGATCATCGCCATCGTCGGCGGCGGCAGCTCGGCGCTCGAAGCGGCGGTCGAGATGAGTGGGATCGCGAAGAAGGTGCACGTGGTGAGCCGTGGCCCCTGGAGCGGCGAGGAGTGGCTCAGGGACAAGGCCGCCTCATCACCCGGCGTCAGGGCGCTCATCGGCTACGAGCCCGTGGAGATCCTCGGCGACGAGGTGGTCGACAGGCTCGTGATCCGCGACATCGAGACGGGCAAGAGGCGCACACTGCTCGTGGACGGCGTCTTCATCGAGGTCGGCCTGTCGCCCAACTCCGACCTCGTCCTGGACCTCGCCCGCACCAACCAGCGGGGCGAGGTGATCGTGGACGAGTGGGGAGACACAGGCGTGCGTGGCGTGTTCGCCGCCGGCGACGTGACGGCGAACAAGGAGAAGCAGATCGTGATCGCCGCCGGGGAAGGGGCAAAGGCCGCGCTGGCGGCGTTCGACTACCTGATCTCGCAGCGTTGACGAGCCGCCTGACGGGCGTGGCCGCCTTCCGGGCGCGTCAGGCGGAGCCGGTGTGCTCGAGGATGAACTCGACCGTGCGCCGGTCGTAGTCGATGCGGTGCTCGAGGCCGCTGATCTCGTGGCCCTCGTCCGGATAGACGACGTAGTCGCAGACGCGGCCGCGCGCGCGTAGGACCTCGGCGACCTCGGCGATCTGCCGCGGCGGGCAGCGGGGGTCGAGCTCGCCGCCGAGGAGCAGGAGCGGCGCCGTCACCCGCGCGAGGTGATTGATCGGCGAGTAGTACTCGAGCTTGGCCCGGTCGCGCCCGATGTCCCCGGTGTTCTCGCGGTCCCACCAGCGCAGGTCCTCGCGGATGCTCGGGTCGAGCTGGCTGTCGATGAAGTCGAAGAAGGGGACGCCGGCGACGCCGGCCGCCCAGAGCTCGGGGAACTGGGTGACGGCGGCCATCGTGTGGAAGCCGCCCCAGCTGCGACCGGTGATCGCGATCCGTGCCGGGTCGCATCCCTGACGCACGAGGAACTCGTGCGCAGCCGCCACGTCGAGCACCTCGCCCTGGCCCATCAGCCAGCGATTGGCGAGCTGCCAGCGCCGGCCGTAGCCGTCGCTGCCGCGGTAGTTCGGGTGCAGCACGGTGAGGCCCGCGGCGACGAACGCCTGACGGAGCGGGTCCCACTCGTTGGAGTGATGCCACGTCGGGCCGCCGTGGACGATCACGACTGCGCCGCCGTTGGGCTCCTCGGGCTCGACGAGGATTCCGGGCACCTCGCTGAGGTGGTCCCGGCTGGTGAACCAGACCGGGCGGCCCGACGCGAACGGCGTGTCGCGAAGTTCCTCCGGCAGTGAGTCGGTGAGCGCCGTCACGTCGCCGTCGTCCAGCTCCACCCGGAACAGGTCCGGGGGGGCGTCGGGACGGCTGAGGACGCAGACCAGGGCGGCGCCGTCCGGGGTGAAGGACGGCGCGTAGTGGTTGCCTGGGCCGATGCTGTACTCCATCACGGCCCCATCGCGCAGGTCGATGTGGCAGAGGCCGGTCTCGCCCTCCGCGTCGACGAGGAACGCGAGCGCGGCGCCGTCGGGCGCCCACACCGGGTGGTGGGCGTCGACGTGGTGGTCCTCCCACGCCCAGGTGATGGACCCGGTGGCCAGCTCGTAGATGCCGATGGCCGGGTGGTCGCCGGGGCCGCCGGCGAAGGCGATGCGGCGGCCGTCGGGCGACCAGGCGAGCTGGCCGGCGAAGAACTCGTCGGAATCGCCGACGTACCGCGTCTCGGCGGTCTTCACGTCGATGACGACGACGGCCGTGTCCTGGCCGCGCGTACCGGTGGTCACCGCCAGGAGCGCTCCGTCCGGCGACCAGCGCGGCGAGCACTCGGTGTACGGGTGTTCGGTGAGGCGCCGCAGCGCGCGGCCGCCGGGGCTCGGCTCAGCCGGCATCACGGCGACCGCGTAGCCGGCGCCGTGCGACACCGTCATCGCCAGCTGGGTGCCGTCCGGCGAGAGGTCGGTGTCCGGCAGCGGTGCGAGGTCGGGCGTGTCGGGGAGCAGATTGACGACCACGCCGCTGTCTACGTCGTAGCGGTAGACGTCGTAGCACTCCGAGCCGCGGTCGTCGCAGGCGAAGTAGAGGTGACGCGCGTCGGGCGAGAACTGCGGGCTGCCGCAGCGGTCGGCGAGGTCGCCGACGCGGACCGGCGCGCCGTAGGGCAGGCTCTTGACGAAGATCTGCCAGTCGCCGTCGCGGTACCACTCGTAGGCCAGCACGTCGCCGTTCGGCGCAAGCGAGTACGGCCGGTAGTCCTGCCCCACCGCCGGCGCCGCGGCCAGCTGCTCGATGAGCGGTGTTCCCACGGGTGAACCCTCCGATCGCTGCTGCCCCGATGGTCCTGGGTCGCGCCTCCGCCAGCGGAGCGCGACCCGCGCGCGGCCCAGTCTAGCGCGAGGAGGTTCGTCCCGCACACGCCGGGAGTGTCACCCCGTACGCGCGGGAGTGTCACCCTGCCGGCGCCCTGGACGTGAGGACGTCGCGGTTCGGACCGGCTAGGCTGGTCGCGCCACGATCACCTGCCCCCCGTGCGTCCGGCGCAGGCGGCGATCAGGGCCGACGTACCGGGCGGCCCTGATCGGTCGGGAGGTGATGGTGGTGCGATCCGTGGTGTCTCGCGCGCGTTGCTCAGCCGCGCGTCTCGGCGAACGCTTTGAACATCTTCAGATCGCGTTCGAGGTGCGCCGCCACTTTGGCCTCATCGCCGTCGAACTCCACAGTCACGCTCACGCGGGTGCGGTCGTCGGGGAGCGCCTCGAACCGCACCACACCCTCCTGTTCGGCGTCGTCGGCCGCCGTCCACTCCACGTCCGTCGGGGCGCCTTGGTAGTGGCCCACGAGGGTGCGGAACATGAACTGGGTCCACTCCTGGTCGACGTCGCCGATCGCCGCATCGACGTCGATAGAACGGGTGATCTCGGCCATGGGTCCCTCCAGTGTCTGCGTGGTCGGTCTGCGCTCCAGCCTGCCCGGCTCCCCTCGGCCCAAACCGTGCGGCCCCGATGATCGCCGAATCCCCCACCCCCCACCTCCCCAGGGGGGCCGGCGGCCCGCTTCGGCGGGCCGCCGGCCGGGTCTCTGTCGAGCCCGGTGCGGGCCAGGTCGCTTCGCCGCCCGCCGCCGGCCGGCTCCGTGACGAGCCGGCCGGCCGGATCTGGCTCGAGTCCGCTGCGTGCCGGGTCTCCGCGCAACCGTCCGCCGCACTCGTGCTCGAGCCGGACCCGCTGGCGCGGCTGCTCGTCGTCCCGGCGGCCGCGGCGCTCGGCTTTCGCGTGGCCGAGGGCGCGAGCGCCTGCGGCGCGGGCCTCGCGCCCTCTGTCGCCTTCGTCCCGCTTGAGCAGGTGGACGATTGCCGGCGCGCCTGCGACGAGGCGCGGCGCGCGGCGTCCGGGCCGCGCACCGCGCCCTCCGGGCGGCCGCAACCCGCACGGAACGAGCCGCTCGTCGTCGGTTACGGCGCCTGCGCCAGCGGCCTGCTCTCGGCGCATCGGGCGCACCGCTGCGCAGACGTGGTCCTGCGTCTGGCGGCGGCCGCCGGCCGGCCGCGCTTCGCGCACCTGCCGGCGGCCGATCCGGTCACGGCCGCCGGCCTCACCGTGCGCGAGGCGGACGTCCTCGTGCTCCTGCTGCGCGGCCTGACCACGGCCGCCGTAGGCGCGCGGCTCTGCGTGACGCCGAGCACCGCGCGCACCCACTGCCGGGCCGTGCTCCGCAAGCTCGGCGCCGGCGACCGGCGGGCGCTGCGCGCCCTCCTTCTCGCCGCCGACCTCGAGGTTTGTCCAAGCGGCCACGCCAACTTTGCCGAGGAATGGGCCGTGGCGCCGCGCCACCGCCGTCCTCATACTTGAAGACAGGTCGCGGACGCCCGCTCGCCGGTCGGTCCGCGACCGATTGCGAGTATCCGAGGGGCGCGGGGGGCGCGCATGAGCAGTGAGGCGGCCACGGGCGCGTCCGTCCGCACCCTCAAGCGGGCGCAGGGCACCGAGCTCTCTGGCGTCACAGTGTTCAGGCTGTCTGGGCAGGACGTGGGCCGGTACGGCATCGCCGGGCTGGCGGCGCTGTTCTCGGGCCCGGTGCTGTACTACCTCTTCCGGGCCATCTATGGTGGGCCGGGCACGCCGGCGCGCGTGGCCGGCGACGAGGCGATCGCCATCGCCGAAGCCGAGGCAGCGGAGGACGCGGCCTGATGCAGACCCAGATCCAGGTCCTCTCCGAGGACGAGAAGGCACAGGTCCACGAGCGCACACTCAAGGTGCTGAGCACCGTCGGTATGCGCTGCGACACCGCCGAAGGGCGCCGGATCCTGGCCGGCGCCGGCGCCGATGTGGACGAGGCGACGCGCCGGGTCCGCTTTCCCGCCGAGCTGGTCGAGGATTTGCTTACGCAGGCGACGCGGGGCTTCACGGTGCAGGGCCGCCGGCCGGGCTGGAGCTTCCCCGTCGGCGCCGGCGAGTTCACCTTGCTCGCCGACGGCGGCGCGACGTCGGTGGTCGACGCCGTGTCCGGGGAGCGCCGCCCGACGAGCGTCGACGACTGGCGGGCGGCGACGCGGATGCTCGACGCGCTCGATGACGTAGGCTTCTATTGGTGCCCGGTCGACTATGCGGCCGACTACGAGCGTCCCGGCGGCTTCGTGCGCTACTACGCCGAGGTGTTCGCCACGTTCGGCAAGCACGTGCA
Source organism: uncultured Thermoleophilia bacterium (assembly GCA_963784975.1). GTDB lineage: Bacteria > Actinomycetota > Thermoleophilia > UBA2241 > UBA2241 > CAIXSE01. The sequence goes on along the minus strand of CAWAUK010000060.1, from coordinate 141,555 downwards.
GGACTCTTTCGGCACGCCCGAGCTGGCGCCGTGGCTCAAGGAGGTCCTCGACATCGTGTTCGGCGGGCCGGAGCAGGTGCGCGAGCGCATGCCCATGTCGTTCCTCATCACGCCGGCCTCGCCGCTGACCATCGAGCACGACTACACGCAGACGTGGCTCGAGCTGCGTGACTACGGACTGCCGGTGGCGGTGATGCCGATGCCGCTGCAGGGCGCCACCGCGCCCGGCAGCCGTCTCGGCACGCTGCTCGCGGCCAACTGCGAGACGGTCGGCACGCTCTGCCTCGTCCAGGCGGCCGCGCCCGGCACGGCCGTCTTCTACGCGCCGGTGGTCGCGAGCATGGACCCGCGCACGGGGCTCTACGCCGCCGGCGCGGTCGAGCACGCCCTGCTCTGCGTCGCGGGCACGGAGATGGCCCGCTACTACGGCCTGCCGGCCGAGTCCTCGGGCCTCTGCACGCAGACGTACCAGCCGGACCTGCAGACCGCCTGGGAGAAGGCCGACGGCGCTCTGCTCGTCGCGCTCGCCGGCCCCGACGTCCTCGTCGGACCCGGCCTGCTGGGCGGCGCGACGGTGCTCTGCCTCGAGCAGATCGTCATGGATGTCGAGGTCATCCGCCGCGCCCGCCAGGCAAGGACGGGGGTACCCGTGCGCGACGACCTCTGGCTCGACGAGATCCTCGACAAGGTCGGGCCGTGCGGCTCGTTCCTCGGCGAGCGTTCCACGCGCGCCGGCGTGCACGCCGGGGAGTGGGCGCTGAGCGACTTCGGCGTGCAGGGCAGCTGGGACACGTGGCGGGCGGCTGGGGCGCCGACCACGGTCGCCGCCGCCCGCGAGCGCGTCGGCCAGCTCCTCGCGGGCCAGGTCTCGCTGGAGTACAGCGAGGATCAGGCGCAGGCCCTCGCTGCGCTGCAGCGCCGCGCCGACGCCGCCTCCTAACGCGCCGCGCCGACGCCGCTTCCCGACCGCCGGGTCCGCCGGCCGACGCCGCCTCCCGACCGGCGGGCACCGCGTGCTGACCACGCTGCCTTCGCCGGCCGGCACCGCTTGGTGACCGCGCTGCCTCCAACGACCGGCTCAGGTGTGCCGGGAGAAGTCGCGTCACGAGTGACATCACCGAAGGCGTCATGGATGACATCACCGAAGGCGCCACGGATGACATCACCGAAGGGGCCACGGATGACATCACCGAAGGCGCCATGGATGACATCACCGATGGCGCCAGTCGCAGATGCGACCACCTCCTCACGGGTTCGGACGCCCGTCAGAAAGCGCCAGGGTGGAATGACTGCTACGGGGGCCAGAAGGAGCTGGACGCGGAGCAGGCCGCGAGCGGCGAGGTGTTCCCGAGCACGCCCGTCGGAACGGCTGCCGCTCCGGCCGCCGGCGCCACTACGGTGGCTCGGCCGGCCGCTGACTGACCGCGGGCCGCCGCGATCTCCGGCGTCAGTCGCCGAGCGCGTCGTACACGAGCCCGGTCAGCAGCTTCGGATAGAAGTACGTGGACTTCTGCGGCATGACATCGCCCTGGTCGGCGATCGCGCGCACCTGGTCGACGAGCGTGGCGTTGAGGAACGCGCCGAGCTCGTAGTCGAGCGTGCGCAGCGCTTCCAGCGCGTCGGGCACGCTCTTGGCGTAGTCGACGTAGCGCTCGGCGTCCTCGTGCGCGAGACCGAGCGTCTCGCGAAGGAGCAGTTCGTGCAGCATCGTCACGGAGAGGCCGGCGGCGGCGGGAGAGAATCCGCCGGCCGTGAGCCGCTCGGTGGCGGCCGGCTCGCGCGTCTTTACCGTGATGCACGTCTCCTCGCGCGGCAGGTACAGGCCGAAGACCCTTGCGGGGTCGGCCTGCTCCGGCAGGGCCTCGAGCGTCGCCTGGCACGCGTCCGCGCCCGTGACCGGCTCGCCGACCACGTCGAAGAAGGGGCGCACGTGCTCGACCAGCGCATCCAGTGACAGTGGCGCGATGCCGCGCACGAGCCGGTGCGTGGGGAAGACGGTGAGCCCGGGATCGCTGAGGCTGCAGACGTAGACCATCAGCGTGTCGGCGCTGTCGTCGCCCGCGGCCCGCCGTTCGTCGCGGTAAGCGAGGCCGGTCTCGTAGCGATGATGGCCGTCGGCGATGTACACCGGACGGCCGCGGAGAGCCTCTGCCACCGCCTCCGCGGCGGGGCCGGCGAGCGCCGCGGCCCGGTGCCGGTTGCCGTCGCCGTCGTGTGCCTCGCGCCACGCGGCCGCGGGGAGTCCCGCGGCGGCCGCCCCGAGCTTCGCGACCACGGCGCCGTCGTCGTCGGGGAAGAGCAGGAAGATCTGGCTCACGTCTGCGTGGGTCGCCCGGTACAGGCGCAGCCGGTCGACCTTGGGGCCGGCGTGGGTGCGTTCGTGCGGCAGGACCACGCGTTCGTCGAGATCGGCCAGGCGCAGCCGCGCGATGAAGCCGCGGCGGGTGCGCTCCAGGCCGTCCGGCCCCGTGTATGTCTGGTCGACGACCACGATGCCGGGCAGCTCGTCGCGCACCAGCGCCCCCTCGTCGCGCCAGGCGCGGAACGTCGCGGCGGCGCGGAGGTAGGCCTCCTCGTCGGCCGCCGCACCGGGCGGGACGGGGAGGTCGACGTGCACGGCGTTGTACGGGCTGCGCGCCCTGAGCTCCGCGGCCTGCGCCGCCGAGAGCACGTCGTAGGGCGGCGCGACCACGTCGTCGAGCGCGATGTCCTCGCGGTAGCGGAGGCCTCTGAAGGCGGAGATGTCGGCCATCGTTCTCCCGGGGGCGGCGGAGGTCGGCAGGCGCACCGCGTCCGCAATCAGTCGTTCGACAAGTATATCCGGGCGCCGCGGGCGGCTACCGTGCTGCGGGTGGGCTCAGCGAGGGGGCGCAGGCGCAACACTCAGGGGCGGATGATGACCGGCATGCCGATCACCACGTGGTCGAAGAGGTCGACCGCGTCCCAGTTGTGCATGCGGATGCAGCCGTGAGAGGCGTAGGTGCCGATGGAGCCGTCTTCGCTCGGCGGCACGCCGTGGATGCCTACGCCAGGCGCGCTGGTCCCCATCCAGCGGGTGCCCAGCGGGTTCTCCGTGCCCGGCGGGATGGGCTTGGCGTCCTTGGCCCAGTCCGAGTTGGGCGGCAGCCACGTGGGGTCCATCGTCATGGTGACGATGGCGTAGGTGCCGGTGGGCGTCGGGTAGGCAGGCTGGCCGGTCGCCACCGGGTAGCTCTTGACGAGCGCTCCGTCGCGGTAGAGGTAGAGGCGAAGGTCGCCGATGTCGACGACGATCTGGCCGCTGAGGGCGTTGAGCACGTTGCCGCCGACGATGCCGTCGACCTCGAGGCCGTACTTGGCCTGCAGCTTGCGCACCGCCGTTTCGGTGTCCGAGTCGTAGACGCCTGTCTTCTTGCCCGAGTACACGCCGGCGTCGACCAGCTTGGACTGCAACACCTTGACGTCCTTGCCGCGAGCGCCCGGCCACATGGTGGCGCTGCCGAAGTGCTCGGTGCTGTCGACGACGAACACCCGCTTCTTGGTGACGACGTTGCCGCCCTTGTCGGCCGCGGTCACGATCATCACGTGCCTGCCCTGGGCGAGGTTGGCAACCTTGAACCGGGCCTTCGAGGCAGGCCCGATGAGCTCCCGCGGCTCGTCGTCGAGGACGAACTTCACGGTGGGCACGCCCAGCTGGTCCGTGGCCTTGACGCGCACGGAGATGCCGGCCTTCTTCACGATCTTGTGGAGCGACGTGACCTTGAGCACGGGCGGCTGGGCGTCGACGAAGACGCGGAGCTCCTTGGTCGTCGCGTTCCCCGCCCGGTCGGCGGTCGTGATCGCGACGTCCGACGCGCCGTCGGGCAGCTTGACGCTCACGGCGTACTTGCCGGAGGAGTCGGCCGTGCCGCTCGCCTTGATCGCGCCGTCGACAACGGTGACCGTCGCGTAGGGCTCGGTATGACCGCTGAACATGGCTGGATCGGTGTTGATGCGCCCCTCGTCGGCGGCGCCGTCGAGCTTGAGCTTCGGGACGCTCGTGTCGACGGTGAAGCGCCAGTCCTTGCGGACCTCGTGCCGGAAGAGGTTGGAGCTCTGCGCGCTGAAGGCGACCGCGTGCTCGCCGTCGGCGAGCTCGCTGGTGGTGAGCGTGAGCGTGTCGCCGTCCCGTTTGGCGGCGGCCGTCACGTTCTTGCCGTCGAGCGTGACGGCGACGGCCCGCAGCTTGGGCAGGCCCTTGACATCGAGGACGAGTGTGGTGGATGGGTCCTTGACGAAGGCGTCCGGCCCCGGCGTCACCGCGGAGACGCGAGGAACGCCGTAGAGCTGCCAGCCGGCCACGGCCGCAAACACACAAACCGCCGCGACGACGATGTACGGCCAGCGGCGGCGGCGACGTTGTTCGGTCCTATAGACGTGATACGCGGCGTCCGGCACGGGCCCCTTCTTGGACGAATCTGCTCCGCATTATACAGGAGCAATCGGCATTGTCCTTGTTTTTCTCGAGCGGTTCCATGGCACCGTCGTCCCGTCGTGCGCGCGAGAGAGGGCCCGCCCGGAGGCGAGCGCGGAGCGCTGCGGGCCGCCGGTCGGGGGCCTGCCGTCCGCGGATGCGGGCAGGAATGCGACTCAGGGCGCATTGACCGACGCAGCCCAGTCAACTGGCTGTGCGCCGAAGGCTCACCGACTATAATCTCGCTGCATGGACCACTCTCTTGACGACCTCTTCGCCGACGTCGCCGCCGGTCGCCTGTCCGCCGAGGACGGCGCGGAGCGGTTGCGCCGCTTGGGCTACGTCTCGGTAGGCGACTTCGCCCTCCTCGACGTCGCACGTGCGGCGCGCAAAGGCGTGCCTGAGGTCGTCTATGCCGAGGGCAAGTCGATCGATCAGGTCGTCGCCATCACCCGCCGGTTCCTCGAGCACGATCCCGTCGTGCTCTTGAGCCGGGTCTCGGACGAGCAGGCGGTCGCGCTTGCCGGCGACGTGGACGGCGCGGTGGAGCACGACCCGCGCAGCCGCGTCGTGGTCGTGCGCAGGGCGGACGCGCCGCCGCCGCAGGTGCGCGGCGCGGTCGGCGTCCTCGCGGCCGGCACCAGCGACGTGGCCGTCGCCGGCGAGGCGGTCGCGATGATCCGGGCCATGGAGGTCGACGCCCTTGCCGCCTTCGATGTGGGCGTCGCCGGCCTGCACCGGCTCTCGGCGCCGCTCGAGGAGATGCGCGCCGCCGGCGTCGGTGCACTGGTCGTCGCCGCCGGCATGGAGGGCGCGCTGCCCTCGGTGGTCTCGGGCCTCGTCTCGGTGCCGGTGATCGGTCTCCCGACCTCGTCGGGGTACGGCTTCGGCGGCCGCGGCGAAGCGGCGCTCATGGGGATGCTGCAGAGCTGCAGCCCGGGCCTCGCCGTCGTGAACATCGACAACGGGGTCGGCGCCGGCGCCACCGCCGCGCTCATCGCCCGGGGCGCCGCCGGATGACCGCCGTCCCCTTCGTCCTCCGTGACCACCGCGAGCAGCTGTGGCGGCGCTGGTCGGAGTCGCTCGGCGACGTCGCCGTCGACTACCAGGAGATCATGAGCAGCCCCCTCGGCGAGCGGTTCGTACGCGCCTTCGTCGACGACCTCATCGCCTGGAGTGAAGCTGAGGAGTACGAGGCCCCGGCGCAGCTCCGCCAGGCCTGCGAGCGAGTGGCCGCCGACGCCTCCTACAGGATGTCCCTTGGGTTCACTGCCTTCGACCTGGCGATGGCCCTGCAGGGGCTGCGGGGAGCGATCGTCGACGTGCTCCTCGACGCTCTGGTGCTCGGGGAACTGCCCTCGTTCGCGGAGACGCTCGAGCAGGTCAAGGCCGCGGACGCGTTCATCGACCGGCTGGTCGGGGCCGTCCTGACGGCCGTCCCGGACACCGAGGACGATGACGATGAGTGAGACTCCGCGGGCGCGCGGCGCCCCGCGGCGGTGTCCCGGCCGGGTTGCGCCTCCAGCGGCACGACACTAGGCTTCCGGCATGCTGAGGCTGGCACTCATCTTCGGCGGGCGCTCCGCCGAGCACGAGATCTCCCTGGCATCCGCCCGCTTCGTCCATTCCATGCTCGACCGGGACAAGTACGACGTCATCCCGGTCGGCATCACGCCGGCAGGCCGCTGGGTCGTGCCGGCGGACTTCGACGCGGCCACCAGCGAGGGCCTCGCCGCTGCCGAGTCGCAGGTGGCCCACCTCGTCTCCGACCCGACCCGTCCCGGCCTGGAGCTCGCCGACGGGTCGTTCCACCCGCTCGACTTCGCCTTCCCGATCATGCACGGCACATTCGCCGAGGACGGCACCATCCAGGGCCTCCTCGAGATGGCCGGCATCGCGTACGCCGGGTCCGGCGTCCTCGGCAGCTCGGTCGGCATGGACAAGGAGCTCATGAAGGCGGTCTTCGCCAGCGCCGGCCTGCCGCAGATGGACTACCTGGTACTGCGCGACGGCGCCGCCGCGGGACCCGGCGCCGTCGCCGCCGTGGAGGCGCGCCTCGACTACCCGGTCTTCGTCAAGCCGGCCAATCTCGGCTCCAGCGTGGGCATGACCAAGGCCCACGACCGCGCCGAGCTGGGGCCGGCGCTCGAGCTGGCCGCCGTCTACGATCGCAAGACGGTCGTCGAAGCGGCCTGCGACGGCCGCGAGCTCGAGTGCAGCCTGCTCGGCAACGACGACGTGCGCGCCTCGGTCGCCGGCGAGGTCATCCCCGCCAACGAGTTCTACGACTTCGAGTCCAAGTACACCGAGGGCAAGATGGCGTTCAAGATCCCCGCGGACGTCGCGGAGAAGCACCTGCGCTCGGTCCAGGAGCTCGCGGTGGCCGCCTTCCAGGCCATCGACGCGAGCGGCTTCTCCCGTTGTGACTTCTTCCTCCAGGCGGCGACGGACCGGGTGATCCTCAACGAGATCAACACGATCCCCGGGATGACGGCCATGAGCGGCTTCCCGCGGCTTTGGGCGGCGTCGGGCGTCGACGGCGCGACGCTCGTCGAGAGGATCGTGCAGCTGGGCCTCGAGCGCCACGGGCGGCTGGCGCGGCTCAAGATGGCGCGGTAGGCTCCCGCCCCGTCTTCACTGCGCGTTGCCCGTTCGCACCGGGTGCGTCGTGCGCTCGACCCAATCCTTGAGGGGCGGGATCGCTCCCAGCAGGCGGAACCCGTAGGTGTCCGCGGTCGCCTTGGCGGTGATGGTGAACATCACCGTGCCCTCGGCCGTCTGCGCAGCCTTGAAGCCCGCCATCTCCACACCCTTCTTCGAGAGGTACTCGTCTGCGGCGAGCTTGGCGGCCGGCGCGCTGAGCGACTGGGCGTACTCGGTGCGCGCCTCTTCGGCGGCGTTGGTCGCGTTGTCGCCAGCAGACTGGTAGGCGGAGAAGATCGCCATCCCGTCGAGGATGACGACCGCGATGATGGCCAGGATGACGACGATCCATATCGCCTCGCGGATGAAGCCGTCCTGACTGCGCAGGCGTGCGCGCTGCGACAAGGTTCCTCCTAAGTCCGCCGGGCTGATACCCCACTGTATCGGCCGTTGGCGCCAACAGTTTACTCGAGCGGGCCGGTGAGCCGGATGCAGAGTACGGCGAGGTCGTCGCCGGGCGGGCGCGCCGAGAACCGCTCGCCCGCCTCCACGAGCCTCCTGACGACGTCGGCGGCGTGCATGTCATGGCAGTCCGCGAGCTGCTCGCCCATCCTCTCCTCGAAGAACCGCCCGCCGGCGTCGCGCAACTCGGCGATGCCGTCGGTGAAGCAGACGATGAGGTCGCCCTCGGCGAGCTGCAGGATCTCAGTCGGATACGGCTCGAGGGCCGCGTCGAGCTCGACGCCGATGGCCGGCTCCACCATGAGCAGCGGGCGCTCGACACCGCCGGCGCGCACGACGAAGGGCGTGGGATGCCCGGCTGTGGCCAGCTGGAGCAGCCCAGTGCGCGGGGTCAGCTGGCCGAACAGCACCGTGACGAAGCGCTCGGTGTCGGGGTCGAAGTCGGGCTGTTCGAGCAGCCCGTTGCGGAGCTCCTGCAGGGCCTCGCCGGGGCGAGTGGGCCAGGAGAGCTGGCCGCCGTGCACCGCGGCGCGCAGCGTGAACTTGGTGACGAAGGTGGTGGCCATGGCGTCCACGCCCTTGCCGGCGACGTCGCCGATGGCGAAGGCGAGGCTGCCGGACGGCGGACGCGTGTAGTAGTCGAGGAAGTCGCCGCCGCTCAGCACTCCCGTGCTGGCGGAGCGGTAGGCGAAGGCGATGTCGAGGCCGGCGAGCTCGGGCGGCGCGGCCGGCAGCAGGCGCCGCTGCAGGCGCTCGGCGACGTCGGCGAGCACGGAGAGCGCGTCGTCGGGGGGCACGGCCGGCGAGGTCACCGTCGGCGGCCCGTCGAGGACCAGAGCACCAGCGCCTGGATCGCAAGTGCCCCGATGGCGACGAGGAGGACGATGTCGAGGCGCACGCCGACGATGCCGACGAGCAAGACGAACACGAGGGCCCACAGGAGCGCGCCCGGCACCACGCGCGCGAGGAACCGCCGCCGGAAGCTGAGGAACAGCAGCCGGCGGCGCATCCCGCTGCCGCGCTCGTCGTCGTCGAGGTAGCTCGAGCCGCGCGAGTGCAGCGTGCCGGTGAGGTCCGTGCCGTCGTCGGTGTAGACGCGGCACTGGAGCGGCAAGCCCACGCGCTGGCGCAGCACGCTGTCCTGCGCACGTGTGAAGTACTCGACGAGGGAGAAGAAGCGGTCGTCGGCCGAGAGCTTGGCGTCGGCGATGCGCACGTCGAGGTAGAGCCGGTCCTGGGCCGGATCGTACTTGAGCTCACTGCGCCAGCCGCGGCGGTTGAAGAAGTTGCCCAGGAACCTGTCGAGGTCGCCGGGTATGTTCTCGACGTCTGGTCGCTCCGTCACGCCCATGCCTCGATTCTACCCATCCCCTCTTTCATCGGCAGCCGGGGCCGCCAAGTGGAGGCCGGCACGGCGGCGCGTTCGAAGCGCCCGCGACGAGTAGTCGGTGCGCCTACGGCCCACCGCCAGTTGAACCGGCTACGTCGGTCAATGCGATAGAATCCCGTACTCGATGGCGGAGCCGGCCGGCTCCGCCGCCCGACGAACAGGAGCTCTCCGTGAAGATCGCAGTCATCGGCCTGGGCTACGTCGGCCTGCCGCTGGCGATGGTGTTCGCCGAGTCCGGCGCCTCAGTCGTCGGCATCGAGGCCGTGGCCGCACGATGCGAAGCGGTCAACGCCGGCCGCAGCTACATCCAGGACGTCCAGAGCGTCGCGCTCAAGGCGATGGTCGACGCAGGGGCTCATCCACGCCACCACCGACTACGCCGCCACCGAGGACTGCGACGCCGACATCATCTGCCTGCCGACGCCACTCAACGCCAACCGCGAGCCGGACCTCACGCTGGTCAAGGACGCGACCGAGAAGCTGGCCGGCCACCTGCGGCGCGGCCAGCTCGTCACTCTCGAGAGCACGACCTACCCGGGCACCACGCGCGACGAGCTGGCGCCCATCCTCGAGGCCGGCTCCGGTCTCACCGCCGGCGTCGACTTCCACCTCGCCTTCTCTCCCGAGCGCGTCGATCCCGGGCGCACCGACTACACGACGAAGTCCACGCCCAAGGTGGTCGGCGGGCTCACGCCGGCGTGTACGGCGCGGGCGCTCGAGGTCTACGGGCCCGCGCTCGACAACGTCGTCCCGGTCAGCACCCCCGAGGTCGCCGAGATGACCAAGCTGCTGGAGAACATCTTCCGCAGCGTCAACATCGCCCTCATGAACGAGCTCGCCATGCTCTGCGACCGCATGAAGATCGACGTGTGGGAGGTCATCGACGCGGCCGCCACCAAGCCCTTCGGCTTCATGAAGTTCCAGCCCGGCCCCGGCCTCGGCGGCCACTGCATCCCGATCGACCCGTTCTACCTGAGCTGGAAGGCGCGCGAGTTCGACTTCTGGACCGAGTTCATCGAGCTGGCCGGCAAGGTCAACGAGAACATGCCGTACTTCTGCGTCGAGAAGCTCCACCGGGCGTTGAACACGCGCGGCAAGAGCCTGAACGGCGCCCGACTGCTGGTGCTGGGCGTCGCCTACAAGGCCGACATCGACGACCTGCGCGAGAGCCCTGCGCTCAAGGTCATCCGCCTGCTCCGCGACCACGGCGCCGAGGTCGACTACCACGACCCGTACTGCGCGGCGCTGCCCGAGTTCGACCTCGAGTCGATCGACCTCGAGGAGTACCGGCGCGTGGCCGGCTACGACGCCGTCGTCATCGTCACCGCCCACTCGGCGCTGGACTACCGCACGATCGTGCAGGAGGCCGATCTCGTGGTCGACTTCCGCAACGCCACGGCCGGCATCCCGAGCGCCGGCAACGTCTGGAAACTGTAAGAGGGGAGACCCAACTCGTGAGTGACAAGGTGCGCGTCGGCGTGGTCGGGCTCGGCTATTGGGGTCCCAACCTCGCCCGCAACTTCGACCGCCTGCCCGGCGCCGAGCTCGCCTACTGCTGCGACCTCGACGAGGCCAATCTGGCCAAGGCCCGCAGCCTGTATCCCGCCACGGTCGTCACCGACGACTACACGCAGCTGCTCGAGGACGACGCCCTCGACGCCATCGTCGTCGCCACGTCGGTGCCCACCCACTACGCCCTCGGCAAGAAGGCGCTCGAGGCCGCGAAGCACACCTTCATCGAGAAGCCCATCGCCCTCAAGGCCGCGGACGCCCAGGACCTCCTGGACACGGCCGACGAGTACGGCGTCAAGCTCATGGTCGGCCACCTGCTCGAGTACCACCCGGCCGTGGCCAAGATGAAGGAGCTCATCGACAGCGGCGAGCTGGGCAAGGTCTTCTACGCCTACGCGAACCGCCTCAACCTCGGCAAGGTGCGGACCGACGAGAACGCTCTCTGGAGCTTCGGTCCGCACGACATCTCGGTGCTCAACTACCTCACCGGCGACGAGCCGGTGGAGGTCAGCGCCCGCGGCGAGTGCTACCTGCAGGATGACGTCGAGGACGTGGTGTTCGGCTACATCAAGTACAAGAGCGGCGTCGTCGGTCACCTGCACGTGAGCTGGCTCGATCCGCACAAGAGCCGCAAGATCACCGTGGTCGGCGAGAAGAAGATGGTCGTCTTCGACGACATGGAGTCGGAGCGCAAGATCACCGTCTACGACAAGGGCGCCACCACGACGCGGACCAAGTTCGAGACCTACGGTGAGTTCGTCACGCTGCACTTCGGCGACATCCACATCCCCAAGATCGGCAACGACGAGCCGCTGCGCGTCGAGTGCCAGCACTTCGTCGACTGCATCGTGGACGACCGGCGGCCGCGCAGTGACGGCCTCGACGCGCTCAACGTCGTCAAGGTGCTCGACGCCATGGAGATCAGCCTGCGCGAGGGCGGTCGTCCCGTGAGGACCGCGGAGCTGTGACGATGACGATGTATCCGAGCCCGCTCGGGCACAATCTGCTCCTCGGAGAGAACGTCACCATCGTCGGCGCCGACGTCACCTTCGGAGCCAACGTGATCGTCCACGCCGACACGGTCATCGGCGCCGGCTGCTACATCCAGGACGGCGCCGTCCTCGGCAAGGTGCCGAGCCTCTCGCCGGCCAGCACCGCGAAGCGCGGCGAGCTGCCGCCGCTCGTGCTGGGCCCGGGGTGCGTCGTCAGCACCGGGGCGGTCGTCTATCGCGGCACGACGCTCGGCGCCGGCTGCATCATCGGCGACTACGCCGGCGTGCGGGAGCGCTGCACGCTCGGCGAGAGGGTCGTTGTCGGGCGCGGCAGTGTGGTGGAGAACGACACGGTCATCGGCGACTTCACCAAGATCCAGACCGACGTGTACATCACCGCGTACATGACCATCGAGGACCGCTGTTTCATCGCCCCATGCGTCCAGACCACCAACGACAACTTCATGGGGCGCACCGAGAAGCGTCACGAGCTGATCAAGGGCGCGACCATCCGCCGCGGCGCCCGCGTCGGCGGCGGCGTCGTCCTCTGCCCGGCCATTGAGATCGGCGAAGAGGCCTTCATCGCCGCCGGCGCCGTGGTCACAAAGGACGCGCCGGCCCGCAAGGTGCTCATGGGCGTGCCGGCGCGCGTCGTGCGCGACGTGTACGAGGACGAGCTGCTCGAGAACCAGTAGGCCCCCTGCTCCGGCGGCGCCGGGTGACGCAGGACGACGGGGCCGAACCCTGCGCGCCCCGCTCGGTTGGCGAAGTCACACCGGTCGATCGCGGGTCATGGCGTCGAGATGCGCGGCGAGCCGCGGGCCGTGCTTCGGGATGCCCAGCTTGCGCCGGATGTTGGCGCGGTGGAAGGCCACGGCGGCTCTGCTCACGTGGAGAGCCTCGGCGATCTCCGCGCTCGTCCGGCCGTGGCGCACGAGGTCCGCGACCTCTCTCTCGCGGCGCGTGAGCGCCGGGCCGCCGCCGCTCTCCGCCAGTCGCTGTCCGAACGGGCCGAAGATCTCGCGCAGGTTCGCCCGCAGGGCGTCGATCTCGAGCCGCTCCGGCCGGTGCCGGAAGGAGCGGCTCAGGCGCTCGAGTGTCGGCTCGATGAGCTGGTCGACGTTGGAGACGATCCGCTGCGCGAGCTCCCGCTGGTCCTGCTCGCGCTGCTCGAGCAGCACCTTGAGTGCCGCGTTGCGCTCGTCGAGGATCGTCGCCTGACGGCGGAGCGCGCGCTCCGAGCGCGTCAGCGCCTCCTGCATGGCCTTCTGCTCCGTGATGTCGGCACCGAGCAGAAAGCAGCCGCTCCCTCCGGAGATGCGGGTCGGCACGACGCTGAGCAAGCAGATGTCGCATGGTCCCTTGGACGACGCACGAGACCTCCAGCTCGCCTGCCTCCCCGCCTGCGATCGTTTGGATGACGGCCCCGGGGAAGTCATCGGCCACGTTCGCGGCCAGCATCGCCTCTCGCGTCCGCTTGAAGAACGCGAGCGCGTGGTCGTCGGCATCCACGTAGGCGCCGTGCTCGTCGACCTGCATGGCCGGGCTCGGCAGGTCGAAGAGGACGCGGCGCAGCTCGTCGGCCTCGCGGCGGATCGCCTGGCTCGCCCGCTCGCGGGTCACGTCCCGAATGGCGCCGATCATGTTCGTCACCCGGCCCCCGCGGTTCTTGAGCATCACACCCTGGTCGCTCACGGTCGCCCAGGAGCCGTCGCCACGACGGAGGCGGTAGTCGCAGCTGAACGGAGCGCCGTCGAGGATGCTCTGTGACAGGGCCTCCATCGTCGCGTCGCGGTCGTCCAGGTGGATGCGATCGAGCCACCCCTCGATGCTGCGTGGGAACTCGCCCGCCGACAGCCCCAGCATCTCGTCGATCCGGTCGGCGAAGGCGATCGCGCCGGTCTCGATGTTCCAGTCGTAGAGCACGTCGAAGGTCACGTCGAGGAACGCCTGCAGTCGTTTGTCGCGGGCGGTGAAAGGGGGTTGGGGCTCGCCGCCGGCGGAGCCGGTTGACGCCACGGAGACGTCGGCGCCTCGTGCAGGCAGGATGTGGCGAAGCGGCGGAGGGATCCTGAAGCTAGGCATCACCTATCAATAGCCTCGCATTCTCCTCGTCTTGCTCGCCTGCATTCTGTAGCTAGAGTCATCGTGAGTCAACGGGTCGGCGCCTTCACCACTTGAGGCGATGCAGACTCGCTCGCCGGGGCGCGAGGGCCGCGCGCCCGGCCTGTCCTGATCGCGACGAAGGGGGGCGACAGGAAGACCGTCCGTTGCCGGCGTACCGCCGGCACTACCTCACGCAGTCGGGTGCTCGGGTGCACCGCAACCGTACGATCGTCTCGATCGAAGGAGGTAGGGATGGAGTTCCACCACGTGGCGGCGGCCGACATCGCCACGAGTCCGCTCGACGTCGGCGAAGAAAGTCGGCTGAGCCTCGTCGACGTCTTCGATCGCACGCAGGGCGCGCCGTTCTGCGCCGGGATCTGCGAGGTGTTTCCCGGCGCTCCCGTCGACTTCGACTACGACGACGACGCCGCGGCCTGCTACATGATCGAGGGTGAGATCACGCTGACCGAGAACGGGTCGTCGCGGTCGTTCCTCCCCGGCGACGTCGTCTACATCCCGCAGAAGAAGGGGTTGGTGGTCTTCTGGAGTACCACGACCTACGGCCGCTTCTTCTATGTCACCTACCCGCACTGGAGGTGAGCCGTGGCACCAGAACCTGAACACCACCGCCACATGTTCCACGACGAGATGGATGCACAGCACCAGAAGGACACAGAACAGCTGGCCAAGTTCGGCTACAACCAGGATCTGAGGCGCTCGCTCGGCTTCTTCTCCACCTTCGCCATCGCCTTCAGCTTCATCTCGGCGACCAACGGCTTCTACGCACTCTTCTACTACGGCCTGGACATCGGCGGCCCCGCCGGCCTCATCTGGCAGTGGCCGATCATCGTCTTCGGCCAGTTCATGGTCGCTCTGGTCTTCGCGGAAGCGGCCTCGCACTACCCGCTGGCCGGCGGCATCTACCAGTGGGCTAAGCGCTTCATGGGCGGCGACTACGGCTGGTGGGTCGCCTGGGTCTTCGCCACAGCGCTCGTGGTCACAGTCGCGGCCGTCGCCTTCGGCGTGGCGCCGATCGTCTGCTCGCTCATGGGCTGGGATTCGAGCAACTCGACGACCCTGCTCTGGATTGCGGTCGCCTTCGCTCTGGGGCCGATGATCCTGAACGTCCTCAGCGTCAAGGTCACGGCCTTCTTCAACAACATCGGGACTGTGACCGAGATCATCGGACTCGTGGTCATCGCTATCGCCCTGTACGCCGTGGTGATCTTCGGTCACGGCCCACATCAGAGCCTCAGCGTGCTCTTCGACACGACGCCGGGCGCCGGATCGGGCGCTCTCTTCGGGTACGGAAGCATCTTCCTTGCGGCGATGCTCACCGGCGCCTGGGTGATGTACGGCTTCGACACCGCCGGCGGCCTCGCCGAGGAGACGATCAACCCGACGCGTGAGGTGCCTCGCGCCATGCTGTTCGCGATCGGCATCACTGCCGTCATCAGCGCGTTCTGGCTGGTGGCCATGGTGCTCGCCATCCCGGACGTCGCGAAGACGCAGGCGCAGGGAACGGGGGCGATCGCCTACATCTTCAACGCGCACTTCCCGACGTGGGTCACGGACGCGTTCCTGATCTCCGTGTGCGTCGCGATCTTCGTCTGCTGCCTGGCGATCCAGGCGGCGACGACGCGGCTGCTGTTCGCCTACGGCCGCGACAAGATGATCCCTGCCTCCAAGTTCTTCGGCTACGTGCATCCGAGCACCAAGACCCCGCTGGCGTCAGCGATCTTCGTCGCCGTGGCGGCGATCGTCGTGCTGCTGTACGTGAACCTCGGCGGCAGCGACCCGTTCATCGCCATCGCACGCGTCACCGCATGGGCGACGGCTGGCACCTACGTCGCCTATCAGATGGTGGTGTTCGGCGGGCTCATCGCGCGGGGCAGGGGCTGGCCGAAGGACAGGGCCTACTTCAACCTGGGCAGGTGGGGCTGGCCGGTCAACATCATCGCCTTCGTCTACGGCGTCTTCATGATCATCAATCTGGCGTGGCCGCGGACGCCGACCGCCGCGTGGTACGACAACTACCTGGTGATCGTCTCCCTGGCCGTTGTCATCATCGTCGGCGCGATCATCTACGCGATCCAGAAGGCCCGCGGTATCGACCTCAGCGCGACCATCCACGAGATCGATGAGTCGCCGGCGGAGGCTCAGGCGATGGAAGCCATGGCCGCCGGGGAGGCAGGCAAGGTCCTGCCGGGCGGCATGAACTAGATGAAGTCAGACGACGAGGGAAAGGGGGACCTCACTCTCTGATGTCCTGACCCGCGACAAGCCGTCCGTCGGGACGGTGGGACGGAGGTGCGGGGGCGGCGGCCGGCAAGGCCGCCGCCTTCGCGTACGGGGCGGGAGGCCGTGAGTGGCGCCTCCTTGCCGACACGCTCGATGGTGGCCCGCTCCCGGCCGAGCACGGCGGCCCGCTGCGCCTGGTGGTCCCGCAGCAACTCGGCTACAGGAGCGTGAAGCGGGTCGTGCGGATCGAGATCACCCGCGCATCGGTGCCCGGGTACTGGGAGCAGCGCGGCTACCCCGACGACGCCCCCGCGCGGGGCAGGTGACGCTCGGCGGTCCGATCGCGTTGGACGAGTCCGGGTGAGGGTCCTGTGTCGCCCGCTCCTGGCTCCGCGCTCGTTTCAGGATGGGAACACTCCGGTTTGCAGACGCACGAGGAGCGCGAGGTTCCCATGGCAGAGGACGAGGTGCGGCCGGACGACGGCGGGCAGCGGCCCGTCGACGAAGCCGGTGGCGCGGCCGTGGCCGGAGTTGGGCCGGAGTCCAAAGCCGGGCTGGAGTCCGAAGTCGAGGCTCCGCCCGAAGCCGCGCAGGCGCCCGCGGAAGGCCCTGCGTACGGTCAGGTGCGCTACACGCGCCGGCGCGTGCTCGTCCTCGGCGGCGCGCTCGCCGCCGGGATCGCCGCCGTCATCGCCGGCCTCAAGACCTTCGGCGGGTCCGCCGCCGACAAGGTCGGCGGCGCCATCACCGACCAGTTCGGGCCCTTCCCGGTGCGCAGCGTCGAGTCCGCGCCCGACGTGCCACCCGAGCAGTGGGTCGTCAAGGTCGACGGGCTCGTCGAGAGGCCGATGACGCTCGACCGAACGGCGTGGACGAGCCTCCAGCGGATGAACGAGACGGTGGACTTCCACTGCGTCGAGGGCTGGGGTGTTGACGACGTGCGCTGGGGCGGCGTGGCGCCGACGGTTCTGCTCGAGCAGGCGGGCGTCCGGCCGGAGGCCAAGTATGCGGTCTTCCACGCCTACGGCGGCGTCTATCTCAGCACTCTCCCCCTCGACCTGATCAGGGACGAGAAGACCATGCTCGCGGACTCGCTGAACGGAACGCCGCTTCCGCCCAAGCACGGCGGGCCGCTGCGCCTGGTCGTGCCGAAGCAGCTCGGCTACAAGAACGTGAAGTGGGTCGAGCGCATCGAGCTCGCCGCCGAGGTGAGGACCGGGTACTGGGAGGCGCGTGGCTACCCCGAGGACGCGCCCGTCCTGGGCGTCTGAGGTCCGGCGGACGCGGTCGGTCAGACGACGCCGGTGACCTTGAGGTAGGTCGCCAGCCCGAGGATCAGCAGCAAGATCGCCAGGACGATGACTCGCTGGGCGCTCCACCGCGAGCCGGGCTCGCGCGGCGCCTTCCAGTTCGGCTCGTTCTCGTGGTCGTGGAGCTGGTCGGCGGCGAGGAACATGCGGTCGGTGCGCCCGCCGGTGCCGAGCGTGCCGCGATTGGGGTGCGAATCCTTCTCCGGGGGTGGGGGTGTACCGCTCACGACCGTCCCTCCTCACGCGCGCTCCGGCGCTCCGGCCGGGTCGACCCATTGGACGCCCGGGGAGGCACGCCGTCAAGGGCCGCCAGGCGCGCTACACTGGAACCCGCGCCGCACCGCCTGCGCTCCCGAGCATTCGATCCCCCAGGAGGCCGAGGATGACCAAGTACATCTGCAGCGTCTGTGACTACGTGTACGACCCCGAGGTCGGGGACCCCGACAACGGCATCGAGCCGGGCACGGCGTTCGAAGACCTGCCCGACGACTGGGTCTGTCCCGACTGCGGCGTGGGCAAGGAAGAGTTCGAGGCCGTCGAGGACTGACGGCCCCCGACCCTACCGGCTCGCGTCTCGCAGGTACGGGCTTCAATCCCTCAGCGAACGCGATCAGCTCCTGGCGGGTGAGCGCGCCGGTGATGAACACCGCGCGGCGCGCGGCGCTCGCGAACAGCGCCGGCCCCGACTCCTGATACCAGGTGGAGGCCGTCGCACCCTTCAGCGCTCCGTACTGCAGCGTCGTCTGCTGGAACGACAGTCTCGACCCGGTCGTGGGCTGCAGCAAGGCCTGCACTGAGGCGTCCAGCGCGTGCGTCAGCTTCGGTCCAGCCTGCTCCACGGTGAACCAGCTCAGCCCTCGCGTGTACACCGCGGCGACGACCTTCTCCCGCGGCGTCGGCGCGATCGGGACGCTCCTGTCGGTGGCCCCGAACCAGACCAGCGGCCGTTGCGCGGCGGCGGCGGTCGCCGCCGCCTTCAGCGCGTAGCCGTCGGGAGCCAGGTCCGAGACCAGGGGGTCGTAGCCCGCCCTGCGCCCAGCGGCCGGCGTCGATGATGCGTAGGTGTAGGAATCGGCGGTCTTCGTCTCGACCTTTGCGTCTCCCGGCGCCTCGATCGTGTAGGTCTGGCCGGCGGGCGGCGGGGAACCCCAGTCGACCTTCGCCGTGAAGGCGGACGTCCCGTCGCTGTACCAGGTAACGATGCCGGTCTCCTGATCGACGACGAGATCGACCTCCTTGCCGCCCATGGGCATCGCCGCTCGCCAGACCGCTCGGTCTCCGTCGTCGAGCGGTTTGATGCCGACCGAAGCGTCACCGTCCTCTACCGCCGTGCGCACGACGGCGGCCAGCCCCTGATAGTCGAGCGGGCTGTGCGTGGCGACGCGCCAGACGGGAGGCCACTCCCCGATGGAGCGCACCTCGGTGGTCACGCCTCTGCGCACCAGCGTCGACTCCGTCCTCGTCGCGGCGTCGTAGGCTGAGACCAGAGGTCCGCCGCCCTGGGTCACGGCGCTGGACTCCTCCCTGCCTCCGGCTTCGCCGCTCGCCACAGCGCCGAACGCGCCCCTCAGCCCGAGGAACGGGTGTGGCGGCTGCCACGTGTACGTCCCCTGGATGCCGCGCACCATGGGCACCGGCGCGGCCGGGCCCGAGCGCAGGAAGAACGTCCACGCGAGGGCGAAGACGATCGCGAGCGCCGCGAGGGTGACGACGAAGCTCGGCGGCCGGCGGTTCATCCGCCCGGAGCGGATCTCCCGGCTTGTGCGTTGCGACGGGAGGGTCATTTCTTCTTTGGTCCGCCGCCCCACAGGAAGAACAAGGGAAGCAGCAGGATGCCGACGCCGAGGAGACGGCGCGAGACGAAGAACGTCAGCGCCGCGACCAGCAGGGCCACGAGCAGGAGGGTCCAGGTGCGGGAGGACATGCGTCTAGCCTGCCCGCCGTGTGCCGGGGGCGCAAGCGCGCGCCAGGCGCGGGCGTCCGGGACGGCCCGTCCGGTGGCGGCGCGCCGCCGGCGTGTGATTACGTAGCCCTGCCCATCCAACGGCAACCAGGAGTCAGGCCGTGAAGCGCAACCTGTTCGCCGGCCGCCGCCGCAGCGGCGGCCTCAAGCTAGACGTCTTCACTGAGGACGAGGTCCAGGACATCCATCTCTCCACGCTCGAGGTGCTGGAACGCACCGGCGTATGGGTGGAGCTCGACGAGGCCCTCGACATCTTCAGCGACGGCGGCTGCGTCGTCGACCGGGAGGCGCACATGGTGCGCATCCCGCCGCACGTCGTCGAGGACGCGATCGCCAGCGCGCCGCCGAGCGTGGTGCTCTGCGGCCGCGACCCGAAGAACGACATCTGCCTCGAGCCGGGCCGCGTGGGCTTCAGCAACTTCGGCGAGGGCATCAAGGTCATCGACCCGCGCACCGGCGAGCTGAGGGCCTCGACGAAGAAGGACCTCGGGGAGATCGCGCGTCTCGTCGACGCGCTGGACGAGGTCGACGTGTTCGAGATGGCCGTCGTCTCCAGCGACCAGCCGCCGGAGTCGTTCTCGCTGCACAACCACGAGGCGGCCATCGTCAATCAGACGAAGCCGATCTCGGGCGGCGCGCAGGACGGCGACGCCGTCCACCGGACGGTGGACATGCTCGCCGCCGTCCAGGGCAGCGAGGACGCCGTGCGCGAGCGCCCGATGATGGTCATGGGCACCTGCCCGGTGAGCCCGCTCAAGCTCGTCAAGGACTTCTGCGAGATCGTCATCGAGTCGGCGCGCGTCGGCCTGCCGAGCTGCGTGCTCAGCATGGCCATGGCCGGCGGCTCGAGCCCGGTGACGCTCGCCGGCACACTTGTCACCCACAACGCCGAGGTGCTCGCCGGCATCGTGCTCGGCCAGCTCACGGAGCGCGGCAGCAAGCAGCTCTACGGCTCCTCGACGACCGCCATGGACCTGCGGCTGGTGGCGGCCTCAGTCGGCACGCCGGAGTGCGCGCTGATCAGCGCCGGCGCGGCGCAGCTCGCCAGGCAGTACCGCCTGCCGAGCTACATCGCCGGTGCGTAGGGGGACAGCAAGCTCAGTGACGTGCAGACCGGTCACGAGAAGACCCTCACGGCCCTCATGGCAGCGTTGGCAGGGACCAACCTGATCTACGGCCTGGGAATGATCGAGTCGGGCGTCACGTTCGATTACGCGCAGCTGGTCATCGACAACGAGATCGCGCGCATGGTGAAGCACGTCGTCGGCGGGGTGCGCGTCGACGACGAGGCCCTGGCGGTGGACGACATCGCCGCCGTCGGGTCGTTCGGCGACTTCCTGAGCCTGGATGCGACGATGCGCCACATGCGCGACACGTCGCAGCCGGAGCTCATCGACCGCCGCGTGCGCGAGGATTGGGAGGAGCGCGGCTCCACCGACATGTACCAGCGCGCACAGGAGAAGGCGCGCGGCCTCCTGGAGACGCACCAGCCGGAGCCGCTTCCGGACGACGTGCTCAAGCAGGTGCGGAGCATCGTCGACACGGCGGATCGAGAGCGGGCGACCGACTGACGGAACCGCTCGCGCGCCGCCGGCGGCCGAGGCTCCGCCTCCGCCGGCCTCGCGGGCTCGGGATCAGCCGCCTGGCGTCGTGGTCAGCTGCCCCAACACCAGGGGCGCAAAGGTACTGCTCCATCCCCTGGTGAGCATCACCTTGAGCGCGTAGGAGGCGCCGCCGCCCGCGTAGCTGTAGCAGCCGAGCGTGTCGCCGGCGGCCATGTCGGCGTCGGTCCACGGATTGGTTGGCCACACGTAGGTCGCGCCGAACGCCGCGGCAGTCACATCGGCAGAGGTCGGGTACGCCCCGCCGTGCGCGGCGGCGTATGCCTCGACGTACCGCTGCAACAGGAGGAGGTTCTGCGTGGCAGCGGTGTCGCGCTCGGCCTTGAACCACCTCGGCATCCCGCCGGTCAGTGGCCACTTGCCGCGCGAGAGGTTGACGACGAGACGGTAGCTCCGGCCGTCGACGCTCAGGACGTAGGTATAGGTGCCCCGTGACGTCCCCGACCCCATGATCTTGCCGGTCCAGGGGTTGGACGGCCAGATCAGGGTCGAGCCCGGCAGCCCGCCGCCCTTCTTCACCATCGTCTTGGGCGGATACGTGAACTCGTGCTGCAAGCCGTAATCGTCGACGTACTTCTGGATCAGGAGCGAGCCGGCTTGTACCTGCTTGTCCACGAAGCTGACGGCTCCGGCCGGGCGTGGCACAGCCCCGGCGAGGAGAAGAGCGAGGGCGGTGGCCGCCAGGACGACGGCCAGCATGCGTCGGGTCATGACGGTGCCTCCGTGGTGGTCAGGGCTCCGAGGGGCCGGAGCCGGGCACCGCCGCCAGCGACGGCGCGACGCCGCCGGCCTGGAAGTCGCCGGAGCGGAGATGGACGGTGAGCGTGTAGGTGTCCGCGGCGCCGGGCGCGTAGCTATAGGCGCCGGGGCCGGTGCCCGGCTGCATGGCGCCGCCGCCGGTCGGGTCCTGCGGCCAGTCGGCGTGGGCCGTTCCCACCGCGCCGGTGGGCGCCAGTTCGATGGCGTTGGGCAACGCCCCCCCGTGCTGCAGGAACCACTGCCCGACGTATCCGGCGAGGATCTTGCCGTTGCGGCGCAGGATCTCGTCCTCGAGGCTGGTGAGCAACTGCTGCCAGGGATTGGTGACGGTCCTCCCCTTGATCACGTAGTCTTTCTTGAGGGCGCGGTGCAGCCGCAGGGTGTACGACTGCCGGTCGGCAGCGACCTGGTACGAGAAGGAACCGCGGTCGGCACGCTGCGTCATGTTGAAGTGGTCCCACGGGTTGCTCGGCCAGTAGTGGTGTCGGGGTTCCGTGCCCACTGCGCCGACGTCGCTCACCTCAGGCGGGAGCGGATACATGCGGTCGTGGCCGGCGGCGTAGTCCTCGATGTACTGGCGGATGAGGTGGAGGCCCTCTTCGCCGCGGTGATCGTAGGCGAGCATGATGGTCTTGGGCATGCCGCCGGTGAGGGTGACGGTCCCGCCGTCGAGGTAGCCGATCAGGCGGTAGTGACGGCGGTCGACGCTGACCCGGTAGCTGTAGTGGCCGCGGCCGACGCCGGCGGTCATGCGTGCGCCGGTCCACGGATCGGTAGGCCACCAAGGGCCCAGGTGGCCGGCGCGGACGGCGGAGCGGGTGGGGTAGGTGAAGTAATCGGCCGCACCCTCCCGGTCGACAAGTCCTCGGATGGCCATGGTCGCGTCGCGCATCTCGACGTTGGCAGAGGTGGCGCGGGCCGGCGCGGCAGCGCCCGCGCCGAGACAGACGGCCGCGAGCAGCGCGGCGCAGAGGATGAGCGTGCGTCGGATCATGTGTTCTTGGGCCCCCTTCTTCCTCTCCCAGTGTGGCCTCGGGCGTGGAGGCGGTCAACCGTGCGCCCGTCGACCGCCTCGCGGTGTGCTGCTGATACGATTCGCCCCGAGCGCCGCGGGGCCTGCGGCTGGCGCGCCACTCTTGAGGCGAGGAGATGCCGGTGGAAGCCAAGATCCCGACCCGCTTGGGGGACGGCTACATGGTCGAGATGACGCGCAGCGAGCTGCGTGCCGACCTCGAGGACGCGACGCGGGAGGCGGCGCGCAAGGCCAAGGCGCCGCCGCTCGCCCAGGACGAACTCGACCACCTGCTGGACATCTACGCCTCGCGAGCGGCCTTCACCGCCGTCGACATCGGCGACCAGGTGGTCCTCAGCTGCGACGGCGGCGGCAGCAAGATGACCGGCACCGACCTCCTCGACCTCCTCGAGAGCGAGCAGCGCCTTGGCCAGGACATCCTCGAGCTCTGGCACATCGAGTACAGCTACAAGGCGATCAAGACGATCCTGCCGTTCCAGCAGCAGGTCATGCAGAACTGCCAGCTGATGATGACGGCGCCGGTGCAGTACGGCGCGCAGCCCAATCTGGCCTTCTACAGCAAGCCCGACGGCCCGGCGGAGAACTGGTTCGAGCTGCTGCCGCGCGGCGACATCGCCGGCGCCCGCGCGGCCATCGAAGAGGCGATGGAGCACGCGACCAGGGACTTCATCTACGTCGGCGAGGGCATGCTGGACGCCGGCGCCGACGGCATGGACTTCGACACCACCGGCGGCGCCGGCGATGCCGACTTCCTCAGCACCCTGCGCGCCGTGAAGCACCTGCGCGAGAAGTACCCGGACGCCGGCATCGAGGTCGGCATGGCCGGCGAGTTCGTGATCGGCGTCCACGGCGAGCTCGAGTGGGACGGCCGTCGGCTGGCCGGTCTGTGGCCGCGCGAACAGCTCGAGACCTGCCAGGACGCCGGCGCCACGATCTTCGGGCCGGCGGTGAACATCCGCACCGGTAAGAGCTGCGCTTGGAACGCGGCGTACTCGATCACGGTGACCAAGCCATGCATGGATGTCGCCCGCATAGCGGTGCACCCCAACGTCGGCGAGGGTGTCGGCGGCGTGCCCGTCAACGGGTACCCGCCCGAGGACGCTGCGTCCCGGGCGGCCAAGGCCCACGTCGACATCCTCCGCTGCGACGGGTTGTAGGTGGGCTCCGGTGACTCCAGAGGCATGGACGTCACCCACGCGCTCGCCGCGGGCATGGGCGGGATGCGGACGGCCGGAGACCTGGTCGCGCGCATGCAGATGGCCCGCGGGATGCGTCTGCCAGAGGCGAAAGGGTACGTCGCGGACAAGCTCGGCTGCACGGTCCGCGACCTCAGCGACAGCTACGCGATGGAGCAGATCCGCGGTGAGAAGGGCCTGGGGCGGATCCTCGACCACTCCAACCTGCATCCGGGCGAACCGAACGCGATGATGGCCAAGTTCCGCATCGCCGAGCTGCTCGGCGTGCCGATCAGGTCGGTGGAGCGCTTTCGGGAGCTGGCGGGACTGTAGCCGCTGCGGCCTCGGTGCGCGCGACGAACCACCCCACGAGCGCCGTCGCGAGCCCGATGGGGATCAGCAGGACGCCGGCGAAGGTCGTGAGGTAGAGGCCCAGGCCGGGACTCATCCGGGCGATGTGGCCGGCGGCGTCACCGGCGACGGCGACGGCGGCGATGCCGCAGACCGCCACGGCGACGCCGAGCATCCACGAGAAGCGGAGCGGCTTCGTGAGGCCGACGAGCACGCCGAGTCCCGTGACGACGAGAGCGAGGACGACCGCCGGCGTGCCCCACTGCGTCTGCAGCACGCCGTTGATGTCGCTCGGCAGGGAGAAGCTGGAGTTGACTGCTCCCCGGATCTCTTCGTTGGCCCAGGGCAGGAACACGGCGATGACGAGGACGGCGCCGGCGACGAGGGTCAGGATGCCGTCGCCGACCCAGTCGCGGCGCCGGAGACGCGCGTGCTTGAGCCGGCTCGGGCGCTGCATGCTTCCAGTATCGCCCTTCTGGACCGCGACTTGAACGCGCCGAGCACAGCTTGAGGGCGCGGCGGACGGTGCCGATAGACGTGGCATCGACCTGGAGGCACCCACCATGAAACGAGTCAAGAGCGTCGCGCTCGTCGCGCTGCTGGCGATATGCCTGGCCACGGCGGTCGCCGCCTGCGGGCTGCAGGACAAGGCGGTGGAGAACACCAGCGGCAAGATCGACGTCGCCAAGGACGCGGCCGTCAAGGCCCAGCTGATGATGATCCAGACGGGCATCCAGGCGTACATCGCCACCAACGGCTCGGTACCGCCGGACGCCGCGCAGGCGACGCTCGGCGGCGTCGTGAGCCCCTGGCCGACCAACCCGTTCTCCAACGCGCCGATGAAGCCCGGCAAGGGCGCGGGCGACTACGTGTACACGCCCGGCTCCGGCGCCGCCTACACGCTGGCCGTGAACCTCTCCGACGGGAGTTCGTACACGGCGCCCTGATGCCGCGCCCGGCCGCAGGCTCAGGCGCCGATCATCTTCTTCACGATGGTCGCCCGTCTGCTCGGGCGGCCGGTACGCTGTTCCACATCGTCGGCGCTCGCCATCGCCTGCAGGGCGGCGTTGACCCCGATCCAGCGCAGCGGTTCCGGCTCCCACGGCTTGGAGCGGTGGTTCACCCACGGCAGGCCGGTCAGCTCCGTCTCCCGCCCGAGGATGAGGTCGCGGAGCGTGCGGCCGGCGAGGTTCGTCGTCGATACTCCGTCACCGATGTAGGCGCCGGCCCACGCCATGCCCGTGTCCCTGTCGAGGCCGACCGAGGTGTACCAGTCGCGCGGCGCGGCGATGGCGCCGCCCCAGTGGTGGGTGACCTTCGCGTCGCCGATGGCGGGGAAGAGCTCCCCGAGCAGCGTACGCAGGTGCTCGCGCACGGTGGGCTCGCGCTCATAGGTCTCGCTCAGGCGCGAGCCGTAGTGGTAAGGGGCCCCGCGGCCGCCGATGGCGATGCGGCCGTCGGCGGTGTGCATGGCGTAGAAGATGAGGAAGCGGAAGTCGCCGAAGACCTCGTGGCCGCCCCATCCGACCTCGTTCCAGAAGGCGTCCGGCAGCGGCTCAGTCCCGATCATCAGCGAGTAGATGGGGACGATGGACCGCTCGTAGCCGGGCAGCTCCGGCGTGAACGCCTCCGTGGCGCGCACGACGACCTCGGCGTGGACGTCGCCGAACGCCGTGGTCGCGACGTGCGGCTCGAGGTGGGTGACGGAGGTGCGCTCGTAGATGGGCACCCCCATGGCCTCGACGACGTCGGCGAGCCCGCGGGCGAGGCGGGCCGGGTCGACGGCGGCGCCGTGCGGCGTGAAGCCGGCGCCGAGGCACCCGGCCACCTTGATGCGCTTGCGCATGTCCGTGGCGCCGAGCATGACGTAGTCGTCCTCTCCGAACCCCCACGAGCGCTCGTACTCGACCGCCTCACGCAGCCGCAGCAGCTGCACCGGCGTGAGCGCGAGGTCCAGCTGGCCACCGAGGTGGAAGCGCGCGTCGATGCCCTCTTCGTCCACGACGCGCGCGATCTCGTACACCGTCTGATGCAGCGCGCGCTGCTGGTCGATGACCGCCTGCCGCCCGTGCGTCTTCGCCGCGTCGCTCCGCGATCCCGGGAACGTGGTGTGGCACCAGCCGCCGTTACGTCCCGAGGCGCCGAACCCCGCGATCTCGCGCTCCAGCACGGCGATCCGCAGGTGCGGGTCCGCCTGCTTGAGGTAGTAGGCGGTCCACAGGCCCGTGAAGCCGGCGCCGACGACGGCGACGTCGACCTCTACAGGGCCGGCGAGCGAGGGACGCGGGGTGAGCTCGCCGGGAACGCCGTCGAGCCACATGCTGCGGGCGCGGTAGTCGGTCATGTCGGGCTCCTTGGAGGGGTGTGGCGATGCTAGCAAATGCATCGACGTCGCGGCAGCCGTCGCGTTTGCCCGGTGGAACAAAGAAGGCGACGACGGACCGCCCGTGAGGTGAGAAAGATGAGAGCGTTCAGATTCGAGGAGGCCTACAAGGGCACCCCGCCCTGGGACATCGGCCGGCCGCAGCCGGCGGTCGAGCGCGTGGCCGAGGCCGGTCAGGTGAGGGGACCGGTGCTGGACGCAGGTTGCGGCACCGGCGAGAACGCGCTGTTCCTCGCCGCCCGCGGGTTCGAGGTGATCGGCGTCGACGCCGTCGAGGCCGCGGTGGCGGCCGCGCGAGCCAAGGCGAAGACGCGCGGCCTCCAGGCCGAGTTCCTCGTGCACGACGCCCTCGCCCTCGGCGAGCTCGGGCGGCGTTTCGCCACGGTCGTCGACTCCGGGCTCTTCCACACGTTCGACGACGACGAGCGACGGCGGTACGTCGCGTCGCTCGCCACCACCACCGTCCTCGGGGCCCGCGTGTTCGTCCTCTGCTTCAGCGAGCACGAGCATCTGGACGGCGGACCGAGGCGGGTGACGCAGGCCGAACTGCGCGAGGCGTTCGACGCGCCGCCCTTCCGCGTGCTCGGCATCGAGGCGGCCGAGATGGCGACGAACCTCGAGGGCGACGGTCGCAAGGCGTGGCTGGCGAGTATCGAGCGGGTGGCCTCGGCGCGGTCGTGACTGACCGACGGGCCGGCCGGGGCCGACGACTAGGGCACGAGCACCAGCTTGCCCAGTGCCGGGCGCCCCATGATCAGCGAGTGGGCCCGGGGGGCGTCCGCGAGCGGCAGCTCCCGGCCGACCACGGGCTTGAGCACGCCGCTCCGCAGGCCGGCGTCCACGGCGGCCCGCGCGGCCGCAGCTTCTTCGGGCCGCGCATTCGGCGTGCGCATCCCGAGCACCGCGCCCTCCGCGTTCATCAGGTCGCGGGCATCGACGTCCACGCTCCCGCGACTGCCGACCACGACGACGCGGCCACGCTGGGCGAGCAGCTTCAGGTCGTTCCCGAGGTTCACGCTGGCGAGGAACTCGATGATGATGTCGAACCCCTTGCCGCCCGTCAGCTCGAGCGCGACGTCGACGTGCTCTGGGTCGCGGTGGTCCAGCACGCGGACGGCGCCTTGAGCGGACACGAGGTCGCTGCCGGCCTCGCTCCCGGCCGTCCCCACGACGTCGAGCCCGGCCGCGACGGCGAGCTGCACGGTGGCGATGCCGACGCCGCCGCTGGCTCCGTGGATCAGGACGCGCTCACCGGCCGTGGGAGCGGCCCTCTGGATCAGCGCGCGGTACGCCGTGAAGTAGGGGACGCCGATCGCGGCGCCCTGCGCATAGGAGAGCGCGTCGGGCAGCGGGCGGACGGCCTCGGCGGAGCAGAGCGCGTACTCGGCGTAGGTGCCGCTGAGCGAGTCGGTCACGTAGACGCGCTCGCCGGTGTCGACCCGGACGCCGGCGGCGTCGCAGCCCGGCGTGTAGGGCAGGGCGGGGAGCTCGGTGTACCGGCCGGCTCGCACGTAGGCCTCGAAGGGGTTCACGCCCGCCGCCTGCACGCGGACGAGCACCTCCCCCTCCACCGGCTCCGGCGGCGGGACCTCTTCCACCTGGAGGACGTCTGGGTCGCCGAACTCGTGGACGCGGACGGCGCGCATGGCTCACTCTCCTATGGTCTGCAGGGAGCCGGCGATGCGCGCCAGCTCGTCCCTCGTGAGGTCGCCGGCCACGCTGACCGAGACGCGGTGGTCGGCGCCGGTGCTGACGTAGAGGTGCGGCCAGTCGGGAAGGCCCAGGACGAGGCTGGCGGTCTCGCCGCGAAGGCTGCCCGACGCGAGGCGGACGCGCGTGGATTCGCTGAGCGCCACGGAGTCCTCGTCGAAGGGATCGTCCGAGCCCGGAGGGTTGTCGGCGCGCCACCGGCTGACGATGCAGAAGCGGTCGAAGCCGCGCCGGTAGGTGAGGACGACCGTGAGCGAGCCCACTCCTCCGGAGGGCGCCGGACGGTACGCGCCCAGGAAAGCGCCGTTGACGGCTCCGGTGACGCCGGTGAGGCGGTAGCCGCGCGGTATCCACGTGCTCGCGTAGGGCGTGAAGCTCGTGGTCGCACGGCGACCGAGGGCGGCCGCCTGCCGCAGGCTCATGCGGCGGAAGCGCTCGCTCATCGGCAGGAGCTTGTCCTGCACGTCCACGGCGAGCGTGAACCGGCTGCGCGGCACTTCGCCGCCGACGCGCACGTTCTCGATGCGGGTGCCGCTCACGTCGCCCTCGCTGGTCCAGTGCTCCACCGCGAGCGGGTAGCCGGACTGCGCGTCCACGACGATGCGGGCGGTGCCGTCGCCGCCGCCGCCCACGAGCGGCTCCGGCACGGTGATGGACCAGGCCGAGCGGCCCTCCCAGGTCACCGGCGTGACGGGCACGTCGGGGTCGAGCTCGGCGATGACTGCGCGGGCGTAGGCGGCGACGCTCCGGTCGAGCACCTGCGAGGCGCCCATCCAGGGGCTGAAGAACGGCCCCGGGTCCGGCAGGTCGCGGGCGACCTCGGAGTAGAGGGCCTTGCCGTCGCGGAAGACGTACCGGCGGGCGACGCGCTTGACCGCGTCGTAGGTGTAGGCGACGTCCTCGCCGCTCTGGACGATGCGGTAGTCGCCGCGCGAGGTGAAGGTGAACGATCCCACGCGGTGGGAGAACGGCCGGCCGCGCGCCGAGCCGTACTCGACGACGTCGCCACTGACGCTGTTCAGGCTGGCGAGCGCGTGCTGGACGCGCGCGAGGACGGTATCGGCCGTGGCCGGCTGCGGCGTCGACCGGCCCACGCCCGGTACGCCGGCCCAGGTGACCGCCACGGCGGTCACGATGGCCGCCGCGACCGCGGCCACGGCGGCCAGACGGATGCCGCGGCGGCGGCGCGGCGGCGCCGGAGGCGAGGGGCGCGCCCGTCCGCGTGAAGACGGCGCCGGCGGACGGCCGTCGGGGCCGGTGAGCTTGCCCATGCGCTCGCGCACGCGCTCGAAGTGATCCGGCGCGTGCGCCGGCACCGGGGACTCGCGCAGCTCGCGTCCGAGGTCGTCGTCCCAGCGCCTGAGCGGTGCACCTCCGGCGCCCCCCTCGACGAATGTTGTGCGGTGTCGCTGCGCCGCCCCGCACGAAGGCCCGCCTTCGGTGGCCCTTCCACGGCGATCGTTCACGAGGTCTGCTCCCTGACGTAGGCCGGCTCGGAGAGCAGTCCGCGCAGGCGGGACCTGGCGGCGGCGAGGCGCGACGAGACCGTACCTTCGGGGACGCCGACGACCTCGGCCGCCGTGCGGTAGTCGTAGCCGTACTGGTGCACGAGGATGACGAGGACCCGCTGCTCCACGGGGAGCCGGTCGAGCGCGTCCTCGAGCTCCGCCCAGCGCGTGACGATGTCGCAGGGATCGTCGTCGCAGGCGATGTCCGCCAGGGCGTCCTCGTGCGTCAGCAGCTGGAAGCGGCGCTCACGACGCAGGTAGTCGAGGCACGTGGTGTAGGTGATCCGGTAGAGCCACGTGCCCACTTCGCTGTCCCCGCGGAAGCTGCGCAGCGCCTGGTAGGCCTTGATCGAGGCGTCCTGGAGCGCGTCGTCCATGAGCGCGGGGTCACGGAGCATGCGGAACGCAAGAGCGCGCAAACGGCTGTCGTAGTGCTTCAGCATGCGTACGAACGCCTCACCGTCGCCGCGCCGGGCGGCGGAGACAGTCTGCTCGTCGATCTCTCGTTCTGCCGGGTCGTAGGTCACGGGCTCGCATCCTGGCCCCCGCCGTCGGCTGTGGGCCTGCTGGGAGATTAGACGCCGCGACGGCGATGATCCGTCGTAGCCGCCGCCGCCGTCGCGGCGCTGCCGCGTGCCGCAGATTCTACAGCCGCGGCGAGCGGGCCGCCCGCCGGTGTGGCGGGCGGCCCGCTCGTCAGGCCTCGCTGCAGGCGCCGCTTCGCCTCCGGCGGGCGGCTCCGAGCGTCACGGCACGGAGTAGGTGAGCCCGTTGCTGAGGTAGCCGGTGAGCTTGTACGCCTGGCCGCCGCTCAGCTGCTCGTACACGTAGCTGCCCGGCGCCGTGCCCGGCGTCATCGGCTGGCCGGTGAACGGGTTGGTCGGCCAGGGATTGACGTACTGCGAGATGCCGCCGCCCTCGACCATGTCCTGCGGCGGCGGGTACAGGTTGTTGTGGTCCGCCGCCCAGGCCACGACCCCGACCTGCAGCTTGGCGATGTTGGCCACGACCTGCTGGTCGGCCGTCGGGGAGCCGGACACCGAGGGGCTCGGGCTGGCCGTCGTGCTGGGCGAAGGCGACGCGGTCGGCGACGGCGAGTAGGGGGTCGGAGAAGGCGTCGGGCTCGCGCTCCCCGGCAGGAGGACGTCCACGCGCACGTAGGGGATCGGCGTCATGTGCAGGCTGCCGGAGGAGAGCTGCAGCGTCAGCGTGTCGTTCGCGCTGTCGTGCGTGAGCGTGCCGTCGACGCTGCCGGTGACGCCGGTGAGGCCGAGCGCCGACGCCTTGACCGACACCTGCAGCTCTTCGCCCACCAGGTCGGCGGTCGTCGACCCGACCTGCTGGAGCTGCGGGTCGTACTGGATGATCTTGAACTGGTCGCCGGACCGTTTGATGACCAGCCCGCCGCCCGTGCCGGCTTGCGGCGACCAGTTGCCGATGAACACGTCGCCGGAGGTGGTCGGGGTGTTCTGGGGCCGCAGGTAGAAGTACCAGAGTGCGGCCCCGGCGGCGACGATGGCGAGCACGACGAGCAGCCAGACCCACCAGGGCACGCCGCCGCCCTGCGAGTTGCCGCGGCCGTGCGCCATGACAAGCGTCGGCTGGGAGGGCGGCGGCGGCTGCTGGCCCGCGCCCGCCGCCGGCATCACGCGCGTGGCGCCGGTGTCGGCGCCCGGCATCGCCTGCGTGTCGCCCGCGTCTGCGGCGGGCATCTGCTGCGTCGCGTCGTCGGGAGGCGTCACCCGGGTCAGTTCGGTGTCGTCGTCAGGCAGTTTGCCTGTGGTCTCGTCGTCCATGCTTCGGCCTCCCCCGCCGGATGACGCAGTGCGGTCAGTGGTTCGACTCTACTACTTTGCCCAACTCAGCCAGTTCCCTGTTCCAGCGCGGTCCAGAGATCGAAGAAGATGGGGCAGGTCTTGGCCACGCAGCCCGGGTCCTCGATCACGATCCCGGGGACGCGCAGCCCCAGCACGGAGAACGCCATGGCGATGCGGTGGTCACCCCGCGGGTCGATCACGGCGCCGCACGGCGTGCACGGCAAGACGCGCAGCCAGTCGGCGCCGGACTGCGTCATGACGCCGGCCCGGCGCAGGTTCTCCTCCATCGCGGCGATGCGGTCCGACTCCTTGACGCGGACGTTGCCGATGCCGGTGATCGTCACCGGAGAGATCGCCAGGGGGGCGATGGCCGCCAGCGTCATGAACGTGTCCGGGATGTCGGCCATGTCGACGGTGAGGCCGGCCAGCGCAGCCGGGCCGGCCACCCGCACGCCCTCGGGCTCGTCCGTCACCGTGCAGCCCATGGCTTCGAGCACGTCCAGGAACGCGACGTCGCCCTGCAGGGCGCCGTCACGGTGCAGGCCGGGCACATGGACCGTGCCGCCGGTGGCCGCGGCGGCGAAGAAGTAGGAGGCCGTGGACGCGTCGGGCTCGACCTCGTACTCGCGGCCGGCGTAGCGCCCCGGGAGGACGACGTAGTGCTCGCCTGCCGCCCTCTGGGCGCCGGCGCCGAACCGTTCCATCATGCGCAGGGTCATGGTGACGTAGGGCCGGCTCACCAGGCCGTCGACGCGCAGGTCGAGGGGCCCGCGGCCGAGGGGCGCCGCCAGCAGCAGCGCCGAGATGAACTGGCTCGAGGTGTCGCCGGGGAGCCGCAGGCTCCCCCCGGCGAGGCCGCGAGCCAGCAGAGTGACGGGCAGGCCGGCGGCGCCGTCCGGCTCCGTGCGCGCGCCCTGCGCGCGCAGCGCCTGGAGCAGCAGGCCGAGCGGCCGGCGGCGCAGCTGCGGCGCGGCGTCGAACCGGTAGGTGCCTTCGCCGGCGGCCGCCGCCGCGAGGAGGAACCGGGCGGCGGTGCCGGCCTCGGCGCAGAAGACGTCGGCCTCGGCGGCCGGGAAGCGCCCGCCGGCGCCGCGTACGTGCAGGTCGTCGCCACGCCGCTCGACGGCGACGCCCAGGCTGCGCAGGCCGGCGGCGAACGCGTCCGTGTCGCCGGCCTCGAGCGCACCGCGCAGCACGGACTCGCCGGCCGCGAGGCCGGCCAGCAGGAGCGCGCGGTTGGTCACGCTCTTTGAACCGGGTACGCGCACGACGACGTCCAGGTCCTTCCGGGCCGGACCGATGGCGCGGGAGTCGCTGCGGGCGTCGCTCATGGCCGGATGATATCCCAGCCTCCGGCGGCCTCTCCTCTCATGTCGACGTTGACTCGGGGGCCAGGATGGCAATACTCATGCGAGAGTGGCCCGTGCGACCATTCCATGTGGGGAGGCGTGCTTGACGCGCAGGGGGTTCTTGAAGTGGCTCATCGCCGGCTTCGGCGTGGTCTCGCTGGCCGGCGTGCTCTATCCGATCACCAGGTTCCTCAAGCCTCCGCCTGCGGTCTCGGGCGCGATCGGCCAGGTGGCCAACGTCGGCGCACTCAGCACGTTCCCGGCCGGCCAGCTCACGCCGGTGACCGTGCACGGACAGCCGGCGGCGGTCCAGAACCTGAACGGCAAGTACACCGTGTACTCACTCATCTGCACCCACCTTGGCTGTGTCTTGGGCACGACCGCGGACACCTTCTCCTGCCCGTGCCACGGCAGCACGTTCTCCGCCACCGGCGCCGTCACGCACGGGCCCGCGACCCTGCCGCTGCCGACGTACCACTCGCAGACCCAGAACGGCTCGCTGCTCGTGGGGCCGATCGACCTGAGCGGCGCCAAGTACCCGGCCTGGTACACGGGAGAGTTCGGATGAGCACGACGACCGACGGCCGCGCGCCCGGGGCGGCCCCTGCGCCCGAGAAGCGCGGCCTCGTCGACTGGTTCGTGCAGCGCCTCGGCCTCTCGGCGACGATGGAGGACCAGTACAACCGCATCGTGCCGAAGCACGCCACCAACTACATCTACTGCTTCGGCGGCGTCGCCTTCGTCCTCTTCATCATCCTCGCGATCACCGGGATCCTGCTCGCCGTGTACTACCAGCCCACGCCCGACATGGCGTACCAGAGCGTGCTCAACATCTCGACGCACGTGCAGTTCGGCTGGTGGATCCGCTCGATCCACCGCTGGTCGGCCGGCGGGATGGTGCTGCTCGTCTTCATCCACACGGTGCGCGTCTTCTTCACCGGCGCGTACAAGGCGCCGCGCGAGCTCAACTGGCTCACCGGCGTGGCGCTCCTCCTCATCACCCTGGGCTTCGGGTTCACGGGCTACCTGCTGCCGTGGGACCAGAAGGCCTACTGGGCGACCAAGGTCGGCACCGACATAGCGGGCTCGGTGCCGGTCATCGGCCACTTCCTCCTCGTGACGCTTGCGCGGCGGCGAGCAGATCAGCGCCGCCACGCTGGGCCGGTTCTTCGCCCTGCACGTCCTCGTCCTGCCGGCCGTCATCGTGGCGCTCCTGCTGGGGCACTTCTGGATGATCCGCCGCCACGGCATCTCCGGACGGCTGTGAGACGCGCCATGGCGAGGGCGAAACGACAGGTCCCGACCAACGAGCCGCCGCGGTTCTACTGGGAGATCTGGCGCGACCCCGGCCAGGGCTACATCCCGTACTTCTGGGAGGAGCTCACGTCGCAGGCGATGATCTTCTTCCTCTTCCTCGGGATCATGGGCGGCATCGCCCTGCTCTGGCCCGCGGACCTCGCGCCCCAGGCGAACGTGCTCGTCACGCCGTCGGGCATCAAACCGGAGTGGTACTTCCTGGGGCTGTTCCAGCTCATCAAGGTCATCCCCGAGATAGCCGGGATCATCGTGCCGGGGATCGTCGTCCTGCTCATGGTGATCCTGCCGTTCGTCGACCGCAGCGCTGAGCGCAACCCGCTGCGCAAGCCGGTGACGACGACGGTGGCGCTGATCATCATCATCGCCCTCGTCGTGCTCACGATCTGGGGCGCGGTGACGCCTTGACCTCCCGAGGAGGAAACATGAATCGGGTCCTTCTGTGGCTGACTCCGGCGCTGATCGTCGTGGGCGCCGTGGTGGCCGCGGGCTGCGGGAGTCTGGCGACGCCGGAAGCGCCGAGCACGGCGTCGCCGACGGCCACCGGCGGCGCGGTCGCCAACGTCAGCCAGCAGGTCAAGGACGGCGCGCAGCTCTACGTGGACCTCGCCTGCGTCCGCTGCCACGCGCCCAACGGCGTCGGCGGCATCCCCAACCGGCTGAACGTCGGCGGCGACAGCACCATCCCGCCGCTCAACAACCAGTTCCGTGACGAGAGCGAACAGTTCCGCGCCGCCCCCGCGATCACGCAGATCCTCATGGAGGGCAGCATCCTCAGCAAGAAGCCCGGCGTGATCAACATGCCGTCGTGGAAGGGCGTCATCAACGACGCGCAGGCGAACGCGATCGCCGCCTACATCCTCGCCGGGTTCCCGAACACCGGCGCGACCTACGATCCCGACCCGGCGAAGGCCGAGGACATCTACAGCGCCTACGCCTGCATCGACTGCCACGGCCAGGTCGGCGGGAAGACTCCGCCGTCCCCGGCGCCGAACCCCAAGACCGCCGACAAGGTGGTGCCCGCGCTGCGCAACCCGGACGATCCCGTGC
This sequence comes from uncultured Thermoleophilia bacterium, assembly GCA_963784975.1. Classification (GTDB taxonomy): domain Bacteria; phylum Actinomycetota; class Thermoleophilia; order UBA2241; family UBA2241; genus CAIXSE01. The sequence goes on along the minus strand of CAWAUK010000060.1, from coordinate 106,433 downwards.
CGCTGAGCGAGCTCCGCTCGGTGCTCATGGATGGCTCGATCCCCGACCCCGGCACCAAGGGCGTCATCTTCATGCCGGCGTGGGGCCAGATCCTGTCCGTCGACCAGATGAACACCATCCTGCCGTACATCGCGGACGGTCCGCTGCCGACGCCGCTGCCGGCGCCGGTCCCGGGCACGCCGCTGCCGCTCGCGAGCGGCGCCTCGTCACCTGCCCCCTCGAGCTCGGCGTCGCCGTGATGATGACCGTCGCCGCCATCGTCGCCCAAGGGATCCCTCTCGCGCCTTCGCTCGAGGTGCGGCTGATCGCGCTGGCCGTCGTCGAGGTGGTCCTGCTCACGACGGCCGTCCTGCTCTACATCCGCTGGGCGCAGCTCAAGCGGGAGCCGCTCGACGAGTGGTGGGAGCGGCGCAAGCAGGCGGGGTTCTCGCCGCGGACGAGGGCGCTCATGGACGAAGAGGAGCATGAGCGCCTGGCGGGAGAGGCCACCGCCCGGGCGGAAGCGGGCGCGGCCGGCCCCAGAGGGGCCGGTCCCGCGACGGCAGACGGGCCGCCCGGACCGGCGAGCGAGGCGGGCGGCTGAGTCCAGCCGGCCTGCGGTCCTGCGCGCCTCGGGCCCCAACCCGTCAGACGAGGCGCTTCGTGTACAACTCGTAGGCCGAGCTCGCTCGCATGCCGGCGCGCTCGTAGAAGCGCAGCGGCTTGGTCTCACCCTCGGCGTCCACGCCCAGGTCGACGCGCAGCTGCCCGCGCGCGGCGAACGCGGCGAAGGCGTGCGCGAGCAGGGCGGCGCCGAGGCCACGGCGCCGCCACGGCCGGCGCACGCCGAGTCCCTGGATCCAGCCGAGGTCGCCGTGGTCGTAGGCGATGAGGCCGCCGGCCGCTTCGCCCTCGTCCCAGGCGAGCCACCACAGCTCGGGGTCGAAGCTGGCGTGCCCGAGCAGCCTGGTCTTCCAGGCCTCGAAGGGCTCTTCGCTCCGGCGGAAGTGGTCCTCGAACGCCTCCGTCATGGTGGCGTGCATCGTGCGTTCATCGGTCCCGACCCGGAACGGCCGGAGCTGGAGGCCCTCGGGTACCGGCGCGCCGGGGAGCGCGGCGGAGAGGTCCGCGGTCATGCGGTAGACGGTGCGCCGCAGCTGGTAGCCGTGCCTGCGCAGCAGGTCCCGTTTGGTCCGGTTGGCGGCGATGCAGAAGACGTCGACGTGCGCGTCCTCGTAGCCGCGCTCCACCGCGAGCCCCGCCGCGCGTCGCTCGGCGAGCCCGAGCAGGCGTCCGCCGAGCTCGGGCTCGTGGTGGTCCGGATGCACCCAGAGATCGGCCTCGAGCTCGCCGGTGCGGAACTGGTCGCCGGCGTAGGCGTAGCCGACCAGGCCGGCGGGGCCTTCCGCGACCCAGGCGTCGCGCGCGGGGTCGAAGCCCTCCATCGACCAGTCGTTCTCGAGGTCCTCGATGGTGCTGTCGGGCTCACCCACTTCGGCGATGTCGCAGGCGTTGAGCAGGTCGACGATCTCCGGAGCATCGCCCCTCGTCGCAGGCCGGATGCGGCTCGGCGCGCGGAGCGGTGCTCCTCCGGCGCCCCGCTCGATGGCCTGACTACGGCGGCTATTCACGTGGTCCCGGTGACGTCCTTGACCAGCGGGATGGTCTCGTCGATCTCCTGCCCGGACGGTGACTTGCCCACGATGCCCAGGTCCAGGTGCGTGGCGTCCGTGCTGCTGAAGACCAGTTTGAAGTCTCCGGCGAGTGCCTTGAGTGTCGCCTTGAACCGCTCGGCGTCGGCCTCGCCGGCCATTTGCGAGAAGTCGTCCATAGTGATGACCAGCTCGCTGCCGTCGAGGTGAGCAGGGATGGCGACCTTCTGGCTCGCCTGGTTGCCGCTGAGGGTGACCGTGAAGGCGTCGTCCTTCTTCGCGATGACGGCGGTGGCGATGCCCTTCTGGGTGGTCGCCGTCCACGTGCCGAGGAACTCCTCTCCCGTCGTCGCCGGGCCGCGGAGCACGAAGAACCACACCAGGACGATGGCCAGGACGGCGACGACGGCGACGATGAGGACGAGCCTGAGCAGGCCGGAGGAGCCGGCATTCGCCGACGCGGCGGCGGCAGGTGCCGCCTGGTGGCCGCCGCTCCAGGCCGGGGGTGTGCCGCAGGCGTCGGCCGGCGCCCCCGAGGCGCCGCCGTAAGCGGCGTGGTAGTCGCCGGCATCGGGCGCCACGGCCATGCCGGCGCCGGCGACCGGCGCGCCGCACCGGCCGCAGGTCCAGTCGCCGTCTTTGAGCGGAGCGTCGCAGTCCGGGCACTCGGCCATGGGTCCCCCTCGGAACGCCAGTGTCTTCGGCCGCAGGCTCTCGCGCGGCGGCCACGCCAAGTCTATCGGCTCAGGCCGGCGGAGCCATGACTCCGGTGGATCGTCCAGCGCAGGGGCGCTCCAGTCGACCTCCGCCTAGAACTCGAGCTTCTCCAGCCGGGCGAAGATCACGTCGCGCCCGGCTCGGTACTGGTCCGGGTCCATGGCGGCGTCGATCTCCGCGGGCGTCATCACGGCCATCGCTTCGTCGCTCTGCTTGATGAGGTCGCCGAAGTCGACGCCGTCGCGCCAGGCGCTCATTGCGGCATCCTGGACGACGCGGTAGGCGTCCTCGCGCAGCATGCCCTTGTCGACGAGGGCCAGCAGGACCGCCCCGCTGAAGACGAGGCGGTAGCTCTGGCCCAGGTTCGCCAGCATGCGCTCCTCGTCCACGACGAGGTCGTCGATGAGCCGGGTGAACTTCTGCAGCATGTAGTCGAGGAGGATCGTGCTGTCGGGCAGGACGATGCGCTCGGCCGAGCTGTGGCTGATGTCGCGCTCGTGCCAGAGGGCGACGTTCTCCATGCCGACGAGGGCGTTGCCGCGCAGCACGCGGGCACAGCCGGCCATGCGCTCGCTGAGGATGGGGTTGCGCTTGTGGGGCATGGCCGAGGACCCCTTCTGGCCCTTGCCGAACGCCTCCTCGGCCTCGCGGACCTCGGTGCGCTGCAGGTGGCGCACCTCGGTGGCGAACTTCTCGATGCTGGAGCCGATGATGCCGATGGCGGCGAGGAAGGCGGCGTGCCGGTCGCGCTGGACCACCTGGTTGCTGATGGGCTCGCGGCCGATGTGGAGCTCCTCGCAGACCAGGTCCTCGACGCGGGGGTCGATGTTGTTGTACGCGCCGACGGCGCCGCTGAGCTTGCCCACGGCGGCGTTCACGGTGACGATGCGCATGCGCTTGAGATGCCGCTCGACCTCGAAGGCCCAGATGCCGAGCTTCATGCCGAAGGTGATGGGCTCGGCGTGGATGCCGTGCGTACGTCCGACCTCGATAGTGTCGCGAAACTCGAACGCGCGCCGCTTGAGCACCTCGCCCAGCGCGACGAGGTCGCGCTCGAGGAGCTGGCCGGCGCGCTTGATCTGCAGCGCCAGCGCGGTGTCGAGCATGTCGCTGCTCGTCATCCCGTAGTGGACGTACTTGCTGGCGTCGCCGACGTACTCAGCGACGTTGGTGAGGAAGGCGATGACGTCGTGGTTGGTCGTCGCCTCGATCTCGTTCACGCGGGCCACGTCGAAGGCGGCCCTGGTCTCGATCTCGCGGACCGCGTCGTCGGGGATCTTGCCGAGCCTGTTCCAGGCCTTCACGGCGGCGATCTCGACGTCGAGCCAGGCCTGCATCCTGGCCTCGTCGGTCCATATCGCACCCATCTCAGGGAGCGTGTAGCGCTCGATCATCGGTATGCCCTCCGCGGCCGCCGCGTCACGGACCTGCCGGCGGTCGCCGGCCATCCGTCTGTCGTCGGCGCGATTCTCTCACACCCCTCGCGGCACTTCTGGCCCGGATGGGTGCTGGCAGGCTGGGGCATCGGCCTCGCCTTCAACGCCTGGGGCGCCTACGGGCGCGGCAATCGCGCCATCTCCGAAGAGGAGATCCAGCGCGAGATGGACCGCCAGCGCCGCGGATGAGCTGCGGCGCCGGCACTGGCTTCTCGGACCGAACGGGTCCACTATGTCGTGGAAGTGCGTGCCGGCGGCGATCACATGGAGGGCGGCCACATGGCAAACGACCAGGAGGTCCGCGCGGCGCCGAGTCGATGCCGGCGAGGCCCGGTGCACTCCGCGGGACGACGCGCAGGATTGGCGGCGCTTCTTGGGGCGGCGCTGGTCGCGGCGGTCGTTCTGGCGGCGACGGCCGTGCCCGTCGTCGCCGCTCCGACGCTTGCGTGGCATCGCGCCTTCGACGGTCCGGCGCACGGCGCCGACGCCTTTGAGTCCGTGGCAGTCTCCGGCGGCGGCGCTATTGTGGCCGGCTATACGTCGACGTCGGCAGGCCAAGACGTGATCGTGCGCAAGTATGCGGCCTCCGGCGCGGTCGTGTGGACGCGGCTGTGGGGCGGGCGCGCCGGCGGCAATGACCGCGCCAAGTCCGTCATTCCCGACCGGGCCGGAGGGTTCTACGTCGCCGGCACGGTCGCCGGCCGCGGCGGCGACGTGCTGGTGCTGCGTCTCTCGGCCGGTGGAACCGTGCGGTGGGCGCGCCGCTACGACTCAGGACGGGCTCGCCACGACGAAGGGCTCTTCGCGGTGCGCGACGGCGCCGATGGAGTGTACGTGGTCGGCACGAGCGGGCCGCCCGGCAAGGTCACCTGGCGGGTGCTGCGCTACGACGCCCGCGGCCGCCTCCTGTGGACACGCGCGTATGCGGCGGCAAAGGGTAGCGCGATGCCTGCCGATGCCGACACGGATGGCGCCGGCGGGTTGTTCGTCACCGGCTGGTCGGAGTATTCCGGCGGCAAGGTGCGCGCGGTGACCCGCGCGTACCGGTCCGGCGGTCGCCTCGCGTGGAGCCGGTCGCTGGTGCTCGACGAGGTCACCCGCGCCACCGGCATCTCGTGCTCGCCCGAGGGGGTGTACGTCGCCGCGTCCGGCATGTTCTTCGGCGAGATCGTCGACACGGCGCGGATCGTGAAGTACCGGCCCTCCGACGGCGCCACATCGTGGTCGGCTCCCTGGTTGACCGTGCCTGGAGGCATGCCCTACGAACTCCGGGACGTGATCTCGCTGCCGCTGGTGGGGTCGGTGGCCGTGGGCGCCTACGCGCTGGCGCCCGGCATGGGCGCCGCCCTGCTCTATCGGGACACCAGCGGGGGCGGTGCGGAACAGGCCGTCTGGGCGGATCCCGGCAACGCTTGGGCGGGGCAGTTCGTCGTGCGGGACACCGCCGGCGGCGCCTGGATGGTGGGCTTCCATGAAGCGGCCATCTCGGTCGCCCGTTTTGCGCCGACGGCAGGCGCGACGGCGGCGCTCGACTGCGCGCCGTTCGCCTTCAACACAGCGAACGCCGCGGCGGCCTCAGGCGCCGTGGCACTGTACGTCGTCGGCGCCGGTCAGGGCTCGGGCTCGAACCTGCAGGCTCAGATCCTCAGGATCGCGCCCTGACCTCCGCGGGTGGACCTCACTTGCCGATGGTGCTGCCGTCCGAGAGATAGGCGACGAGTGAGTACGACTTGCCGCCGTCAAGCCGGCTGTACGTGTAGTCGCCCTTGCCCGTGCCGGGCTGCATCGGCTGGCCGGTGAACATGTTGGTCGGCCAGCGGATCATCTTGGCGAGCATGCCCGAAGGCGTGACCTCGTTGGGCGGCGGATACCCCTTGCCGCCGCCGGCCTTCCACATGCCGAGGCCTCGCCTGATCGCGACGAGTCCGTAGGCGGTGGCCGCGTCGGCGTAGCCGGTCTGGTCGGTGCGCGACAGCGCGACCGTCACCGGCTTCTTGAACAGGTCACCGGTGAAAGCGAGCTGGAGCTTGCCGTCGGGCTGGGCCGTGAAGGTCAAGGTCACGGCGTGCGTGTCGACGACGAGACTGTCCCCTCCTTCTTGGCGTCGCCCGCCGGCACGTTCGGGTTGGCCAGCACCTGGTACTTGTCGCCGTTCTTCTGGATCTGCACCAGCGTCATCTGCGCGCCTTTGCCGCCGCCGACCCAGTACCCGACGAGCGGGTCGGTGGAGGCGGGGGGGGCACTGGAACCGCAGCCGGCCAGCACCGCCGCGAGGAGCGCGGCGGCGAGGACGGCCAGCAGGACGAGCGCGCCGCGCCGCGGTCGCCTGCGGTTCCGGCGCGACTCACCCACGGTACGCGACCGCCTCGATCTCGACGTGGAGATCCTTGGGGAGGCGCGCCACCTCGACGGTGGAGCGCGCCGGGTACGGCTCCGCGAAGAACTCGCCGTACACCTCGTTCACGGCGCCGAACTCGTCCATGTCCTTGAGGAAGATGGTCGTCTTGACGACGTGGCCGAGGGTCAGCCCAGCCGCCTCGAGGGTGGCGCGCAGGTTCTCGAATGCCTTGCGCGCCTGGTCCTTGGGCGTGTAGCCGACGATCTTGCCCTGGGGGTCGAGCGGGATCTGGCCGGAGACGAAGACGAAGTCGCCGGCGCCGACGGCGGCCGAATACGGTCCGACTGCGGGCGCGCCGTCAGGGGACGCGAAGACCTGCTTCTCCATGGGAGTGTCCTTTCTTGTGGGCCGGCGTCAGGCGAACAGTGCGCGCACGGCGACGTAGGCGATGGCGACCGCGATGAGGAGCACCGCGATGTAGAGGAAGCCAGAGATGGTCCTCGGGCTGGGCGGCTGATCGTTTCTCGGCATGCGTCTCTCAGTAGCGTTGCGCGATGGCGGCGACCTGGAGCCGCGCACCGCCGGGCAACCATGGTACACCGGCCAGCGTGACCGCGGGATACGGCGGGGTGAACCGGGCCTCGAGGGCTGCGTCGACGGACGCCCTGTCGGCCTCGTCGACGAGGTGGATCTCGAGGCTGACGACGTCCTCGAGCGACAGGCCGGTGGAGCGCAGCTGGTGAGCGAGGTTGTCGAGCGCCCGCCCGGCCTGCTCAGCGGCGGTGCCGCCCGTCAGTTCGCCCCGCAGGTCGAGCGGGAGCTGCGCCGAGATGAAGACGAAGTGGCCCGAGGAGACGCCGGGAGAGGCGGCGCCGGTCGGGCCCGGCGCCATGGCTGATCTGATCGCGTGTCTGCCCATGCGGGGAGTCTTCCCCGTCGGGCTCGAAGCGGCACGGCCGCTCGCGGGCGCCGGCGGATGCGCCGCCGCCGGGCTCAGAGGTCGAGGATCTTCGCCGCCAGGATCGCCGCGTTGCGGGCGCCGTTGATGGCGACGCAGGCCACAGGCACGCCGGGCGGCATCTGCACGATGCTGAGCAGCGAGTCGAGGCCGCCGAGGTCGCTCGTCTTGATCGGCACGCCGATCACGGGCAGGTTGGTGTAGGCGGCCAGGACGCCAGGCAGGGCCGCCGCCTTGCCGGCGCCGCCGATCAGGACCTTGATGCCGCGGCTCTGGGCCGTCTTGGCGTAGTGCGCCACCTTGTCCGGGTCGCGGTGCGCGGAGAGCACGCTGATCTCGTACTTGATCTTGCGCTCGTCGAGCTCCACGGCGGCCTTCTCCATGACCTCGCGGTCGCTCTCGCTGCCCATGACGATGCCCACCAGCACGGGCTCCATCTGGATGCCCTGCAGGATCGTCTCGACCTCGGTCCTGGTCTCTTCCACGTCACCTCTCCTTTGGTGGCGGCGCGGCGGCGCAGCGCCAGCGCCCGCTCAGGCCTTCAGCCGGAGAACCCGGCCGGGAACAGATCGAGCTCGCCGGCTCGCGCCATGACGGCGCGCTCGGCGATGTCGGGACGCACCTGCATGCCGTCGAAGGCGATCTTGCCGACGCCCTCGTAGGCGCGCTCGCGGGCGGCGGCGAAGCCGTCTCCGAGCGCGCTCACGGCGAGCACGCGGCCGCCGGCCGTGACGACCTCGCCGTCCTGCAGCGCCGTCCCGGCGTGGTAGACGGTCACGTCGTCCAGGGCGGCCGCGTCGTCCAGGCCGCTGATGACGTCGCCCTTGTGGCTGCTCGCCGGGTAGCCGGCGGAGGCGAGCACGACGGTGACGCAGTCCTGCGGCTTCCAGAGGACCTTGGCGCCGCCGAGCTCGCCGTTGGCGGCGGCGGCGCAGTGCTCCAGCAAGTCGGAGTCGAGCCGCGGCAGGACCGCCTGCGTCTCCGGGTCGCCGAAGCGGCAGTTGAACTCGAGCACCTTGACGCCGGCATCGGTCACGATCAAGCCGGCGTACAGCACGCCGCGATAGGTGACGCCGCGCCGGCGGAGCGCCGCGACGACGGGCTCCACCACGTGTTCCATCGCGGCGTCGACGGCCTTTGCCTCGAACCCGGGGACCGGGACAATAGCTGCCCATGCCGCCGGTGTTCGGTCCCTGGTCGCCGGCGAAGATGCGCTTGTAGTCCTGCGCCGGCGCGAGCGGTACGGCAGTCGAGCCATCGCAAAGGACGAGCAGCGAGACCTCGGAGCCGGTGAGGTACTCCTCGGTGATGAGCACGTCGCCGGCTTTGCCGAACTCGCGCGCGACGAAGCAGGCCTCCACGGCCTCGCGCGCCTCGGCCTTGTCCTTGCAGATCAGCACGCCCTTGCCGGCAGCCAGGCCGTCGGCCTTGACGACCAGCGGGTAGTCCTCCCGGCCCTCGATGTCCAGCAGCGCCGGTTCGAGGCGCTCGTGGCGGCGATAGGCGCCGGTCGCCACGCCGCCGGCGGCCATGATCTCCTTGGCGAAGGCCTTGCTGCCCTCGAGCTGGGCGGCCTCCTTGTTGGGCCCGAAGACGGCGAGGCCGTGCTCCTCGAACAGGTCGGTGAGGCCCACCACCAGGGGAGCCTCCGGCCCGATGACGGTGAGGTCGACCTCCTCGCGGCTGGCGAAGTCGAGCAGCGCCCGCAGGTCGTCGGCGGCGACGGGGATGTTGTCGGCCTCGGCGGAGGTGCCGGCGTTGCCCGGAGCGCAGAAGATGCGGTCCGCGAGCGGGGACTGGGCGAAGGAATGGACGAGGGCGTGCTCTCTGCCGCCGCCCCCTACCACGAGCACGCGCATGAGGCCTCCGACTGCTCTGGCGCTGGCGCCGGGCGGCGCTGGCGCCGGCCCGGCCCGACGCCCGCAAGTCTACTCGGGCCGGGCACGGCGGGGAAGGGCGGCGGGCGCCTCTTCCGCCCGCCCGCCGGACCGGCGTCCGGCGGCGCGTGGGCGCGTCGGCCGCTCGCGACCACGTGTACGCGCGAGGGGCCGGCCTCGCGGCCGGCCCCTTCTGCCCTCCGCGCCGGATCGGCACCCGGCGCTGAAGCCCGTCCCGCCGGCCGCCGCGGGTTGACCACGGCGCGCCTCGTGAACGAGAGTACACAGGGCTGCATGACCTGGGTCGTGGCGGGTGGAGGGGGTGCAGACCCAGGGGTTGTCGATGCGGGGAGGGGCTGAGAGACCGTGACACTGAGACGCTTCGCGAGCCTGTGCAGTGCGCTCGCCGCGGGCATCGTCGTACTGACCGCCCTCCCGTCGACACTCTCCGCGGCATCTCCTTCGGCTTCCGCCGACCAGAGCTTCCGGACGGCCATTCGCGCGGCGGAGCATCGCGCACTGCACAGACTGGCGGCGACCGAGCGCGCCGCGCCGGCAGGCCACTTCGCCTACTACACGATCGGGGCCGCCTGGAAGTACTCGGGGCCCACCGGCTGGGCGGCCGGCTTCGTCCCCGGCGGCCTCTGGTCGTGCTACCAGCTGAGCGGCGACGCCTGGTGGCGCGGGAAGGCGGCGACGAGAGAAGCCGCCATCGGCGCCGCCCCTGTCACGCAGGAGTCACTCAATGTGGGCGCCCTCTTCTTCCCGAGCTACGCTCGCGGCTACCGGCTGACCGGAGACCGGCGGCTTCGCACCAAAGCGCTGCTGGCGGCCGGAGCCATGGCAAAACGGTACGACCCGGTCGTCGGCGCCATGCTGTCGCGCCCCCTTGGCGACTTCAACGTGATCATCGACAGCCTCATGAAGTCGCAGTTCCTGTGGTGGGCGGCCGACAACGGCGGGCCCGCGCGGTTCGCGGCGATCGCCCGGCAGCACGCGTTCACCATCGCGCGCGACTTCGTGCGCCCCGACGGCAGCACCTATCACATCGTCAAGTACGACGTGACGAACGGCGACGTGCTGTGGAAGGGTCAGTCGGCGGGGTACTCCGTCGAGTCCACGTGGGCGCGCGGTCAGGCGTGGGCGATCCTGGGCTTCTCGGCCGCCTATCGCGAGACGGGCGAGCAGGTCTTCCTCGACGCGGCTCGCGCGGTCAGTGACTGGTACCTCGCCAACGTACCCGCGGACATGGTCCCCTACTGGGACTTCCAGGCTCCGGACATCCCGCTGGCGCCGCGCGACTCTTCGGCCGCCGCCATCGCGGCCTCGGGCCTGCTCGACCTCGCGCTGAGCGATCCCGACGGCGAGCACCGCGCGCGCTACGCGGCGGCCGCGCGTGCCACCCTCGCGTCCCTGGCGTCCCGCGCCTACAGCTCGTGCGGCGACCATCCCGGCCGTGCTGCTGCACGGGACGTATTCGTGGCGCGGCGGCAGCAACGATCGTGGGCTCGCCTACGGCGACACGTTCTTCGTCGACGCGCTGCTGCGCCTGCGACGCTTCGCTCCCGACGTGGCCGCGCTCCCGCTCGTCGCGCGGGCCTCCGAGGGCATCGCCGCGGACGCGATCGACGGCGACCCGGCATCGGTGTGGGCTTCGCGCGGGCGGAAGAGTCTGGACGTGCGGATCGCCGGGACGCAGGAGGTCGGCGCCGTCCGGATCGCGCTGCGTCGCGGCGACGACAGAGCCGCGGGACTGCGCGTCCTGGTCTCGATGGACGGCAGACACTGGCGCCTCGCCAAGCAGACGATGACGAGCGGCGAATGGGCGGGGTCCGAGACGCTCGACTTCGCGCCACGGAGGGCGCGCTGGGTGCGTCTCGAGTGTCGCGGAACCACCCTCGGGCCGGCCAACCGGATCGCTGAGGTAGAGGTCTACCCGGCGCTCTGATCGCTCACGGCGGACGGCGGCCGCCGCCGGTCACCAGCTCACCGACGACGCACCGCTCCGAATGCCGCTGGTGCACGCGGCACCGCCCGGACGCCCGCCGCTCAGATCGACCTCTGGTAGACGCGGAACGCGCGCGTCGCCAGCCACGTGCAGATCACCGTGAACAGCGCCAGCCAGCCCATGCGCGTGAAGACCAGGCTCCAGTCCGGGCCGGCGGCGAGACCTTCCCGGCCCGCCTGCACCGCCCAGTTCACCGGGTTGTACTTCGCGACGCCCTGCATCCAGCCGGGCATGAGCGCCTGGGCCATGAACACCGAGCTCAGGAACACGAGCGGCAGCAGCACGAAGTTGCTGACGGCGATCATCGTCTCTTCCTTGCGCGAGAGCAGCGCGATGCCGTTGCTCAACGCGCCGATGCCGGTACCCAGCAGAACGGCGCAGATGGTGAGCGCGACGATCCCGGCGATGCCTCCCGGGTACTTGGCGCCGATGATCAGACCGAGCACGATGATGATCGCCGACTGGATGACGCCGACGATCGCTCCCTGAACGAGCCGCCCGGAGATGAGGGAGCCCCTGCTCGCAGGGCTCACGAGGAAGCGGTCGACCACACCGCGGTTGAGGTCGTCGATCAGGCCCATGCCGCTCCACCCGGCGCTGAACAGGCAGGTCATGACGACGATGCCCGGCGTCAGGAAGTCGATGTAGCTGCCGGAGCCGAACCCGGGGATCTCGACGATCTTCCGGAACAGAGCGCCGTACAGAAGCAGCCAGACGACCGGCTGGACGAGGGAGATCAGGATCCACGCCGGCTGCCGGAAGAGGTTGCGCAGGTGGCGTTGGGTCATGAACCAGGTGTCTGCGAACGCGTTGCTCATCGCCTCTTCTCCTCTTCGTCGGCCTCGCTGAACGCGCGGCCGGCGTAGCGCAGGTACACGTCGTCGAGCGAGGGTCGCGACACGGTGACCGAGGCGACCTTGACGCCCTCCGACTCCAGCGCGGCCAGCACAGCCGGCACGGCGCGGGCGCCGCTGTCCGCCCGCGCGCGCAGCGCGCGGGCCTCCACGGCGACGTCATACAGCTCCGGCACCTTGTCCACGGCGCGGCTCACCTCGCCGTCGAGCGGCTGGTCCTCGAGCTCGACGGCGATCGCGTCGCCGTGCAGCTCGCCCTTCAGCTCGTCCGGCGTGCCCTCGGCCACCACGATGCCCTGGTCGACGATCGCCAGCCGCTGGGCGAGGCCGTCGGCCTCCTCCAGGTAGTGCGTCGTCATCAGGATCGTGAGGCCCTCGTCGCCGGCGAGGCGGCCGATCTCGTGCCACATGTCGACGCGCGCCTCCGGGTCCAGCCCGGTTGTGGGCTCGTCGAGGAAGAGCACTTGTGGCCGGTGCATGAGGCCGACGGCGACGTCCAGCTTGCGCTGCATGCCGCCGGAGTAGGTGCGCACCGTGCGGTCGCCGGCCTCGTCGAGCCCGAAGCGCTCGAGGAGCTCCTGCGCCCGCGAGTGCAGGGCCGCGCCGCGCATGCCGTAGACGCGGCCCTGGAGCACGAGGTTCTCGCGGCCAGTCATCTGCGGGTCCAGCCCGGACTTCTGTGCCACCGAGCCGATGGCGAGGCGGACCTTGCCGGGCTGCCTGACGACGTCGTATCCGGCCACGTAGGCCTCGCCGGCGTCCGGGCGCGAGAGCGTCGTCAGGATCTTGACCGTCGTCGATTTGCCGGCGCCGTTGGGGCCGAGCAGGCCGAACACCGTGCCCTCGACGGCGGCGAGGCTCACCCCTTTCAGGGCCTGCACGTCGCCGCGGTAGGTCTTGACCAGACCTCGGGCTTCGATCGCATTGTCCATACGTGCCGTCCTTCCTCCCGCTCGGCGCCGCCGGACCGAGTGCGGCGCCGCCATCGTTCGAGCGGAAGTTAGTGTATCGCTAATAATTAGATTGTCAAATGATTAGTTCGTGGTATCATCCGTTGTGTGAACAAACGCCGCGGCGCTGCCGGCGCATGGAGCCGGCCCGCGGATCTTGAGGGAGTGTTCCCGCTTTCCACGGGAGGTAGAGATGAACAAGGATGAAACCCAGCACGCCAAGCTCGTCGACGAGGTCGGGCTCGAGCTCGACGAGCTGCGCAGGGCGGGCGACCAGCTCGACGAGGCGGTCGCGCTGCAGTTCGGCCTCAACCGCACCGACCTCCGCTGCCTCGGCATCCTGTACCGGCGCGGGCGGGTCGCGGCCGGTGAGCTGGCCGGGGAGAGCGGGCTGACGCCGGGCGCCATCACCACCGTGCTCGACCGCCTGGAGCGCGGCGGCTACGCCAATCGCGTCCCGGACCCGGCCGACAGGCGACGCGTCCTCGTCGTCTCCACGGTGGCGACGCGCGAGATCGGCGCCCGCATCCAAGGCGAGGTGGCCATCGCCACGCAGCAGCTGCTCGAGGGCCGCGACGCGGCGGAGCTCACCGTGATCCGTGACTACCTGCGCGGGACGCGCAGCGTGTACGAGGGGCAGATCGCCGCGCTCACGGCCGAGGGTGCGCCCGGCGCCGGCGAAGCCACCGCCGGCGGTGCCGACGACGTGCAGAGTCACGCCCCGCTCGAGGGCGTGGTGGCGGGGCGCCTCGAGTTCACCAAGGGCGCCGCCAAGGTCAACCTGCGCGGCGACGTGTCACTCACCGAGTTGTACCGGGCGAGCTTCGAGGGCCCGGCTCCCGAGATCACCGTCAAGGGAGGCACCGTCACGGTGCAGCAGCGCCGTCGCTTCCGGCCCTTCGACTGGCGCGCCCAGTCGGCGGACTTCGCGCTCACCGCCGCGGTGCCGTGGGACATCTCGCTGCGCGGCGGCATGTGGAAGCTCGTCGCCGACTTCAGCGCCCTGCGGGTGACGGCGCTCGAGGTCACCGGCGGCGCCAGCGACATCGAGGTCACGCTGCCTGCCCCCGTCGGCATCGTGCCGGTGCGCCTGTCGGGCGGCGCCAGCGAGGTCCTCGTCCGCCGTCCCGCCGGCACCGAGGCTCGCGCGGAGATGAGCGGCGGCGCGAGCCAGCTCATCTTCGACGGCCAGCGCCTTGGGGCCGTCGGCGGCCGCATGGTCCTCGCCTCCGGCGGCTTCGCAGAGGCGGCCGACCGCTACGAGATCCGCTTCACCGGCGGCGCGAGCCAGGTGACGGTCGCGACCATCTGAGCCGCGAGCCTCGATCGTGGAAGACGGGCGGTGCGATGCCTGAGCCGGCGCGCCGCGACCGCGACTTCATGCTGGTGCGGAGCGGCCAGCTGGTCTCGGCCCCCGGTTCGCGATCACGACGGTCGCCTTACCGCTGCTCGCGCCCGCCGTCACCGGCTCGCCGTCCAGGGCCCGGCCTTCCGCCGCGCCGTCCCTTGACGAGGCGCTGTCGCCGTCTCTGGCAAGGACGCCGGCTCTGGAGTACGGTGAGGACACGGAAGACAGAGTCTACTGACTGGGGGAGCCATGGCCGAGTCCATCGTCCACCACCGCCGTCTCGTGCTCGTCGCGCTTGCCGCGATCGTCCTTGCCGGAGTACTGCTCCTCGTCTGGGCCGGACCGCCCGTACGGGCCGGCGGCGCACTCACGACGACGCCGGCCGCCGGAGTGCCGGTCGTCGAGTCCGTCCTCGTCGCGCGCAGCGCCGGTGACCACGACGCGCTGTGGCTGCTCTCGCCGCTCGACGGCACACCGACCGCTGCCGGCGAGCTGCCCGGCAAGGCCGGGTCCGTCGCCGTCTCGCCAGATGGCGCGAACGTCGCCTACCTGCCGGCGAACGGCGGTCCCCGCGTGTGGGTCGGCCACGGACCGCTCGGCCCGAAGACGATCTCCCTGGCGGGGGCCGGGGTGAGACGCGTCGACTCGTTCACCTGGATCGACGACCATCGCCTGGTGGTCTCTGGCACGACCAGGGCGAGCGCCGGTCCCTATCAGGACAGGCTGTTCCTGGTGAACGTGACGACCGGCAAAGCGGCGTCGTTCCGCGACCTGCGCGGCACCGAGCCGAGCGCCGCGCCCGCCGTCGGCAAGGTGGCCTATGTGAGGCTCACCGTCGTGAAGCCCGGCACGGCCGCCAACGGGAACGTCCCGACGATCCGGGAGAGCCTGAGGGTCGTGCGCGTCGCCGGCAGCACGGGTCGCACGGTGCTCGCCGAGACGTACAGGCTCTTCGCCGACCACCGGTCGTTCTCCGAGCCGCGACTCTCGCCCGACGGCAAGTGGCTGCTGACGGGGCAGACCGGCAGCGATGTCTCGGTGACCTACACCGTCAGGGACAGCGGGATCGGCTATCCGCTCCTCACGGTCTCCACGGGAGCGCTGCAGTCGCAGTCGGGGTGGAATGCCGCTGGTCGCGCCGCATTCGGGGGGACGCCCAACTTGACGACCAGTGACGAGGCGTGTGTCTGGGCGTACGACGAGGACGGGGGCACACTGGCGCGGACGCCGGCGGGGCTGCTGCCCCACATGATGATCACCGACCTCGCGTGGTCGGCGGGCGGCGATCTCGTGGCCGGCGCCCTGAGCTGGAACGTCTCGCCGCAGACGCGCCACGTGTTCGCGCTGCCGGGCGACCTCACCACCGCGACCGACCTGGGCACGGGCCGGCTGCCGGTGTGGGTCGTGCAGTAGTCGGAAGGCTGGCCAGAAGGGCGAAGGCGGCGGCGACGCCGCGGCCGTCGCCCTTCGATGCCTGGACGGCGCCGCTGATGCCCCTGGTCGGCCGCGCCCGGTGGGGCCGGACCCGGCGTCACCTGCGTGTCCGGCCGGGGGCGCCGACGGCGCCCCCGGCCGGGTCGGGGTTGGAGTGACACCTGCGCGGCCCGCGCAGGTTTCGTGCTCAGGCCGCTCGCAGCCGCTCGCGTTCGGGAGTCTCCTCGGCGGGCGCTTCGGGAGCCGCCGAGAGACGCCGGCGTGCCCGGTTCCAGGAGAAGAACGCCGCTATGGCGGCTCCTCCACCAGCGATCCACAGGACGGCGACGATCGCCGCGCCCGCGTAGGGGATGAGCCGCGCGAGCTGAGCCACGATCAATCCCACGCTCACGGCCAGGAGCAGGCTGTTGCCGTGATAGCCGACGACGGACAACAGACCCCTGCCGATGAACGCGCCCGCGGCGATGTAGCCGAACAGGAACGCTGCCGGCACGATGACGGCCACGAACGGTATGGCGAGCAGGATGCCCACGATGGTGATGACGAGAGCAAGCGTGACCACCGGGACGATGATCAGGGCGGTCAGCGCCCCCCAGCCCAGCGACGAGGGGAAGTGCCGGGCGAGGCGGTCGCTGGAGGCCCTTGTCTGCCGCGGCAGGACCGCCGCCACCAGCAGGCCGATGAGCACGAACAGCACCGTGGAGCCCGCCCAGCCGATCAGCGACCAGCCTCGGAACGGCGACGCGATGGGCCGCCAGAAGCCGGTTGTGAAAGCGTCGCGGACCGGGGCCAGAGTGTTGACCGTCGTCTTGCCGGTGACGGCCGCGCCGGGGGCCTTGGTCAGGCTGCCGCCGATCACGATGAGCGAGGAATCGGCGGCCGTTGAGACGGTGCCGACTCTTGCCGTGGGAAGCAATCTGACGTCGGCACCAAGACCCGCCACCACGTGACGGACGTTCCCGGCCACGGTGACGCTGCCGCCGAAGGCCACGATGCTGCCGGCCGTGGTGCCGAACGGGACGCTGATGTCCTTGTTGAACTCGACGATGGTGCCCCGCTGGGTGCCGGCGCCGCTGGTGGCAGCCGGCCAAGCGGGGGACGCGAAAGCCAGAACAGAGAGAAGCGAGAGAGCGGCAAGCAGCGCCGTCAGCACCACCGCCGCGAGATACATGTTGTGGATGCGGCCAGTCATGCCGCACCTCCTGCATCGGGGCTTCTGCGGCGGACTCCCCGCCCGTGAGAGGAGGGGAGTCCCCCGCCCTCACACGTTTGCGCTTCCCTGCCGTGCGAAACGGCATGCCGTTGTCCGCCGGGGTGCCCGGCGGCGCGTGCCTAGACGGCGCCGCCGCGGCCGATGCTCCGCGGCAGGACGATCGTCTCGTCGCGGCCGGGGCCGACGGCGATGAACTTCACGCGCGTCTTGGTGAACTCCGCGATGTACTGGACGTAGTCGCGGGCGGCCTGCGGCAGGTCCTGCCACGTCTCGCAGTCGCGGATGTCCTCGGTCCAGCCGGGGAGCTCCTCGTACAGCGGCCTGGCGTGGTGGAAGTCCTTCTGCAGCAGCGGGAACTCGTCGAGCACCCGGCGCCCGGCCTTGTACCGGGTGCACGCCTTGAGCGTTGGCAGGCCGCTGAGGACGTCGAGCTTGGTGAGCGCGAGGTGGGTGATGCCGCTGAGGCGCACGGCGTACTTGAGCGCCACCAGGTCCAGCCAGCCGCAGCGACGCTGGCGGCCGGTGGTGGTGCCGAACTCGTGGCCGATCTCGCACATCGCCGTGCCGACCTCGTCGAAGAGCTCCGTCGGGAACGGACCCTCGCCGACCCGCGTCGTGTACGCCTTGGCGACGCCGATCACGTGGTCGATGCGCGTGGGGCCCACGCCGGCTCCGGTGCACGCCGCGCCGGCGATGGTGTTGCTGCTCGTGACGAAGGGGTAGCTGCCGAAGTCGATGTCGAGCAGCGCGCCCTGGGCGCCCTCGAAGAGGACGTGCTTGTCCTGGTCGAGGGCGGTGTTCACCAGCAGGCTGGCGTCGCAGATGAACGGCTCGAAGCGCGTGGTGTAGCCGAGCAGCTCGTCCGTCACCTGGTCCGGGTCGAGGACGCCGATGTCGTAGCGCTGCAGCAGGAAGTTCTTCTCCTGCAGCGCGGTCTTCACCTTGCGGCGCAGGATCTTCTCGTCGAGGAGGTCCTGCACGCGGATGCCGATGCGCGTGTACTTGTCCACGTAGCACGGGCCGATGCCGCGTCCGGTGGTACCGATCTTGTACTTGCCGAGCTGCTGCTCGTTGGCGCCGTCCAGCAGCAGGTGGTACGGCATGATGAGGTGGGCGTTGCCGCTGACGCGCAGGTTGTCGCAGCCGATGCCGCGCCCGCGCAGCGCCTCGATCTCCCCGAACAGGATGTGGGGATCGATGACGACGCCGTTGCCGATGATGCAGGTCTTGGCCTCGTAGAGGATGCCGGAGGGGATGAGGTGGAACTTGAACTCCTCGCCGTCCCGCACGATGGTGTGGCCGGCGTTGTTGCCGCCCTGGAAGCGCGCGACCACGTCGGCCTTCTCGGCCAGCAGGTCGGTGATCTTGCCTTTGCCCTCGTCGCCCCACTGGGCGCCGACAACGACGGTGCCGGGCACGGTGTCTCCCTCCGTCTTCGCTTGACTGCTTCGGCTGCCGGAGCGGAGCGCGTCAGGACGCGCAAAGTCCAGTGGCGGCCGAGGGGGGTTGGTCAAGAAAAGGATGATCCCTTTTCGAAATCATAGGAGGACGGCCGCGCTTTGACAATTCCGCGGCCGTCCCGGGCGTGGCCGCGTGTATCCGGCGGTTGCCGATCACCGGCCATCCGCCGCTCATCGCCGCCGCGCCGTCGCGCGGAGATCGTCGCGGCCGGACCGGCCGGCGGCCGGCGCCGGGTGCTCACCGACCACATGGATCGGTCGCCGACGGCTTTCAGGCCGGCGGCGGGCGGGGCTGAGGCCCGCTAGACCGTCAGCCCGGCCGGGGCGTCGCCGGCCGTCGCCTTCTCGCCACGCGCCGCGGCCTTGTCGTCCATCGCCCTCTCGTCCGCCGCGCCGTCTTCCTCGATCCCGAGGATGCTGCGCGCGGCGATCACGCCGGCGGCCGAGGCCTGGATCAGGCCGCGCGTGATGCCGGCGCCGTCGCCGACGGCGTAGAGGTCCTTGACCGGCGTCTGCAGGCCGTCGTCCAGCTCAGGACGCGCCGAGTAGAACTTGACCTCCACGCCGTAGAGCAGCGTGTCGCGCCCGTTGACGCCCGGCGCGATCTTGTCCATCGCCACCAGCATCTCGAGGATGTCGGTGAGGTGGCGGTAGGGGAGGACGAAGGCCAGGTCACCCGCCGTGGCGCCCTGCAGCGTGGGCTGCACGGTGCCCGCGGCGGATGCGGTCCATGGTGCTGCGGTGGCCCTGGTGCAGGTCGCCGAGGCGCTGCACGATGATGTCCTCGCCGAGGACGTTGGCCAGCCGGGCGATGCTCTTGCCGTAGGCGATCGGGTCGTCGAACGGCTCCGTGAAGTCGGTGCTGACCAGCAGGGCGAAGTTGGTGCGGTCCGTCTTGAAGTCGGCGTAGCTGTGGCCGTTCACGGTGACGACGTCGCCGTAGTTCTCCAGGGAGACGGCGCCGTAGGGGTTCATGCAGAAGGTGCGCACGGGGTCGTCGAAGCTCGGCGTGTAGTAGATGAGCTTGCTCTCGTACAGCGCCGTGGTGAGCGGCTCCATGACCGCCGCCGAGACCTCGACGCGCACGCCGATGTCCACCGGGTTGGTGCGCATCGCGATGTGCAGGCGCTTGCACTCGTCCATGAGCCAGGCGGCGCCGTCGCGGCCGGGCGCCGCGATCACGGCGTCGGCCGTGAGTCGCGTCCCGTCCTCGAGGACGATGCCGGTGGCGCGCAGCTCGCTCTCGCCGGCGGGCTTCTCCGCGAGGATGCGGTCCACGCGGCTGCGCGTCAGCACCTCGACCTGGGTCTCGAGCTCGGCGCGCATGCGCGTGAGGATGTCGTAGGAGCGCTCGGTGCCCATGTGGCGCACCGGCGACTCGACGAGGGTCATACCGTGGAGCAGCGCCTCGCGGCGGAACTTGTCGAACTTCTTGCCGCCGCCGTGGACCTCCTCCGGGGCCCCGTACTCGCGCCAGACGCCGTCGACGTACCCGATCAGCTCGGTGAGGCGCTCTCTGCCGACGAAGCGGTCGAGCCAGCCGCCGACGTCGGGAGTCAGCGTGAGCTTGCCGTCGCTGAAAGCCCCGGCGCCGCCCCAGCCGCAGGTGATGTCACAGGGCTCGCAGCCGGAGCACACGCCGCTCTTGCGCGCCGGGCAGGCGCGTCGGGAGATGTCGGGACCGCGCTCGACGACGAGCACCTTGGCGCCGTTGCGGCGCACGAGTTCGAGTGCGGCGAAGATCCCGGCGGGACCGGCGCCGACGACGATCACGTCGTAGTGGGAGCGTGCGGTATCCATAGTGTGCGCGGGGGAGGGTCGACGAAAGGGCGAGCAGTTCCCTGTCCGAGATGATAGCGACGCCGCGAACGCCTGACAAACGTCACGCGTCTCAGAGACCCACGAGAGTGAGCGGGGCCGGCCCGGCGGAGAGGCGGAGGACGACATGGCGAGAGGCAGGCGCAGAGGGTTCGTGACCGACGCGCTCGTGCTCGGCGCTGGCCGCGCTCGGCGCGGCGCTGCTCGCCGGCTGCGGGAGCGGCGCGCCTCAGGGACAGAGCTCGCCGACGA
The DNA here is from genome assembly GCA_963784975.1 of uncultured Thermoleophilia bacterium. GTDB lineage: Bacteria > Actinomycetota > Thermoleophilia > UBA2241 > UBA2241 > CAIXSE01. Next base: position 86,139 of record CAWAUK010000060.1, on the reverse strand, counting down.
CCATCCGTGTCACTCCGCCGCGAAGACGGCGACGACGGTGGACGCCAAGGTCGGCGACACCGTGGTCCTCTCGCTGGAGGCCAACCCGACCACCGGCTACGAGTGGACGTTCACCGCGGGCGACACGTTCACCATCCAGAAGAGCGAGTACGTGCCGGACCCGAACCCCGACCAGCTGGCCGGCAGGGGCGGCACGCAGGTCGTCACGCTCACGGTGACCAAGGCGGGAGCGTCCGATCTGCTGGGCACCTACGCGCGGAGCTGGGAGACGCCGTCGCCGGGCGCTGGTCCGGACCTGACGGTGACCATCAAGAGCGTCCAGTAGGAATCGAAGGACGCTCTCGGCGGAGGAGCCGCCAGCATGCCGCACGGGGACGTCGCGCCGGACGGGGGGAGGCCGGCGCGGCAGCGGCAGGGGGGCGGGGACGAGGCGGGGCGGGCGGCCCGGAAGGGCCGCCCGCCCGTTCCCCGCCGGACGGCCGGCGCAGCTGCGCCGTCTTGCCAGCCCGGCCGTCGGGTCGATACCCTCGAGGGCAGGTTCTCGCGACTCCCGAGGTGAGCATGGACGACCCGGTCCTCAGCCGGCGCAGCATCCGCAGGTACACGGACCAGCCGGTCGACGACGCGACCGTCGAGCGGCTGCTCCGCGCCGCCATGGCCGCGCCGTCCGCCGGCAACCAGCAGCCGTGGCAGTTCGTGGTGCTGCGTGATCGCGGGACGCTGCGGGCGATCCCCGAGTGGCACCCCTACGCCAAGATGCTGCCGTCCGCGCCGGTCGCCATCGTCGTGTGCGGCGACCCGGGCGACGCCAGGTGGGCCGTGCTCTGGGAACAGGACTGCGCGGCCTGTACCGAGAACCTGCTGATCGAGGCTGAGCTGCTCGGCCTGGGGGCGGTGTGGCTCGGCGTCCACCCGCTGCAGGAGCGCGTCGAGGCGCTCCGGGCGCTGCTCGGCATCCCGGAGTCGGTCGTGCCGTTCGCCATCGTCCCGTTCGGCTGGCCGGAGGAACGCAAGGAGCCGTCCGACCGCTACGACGAGACCCGCGTCCACACCGAGCGCTGGTGACGGCGGGCGGCCCGCGCCCCGGCCCGCCGCCCGCTCCGCTCCGCCGCGTCCATCGCGTCTACAGTTTGTCCCGCCGCGAGCGCGGGTACCTTTGCCACTCGACCCGTGACGCGGCGGGCGCCGCCCTCCGGCCTGGCGCCGGCGAGACAGGCCCCGCCCCACGGGTCCCCAGTACCATGGTGCAAGCGGAGCGAAGGGGTGAGCCGTGACAGGACCTTCCTGGGTCCCGACCATCGACGATGCAAAAGTCCGGGACGGCGCCTACGTCGTCGTCTATCCGAAGGGCCTCGGAGTGCTCCTCGCGCGTATCGACGGCGACCTCTTTGCGGTCGCCGACAAGTGCGCCCACATGGGCTGCCCGCTCGACGGCGGCAAGCTCGAGGGGCCCGTCCTCACCTGTCCGTGTCACGACTGGCGCTTCGACGTGCGCACCGGCGTGTTCCTCGACGCACCCGAGCTGGCGCTCGCCTCGTACCCGCTCAAGGTCGAGGACGGCAAGATCCACCTCGAGGTAGGGGCGCGCGTGACCATGGTCGACGAGGTCATAGTGTACGCGCTGAGCACGTGTCCCTGGTGTCGCAAGACCAAGCAGTGGTTCGACGACAGCAAGATCCCCTACGAGTGCGTCGACGTCGACCAGCTCCCGGACGAGGAGCAGGACGCCGTCGCCGACAAGGCCTACGAGCTCAGCGGCGGCCGCCGGTTCCCCGTTGTCGTCATCAACGGCGAGGTGATCGTGGGCTACAGCCCCGACAAGTTCCTCGAGCACCTCAAGGGTTGGGGAGGTGGAGCATGAGCATCGAGGCCCGCAAGGAGTCGCTGCGGTATCTCTTCGACCGGGTCGTCCAGCCGATGGGCTACAAGTTCTCGCCCGACGAGGAGCTCGTGGACGAGCTGCTCGAGGCTGAGGCCAAGACCGAGCAGGATCTCGGCGCGCCGTACTGCCCCTGCCAGGGGCGCAGCGGCGTGCGCGCCGAGGACATGCAGATCTGCTGTCCGTGCATCCCGTTCCACCGCGCGCACTTCGACGCGATGAAGCGCTGCTGGTGCGGCCTGTTCGTCCACCTGGACGTCACCGATCCCGACAGCCTGCCCCAGTTCCCGCCGGACGAGGTCTGACCATGTGGCGCGAAGTAGCGAAGCTCGACGACATCGCCCCCGGCGGCATGAAGTACGTGCGCGCCGGCGAGGACGACCGCGAGATCTGCCTGTGCGAGTACGACGGCTCCATCTACGCCGTCAGCCGCCGCTGCGGCCACGAGAACGCCCCGCTCGCCGACGGCGCGCTCGAGGGCTGGATCATCACCTGCCCGCTGCACAACGCCCAGTTCGACATCCGCAGCGGCACGAACCTCAGCTGGCCCCTCGACCACGACATGGGCCCGGAGGAGGACATCCCCGAGCCTGTGCGGCGCTGGTTCAAGCTGGAGAAGCGCCTGCAGTGGAAGACCCGGGTGCACGACCTGCACACCTACGAGGTGCGCGTGCGGGACGGCGCCATCGAAGTCGACGTGTGACGATGCCACCACCCGGCCCCGCGGGGCCGTAGCAGCACCGACAGAGACCCCACCCGACCACAGGAGGAACGATGGCGTTCGAACTGCCGCCGCTCCCGTACGCGGAAGAGGCGCTCGAGCCCCACTACTCGGCTCGCACGATCAGCTTCCACTACGGCAAGCATCACAGGACCTATGTCGACACGCTCAACAAGCTCGTGGGTGGCACCGACCTCGAGGGCAAGAGCCTCGAGGACGTGATCATGGCCGTGGCCGGAAAGCCGGACAAGCAGCCGGTGTTCAACAACGCGGCGCAGGTGTGGAACCACACCTTCTTCTGGAGCTGCATGAAGCCGGGCGGCGGTGGCGCGCCGACGGGCCCCATCGCAGACAAGATCGAGGCCCTGGGCGGCTGGGAGAAGTTCGTCGAGGACTTCAAGGCCGCCGCCGTAGGCCGCTTCGGCTCCGGCTGGGCCTGGCTGGTCGCCGACAGCGGCGCGTGCAAGATCGTGAGCACGCCCAACGCCGAGATGCCGGCGGCCCCGGGCGTCACGCCGCTGCTCGTGGTGGACGTGTGGGAGCACGCCTACTACCTCGACTACCAGAACCTGCGCCCGGTCTACGTGCAGACCTTCTTCGAAAAGCTCGCGAATTGGGACTTCGTGAACGCGAACCTGGCGAAGGCGAAGTGATGACACCGGCGTGACGGCGACGAAGTAGCCGGCGGGAGGGACACCTTCGAGCCGGGCGACGGCGCCGGCGGGTTCGGAGACCGGAGGGCCGGCGGATGCAAGCGCATCCGCCGGCCCTCGCGGCCTAAGGGGCGGCGGCGCAGCGCCTTCGCCGGCCCCCGCTTCTACATCGGCCCGAAGCCGGGGGTATCGAACCACCGGGGCGCGTCGCCGTCGCCGCCGAGCAGCTTGCGGTAGCTCTCGTAGCGGCCGCGGGAGATCGTCCCGTCTTCGACGGCGCGACGCACGGCGCAGCCGGGCTCGTGCACGTGCGTGCAGTCGCGGTAGCGGCAGCCGCCGGCGAGCGGCGCGAACTCGGTGAACCCGGCGGCGATGGCCACCGGGTCGTCGTCCTCGACGCTGAACCGGCGGATGCCCGGCGTGTCGATCACGCGGATGCCCCCGGCGATGTCGTAGAGCGCCGACGCCGTCGTCGTGTGGCGGCCGCGGCCGTCGCCGTCGCGCACTTCGCCGACCCGGGCGGCGGCGTCCCCGTCGAGCGCGTTGAGCAGCGACGATTTGCCGACGCCGCTCTGCCCGACGAACACGCACGTGTTGCCGGAGAGCGCGGCGCGGACGGCCTCGACGCCCTCGCCGCGCGATGCGCTGCACGGAAGCACCGGCATGCCGAGCGCCCGGTACGGCTGGAGCTTTGCCAGCAGCTCGTGCCTCCGGCTCTCGTCGAACAGGTCGACCTTGTTGACGACCAGCACCGGCCGGGCGCCGGAGTGCTCCACGGCGATCAGGTAGCGGTCGATGAGCCGCGGGTGCAGCGGCGGCGCCTCCGCGGCGACGACGACCACGACGATGTCGACGTTGGCGGCGATGGCGCGCCGCCGCTGCGCCACGTGCGGGTCGGCGCGCGCGAGCAGGCTGCGGCGGGGCAGCACCGCGGTCACGCGGTGACTGTCGTCCCGGCGTTCGACGAGCACTTCGTCGCCGACGGCCAGGTCGCTCTGCTGATGTCCGGCGAGGTCGGCCGGCAGCGTCGCCGCGACTTCCCCGTCGCTGAGCAGCACCGTGCAGGCGCCGGCGACGATGCCGGTCACGACGCCCGTCTCGGTGCCGGCTGCGTCAGCCGCCGGCAGCCCGGCGTCCTCCGGTCCTCTGCCGGACTCGGGCGCCAGGAGCTCGAGCAGGAACTCGTCGAGCTCGGGCCGGCGCACGCCGGGCCGCTGCGTCCGCAGCGCCGCCCTGCGCAGCTTGGTCGCGCGTCTCGTGAGTCTGAGTCGCTCGCCGTTGTCGAGCTCGGCGAGCATGGTCTTGAGTCTTCTGCGTTGCTTGTTGTCCATCCCTGGATGAGTCCTTCCGGTGAGGTCCGTCACGACCGGGCCCGCGGAGAGCGCGACGCGGAGTCGCGCCCGGGCCGGCGGTGCGCGCGGCAGCGCCGGCGAGCGCCCGGAGCGTCACCCACAGGGAAGGAGGAACGAAGACGGCCGCCTCGCGGGCGGCCGGAGGTATGCAGCGTTCAGACGGTCCTGGAAGCTACGAGAGGGCCCTCACGAGGGGTGACGCGGAGATGCCGTTGACGGACAGGGCAGTCATCACCTTCCTCCTCGTGGTCCGTGGTGCAGGGCTCATCGAGTGTAGCCCCGGTCCGGCGGCGAAGCAAGGACCGGCTCCGGCGCCCGGGACGCCAAGGTCCTTGGGCGCCGGCATCACGCTCGCCCACGCCGCCCGTCTTCCCTCTCGTCCACTCTGTATACGCCTGGATGAGACTGGGCGAGCCTGAGGTAGATGGATGTTCCTCTCTCTGCCGCCCGGCTGGGACCGATAGTCCGTCCGAGCGGGCCAGTGGTCGCCATCAGGCGATCAAAGCGACGAATCAGAGGAGAGAGGAGTGTGAACGAGTTCGCTGGAAGGCATGGGTGGCCGGCGCTATGCGGCGTCATCGTCGCTCCGCACGGGCCGATGCGGCCCGGCGGGAAGTGCGCCCTGGTCTTCGCGTCACAGCCCTTCCAGAAGTTCCGGACTGGGGAGTCGCATGCAGTCACGGATCAAGCACAAGACGCACCTGTTCGGTCTGGCGGCCGCGCTGGCGATCACGTGTGCCGGCGTCGCCGCGATCGTGGGGCCGTGAGGGTCCAAGTGGTACGGGGGTTGATCGTTCGTCGTCCCCGGACCATCGCTTCGAGAGAGGAAAGCAGCATGAGCAAACTACTCGGAAGGTATCCACGACTGGCGTTGTGCGCCGTGGCCGTCGCCTCCTTCCTGCTGGCCAGTGGGGCCGGTCGGAAGTGGTGCTGAGCAGCGGAGTCGACGCCGTTCCGGATCAACCTCGATGCGGGAGTAGACCCATGAGCAAGCTGATCGCAAGCAACAGATACCTGTTCGCTCTGGCAGTCCTGGTGGCCCTTGCGCTGGCCAGCGGCGCCGGATTCAAGTGGGGCTGGTGATAGAGGCTTCGCTCCCCTGACGTCACGACTGGCCTGACGCGACCGCTGGCCTGCTCCAGCCCATCCCGTGAGGCCCCCCGACGATGACTGACGAAACCCGCAAGATCAGCTTCTTCATCGGCATCCTCTGGATCGCCGCGATCACCATCTTCCTGCGCTCGCTGCCACTGGCTCCGGGCGCGGACTGGGTGGACTTCGCAGTGTTCGCCGTCTTGGCGGCGCTCTCCGAGAAATGGTGGGTGGGCACGGGCGAGGAGAGCGGCATGTCGCTGTCCTTCACGGTGCACTTCGCGGCGGTGGTGCTGTTCGGCCCCGCCTTTGCGATGATGGTCGTCGTCTGCGGCCTCATCATCACGGACGGCCTGGTCCGCCGCGCGCCGCTGGTGCGCACGGCCTTCAACGTCGCGCAGATGGCCGTGGCCGTCGGACTCTGCGGAGTCGTCTATCAAGCCCTCAAGGTCGACGGACCGATCGACCTGGTCGCCGACGCGCCGGCGTTGGCCCTCGCCGCCCTCGTGTACCTCGTTGTGAACGACTCTCTCGTCGCCGCGGTGCTCAGCATCCGGGGGCGCTCGTTCTTCGAGGAGTGGCGGTTGTCGTTCAAGGACATCCTGCTTCCGTACGTGTCCATGGCGCCTCTCGGCGCCCTGGCCGCCTTTGCCTACCAGGCCACTCCCTGGGCGCTCCTCTACTTCCCGCCGCTGGTGCTCGTCGTCTATGACGGGTTCAAGCTGTTCGTGTCGTTGCAGCGCGAGACGGACAGTGCCTTGGTGGCGCTGGCCGACTCGATCGACCGTCGCGACCAATACACGTTCGACCATTCGTCGCGCGTGGCCGAACGCGTGGCCATGACCGCACGCACGCTGGGCCTGGCTCCGCGCGAGGTCGATCTGATCGTCGCCGCCGCCCGCGTGCACGATCTGGGCAAGATCGCGACGGACAACCGGATGCTGCTGAAGCCGACTGAACTCACGCCGGAAGAGCGCAAGCTCATGGAGAGCCACGCCACCGAAGGGGAGGACATCGCAGGCAGGTTCAGCATGTTCCGCCGTGGGCGCCGCTTCATCCGTCATCATCACGAGCGATGGGACGGCACGGGCTACCCCGACGGGCTCGCGGGCACTCAGATCCCCTTGGGTGCCCGACTCATCACGGTGGCCGACGCCTTCGACGCCATGACGTCGGACCGGCCGTACCGCAAGGCTTTGCCGCCTGAGAGCGCCGTGATGGAGCTGCGTCACTGCGCTGGCACGCAGTTCGACCCCGAGATCGTGCAGGCGTTCATCGAGGCGCTGGGCGGGGAGCGCGCGGCCACGCCGGCGGACCCGTCGCCGGCCGCCCAGCAGCTTCAGCCCTGGCCGCCTCGGGACGTCGTCGCGGAGCTGTCCCGCGGGCGGGACCCGGCGCAGCTCTGGGCGGCTGCCAGCTTCACGCTGTCCCGCCTGCTGGACGTGCCCGACTGCGAAGTGTTTCGCCTGGAGGCTGACGGAGATCTCACCTGCGTAGCGAGCGTCTGCGAGGGGGAATGGTACCCGGACTATCCGCGCAAGGTCGCCGATCTCAGGCTCTGGCCGACCGGCCGGGCCGCGATCAGCACGAGAAGCTCGATCCTCATAGCCTCGCCCAACGATGCGCGACTTGGCGAGGCCGAGCGAGCGGAGATGCTGCGCTGGAACGAAGGGTCCAAGGCCGTCGTTCCACTGATCGTCAGAGACGAGGTGATCGGGTTGGTCGAGGTCGGCGAGAGCCGGGCGGATCGCACCGTGACGCCCGACCAGGTGGCCGCGGCCGAGTCGATCTGTCAGCTCATCGCCTTGGCCGTCCATGACGCCGAGGCGATCGAAATCCAGAAGCTTCATGCCCGCCGGCTGGCGTCGCTGCTGGAGTCAAGTCGCGCGATCGCCACCGCCAAGAGCTCCGAGGAGGCGCTGGCCATCATCATACGGAGGACGGCCGATCTCCTCAATCTCACCAGCTGCATCGCCTACGAGTTCGAGGTGGAGCACGACTGCGATCGTCGCCCGTGCGATATGGGAGCGGACGCCCAGCAAGTGCCACACGCTCGACGCGCCTCTCCCGCTGGCCGACAGCCCGCTCGAGCGCGATCTCTTTCGTCGGGAAGCGTCCGTCTCGAGTGTCTGTCGGATCCGGACATGGACCCGGTCCGCCTGGCGGCCATGGACGAACGGGGCGAGAGGAGCTGCCTGACGGTGCCCATGCAGTCGGTCGACGGGGCGATGGGCCTGCTGAAGCTCTGGGACTCGACTCGCGAACGCGGCTACAGCGAGGACGAGCTGGCGCTGGCGAGCTCCATGGCGGAGCTGGCCGGCGAAGCCGTGCGTGGCGCCAAGCTGCTTCGCCGCCTGCGAAGCCTCAGCGAGACGGACTCACTGACGGGCCTCGCCAATCGCCGCAAGATCCACGAGTTCCTCGTTCCGGTGCTGGCCCGCGCGGACCGCTACCGCACCCCCTTCAGCTTGGCCATGCTCGACATCGACGGCTTCAAGCTGCTGAACGACGCCTACGGCCATCCCACTGGAGACCTCGTTCTGCGCCACATGGCCCGGTTGCTCAAGGAACAGACTCGCGCATCCGACATCGTCGGCCGCTACGGCGGCGATGAGTTCCTGCTCATCCTGCCCGAGACCGGGCCGGTCGAAGCCGCCACGCTGGCGGAGAAGCTGCGCGACGCACTCGACGAGAGCCCATGCATGACACTGTCCGGCGAGCGGATCAGCATCCGCGCGAGCTTCGGCATCGCCGCCTACCCCCAGGACGCACGCGATGGCAACGAGCTGATCGCCGTCGCCGATGCCAACCTCTACGTCTCCAAACGCGGCGGCGGCGACGCGGTCACCGTCAGCCGGGAGGACTGGTCCCGTCAGCCCGTCTCATCCACATGGCCGACTCTCGCCGCGCCATGACATCACGCCGGTCATATGGCACCTCTCTGCCGCAGGTCGCGCCGGTACCGCATCAACTGCTGCGGCGCAGCAGAAGCGACGCGCAGGATGCGGGCCGTGCTCGTAGTCCTGACCGCACTGATCGTGGGCGTCGCCGCGGGCTACCTGGCCGGCGGGCGACTGCGGAACCTCGAGCACCTCACACTGACGATGCCGTGGCTGGTGCTCGTCGCGCTGGGTCTGCAATTCGTCGCCTTCTCGCCGGTGGGCGCCGCCCTGGGCCAGACCACGGCGGTGATCCTGCATTTTGCCTCCTACGGGCTGCTCGTGTGGTTCGTCGCGCGCAACCGCCACCGGGTCAGTGTGGTCCTGGCCGGCCTGGGCTTGGCTCTCAACCTTGTGACCATCGCCGCCAACGGCGGCTACATGCCGGCCAGCAGGGCGGCCCTGGATCTGGCCGGCACCGCCTACAGTGGCGCGACCCTGAACAACTCGGCCGTGATCGGCGCCGGCACCCGCCTCGGGCTGCTGGGCGACATCTTCGCCGCACCGTCGTGGATGCCGGCGGCCAACGTCTTCAGCATCGGCGATGCCCTCATCGTCGCGGGCATCGCGCTGCTTCTGGCCGTGACGATGCGTGGGTCACGCTCGGTGGTGGAGTCCGGATGAGCGCCGTCGCCTCGGTGCGCGGTCAGCTCGTCGGCTACGGCCGCATCCTCGCCGTTCGCGACTACCGCCTGCTGTGGGCGGCCCAGCTGGTGAGCACATTCGGCGACCGCCTCACCCAGATCGGGCTCACCGCGCTCGTCTTCGGCATGACGGGCTCCGCCCTGAGCATCGGAGTCGTACTGACGCTCGCCGTGCTGCCCAAGGCCGTCTTCGGTCTGTTCGCGGGGGCGCTTGCCGACCGCGTGAGCCGCAAGACCCTGCTCGTGACCACGGACTTCATACGGGCTCTGATCGTGCTGGCCCTGGCCCTCGCCGCGGGGCTGCCCCTGTACGCGGTGTATCTCCTGGCCGCGATGCACGCGACGGCGACGGTGTTCTTCACGCCCGCGCGCAACGCGGTGGTGCCCGACATCGTCCCGGAGCGCCAGCTCCTCGCCGCGAACACGCTGGACGAGACGACCCAGAGTGGGCTCGACCCGATCGCCTATCTGGTCGGTGGCGCGCTCATCGCGGCCCTCGGAGTGCGCATCGGCTTCGGCGTCGACAGCCTCACGTTTCTGGTGTCGGCGTCACTCATCATGTTGACGACCGCGAGCAGCGCGGCTCAGTGGCACGCGCGCGGGTGTGGCCGGGGCGGCGCTGATGAGGCCGAGTCGACGAGGGGGGGACTCGACCTCGGCGCCGGCCTGCACGCACTGTGGGAGGATCACATCCTGCGCGCCAACACCGTACTTCTGGTGAGCGCCGCGGTGGTCGCGAGCGCCGAGATGCCGCTGACCTCCATGCTGGTCCTCACGCACTGGCATCGTGGAGCCTTGGGACTCGGGATGTTCGAGGCATCGCTGGCCGTGGGCTTCGCGTGCGGCGCCCTGGCCTGCGGTCCGATCGTGGATCGTTTCGGCAAAGGACCGACTATCTTGATCGGCCTCATCGGTACGGGCGTCATAATGGCCGCCGTCGCTCTGCTCCCCTTCTGGCCGGCGGCCGTTCTGAACGGCGTCGCCGGCCTGTTCAACATCCTGTTCTTCGTGCCGACGCTGACCTTGACGCAGGAGCGCGCGCCCAAGGAAGCGCGCGCGCGAGTGATGAGCTCCCGGGCCGTGCTCATGGCCGTGGCCCTGGTCGTGTCCTACGCGGCGGCAACGGCGCTGGCCTCGGCCTTCGACCCGCGCACCGTGATGCTCGTGATGGGGCTTCTGCTCGCGGCCGGGACGGCGGCGGCCTGCGTGGTGCCGGAGCTGAGGGAGCGCTGACGGCCGTCGCAGCTCCTGGCCGGGACCCTTGGGGCCAACGAGACGCAGGAGCAGGGCATCGGTCTCGTCTTGCGCCATGCCGACACCAAGGGCTCGCCATTGCTCGCCCTCAGCGACCTTGGCCCGCTCAAGAAGAGGCTGCAGGCCGCCGGACGTCGTCATGGTCGTTGCCGCAGGAGCGCGTCTGGTATGTTCTCCGCATGTCTCTCCTGCGCCTCGACCTCGACGACCGCCAGGCGGTCATGTACTCGGAGGGCGCCGTGTGCGCGAGCACGCAGGAGCTCGTCGAGAGCGCCACGTTCGCGCGTGTCCTCGGCCTCTACGTGGACCGGCTCGAGGCGCACGATCCGCAGGCGCTTGCGGAGCTCGGCGTCGCCGACCGCGAGCGCCTCCTCGACCTGATCCGGCTGCTTGCCAACAACCCGCTCGAGCGCGTGTCCCTCACGACCTCCGCGTCTGGCGACCTGCAGGCGCGGCGCGAGCAGCTGCACGAGTTCATCGAGGGTCTCTACGACTTCTGGCGTCGCTGGGACAGGTTCCTCGATCGTGCGCGCCGAGGCGCCGCCGGCGCCGGGCGACAAGCGCCCGCTGCGCGGCTTCACCGAGACCGTCGAGTCGCTCGCGCGGCTGGTGCGCGCGCTCTACCGCGACGTCGCCGAGAACATCACCGGCACCCGGCCGCGCGTGCTGCGCCAGGTCGCGGCCGGCGCCGAGGTCGGCGTCTATGCCGTGCGCCACAAGTGGCCGGTGCCGGCTCGCTACCGCGAGCTGCTCACCGGCATCCCCTTCGTCCGCGACCTGCTTGCTCTACCCGCCGCTGCTGCTCGACCCGCCGATGAACACGCGCACCGGGCAGTTCACCGAGGTGGAGCAGAACCCGCTGGACGGGCTCAAGCTCGAGCGCGAGGAGTGGCTCTGCTACCCGGCGCTCGTTGGGCGGACGGTCGTCTTCGTCTACTTCCACCGCTGCTTCATGGGCCTCGGGCTGAGCCTGGCAAACCTGTTCGAGGTCGCCTCGGACGAGGAGATCGCCGCCGGCCCCGACGCCGTGTACCTGTACGGCGTCCCGCCGGCGGCGCTCGCCCGCTTCGGCGACCTGCCGACCGTGTTCCACGACGACCGCCGCGGCCGCCTGCTCGTGGCGGCGGTCCCGCTCGAGGACCGCTTCGGCTACTTCGGCTACCTCAAGAAGATGGTGCTCACGCTGCACAACGTGGCCGCCATGGACCGTGGCGTCATGCCGTTCCACGGCGCCTACGCCCGGCTGACCCTCGACGACGGCGCGCGCGCCACCGTGCTTCTCATCGGCGACACCGCGACCGGCAAGAGCGAGACGCTCGAGGCGCTGCGTGTCGCCGGTGCAGGCCGCGTCCGCGACGTGCGCATCATCGCCGACGACATGGGCTCACTGGAGGTCGGCTCCGGCGGCCGGCTCCTCGGGTTCGGCACCGAGATCGGCGCGTTCGTGCGCCTCGACGACCTGCAGCAGGGCTATGCCTTCGGCCAGCTAGACCGCTCGATCATCATGAGCCCGAACAGGGTCAACGCCCGCGTCGTGCTCCCGGTCACCACCTTGGAGGACGTGCTGCGCGGCTACCCCGTCGACTTCCTGCTGTACGCGAACAACCACGAGGCGGTCGACGCCGGGCACCCCGTGGTCGACCGCCTGACCGACGAGACGGCGGCGCTCGCCGTGTTCCGCGAGGGCGCCGCCATGAGCAAGGGGACGACCACTGAGGTGGGCATCACCAACAGCTACTTCGCCAACCCGTTCGGGCCGGCGCAACGCCAGGAGCAGCACGAGGCGCTGGCCGCCGCGACGTTCGCGGCGGCGTTCAAGGCCGGCGTGTTCGTCGGGCAGCTGCGCACGCAGCTCGGGCTGCCCGGGCAGGAGTCCGCCGGCCCCCGCGCCGCCGCCGACGCCCTTCTCGACCTCATCGCCTCGAAAGGAGCGAGCCGATCATGACGACGCTGTACGAGTCCAACGAGACCGCCTGGAACCTGCTCAGCCGCGGCAAGGTGCGTGACGTCTACGAGTACGCGCCCAACCAGATGCTCATCGTCACCAGCGACAGGCTCTCGGCGTTCGACGTCATCCTGCCGACGCCGATCCCCGACAAGGGCGTCGTCCTCACGCAGATCGCCAACTTCTGGTTCGAGCAGACCGACCGCATCATCCCGAACCATCTCGTCGATCCGGACCCGTTCAGCACGGACGCCGAGCACAGGCACCTCGCCGGCCGCTCGATCGTCGTGCACAAGGCCGAGGCGCTGCCGGTGGAGGCGATCGTCCGTGGCTACCTCACCGGCTCCGGGCGCAAGGACTACGAGAAGACCGGCACGGTGTGCGGCCTCGAGCTGCCGGCCGGCCTCGTCGAGGCGAGCCGGCTGCCCGAGCCCATCTACACACCGTCGACCAAGGCGGCCATCGGCGACCACGACGAGAACGTCTCGTTCGACAAGACTGTGGACCTCATCGGCCGGGAGACGGCGGAGAAGGTGCGGGACATGGCGCTGGAGCTGTACAGGTTCGGCGCCGAGTACGCGCTGGAGCGAGGCATCATCATCGCCGACACCAAGTTCGAGTTCGGCGTGCTGGACGGCGAGCTGATCCTGATCGACGAGATCATGACGCCGGACTCGTCGCGCTTCTGGCCGGCCGACGGCTACGCGCCGGGCACGAGCCAGCCCAGCTACGACAAGCAGTACGTGCGCGACTACCTGGAGACGCTCGACTGGGACAAGACGGCGCCCGGTCCGGAATTGCCGCCGGAGGTGGCCGCGAAGACCTCCGAGAAGTACCTCGAGGCTTGGCGCCGCCTGACGAAGTCGTGAACAGCCTCCGTGGCGCCTCGGAGGGACGAGGCGGTTCGCGCGAGAGCGGCGGTTCGGCAGGGAGCGGCGCCTCGGGCCGCGGTCCCCTCGGCCGGCCTGAGCCGGCCGTCCCGCAGGCGTCGGTCCACTGGGAGCGGCGGTACGCGGCCGACGAGCGCATGTGGGGCGACGGGCCCAGCGAGCTCGCCCGCCTCGCCGTCGCCCGCCTGCGCCCCTACGCCACGCCGGACCTCGCGATCCTCGACGTCGGCTGCGGGTACGGTCGCGACACGCGCTACCTCGCCGGCGAGCTGGGCTGCCGCGCGCTCGGCATCGACGGCTCGCCGGCGGCGATCGAGGCGGCGCGCAAGGAGCACGCCTCCGCGCTGCGCCGCTCCCGCGACGCGAGGTTCGACGTCGAGTACCTCGCGAGCGATGTCGCCTCGCTGGCGGCCGACCCCGAGCGTGCCGGTCCCTACGACATCCTGTTCACCTGCAATGTCTACCACCTGCTGGGGCCGATCGGCCGCCGGGAGTTCTCGGCGACTCTCGCCGCCGTCACCCGTCCCGGCGGCCTCCTCTTCCTGAGCACCATGTCGCCGCGGGACCGGCAGCACTACGCGGTGGGCGAGCCGGTGTCGGGGGAGGAGCGCAGCTGGGTCGACAAGGTGTACCTCCACTTCTGCACGGCGGAGGAGCTCACGCGTGACTTCGCCGCCTTCGAGATCCTGGACCTCGACGAGCGCAGCTACGAGGAGCCGCAGGCGAGCGGCCAGCCGCACCACCACACGAGCTGGTTCCTGGAGGGGCGCCGGCGCTGAGACCATCCGGCCGCCGCCGCCGCAAGCTCATCCGCCGCCGCTGTCGCCCGGTCCCGGCGCTCGCTCTTGCCAGGCCTGGACGTCTTCGCGGCGGCACGCCGGACACGCCGTTGTCAGGATGTACGTACGCCGCGCCCAGCATCCGCGGCCGTCCGTCTCAGCCCGGGACGATCTTGTAGACGGAACCGACGAGCGACACCACGTACAGCTCGCCGCTCGCGTCCTGCCCGAACGACGAGATCTGGGTGACTTGACCGTCCGCCCCGGAGAGCGCGCGCCGCGCGCCGCCGGGCCCCTTCTTGGCCCAGACGTGCCCCGAGCCGAAGTCGGCGAAGAGGTAGAAGCCGCGCAGCGCCGGGATCGCCGAGCCGCGGTACACGTAGCCGCCGGTCACGGCGTCGCCCAGGCTGTGGCTGTACTGCGCGACCGGCCACGTCAGCGACGCTTTGTTCAGCGTGGCCGCCACCTGTGCGTCGTAGACGTGCGTGCCCTCGTAACCGTTCCAGCCGAAGTTGGCTCCCGCGGGCCGGCCGGGCCGGAGATAGTCGATCTCCTCCCAGGAGTTCTGGCCGACGTCACCGATCCAGAGGGCGCCGGTCTTGCGGTCGAACGAGAACCGCCACGGGTTGCGCAGCCCCTTGGCGTAGATGCTCACCCTGACCGGCGAGACGCCGACGTTGATGCGCAGCAGCTTGCCCAGCCGGCTGCGCGGGTCTTGCGCGTGATGCTGCGGGTCGCCGGCGCTGCCGCCGTCGCCCATGCCGACGAACAGCATGCCGCTCGGGCTGAACTGCAGCTGGCCGCCGTTGTGGTTGGAGTAGGGCTGGCCGACCCGGAGCAGGACCGTGGCGGTGGAGGGCACAGCCACGTCCGGGTTCGAGATCGAGGCGAGGTAGCGCACCACCCGCGTGTCGCCGTTCACGTTGGTGTAGTCGACGTAGAAGCGCCGGTTGGTCGCGAAGTGCGGGTCGAACGCCATGGAGAGCAGGCCCTGCTCGCCGCCGGTGGAGACCAGGCCCGAGATGTCGAGGAAGGGCGTGGTCAGGAGGGAGCCGTCCTTGACGATGCGGATGCGCCCCGTCTTCTCGACGACGAAGAGCCGCGAGGTGTCGCCGGGCGGGGACGTGACGTACACGGGCTGGTCGAAGGCGAAGGGGAGCTTCTGGAGCCGGACGGCCGGCGGAGTCGTGGCGACCCGGGTGGTGGTCGCTCCTGCGGTGGACGCGACCGAGGCGTCAGCGCCGCTCGCCGGCGACGTCACTGAGGACGCGGACGGCGCCGGGGCCGGCGATGGCCGCTTCACCTCAGTGTCGCGCCTGGACTTGGCGTTCGCGTTCTCCGGGGACGGCGCCTCGACGATGACGAGCACGGCGAGACCGACGAGCACGACGACTGCGGCGATGATGGCGAGGAAGCGTCGCATGGTGCGGTCATTCCGCGTGTCGCCGAACTCGTAACCCCGGGAGGCCGGTCCGGCTTCGCCCGCCGGCGTCAGGTCCTGCCGCGGTCGGAGCCTCAGAGGTAGGTGGCGCGGAAGTCGGCGACGCTCGCCGCTTCGGCGCCGGCGACGAGCGCGCGCATCGTGCCCAGCTCCCGCTCGTGCACCTCAGCTCCACCCCGTCGACGCGCTCCACCGGGACGATGCCTCGAACGCTGCTGGTGAGCAGCAGGCCGTCGTCCGGGCGCAGGTCGGCGACGCGCGCCCACGCCTCCACGACCGGAACGCCGGCGGCGGTCGCCAGCTCCTCGACCTTGGCGCGCAGCACGCCCGGCAGGATGTCGCCCTCGGCCGGCGGCGTGATGAGGCCGCCGGCGCGCACCACGAACACGTTGGACGTCGCGCCCTCGAAGATCCGGCCCTCGCCGTCCACGAGCAGCGCGTCGTCCACGCCGGCGGCCTTGGCCGCCTGCTGTGCGAGGTACGACTGCATCACCGTCATGGCCTTGTACTGGGCGCTGACGCGGACGCCACGGTAACTGATGACGCGCAGCGGCCGCTGCGGGAAGGCGCGCTGGTCGGTCTGCACGAGGAGTGACGGCGCGCCACCCGGCGCGCCGGCGGTGACGAGCAGGCGGCAGGCGCCGTCGCGCATGGCCGTGGCCTCGCTGAGGCGGCAGATCTGCTCGGCCAGCTCGGGCCTGTCGATGGGCTTCTCGAGCCCGAGCGCCGCGATGCCGCCGACGAGCCGGGCGACGTGCTCGTCGAAGAACACCGGCACGCCGCCGATGAGCTTGAGCGTCTCGTAGAGCCCGAGGCCGTGCGTGAGCGCGCGGTCGGTGGCCGGCAGCGTCGCTTCGGCCTCGCCCATGAGCACGCCGTTGAGGATGAGCATCGTCACGGGCGAGAGTCTATAGCCGGTGTGCCTTCGGCGCACCGGCAGTTGACTCGGCTACGTCGGTCAATCTCGCCGGGAGTCGCTGCGCCGCTCCTGCCGGGGCGCCGTTCTGTCGTCCGCCCGCCGCGTCAGCCTGCCCGTTCGGCGATGCTCGCGCTCACGGCGCGAAGCATGCCGGCGGCCTTGTGCAGCGTCTCCCGGTACTCGCGCACCGGCACCGAGTCGGCGACGATGCCGCCGCCGGCCTGCAGGAACAGCCGGTCGCCCTTGCGCACCAGCGTGCGGATGATGATGTTGAGGTCCAGGCGACGCGCGGCGATCCAGCCGAAGGACCCGGTGTAGGGCCCGCGGCGCACCGTCTCCAGCTCGTCGACGATCTCCATGCAGCGCACCTTGGGGCAGCCGGTGATCGTCCCTCCGGGGAACATCGCCTTGACCAGGTCGACCGCGTCCTTCGACTGGTACAGGTGGCCGCGGACGTTGCTCACGATGTGGATGACGTGGCTGTAGAACTCGTTGACCATGAGCTCGTCGACGCGCACCGTGCCGTACTCGCAGACCTTGCCGAGGTCGTTGCGCTCGAGGTCGACCAGCATGATGTGCTCGGCGCGGTCTTTGGGGTCGAGGTTGAGCTCGTCGGTGAGATCCTCGGGGGTGAGCGAGCCGCGGGGGCGGGTGCCGGCGATCGGCCGCGTCTCGGCCCAGCCCTCGGCGTCGAGCGAGACGAGGCGCTCCGGGGACGAGCTGATGAGCTCGTAGTCGCCGAAGTGGAGGTAGCCCGCGAACGGGCTGGGGTTGACCGTCCGCAGCGTGTCGTAGAGGTGCAGGCTCGGCAGGGCGTAGCAGAGGTCGAGCCGCTGGCTGAGGTTGGCCTGGAAGATGTCGCCGGCGAAGACGTACTCGCGGGTGCGGCTCACGACCTCCTCGTACTCCGCCTGTGTGAAGGTGCTGCGGAACACCGGGAGGTCGTTGCCGTGGAGCGCGGCGGGGGAGGGGTGGCGCGCGCGCTTCAGGGCTTCGCCCACGCGCGCCGCCGCGCCGTCGTCCGCGGCGAGGCGGTCGACCAGCACGGCCTCGCCGGAGGCGATGTCGTAGCGCAGGAGCCTGCCCGGCAGGAAGACGTCGATGTCGGGGATGCCGAGGTCGTCGCGCACGCTGTCGGGCAGACGCTCGAGGTAGCGCACGGCGTCGTAGCTGAGCAGACCGACGAGGGCTTCGGCCTCGGGGAGGTCCGGGTCGGACGCGTCGAGCATCGCCAGTCGCGTCGCCTGCCGCAACGCCTCGAACGGCGCGAGCGCGGTAAGGGCGCCGGCCTGGTCGGCGAGGGCGCGGGCCCGCGGCACACCCTCGCGGCGGACGCCGGCGCCCGCGGTCACGCTCACGATCCCGCGACGCGCGCGCAGGCGGAACACGGGGTCCCAGGCGAGGTAGTGCCGGCGGGCGAGCCGCGGGGACCCGCCGGCCGAGTCCAGCAGCACGACGGGGGCCTCTCCCTCGAGCCCGAGCGCGCGGATCAGCGCGACCGGATCGAGCGCTGGAACCTGAAAGCGGGTGACGGCCGGGGTCATGGCCCCAGTCTACTCGTCGTCGCCGTACCCGTAGTCCTCGGTCTGGCGCAGCGTGCGGAACTGCGTGTAGTCGCGCACGAAGCCGAGGCGCACCAGGCCGGTGGGGCCGTTGCGGTGCTTGGCGATCTTGACCTTGACGACTCCCTTGGACGCGGGGTCGCTCGGGTCCTCGTAGATGAACATGACCATGTCGGCGTCCTGCTCGATGGCGCCGGACTCGCGCAGGTCGGCGAGCTGGGGCTCCTTGTCCGCACGCGCCTCGGGGGAGCGGTTGAGCTGCGAGACGGCGACCACCGGCACGGACAGCTCGCGGGCGAGCTGTTTCATCGAGCGCGAGATGTTGCTGACCTCCTGCTGGCGGTTGTCCGCGCGGCCGTCGCCGGCCATGAGCTGGAGGTAGTCGACGATGACGAGGCTCAGCGGCGTCTTGGCCTGCAGGCGCCGCGCCTTGGCGCGGAGCTCGAACATGTTGAGGCCGGCGGTGTCGTCGATGAAGATGTCCGCCTTCTCGAGGAGGCCGGCCGCCTGCACCAGCTTGGCGTGGTCGTCCGGCGATAGGCTGCCGGTGCGGAGCTTGTGGGAGCTGACGCGCGCCGAGGAGCACATGAGGCGTTCGCCCAGCTCCTCGGCGCTCATCTCGAGGCTGAAGATCGCCACGGCGCGCCTGCCGCCGCCGGGCGCCACGCCCTCGGTGGCGATGTGCTGCGCGATGTTGAGCGCGAGGCTCGTCTTGCCGACGCCGGGGCGCGCGGCGAGGACGATGAGGTTGGCCTTCTGGAAGCCGCCGGTGAGCTTGTCGATGCCCTCGAACCCGGTGGCGACGCCGGTGACGCCGCGCTCCCCGTCCAGGGTGGCCAGGTGCTCGAAGTTGCGCACCAGCACCTGTTTGATGTGCTCGAACTCGCCGACGCTGCGCTGCTGCTGGATGGCGAACACCTTCTGCTCGCAGCGGTCCAGCAGGTCGGAGGGATCGCCGGGGTGCTGGTAGCCGAGCTCGGCGATCTCGTTGCCCACGCGGATGAGCGAGCGCAGGACGCTCTGCTCGCGCACGATGCTCGCATAGTGCGCGGCGTTGGCCGCGGCCGGCACGAACTCGGCCAGCGTGTGGACGAAGTCGCGCCCTCCGGCGCGCTCGAGCATGCCGTCGCGCTCGAGCTGGGCGCTGATGGTGACGACGTCGACCTCCTCACCGCGCTCGAACAGCGTGAGCACGCCGCGGTAGATGAGCCGGTGCGTATCGCGGTAGAAGTCGTCGGCGGTGAGCAGTTCGGCGACCGCCGTGATCGCGTTGGGGTTGACGAGCATGGCGCCCAGCACCGACTGCTCCGCCTCGAGGTTGTGCGGCGGCAGATGCGGACTTGCAGGCGGCTCGAGGCGCTCGACGGCCATGGCTCCCCCGGGGCGGGCGACGGTGATGTGGGGTACGGAGTCTATGTGACCCGGCCGGTCGATGATAGCCCCGCGGGCGGACGGCACGATGGCGCCGCGAGACTGGCGCGAAGTGGGAAGGCCAAGCCTCAACTTGAGGGTGAGAGTCCTGGTTGGCCTTGCGCAACCGTCGCCGGGGCTCAGTGCTCCTCGCGGTACTGCCGCGCCCACTCCTTGCCGTCGCTCCAGGTCTGGGCTCCGCTCGCCGGCGTGTCGCCGTCGATCTGCGCGCCGGCTGCGGCCAGCAGGTACTCGCGCAAGCCGTTCTTGTCGCTGTCCTCGATCTCGGCGGCGATGGCCGGCAGCGCCTTCTCGCCCAGCGCGACGAGCCTGGTGAAGGCGGGCGAGATGCCCACGTAGTCGTAGGGGTTTGAGCTCTCGCCTACCGGCACGCCGTCGACGACGTCGCCGCGATTCTCGGCCGCCTTGAGGTCGGCCATGATCTGCGCGCCGTCCGCGCGCACCGTCTGCCGCATGCCGGCCTCGCCGTCGGCGCTCTGCTCCGCGTTCGGCGACGACGCCGGCGTGAGTGCCGGCGCGGAGGCAGGAGCTGAGGACGACCGCGCCTGGTCCGAGCTCGACCCGCAGCCGGCGCCGGCGACGGCTGCCGCGACCGCGACGGTCAGCAGAAGGACAAAGGTGATGGCTTTCGACATGGTCGTTCTCCCGGCCGAGGTGCGACGACCAGCCTACTCAGCGGTCGCGCTCCGTGTCGAACCGCCGCGGGTGGCCGGTCGACGGGCCCCTGATGCGCGAAGCCCCGGGAGAAGCGCTCCTCGCGCCTCGCCCGGGGCTTCGGGGCTGTGCTCTTCAGCCGCGCCGTCAGGCGGGCGCGACGATGGTCTTGACGGTGGCGACGAAGCCTTCGGCGACCTCGACGTCGACCATGAAGGTGCCGACCTCTTTGATCGGCTCCTCCAGCAGGACCTTGCGCTTGTCGATGGTGATGCCGCGCGCGTCTTTGATGGCGTCGGCGATGTCGGCGGCGGTGACGCTGCCGAAGAGCCTGTCGCCCTCGCCGGCCTTGGCGGCCAGCGTGATGACGGTCTTGTTGAGCGTGGCCGTGAACTCCTCGGCCTGCGCGGCCATGCGGGCCTCGCGCGCCTTTCGCTCTTCTTCGCGACGGCGGAACTCGACGATCTTGCCCGGCGTCGCCGGCTCGGCAAGCTTGCGCGGGATCAGGTAGTTGCGGGCGTAGCCGCGGGCCACGTTGGCGAGCTGGCCCTTGTCGCCGAGGTTCTCGACGTCCTGGAGCAGGATGATCTCCATGGCGGCCTCCTCAGCGGTTGACGTAGGGCAGCAGTGCCATTTCTCGCGCGAACTTGATGGCCGACGCCAGCTGGTTCTGATGGCGGCGGCACGTGCCGGTGATGCGGCGCGAGCGGATCTTGCCCTTGTCGGACATCATGCGGCGAAGGGTCGTGTAGTTCTTGTAGTCGACCTCTTCGATCTTCTCCTTGCAGAAGTAGCAGTAGCGGCGGCGGGCCTGGCCGAACCCTCCGGCCTTACCCTTCTTCTCGCGCCGCGGCTTTGGCTTGGAACTGGGCATGCGTGTTCTCTCTCCTTACAGCGCCCTGAGGCGCGATGTCATCGTGCTCAGAACGGGATGTCGTCGTCGCCGGCCTCGGCGAAGTCGCCGGCCGGCGGGCCATCGAGGTCCTGCTCGTTGAACTTGGGACCCTGGCGCTGGCCGGCGGGCTGCTGGTAGCCGCCCTGCTGCTGGCCGGCGCCGGAGCCGCCTTCGCGAGGGCCGATGAACTGGACCCTGTCGGCGGCGATGCTCACGGCCTCACGCTTCTGACCGTCCTGCGTCTCCCACTGGCGCCAGCGCAGGCGGCCGGATACGGCCACCTGGCGTCCGCGCGTGAGGTACTGGGCGCAGGTCTCCGCCTGGCGCCCAAAGACGTCGACGGTGAAGTAGTTGGCCTTCTCGACCCACTCGCCGCTGGCCTGGTCCTTGACCTGGTCGTTGACGGCGATACGGAGGCTGCACACGCTCGTGCCGCTGGGCGTCGCCTTGAGCTCTGGGTCGCGGGTGAGGTTCCCGATGACGATGACGCTGTTGATGGACCCGGCCACGGTGGCTCCCTTCCCTCAGTCGTGCCTCTAGGCCTTCAGCCGCTTGGTGCCGTGCCGCAGGACCTCGTCGGTGATGCTGAGCACGCGTTCGACTTCGCTGAGAGTCTGGGGTGTCGCCGTGAACGTGATGACTGTGTAGACGCCTTCGGATTCCTTCTTGATCTCGTAGGCCATCTTCTTCTTGCCCCACTCGTCGATGCCGGCGATGGTGCCGCCATCCTTCTCGACGTTGGTGCGAAGACGGTCGACGATCTCCTTCTGGCGATCCTCATCCGCGTTCGGGTTCACGATGAGCATGAGCTCATACCTGTTTATCCCAATCACCTCCTATGGTCTGTGCGGCCCCAGCCCTTATGCTGGAGCAGGGGTGAACAGCCGCCTTGCGGCGTCGTGAACGGGCACTGTACCAGCCCGGACCCTGCGACGGCAACCGTAGCGCGGCGGTCGCACGGCACAAAGGGTGACGCCGGCGGTGGGACGGTGACGTTACCGCCGGTCAGGTCTCGGCGACCAGCTCGCTCGCGGCCGGGGCGGCCGTCTGGACCTCGCGAAGCAGGACCTCGCCGTCCTCCAGGCCTTCGACGCTCCAGATCGCCGCGAGGCGCGGGAGGCCCTTCTCGTCGCTGTGCATGTGCACGAGGACCGGCTTGACGCGCGCGGCGAGCTCGCGCGCGAGGGCGTCGTCGCCGCCGAACGAGGCGACGATCGCGTCCATCGCGCGGTGCACCGTCTCCGCGCGGAGGGTCGCGAGGCCGCCGACGCGGGGGTCGGCGGCGAGGAAGCTGAAGAACTCGCGCACCTCGTCGGCGTGCATCTCGCCGATGACGAGACGGCCGGGGTCCATGCGCCGCGCCTTGGCGAAGAGCGACGGGATGTCGGTGACGGCGTCGACGCCCAGGCGGACGCAGAACGAGCGCTCCTTGAGCGACGGGAGGTCCGGCCCGCGCTCGATGGCGACGAAGCGGTCGTCCACGGAGACGAGCTCGAAGAGCGAGTTGAGCAGGGTCGACTTCCCGGTCGCGCGGTCGCCGAAGATGATCAGCGTGCGCCGGTCGCCGAGGAACTGCGCCAGCTTGGCGCCCTGGCCGCCGGTGAGCGTGCCGCCCTCGAGCAGCCCCCGGAAGGTCGTGGAGATCACGCCGGGGGCGCCCACATCGCCGGCGTACATGACCGAGGTGTGCGGGAAGAGGGTCGCGCGCCGCGCGACGAAGTGCTCGAGGTAGGCCGTCACCTGCGCCTTGAGCAGGCTGCGCAGGATCTCGAGGTGCTCGCGCGTGCTCTCGCCGATCCTGGCGCGCTCGAGCTTGCTGATCGAGGCGTCGATCTCCTTGATCAGCGCGACCTGGACGGCCCGCAGCGCGGCGTCGCGGGCGTCGGCCACGACGCCATCCCGACCGCGGTCGTCCGCCACACCGTCGTCGAGCCTGTGTGAGGGGGCCGGCCGGTCTCCTCCCTCGACGGGCGGCGCTGCTGCTGGGATCTCGTCCTCGACCATGGCCACGTCCGATCGCACGCGCAGGGCTCCACGCCGGCCCGCGTTCGCCCTCCGTATCGGCAGAGTGAGCGGCCGGGATGAGTGGTATCGTCCCGGCATGACCGACGCGGCCGGCACGATCAGCGTCAGGCTCTTTGCGGGCCTCGAGTTGCGCGCCCGCGCGCCGCGCACGTCCTACGGGTCCGACCCGCGCGAGACCGCCACGGTGACGGCGGTGGCCGCGGCCATCGGCCTCGACCCGGGCGCCGCCGGCCTCATCCTCGTCAACGGCGTCCACGCCTCGGGCGACCAGGCGCCGGGCCCCGGCGACGTGGTCGCCCGCTTCCCGCCGCTGGGGGGCGGGTGAGCTTCGCGGGGCCGCGCGAACCGGACCCGTTCGACGGGGCGATCCGGCGTCCGCCCGACGGCCCTCCGCCGCGCGAGACCGGGGCGCCGGAGGAGCGCCCGGCGCCGGCCGGCCTCTCGCCGGCGCCCGTCCCCGCCCTGCCCCAGCCGCGCCCGACCGGACGTCACCGCTTCGCCCGGGCCATCATCGGGCTGCTGAGCGCCGCGTCACTCGTCTGCGTCGGCCTGATCATCGCGCGCTTCTCGTACTCGCACACCTACCACTACTGGTTCCTGCTCTGGAACCTGGCGCTGGCCTGGGTGCCGTTCGTCTTCGCGGCGATCGCGTACAGCCTCGCCTCAGCGCGCCGCGCCGTCCTGTACGTGTTCATCGTCGCGGCGGCCGTCGTGTGGCTCGCCTTCTTCCCCAACGCGCCCTACATCCTCACCGACTTCCTGCACCTCGGGAGCATGGGCGACGTCGTGCCCGGCTGGTACGACGTGCTCATGCTCTACTGGTTCGCCTGGACGGGGCTCATCCTCGGCATCGTGTCGCTCTACCTTATGCAGGAGATCGTCGCGCGCGGACTGGGGACGGCGGCGGGCTGGGTGTTCGTCATCTTCGTCGCCGGCCTCGGCAGCTTCGGCATCTACCTCGGCCGCTTCCTGCGGTGGAACAGCTGGGACCTCGTCAGGCGGCCGGGACCGCTCGCGAACGAGCTGCTCGGCCGCGTCACCGACCCCCACTCGCAGCCGCGCCTGCTCGGGTTCACGCTGCTGTTCACGTTGCTCTTCCTCTTCATCTACGTGGCGGTGTACATCTTCGCCAAGCTCACCAAGCCGCCCGGGGGCCGCACCGGGCCCTGACGGCCGCCGCGCGGCCGAGGTATGGAGCGTCCGGCCGCACTTGCCGCCCCATCCCGCGGTGCGTAGACTCGGGTCATGACTCCGGGCAACATCCCACGGCTCATCGAGACGCTCAAGTCGCATGCCGGCGACGACAAGCACATCGCCTGCACCGACGCCTTCAAGATCGCTCAGGACCTCGACGTCCCGCTCGCGGACGTCGGCCGCACCTGCAACGAGCTGGGCATCAAGGTGATGCAGTGCCAGCTCGGCTGCTTCTGAGCGACCGCCGCTGAGGCGAGCGCGCCGCGCTCGCGTCCTCCCTGCACGCCCGGTTCGGCGGTCGCACCGACTGTGCCGGCCCGCACATCCATGGTTATCCCTACGGCAATGGTGGAATCCCTCAACTGTGAGCTTTACCAGGAGGGGCGTACGCGTGCGCAGGCACGGCGCCGTCGACTGACAGGCAATGAGACGCGTCCGGCGCGGGCCGGGCGCCCGTGAGGTGAGAATCATGGCGACCGTGGTACCCAAGACCGAGGTCAGGCACTACCAGATGTACATCGACGGCCGCTGGGCCGACGCCGCCAGCGGCGAGACCTACGACGTCGTCGATCCGGCGTCCGAAGAAGTGATCGCGCGCGTACCCAAGGGCGGGGTAGCGGACGCCGAGGCGGCGGTGCGCGCGGCCCGCGACGCCTTCGACAACGGCCCCTGGCCGAAGATGAAGGCGGTCGAGCGCGCCGAGGTCCTGAACCGCGCCGCGGGGCTGCTGCGCGAGCGCGCCGAGGACTTCGCCCGCCTCGAGAGCATGCAGATGGGCAAGCTGCTTGAGGAATCGCGCGTCGACATGCTCGATGCCGCGCACACCTTCGAGTTGTACGCCGGCATGGTCCAGGACCAGCACGGCGAGACGCTCGAGGTCCCGGGCGAGACCATGAGCATGGTCGTGCGCGAGCCCGTCGGCGTGACCGTCGGCATCACGCCGTGGAACTACCCGATGCTCATGGCGGCCTGGAAGGCCGGGCCTTCGCTGGCGGCCGGCAACGTGATGATCCTCAAGCCGGCCACCGTGAGTCCGCTCACCAATCTCGAGCTCGCCAGGGTCTTCGAGGAGGCCGGGCTGCCCAAGGGCGTCTTCCAGGTGGTCACCGGCCCGGGCGGCGAGATCGGTGACTACCTCGCCGGCCACCAGGACGTGGACATGGTGGCCTTCACCGGCTCCGTCGACGTCGGCAAGCACATCATGCGCAGGGCGGCCGAGAACGTGAAGAAGATCGGCTTGGAGCTGGGCGGCAAGAGCCCGAACATCGTCTTCGCGGACGCCGACTTCGAGGCGGCCATCGACGGCGCGCTCATCGCGATCTTCGCCGGCACCGGCGAGGTCTGCTCGGCCGGCTCGCGGCTCCTCGTCGAGCGCTCCATCCACGACCGCTTCGTCGGCGAGCTCGTCAGCCGCGCGATGGCGATCAAGGTCGGCGACCCGCTCGACGAGAGCAGTGAGATGGGACCGCTGGTCAGCAGGCAGCAGCTCGACACCGTCGAGAAGTACGTGGCCATCGGCAAGGAAGAGGGCGCCACGCTGGCGACCGGCGGCCACCGCCTCAGCGGCAGCGGTTTCTACTACGAGCCGACCATCTTCGTGAACGTGGACAACTCCATGCGCATCGCCCAGGAGGAGATCTTCGGGCCGGTTCTCGTGGTCATCCCGTTCGACAGCGAGGAAGAGGCGATCCGCATCGCCAACGACACGATCTACGGGCTCGCCGGCGCGGTCTGGACCAAGGACGTCACCCGCGCGATGCGCGTGATCAAGGCCATGCGCGCCGGGATCACGTGGGTGAACACCTATCACCCGACCTACAGTGAGGCTCCCTGGGGCGGCTACAAGCAGAGCGGCATCGGCCGCGAGCTGGGCAGCTACGGGCTCGACGAGTACACCGAGGTCAAGCAGATCAACATCGACCTGACCGACCAGCCGATGGGCGTGTACCAGCGCGGCAAGCAGGCGGCGGGCTCGGCCGGCAACGGCCACGGCAAGGTCGTGCCGCTGAGCGACCGGCGGCCCTTCCGCGAAGGTGAGACGCATCAAGACGAGGCCTGGGTGCAGTTCTGCGAGAACTGCAGGCCCTGAGAGACGCAGGCCCAAGGCGGGGCGGCCGCGGAGAAGGCGCCGCCCCCGAGCGCCGGAGCAGAGCCGCCGCCCCGCCTGAGGGATACGGCCGTTGCCCGCCGGAGGCGCGCCATAGCGGCGGCGCGTGAGCCGGTCGGCCCGGCCGGGTAAGCACGCCGGCAGAGGGCGCTTCGCTGCAGCCGTCGCCAGGCGCGAGTCGGAGGAGGGGGAGGATCGGTATGAGCACCATCGCCAAGGAAGCGGCGGGGATCCGGGTCAGTGACGTCGTCGCCCCGGACCTCGTCATCAAGGGGCCCTACGGGACCGGCGAGGCCATGACGTTGCGCGCGCCGTGGGACGGCGCCGAGCTGGCGCGCATCCCCACGGCGACGCTCGAGGACATGGACCACGTGCTCGACAGGGCCAGGGCCGCGGCGGAGGCGTACCGCTGGACCCCGGCCTGGAAGCGCGCGGCCATCCTCGAGCGCGCCTCCCACCTCATCGACGAGAACGCGGAGCAGATCGCGCACATCATCGCCGCCGAGGGCGGCAAGCCGCTCAAGGACGCGCGCGTCGAGGCCAAGCGCGGCGCGAGCACCTTCCGCTGGGCGAGCGAAGAGGCCAAGCGGACGGCCGGGGAGCTCATCGAGATGGACGCCGACCCCAGCGGCGAGAACCGCTTCGGCTGGACGATCCGCGAGCCGCGCGGCGTGATCGCCGCCATCTCGCCGTTCAACTTCCCGCTCAACCTGGTGGCGCACAAGGTGGCGCCGGCGCTGGCCGGCGGCAACGCCGTCGTGCTCAAGCCGGCCTCCAGCACGCCGCTCACCGCGCTGCGGCTGGCGGAACTGCTGGCCGCGGCCGGCCTTCCCGACGGCGTGCTCCAGGTCGTCGTCGGCTCCGGCCGCACCATCGGCACCAAGATGGTCACCGACGAGCGCACCAACATGGTGAGCTTCACGGGCAGCCCGCCGGTGGGCCGCCAGATCGCCGGCGACGCCGGCATGAAGATGGTCACACTGGAGCTCGGCAACAACTCCGCGACCATCGTCGACGTCGACGCGAACCTTGACCTCGCGGTGCAGCGCGTCGTGGCCGGCGGCTTCGCCAACTCCGGCCAGATCTGCATCTCGGTGCAACGCGTCGTCGTCCACGAGGCGGTGTACGACGCCTTCATGGCCAGGCTCATCCCGGCGGTCGAGGAGCTCAAGGTCGGCGACCCGCTCGAGGAGACGACCGACGTCGCGACGCTCATCAACGAGGACGAGGTCGAGCGCGTCAAGGGCTGGATCGCGGAGGCGGTCGAGCAGGGCGCCACGCTCGCGACCGGCGGCGTGCGCGACGACGGCCGGCTGCTGCCGACGGTGCTCACCGACGTGACGCGCGAGATGAAGGTCTGCGCCAGAGAGGTGTTCGGGCCGGTGCTCGCCATCCTCAAGGCTCGCGATCTCTGCGAGGCGATCGAGATCAGCAACGACAGCGAGATGGGTCTGCAGGCCGGCGTGTTCACCAACGACCTGAACAAGGCGATGTACGCCGCCCGGCGTCTCGAGGTCGGCGGCGTCATGATCAACGAGGTCCCCACGTTCCGCGTGGACCACATGCCCTATGGGGGCATCAAGGGCTCCGGGATCGGCCGGGAAGGAGTAAAATACGCCATCCGGGAAATGACTGAGCTGAAGATGGTGGCCATCCGCGAGATGGACTGGCAGACCGGCGGACCTCCTACCGACGCCTGCCTGCGCGAGCCGCTCGGGCCGTGAGGCCCGCAGGGGCTCGGACGGGCAAGCGGTCGGGGACGGCGATGACTAAGCCAGCTCGCCGCAGGACGACCGGGAGCCACGAGGAAAGGAGGCGCGCGACATTGACTGACTTACGAGGTGCGGCGCGCTAGACGCCCCGCATGCGGTGCAACAAGCGCGCCGCGCCAAGCTTGGGGCGGCGGGCCTTCGGGCCCGCCGCCCCTCCTTTTCGCCTCTGCCTACTATGGGGTTCCTTAGTGCGAACAGGCAGGGTAGTGGACAAGCAGGACGTCGCCGCCCCGGCGGCCGGCGCCAGGCGATCGAGGAGGCAGCAATGACGCTCAGCGCGCGCAATCAGCTCCCCGGTACGGTCAAGAGTGTCGTCCTCGGCGCCGTCATGGCCGAGGTCGTCGTCGACGTGGCCGGTCATGAGGTAGCCGCGGTCGTGACACGGAACTCCGCCGAGACGCTCGGCCTCTCCGCCGGCGACGAGGTCAGGGTGGTGATCAAGGCCACCGAAGTGATGATCGACAAGTAGCCGCTCGCCTGAGCCGCAGACGGGGCCGGAGGCGTGGACAGGACAACCTGTCCACGCCTCCGGCCCTTTCTTCATCCCTCCCGTCCGCGTGGAGCTTGCGCGGCAGTTCGCCGCGTTCGTGCTCGGGCCGGACGGGCGGCGGATCCTCGAGGCCGACCACCAGCCGCTGCTCACGCCGCCCGAGCTGGACGATGCGGCGGCCGCGCCGGAGGGGGTGAGGCGGGCGTGCGCGGGCACCTGATGAGAATCC
Organism: uncultured Thermoleophilia bacterium; assembly: GCA_963784975.1. Taxonomy (GTDB): domain Bacteria; phylum Actinomycetota; class Thermoleophilia; order UBA2241; family UBA2241; genus CAIXSE01. Next base: position 57,272 of record CAWAUK010000060.1, on the reverse strand, counting down.
TCAGAAGAAAGGCCACCGAAGGCCGGCCTTCGCGCGGGGCGGCGCAGCGGCACCGCACAGCTGTCGAGCGGGCGCCAACGAGCCCGGGAACTGCCGGCACCCGGCAGACCCTGGGCGCCCGCCGCGCCCGCCTCGCCCGCTCTGATGCCCGGCCGCCGCATCTCCCCGTTCTGGGCGCTCTGCGCGGTGGCGGGGGTCGTCCTCATCGCCTTCGTCGCCCTGCCGGCGGCGAGCATGATCGTGGGCGCCGGCGCCGGCCTGCTCGGCGAGGCGCTGCAGCAGGACGACGTGCGACGCTCGCTCGTCCTCACCCTCGTCGCGGCGTTCATCACCACCGTGATCGGCTTCATCTTCGGCGTGCCGCTAGCGTACCTCCTTGCCCGCCGGGACTTCCGGGGCAAGAGCCTGGTCGAGGGGATCATCGACCTGCCGATCGTCTTCCCGCACACGGCCGCCGGCGTCGCCCTGCTCACCGTGTACGGCCGTCAGGGCATCATCGGGAGGCTCCTCGCGCCGCTCGGCATCGAGTTCACGGACACCATGGCCGGCATCGTGCTGGCGATGGTCTTCGTCAGCCTGCCGTTCCTCGTGGACGGCTCGAAGGAGGCGTTCGCGCTCGTGGACGAGCGCTACGAGCACGTCGCGCGCACTCTGGGTTCCTCACGCTTCGGCGCCTTCGCGCGCGTGACGTTCCCGCAGGCCTGGCGGGGCGTGCTCGCCGGCGCCGTGCTCATGTGGGGCCGCGGCATCAGCGAGTTCGGCGCCGTGGTGATCCTCGCCTACAACCCCAAGGTGATCTCGGTCCTGACGTTCGAACGGTTCGAGGGCTTCGGCCTGAGCGCGGCGAGGCCGCCCGCCGTGCTCATCGTGATCGTCGCGTTCGTCGTGTTCCTGCTGGTGCGCACGTTCCTGGTGCCGCGACGGCGCCGCTCGAAGACGGGGGCGCCGTGATCGAGCTGCGCGGACTGCGAGTCTGAGGCCGGCGGCTTCTCGGTGGGCCCGGTCGACCTCGAGGTGCGACGACGGCCGCTACGTCGTCCTCCTGGGTCCGAGCGGCGCCGGCAAGAGCCTGGTGCTCGAGGCTGTAGCCGGCGTGCGGCCGCCGGCAGCCGGCGCCGTGCTGATCGGCGGCGCCGACGTCACCGCGGCCTCTCCGGAGCGGCGCCGGGTCGGCCTCGTGTTCCAGGACGGCCTGCTCTTCCCGCACCTCGCCGTGGCGGCGAACATCGCCTACGGGATGCTGGCGGCGCGCAGGCACGGTGCCGACGAGGCTCCGTCGAGCCGCGCCGCCCGCGACGCCGAGGTCGCTCGCCTCGCCGAGGCCGTCGGCGCGTCGGCCCTGCTCGGCCGCCGGCCGGCGACGCTTTCCGGTGGCGAGCGTCAGCGGATCGCGCTCGCGCGGGCGCTCGCCGCCCGGCCTCGCGCGCTCCTTCTCGACGAGCCGCTCAGCGCCGTGGACCCGGAGGCGCGCGAGGCGCTGCAGGAGGTCCTGCGCCGCGTCTGCCGCGAGCGGAGCCTACCGGTGCTGCACGTGACGCACGACCGCGACGAAGCCTTCGCCCTCGCCGACGAGTGCGTCGTGGTGATCGCCGGCCGCGTGCACCAGAGCGGCCCGCCGCTGGACGTGCTGCGGCGGCCGGCCGATGCCGTCGTGGCCCGCTTCCTCGGCGCGCGCAACGTGCTGTCGGCGCGCCGCGACCCGCACGACCCGCGCCTCGCCGTCCTGGAGGCGGGCGGCGGACTCCGCACCGCCGAGCCTCTGCCGTCAGAACGCGTCGTCGTCGTGGTGCGGCCCGAGGACCTGCGGCTCACCGCCGGACCGTCGCCCGGCACGCTTTCGGCGACGGTCACGCGCCTCACGCTCCTGGGCGGCCACGTCCTGGTCGGGCTCGAGGCGCCGGCCCCCCTGGATGCGCTGATGCCGGCCGCCGAGATCGACGCCGCCGGCATAGGCGTCGGCCGGCCGGTGACCCTCTCGGTGCGGCCGACCGACGTGCATGTGCTTCCGGCCGGCTGACTTGCGTCCTCCGCGGGGATCCAGCGTCTTTGCCCTACGTACGATAGGGGTATCCTTAGGGTCACGGTCCTTCCGTCACGCGTCGCCCCAGGAGACCGGGTCCACGAGCAGCCGCCGGGGCGGTCCGTGGAGTCGAGGAGAACGAGTGCCAGCAGCCCGACACGCCGAAGCCGCGCCCAGCAGCTGGGCCACGCGCCGCCGCCGCGCCGCCGCCGGCGCCGGCTGCTGCTCGCCGTTCTGACCCTGGCGGCGCCGCGCGCCGCGTCCGCGCAAGCGGCGACGAAGGCGGCCAGTGACGTGAAGTCGGCGACCTTCGGAACCGCAGGTGTCCCGTTCGGGTTCGTCGGCCCGCTTGACCCGCTGGTCACACTCGGCGACACGGGTGACGAGCAGCTCACCTTCATCACCCCGCTGGCCACGGTCCCGGCCGATGCACTGGCGAAGACCCCCTGGCTCGACCTCGGCCAACCGGGTGTGGACAAGGAGTTCCTCTCGCTCATCTGGAACGCAGGCAGCGACCGCTGGGCCCAGTACTACGTGAGCTACAGCATCAACGGACAGGCCTGGCTCCCCGCAGTCGGCCACGGCGGGTACGACCTGCCGCCGAGGTCGCACGGCAAGACCATCGCGTTCCGTGTGTGGATGACGACGAGCGACGCGAACGCGACGCCCCGCTTCGACGACATCACCATCGAATGGACGAAATGGACGGGCAAGCCCACCAAGCCCACGGGCGACGGGTCCGGCGTCAGTCACAAGCCGAACGCGGGTCACACTAGCGGAAGCGGTGTCTACACGTTCCCCTCGACGGCTGAGGCGCAGCCGCAGGCGCCGGCGGAGAGCACGGGCGGTGCTGGCTCCGGCGCCGGCACGGGCGGCAGTGCGTCGGGCGCCTCCGGCGCCGGCAGCGGCGCCGGCGTGGCGGCAGTCGCCGCAGACACGGCGCCTGAGGCCGGGGCGCCGGCGGCGACGAGCGAGGTGCCGGCGCCGCCTGTCGTGTCCGCCGGCGAGGGTGACCCGACCGCCGTGACCGGCGTGCTGTCAGAACAGGGGCAGCAGATCAGCGGCGTGCCCTTCGTATCCTCGGGAGGGGTCGGCTCAGCAGGCGCCGGCGGCACGCCGGTGGGCGGCGCCAGCGGCGGCTTGAACGTGCCCGTCCTGCTCATCGCGAGCGTGGTCGTCGTGCTCGGCGTCGTGCTCTTCGTCCCTTGGCTCGTCACGGCGGCATCACTGCGAGAACTCACGGGCTTCAATGCCCGCCGCGCCCGTTCCGGCGGACCATTCGGTCCAGTCGCCCGCTGAACCAGGCTCTTCTAGAGGCCGGTCTTCAACTCCGACGGTTTGGTGACGACGATCGTCGCCACGCCGTCCCGGTCCTCGATCAGACCCGTGACGCGCACCAGCTCATCCTGATAGTCCGTCGCCGCGTCCTTGGGGAACTTGGCCCTGACGGCGGCGGGGACGATGACGACCAGCCGGCTCGGGTCGGGGGAGTCGGCCCCCAGGTTCAGCACGACCTCGCCGCCGGCCTCCTGCACACTCGCGACGGGACCCTCCGCGGTGAGCCTCTCGCCCATGCGCGACTGTGCCTCGGCCCAGCTGATCGGCCCGTTGGGCTCGATGGAGGCAGGGGCGGTAGCGTAGGCGCCCTGCTTCTCGGTCGCACACGCGGCCAGCGTCAGGGCCGACCCGAGGAGCAGCCCCAGGACGAGGACCGCGATGAGGCCACCGGCCCCGCCGCGGCCCGGCCGAGCCGAGGGCCTTGTCGCCGTCGTCCCCGTCATGCTCGTCTCCCTCATCTCGTCACCGGCCCGCGTTGCGTGGCAGGACCTGGATGGCCGTCGCCTTGACTGCCGCGTGGACGGTCTGCCCGGCGTGGAGATCGAGCTCCTCGCATGCCGCCCGCGTCACCGCCGCTTCGAGCCGGCCCCCCGCCCAGTCAAGCACGACCCGACTCGACCTGCCAGATGACTGGATCTCGCTCACCGTCGCCTCGAGGACATTGCGCAACGTGGTGGCGCCGGCCACGGGAGGCTCGAGGAACAGAAGGACGTCCTCGGGGTGGATGGAGGCGACCGCAGGGCCGGGCGGCATCTCCACGCAGAGCAGGCTGGCGCCGCCCGGCAGCAGGAGCCGCGAGGTGCCGCCGCCGGCGGGCTCGACGACGCCCTCGAACCAGACCTCCATGCCGAGGTAGTCCGCGACCTCCTGGGTCGCGGGGCTGTTGAAGACTTCGGTCGTCGCGCCGTGTTGCACGATCTCGCCGGCGGCCAGGAACGTGACTCTGTCGGCGACGGCCAGCGCCTCTTCAGTGTCGTGCGTCACCCAGACGACGGCTGTCGACATGGAGCGGAAGATCTTCTCGAGATCGGCGAGCAGGCCGCGGCGGGTCGGGGGGTCGAGTGAGGCCATGGGCTCGTCGAGGAACACCACGATGGGATCCACTGCCAGCGCGCGTGCGATGCTCACGCGCTGCGCCTCGCCCCCGGACAGGCCGGCGCGGCGGCGGTCGGCGAGGTGCTCGATGCCGAGGAGTTCGAGCGCAGCGGTCGCCCTGCGTCGCAACTCCTCGCCCTTGACGCCGCGCATCGTGAGACCGCTCTCGACGTTGCCGCGCACCGTGGTGGCCAGCAGGTAGGCCTGCTGGAAGACGGCGGCTGTGTGGCGGCGCAGGCGCAGCCGGTCGGCGCCGCTCTTGACCGGCCGGCCCTCGAAGAAGAGCTCGCCGTGCGCGCGCTCCAGCCCGTTCAGCGCGCGCAGCAGGGTGGTCTTGCCGGCGCCGTTCGGCCCGAGCAGCACGTGCACCTTGCCCGGTTCCACGGCGAAGCTGGAGACGCTTATCAGAGTCTTGCCGCCGCGCACGACGGTGAGACCGCGCCCCTCGATGATCGGCTGGCCGTCGCTCACCGCGTTCGGCTCAGCTTCGCCGAGGAATCGGCCGTGGCGCCGTGCTGCTGGATGATGGTCATCGCGTAGTTGGTGGTGAACGAGAGGATCATGAGCACGATCGCCAGCGCCACCGCCGACGCGAACAAGCCCATGCTGACGTTCGTCACGATGCCGGTGGTCAGCACCTCCGTCTGGCCCTGGATGTTCCCGCCGACGATCATCACGGCGCCCACTTCGGAGATGACTCCGCCGAACGCCGCCATGACCGCCGCCATGAGCGGCACTCGGATCTCACGGATGAGCAGGAAGAAGAGTCGCAGGCGGCCGGCGCCGAGCGCCATGATCTGCATGCGGAAGCCGGCGTCCAGCTGCTGCAACGCCGCCAGCGAGAGGCCGGCGACGATCGGCAGCGCGATGAGCACCTGGGCGACGATCATCGCCTGGACTGTGTACATGAGGTGCAGCCCACCGAGCGGGCCGGTTCGCCACAGGAAGAGGGCGACGATGAGGCCCACCACCACCGGAGGAACTCCCATGCCGGTGTTGATGGTCGCGACGATGAAGCGGTGGCCGGGGAACCTGGTGAGAGCGAGCGCCGTCCCCATCGGGACCCCGAACGCGAGCGCGAACAGGAGAGCGACACCTGAGACCCAGAGCGAGCGGAGGGCGATCTCGTACACCGCGGGGTTGCCGGTGAAAAGGAGGCGCATGGCCTCCACGAAGCCTTGGATGATCGATTGCATCTCGCCCTCTCCGCTTCGCGGGTCGAAGCCGAAGCGGCGGGCGCTCCTCGCGAGCGCCCGCCGCTTCAGGTGTCACTTCTCGAACCTAGCCTACCAAACGGCTCGGGCCGATCCTCGGGACCGAGCCCGAGGCACTCAGAACCTGGACGAGATGGTGTAGGCGTTGGGGAAGAACAGCGGCTCGCCGACCACCGTCGTCGGCTCGCCGGGGGCGAGGTTCGCGTCGAACTTCGGGTCGACGCCATACTTGGAGATGGCGCCCTGACCCCTGAAGCTCACCAGATATGCGGCCAGCCACTCGGCGCCGGTGGAAGCGACCTGGTCGTGCATCGTCTGGTTCAGCAGCAGCACGGAGTACTGGTTCTTGAGGTCGGCCTTCTTGTTGAGCTTCCGGTACAGATCCGGCCTGAGGGTCTTGCGGTTGTAGAGCCAGGTCGCGGTATCGGTGAGCGTGTAGGCGTGCTTCTCAGCGGCGATCTGGAGGACCGGCAGCATGCCGCCGGGGGCGGTCATGTACCAGGTGCCGACGGGGGACGCGGCGGGGTCGGTGGTCACGCCGGCGGCGTTCCAGAGCTGCAGCTCCTTCTTGTTCGTGCCCGAGGCGTCGCCACGGGAGACGAAGGCGACCTTGCTGCCCTTGAACGCCTTGCCCCAGCGGGCGATGCGGCGGAAGGCCTGAGCGGCCGTGGTCGAGGTGGAGACGCCGGCGGGGTCGTTCTTGGGGCCGACGATGGTGAAGTAGTTGTAGGCGAACGGGAGCCGCAGCGTGGCGACGCCGTCCGCGAGGAGCTGCTTCTCGTCGACTGGCGAGTGCACGATGAGCACGTCGGCGAGGCCGTCACGAGCAGCCTGGATGGCGGCGCCGGAACCCACGTACACGGTATTCACCGTGATGCCGGGGTGGGCAGCGTTGAAGGCCGGAATCACGACGTTCTTCATGAGGCCGGCGTCGCGGACACTGGTGGTGCTGTAGACGGCGAGCTTGGCGTTGTCGGGAACGCCGCGGCCGGCGGCGCGGCCGTTGTCGCTTGCCATCGTGGTGGCGACGACGGCCAGCACGACGACGAGCGTCAGCGCGAGGAGCGCGAGGCCGCGCCACACACGCGTTCTCTGAGTACTGCGGGACATTCGGTACCTCCTTGGGGACCTTCTCTCGTGACGAAACGGACTCGGCGACGAGGCGTCCTGTGCATCGCCGTCATCGACTGATGCTTGACGCTAAAGAACTGCTTATCGTGAGTCAAGTCTCGCGGCAATGCGCCCTCGTGTGACGGCCGCCGCCGGCGGGCGGTACACTTGGCCCCCATGGACCTCTCTCAGCGCGAACAGGGCAGGGTCGACTACCTGCGCCTCTCCATCACCGACCGCTGCAACCTGCGCTGCACGTACTGCATGCCTCCCGAGGGGGTCAAGGCGCGCGCCCACAGCGAGATCCTGAGCTACGAGGAGCTCGCCGCCTTCGCGCGAGTCGCCGCCGATGTCGGCATCACCAAGGTGCGCATCACCGGCGGCGAGCCGCTCGTCCGGCTGGGCTGCGCCGATTTCGTCGGCATGCTCAGCCGCACCAGCGGCATCGATGACATCTCGCTCACCACTAACGGCGTCCTGCTGCCGAAGTTCGCGGAAGAGCTGGCGGCGGCAGGTCTGAAGCGCGTCAACATCAGCCTCGACAGTCTCGACCAGGAGCGCTTCGCGCGCATCACCCGCGGCGGCCGCCTGGAGGACACGCTCGCGGGTCTCGATGTCGCCTTCGCCGCCGGGTTCTCCCCGGTCAAGATCAACACCCTGCTGCTGCCCGGCATCGAGGAAGAGCTCGACGCCTTCGTCCAGCTCACGCGCGAGTTCGACGTCCACGTGCGCTTCATCGAGTTCATGCCGCTCGACCGGCGCGTAGGCGGCGACGACGACCTCGGGGGCGAGGGCCGGCTGCTGCCGGCCGGTGACCTGCTGCGCCGCCTCATGGCGGGCCACGCGCTCATCGGCCACGACGGCCCCTACGGCCATGGCCCCGCACAGTACTGGAAGGTCGCGGGCGCGCGCGGCACCATCGGGTTCATCGCCGGCGTCTCGGAGCACTTCTGCGAGACCTGCAACCGCCTGCGCCTCACGGCCGACGGCCGGCTGCGCACCTGCCTGTTCTCGGGGCGCGAGGTCGAACATCCGGCCGCTGCTGAACGACCCGGCGGTCCTGCGCGGCGTCATCGAGACGGCGGTGGCCGGCAAGACGTACGACCGCTGCAGCGAAGCCATCGCCAACGACCGGTCGATGTCCCAGATCGGAGGATGACGATGGACAGCCGCCGTAGCAAAGCTGTCGAGCGGCGCCGCAGACGCACCCTCCGCGAGCTCAGCCACCTCGACGAGCGCGGCCGGGCCGCCATGGTCGACGTCGGCGGCAAGGACGAGACCGAGCGCGCTGGCGCGCGCCGAAGCGGCGGTCGTCATGGCGGCGGAGACGCTGGCGATCATCGTCGACGAGGCGGCTCCCAAGGGCGACGTGGTGGCCGCGGCCCGGCTGGCCGGCATCATGGCCGCCAAGCGCACGCACGAGCTCATCCCGCTCTGCCACCAGCTCAACCTGACCAAGGTCGCGGTGGACATCGAGGCCGACGAGCAGCTGCCCGGGCTGCGCATCACGGCGGAGGCGCGGCTGCGCGGCCGCACCGGCGTCGAGATGGAGGCGCTGGTCGCCGCGTCGGTCGCCGCGCTCACCGTCTACGACATGTGCAAGGCCGTGGACCGTGGTATGGAGGTCACCGGCGTGCGCCTGCTCGAGAAGAGCGGCGGCCGCAGCGGGCACTGGCGCCGTGAAGGCGTCGGCGACGCGAGCGAACCGGCCGGCGGGGCCGGAGCATCCGGAGGAGAACGGTGAGCGCCCACCAGGTCGACGGCACCATCGTCTCGGTCAACGTCGCCGACAAGAAGGGCGTGCGCAAGCAGCCCGTCGAGTCCATCACCCTCGTCGTCGACCACGGCGTCGAGGGCGACGCTCACGCCGGGCCCTGGCACCGCCAGGTCAGCCTGCTGGCCAACGAGAGTATCGACAAGATGCTCGCCGCGTGCCCGACGGTGGACCCCGGCGCCTTCGGCGAGAACGTGACCACCGAGGGCCTGGTGCTCTACGAGCTGCCGGTCGGCACGCGGTTCTACGCCGGCGAGGTGCTGCTCGAGGTCACGCAGATCGGCAAGGAGTGCCACGACCGCTGCGCGATCTTCCACCAGGCGGGCGACTGCGTGATGCCGCGCGAAGGTATCTTCGCCAAGGTCATCGAGGGCGGGGAGATCACCCCCGGCAACGGCATCGTGCTGCTGAAGAACAGCCTCATCGCCGCCGCGGTGCTCACGGTGAGCGACAAGGGCTCGCGCGGAGAGCGCGAAGACACCAGCGGCGACGCCCTCGAGGCGGCGCTCAGGGAGCTCGGCGCCGCCTCCGTCGAGCGGGCGATCGTCCCGGATGAGGCCGACCAGATCGCCGCCGAGCTGCGGCGCTGGGCAGACGAGACGCCGGTCAACCTGATCCTGACGACCGGCGGCACCGGGATGACCAGCCGCGACGTGACGCCCGAGGCGACGCTCTCGGTGCTCGACCGTCAGGCGCCCGGCTTCGCCGAGGCCATGCGCGCCGGCTCGCTGGCGAGCACGCCGCACGCGATGCTCTCCCGCGCCGTCAGCGGGGTCCGCGGCAAGACGCTCATCATCAACATGCCGGGGAGCCCGCGGGCCTGCACCGAGCAGTTCGCGATGATCGCCAAGGCGCTGCCGCACGGGGTGGAGAAGCTGCTCGACCTGGGCGGCGACTGCGCACCGCCTTCGCCGCCCGCCGGCTGATCCGCGGCCGCGGCCGGCGCGGCCGCGCCGGCCTGCTCGCTCAGACGCCGAACCGCTGCCGGCGCTGGTAGCTCAGATACGTGGCGATCGCGGCGTCCGCCTCTTCCACGGCCCGCCGGTTGCCGGCCGCCAGGCGGTCGCCGACGCTCTGCCGGGTCACACCCAGGCGATCGGCTACGTCGCGCTGGTGGCCGAGCTCGCGATAGGCGGCGATCGCCTCCCACTGTTTGAGCGTGCGCGCGCGGATCAGCGGGTCGACCAGCCGGCAGAGGGCGCCGAGCAGGACGTCGCCGGCGTCGCCGGTACCGAGGTAGCGGGTGAGGCCGTTGTCGCGCACCACGAGCTGGAGGGCGCGGCGTGCGATGGAGTAGGCGTCGCGGTCGGTGGCGGTCGCGTCCCGCAGGGCGTCGACCGTGCCGATGCCGACGCCGGCGCGCAGGGGCAGCGGCGCGATGAGCTCGCGCAGGACGCTGAGGCACAGCGGCGTCTGGGCCGGGTCGGCGAGGGCGCCGTCCAGCCGGTCCTCGCCGGCGAGACCGAAGGGTTCGGCGACTGCCGGCAGGAACACCTGATTGACGCGTTCGAGGGCACCGCGCAGCTTGTCGCGGTCTGGGGCGCCCGCCCCCGGGACGTCGGCGAACACGACGGCCAACACCTTCGTCTCGCGGCGTTTGTCGATGGGCATGCTGCTAGCTACGCCGCCGCCCAAGACTTTTCCTGCCGGGGCGGCGGCGGCACGGCCGGCGTGGGTCGCGACGGGACTCAGGGCGGCGCATACTCACCCCCACGTAGTGGAAATGGCAAGACGGCCGTTCGTCGGCTACACTAGTCGGGCTCCCAGTCCATACAACCAGGGGTATTCCGCGTGAACAAGAAATCCCGCACTCGACTGCTCGTCGCCACCGGTGTCATCGTCGCCGTGTTCATCGTCGGCATCGTCTTCCTCGTGCAGAAGCAGGGCGCCTATTACCGCCAGGTGTCGGATCTGCAGACCGGGCAGTACGACGGCAAGAACGTCAAGGTCGGCGGCAAGGTGCTCGACGGCACGATCAAGCGCGACGCCGCCGGGGTGCGCTTCGCCATCGAGGATCTCACCGGCAAGTCCGCCAAGGTCAACGTGCTCTACAGCGGCCAGATGCCGAACACGTTCGACGCCGGTGTGGACGTGGTGGTGATCGGCAAGTACGCCTCCAACGGCGCACTGATCACGGCCGACCAGCTGCAGACCAAGTGCCCGAGCAAGTACAAGGGATCGGCCTCACCCGCGGCCCAGACGACCGGACAGTGAGGGCGCCCGCATGATCGTCCTCGGTCGGCTCTCGCTGACGCTCGCCCTCGTCTTCTCGTTGGCGAGCGTCGTCTTTCTGTTCCTCGGTCTGCGCTGGGACCGCAAGGACTTCCAGCGCAACGGGTACTACGCCGTGTACGCCTTCTTCCTCGCCACCGTCATCGCATCGTCGGTGCTGCTGCAGGCGTTCCTGAAGAAGGACTTCAGCTTCGGCTATGTTGCCGAGAACTCGGACTCAACGCTGTCGGTCTTCTACCGCATCGCCGGCTTCTGGGCCGGGCAGTCCGGCTCGTTCCTCCTGTGGCTCCTTCTCCTCGCGATCGTCGCCATCGTGATCGCCGTCATCGACCTCAACCGGCTCGAGCGGCTCACCGGCGGCGCGGTCGCGGTGCTCGGCATCATCTCCGCTGTGTTCGCCGCGCTCATGGTCTTCGACACGGGCTCCAACCCGTTCGTCAAGGCCGCGGCCGGCGCCGTGCCGTTCGGCCTCAATCCGCTGCTGCTGCACCCGGCCATGGTGCTGCACCCGCCGGCCCTGTTCGTCGGGTACGTCGGGCTCGCCGTGCCGTTCGCCTTCGCCGTCTCGACGCTGCTGCTCGGCCGCGGCGACAAGCTCTGGGTGCAGCGCGCCCAGAAGTGGGCCGTCTTCGGCTGGCTCTTCCTGTCGCTGGGCATCGGCCTCGGCGCCTGGTGGGCCTACGTCGTGCTCAGCTTCGGCGGCTTCTGGGCCTGGGACGCGGTGGAGAACACCTCGCTGGTGCCGTGGCTCACGGCGACGGCGCTGCTCCACTCCTTCACGCTGTACAAGTCGCGCGGCCTCTTCAAGCGCTGGGCGCTCGGCCTGGCCGCGGCGACGTTCTGGTTCACCATCCTGGCGACGTGGACCACACGCACCGGGCTGATCAGCTCGGTGCACGCGTTCGGCAAGAACCCGGTGCTGATCTGGATCCTCTCGACCTTCCTGATCGTGGCGGCCGTCGGCAGCGCCGTCCTCATCATCTGGCGCTGGCGCAAGTTCGACAGCCATGACGAGGTCGAGAGCGCCCTGTCACGCGACTTCTTGTATTACGTCACCAACCTGCTGCTCACGTTGTTCGCCGTGGCCGTCGCCTTCGGCACGGTCGCCGTGCCGCTGCTCCTGAACCGGACGGTCGGGGCGAGCACCTACGACGCCGTGGCCCGCCCGCTCGGCGTGGTCGTCCTCGCCATGCTTGCCGTGTGCCCGCTGCTCGCGTGGCGCAAGACGGACGGCGCTCAGCTGCGCAAGACGCTCATCCTGCCCACGGTGACGATGCTGGTGTCGATCCCGCTGTGGCTCTACCTGGGCTTCCAGTCCAACGTGTGGGGCTTCATCGGCTTCCTGGTCTGCGGCTTCGCCTTCGGCGCCGTCATTCAGTTCGTGCTCCGTTCCGCGAAGCGGGCGGCCGGACCCGACAAGAGCCTGTGGTCCGGCCTCGGGCGCGCCTTCGCCGGCAGCCGCACGCGCACGGCCGCGTACATCGTCCACCTTGGTATGGTGCTCGTGGTCGCCGGCCTGCTCGGCTCGACCGTCTACAAGGTCGAGCAGTCGACCATCGTCAAGGTCAAGCCCGGCCAGACGGCGAGCCTCAACGGCTACACGCTCACCTACAAGAGCATGAGCGAGAGCACCGGTGCGCAGAACTCGACGCGCACCGTGGCGACCTTCGACGTGTCCAAGGGCGGCACGTCGCTCGGCACGCTGGGCCCGCACACCGACGTGTTCCCTGTGAGCGGCGCCGCCGTGCGGGCCGTCATCCTGGGCCGTCCGTTCGAGGACCTCTTCGTGGTCGCCGACGAGCCGTTCGACAGCACGTCCAAGACCATCGCTCTGCGCATGGTGATCTTCCCGCTCATCCGCTGGGTGTGGATCGGCTCGATCCTGCTCTGCGCCGGCGCCGTCGTCTCCCTCTGGCCCAAGCGCCAGAAGCAGGAGCAGGAGGCCCGGGCCGTCGAGCCCGCCGAGGCAGACGGCGCGACCGCCTGACGGAGGCTGCGCTATGTCGGACGAACACGACCGGCAGGACGGCGCGGCTCCCCTCGAGATCGAGGTCGAGGGGCTGCGCAAGACGTTCGGCCGCCGCGAGGTGCTCAAGGGCATCTCGTTCGGTGTGCCGCGTGGCGGGTTCCTCAGCATCTTCGGCCCCAACGGGGCCGGCAAGACGACGACCCTGCGCGTGCTCGCCACGCTGCTCACGCCGAGCGGCGGCAACAGCAAGGTCGCCGGCCACGACGTGCGCGAGGACCCGATGCCCGTACGCAGGGCCGTCGGCTTCATCTCGCACAACGCCATGCTCTATCCCGACCTCACCGCGCAGGAGAACCTGCGCTTCTACGCCGACATGTACGGCGTGCAGGACCGCGAGGAGCGCATCACGGAGCTGCTCGAGCGGCTGGAGCTCTCCGCCCGGCGTCACGACGTCGTGCGCACCTACAGCAAGGGCATGCGCCAGCGGCTGGCGATCGCGCGGGCCATCCTGCACCGCCCGCGCGTCCTCCTGCTCGACGAGCCTCATTCCGGTCTCGATCCCCGGGCCGTCGACATCCTCGACGGCCTGCTCACCGAGATCCGCGACGAGCACACCTTCGTCATGGTCACCCACAACATCGCCAAGGGCTTGGAGTGGGGCACAGACCTCATGATCATCGAAGGTGGCCGCATCGCCTACGAGCATGCGGCCGGCGTTGACCACGACGCGTTCAGCGCCGTCTACCGTGAGCACGTCAACGACGGGAGCGTGGCGTGAGCAGCGGCCGCAGTCGAGCCGTCGAGCGGGGCGCCGAAGGGGCACCGCTCAACAGCCCTCACAGCAGAGCTGTCGACCGGGGCGCCGCCATGGCGCCGGTCAGCGGCTGGGCGCAGTTCAAGGCCATCCTGCGCAAGGATCTCACCCGCGAGCTGCGCACCCGCGACATGATCGTCAGCATGATCCTCTTCGTGCTGCTCGCGATGGTGATCTTCCACTACGCGTTCAGCGTCAAGGGCAATGCCGACCTCACGTACTTCACCGGCGGCATGCTCTGGGTGACGTTCATCTTCGCCATGCTGCTGGGGCTCAACCGCTCGTTCGCGCAGGAGAAGGACGAGCACTGCCTCGACGGCCTGCTGCTGTGCCCCGTCGACCGGGTGACGATCTTCTTCGCCAAGACCGCCGGCAACCTCGTGTTCCTGCTCATCATCCAGGCGGTGGCCGTCCCGGTGTTCGCGCTGTTCTTCGTGCAGCGCAGCTTCCTGGGCGACCTGCTGCCGTTCCTCGTTGTGCTGCTGCTGGCCGACATCGGCATCTGCGCCCTCGGCACGCTGCTCGCGACCATCTCCATGAACACCCGCTCGCGCGACCTGCTGCTGCCCATCCTGTTCCTGCCGCTGATCGTGCCCGTGCTCATCGCCGCGACCGGGGCGACCACCCTCGTCTTCGCAGAAGGCGTTGGATTCGGTACTGTGGCCGCTCGGCTTCTGTTTCTCCTCGGCTTCGACGCCGTGTTCCTCGTCGCGGCCTGGGGTACCTACGACTTCGCCATAGGAGAGTGAAGTGAAGAAGCTCGTCAGCGCGCCGGTGCTGTTCCTCGCTGCCGGCGCCCTCCTCATCATCGGTGTCGTGCTCGCCTTCTGGTACTCGCCCATCGACGTCAGTTCGATGGGCTTCAGCCAGAAGATCTTCTACTACCACGCGCCCATCGCCGAGACCGCCCTGGTGGCCTTCGGCGTCTCGTTCGTCGCGGCGATCCTCTACCTGCGCTCGCAGGACTTGAAGTGGGACCGCCTCGGCGTCGTCTGCGTGCGCCTCGGCCTCCTCTTCAGCATCCTCGTCATGGCGACCGGCATGATCTGGGGCAAGGCGGCCTGGGGCAGCTGGTGGGACTGGGAGCCCAGGCTCACCACCTTCCTCCTCGTCTGCTTCCTCTACGCCGCCTACTTCGTGCTGCGCTCGGTCGTCGACGAGGAGCAGCGCCGGGCGACCTATGCCGCGGTGTTCGCCATCATCGCGTTCATCGATGTGCCGATCACCTGGTTCGCGACGCGGCTCCTGCCCGCCGGCATGCACCCGGTGGTCATCACCGCGGGCGGCACCGGCATGCCCGGCAGCATGTTCATCCCCTTCATGATCAGCATGCTCGGCATGACCCTGCTGCTCGTGGCGCTCATCCGCCGCGACTACGAGATCGAAACGATCAAGGACCGTGTGTCCGACCTCAAGACCGCCCTGGGAGGCTGACTCCATGACTGTTGCAGAAGGCGCCAAGTACGTCGCCGCGGCCTACGCGATCATCATGGCCGTGCTGATCATCTACTACTTCATGAGCGCTCGCCGCGTGGCCACGCTGCAGCGCGACATGCAGCTGCTCGAGGACGAGGCGAAGCGCCTCAAGGCGTCAGCGGCCGGATCCGCCGCGGAGTGACGCCCCTGTTCGACAACCGGCGCCTGGTGGGCTGAACCGAAGCGATGGAGCAGACCTCCGTCATCCTGATCTGGCTCGCGTATCTCCTGTACGCGGCCGCCTTCGCCGTGTTCCTGATCGGCTTCTTCACGCAGCGGCCGTGGATGAACCGGCTCGGGTTGATCGTGGCCGCCGCCGGCCTGGTCGGCCAGACGCTCGGGCTCATCTTCCGAGGCGTCAGCGCCGGGCACTTCCCGTTCGTCGGCATCTACGAGTCCATGGTGCTGGTGTCGTGGGCGATCGTGCTCGTCTGGCACGTGCTCGAGTCGTTCACCAAGATCAAGGCCGTGGGGCTGTACGTGATGCCCGTGGTGCTCGTGCTGCTCACCATCGCCCTCGTCGAGTACGACCCGCCCCGCGGGCTGGCCCCGGCGCTGCGCAGCGACATCGTCATCGTCCACGTGAGCGTGATGCTCGTCGCCATCGGCTGTCTCTACGTGGCCGGCGGCGCCGCGATCATCTACCTCATCGAGGAGTCGCTGCTGCACCGGCGCAAGACCGGCGGCGTGCTCGGGCGCCTGCCTTCCCTTGCTTCGCTCGACCGGCTGATCTACCACGCCACGCTCCTCGGCCTGCCGTTTCTCACCATGGGCATGGCGGCCGGCGTCATCCGCGCCGAGACCTTCAAGGTGCCCGGATGGCCGACCGACCCCATGGTCCTGCTGTCGGCTGCCGCCTGGGGCATCTACCTGGCGCTCATCGCCGGCCGCGTGCGCGGCGAGTGGTCCGGCCGCGCCGTCTCGTGGCTCGCCGTGACGGGACTCATCCTGCTGCTCGTGATCCGCTTCGCGGCCATCCCGTACCTCAGCGGCTTCCACACCTACGGGGGCTGAGCGCATGCACGTCGTCGTCGCCGGCATCTCCCACAAGACCGCCTCGCTCGAGCTGCGCGAGCGCCTCGCGCTGGACGAGGAGGCCGCGCTGCACGTGAGCCAGGAGCTCCTGGACGAGGGCGTGGCCTGCGAGGCCGTCGCCCTGAGCACGTGCAATCGCACCGAGCTGTATCTCTACGGGCGCGACTCGCTCGCGGCGCGCCAGGCCGCCCTGGCGCGTCTGGCGCACCACGCGGGAGTCTCGCCGGCGGAGCTCGAGCCGAGCCTGTACTCCTACTCCGGCGACGGCGCCATCGCCCATCTCTTCCGCGTCACCTCGAGCCTGGACTCGATGGTCGTCGGCGAGGCGCAGATCGTCGCCCAGCTCAAGGCCGCCTACCAGCAGGCGTGCGACGGCGGCTGCACCGCCGTGGTCTTCAACCGGCTCTTCCGGCACGCGCTCGAGGTGGGGAAGCGCGTGCGCACCGAGACCGCCATCGGCGAGCGCCCCGTGAGCGTCAGCTCGGCCGCCGTCGAGCTCGCCCTGCAAGTGTTCGGCAAGCTCCGCGACCACGTCGTGCTCATCGTGGGCGCCGGCGAGACCAGCGAGCTCACGGCCACGCACCTCAAGGCGCACGGCATCGAGAAGATCCTGGTGACCAATCGGACGTTCGACGCCGCCGAGGAGCTGGCGCGGCGCGTCGGCGGCAGAGCGGTCGCGTTCGAAGAGCTCGAAGACCATCTTGCCGCGGCCGACATCGTCATCAGCTCCACCTCGGCGCCGCACTACGTCATCACCCGCGAGCGCGTGGAGCGGGCCTTCAAGCACCGCCGGCACCGCCCCATGTTCCTCATCGACATCGCCGTGCCGCGCGACCTCGACCCCGAGATCAACCGGGTCCGCGACGCCTACCTCTACGACATCGACGACCTCCAGCACGTAGTGGAGCAGAACCGCAGCGAGCGCGAGAAGGAGGCGCAGCACGCCGAGCGCATCGTCGAGCAGGAACTCGCGAGCGTGAACGACTGGCTGCGCAGCCTCGAGGTCGTGCCGACGATCGCGACGCTGCGCGAGGCGGTCGAGGACATCCGCCTCGGTGAGCTCGAGCGCCTGAGCAATCGCCTGAGCGACCTCACCGACGAGCAGCGTGCCCAGGTGGATATGCTCACGGCCAGCATCGTCAACAAGATCCTGCATGTGCCGACCGTGAAGATGAAGGAGGTCGCCGGACGCGACCAGTGCTACCTCTACGTGGACGCGGTGCGCACGCTGTTCGACCTCGACGCCGAGGAGGCCGAGGTCGAGGCGGCGCGCGACGACGGTGACGCGCAGCGGGCGACGGCGGACGCCGGCGGCGACGAGCCGGCCGCCGAGACGGACGAGCCGGCCGCCGAGATGGACGAGCCGGCCGCCGCGGCCAGCGGGACCGTACATCGGCTGCGCGGCACCGGGACGGAAGACGCGTGAATAGCCGCCGTAGAAAGGCCGCCGAAGGCGGGCTTTCGAGCGGGGCGACGGAGCAGCACCGCTCATCAGCCATCGAGCGGGGCGCCGGAGGAGCACAGCTCCCGGACCTGCTCCGCGTCGGTTCCCGGGGTTCCAGGCTCGCCCTCGTGCAGGCGGAGTGGGTGCGCGACCGCGTGGCCGCGCGCCACCCGGACCTGCGCGTGGAGATCGAGATCATCAACACCAAGGGCGACAAGCTCCTGGATGCGCCGCTCGCCAAGATCGGCGACAAGGGGCTGTTCACCAAGGAGCTCGAGGCGGCGCTCCTCGACGGCCGCATCGACGTCGCCGTGCACTCGGCCAAGGACATGCCGACCGCTGTGCCGGACGGGCTCGAGATCATCGCCTTCACCGAGCGCGAGGACGTGCGCGACGTGTTCGTCGCCAACCCGGCGCTGCTCGTGGAGCACGGCGGGGACGGCTTCGGCCTGGACGACGTGCCGCGGGGCGCGCGCGTGGGCAGCTCGAGCCTGCGCCGCCGCTCGCAGCTGCTGGCGCTGCGGCCCGACCTCGACGTCGTGGACATCCGCGGTAACGTGGAGACGCGGATGCGCAAGGTCGCGGAAGAGGAGATGGCCGGGACGATCCTGGCGGCGGCGGGGCTTTCGCGCCTCGGGCGCTCGGACGCCGTCGCGTTCGCCTTCGACTTCGACCAGATGCTGCCGGCCGTCGGGCAGGGCGCGCTGGCGATCGAGGCGCGGTCGGACCACGCGCGCCTGAGCGAGCTCAAGGCCGCGCTCGACCACCGGCCGACCGCGCTGGCGGTGTCGTGCGAACGCGCGCTGCTCGGCACGCTCGAGGGCGGCTGCCAGGTGCCGATCGCCGCGCACGCCCGCTGGAAGGCGGGCGGCGAGCGCGGCACGGGCACCCTGGCGCTCGACGCCTACGTCGGCTCGCTGGACGGCACGCGCTCAGTGCGCGGTGCGCGCGCGCGCCTGACCGACGACCCCGAAGGGCTCGGGATCTTCCTCGCCGCCGAGTTGCTCGAGCGCGGCGCCGGCGAGATCCTGGACGAGATCCGCACGCCGTGATCGCTGGCGGCCCGGACACGGCTCACCGGCCGCTCGCCGGCCGCACCGTCGTCGTGACTCGGCCGAAGGAACAGGCGGCCTCGCTCGTCGAGCCGCTCGAGGCGCTCGGCGCCTCCGTCCTGCTGGCGCCGACTATCCGCATCGAGCCGCGACCCCTGGACGACCAGGTCGCGGCCGTCGTGCGCGAGCTGGCGACCTACCAGCTCGTGGTGTTCACGAGCGGCAACGCCGTGCGCGTGTTCGCCGGCTACCTGGCGCGCGGCACGGAGGACGGCGGCATGCCCGCCGGGCCGGTCGTAGCCGCCGTGGGCCCGGCCACCGCCGCCGCTCTGGAGAAGCACGGCCTCGCCTGTCACCTGGTGCCGGACGAGTACGTCGCCGAGGGCCTGCTCGACGCGTTCGAGGAGCAGGCCACTCCCGTGGCGGGGGCCCGCGTCCTCATCCCGTGTGCAAGGGACGCCCGTGACGTGCTCCCCGAGACGCTGCGCGAGCGGGGAGCGGTGGTCGACGTTCTCCACATCTACGACACGGTGGCCGCCGCGGAGCTCGCGGTGCCGGCGGCGCAGGTGGAGGCGGCCGACTACATCACCTTCACGTCGGCCAGCACGGTCAAACGCCTGGTGGGACTGATGACGGCCGGCGATCCCACGGGCGCCGGGAAGCCGCTGGCGGAGCGGCTCGCCGGCGCCCGGCTTTGCTCCATCGGCCCCATCACCAGCGAGGCCCTGCGCGACCTCGGGCTCCCTGTGGCCGTCGAGGCCCGGGAGTACACGGCCGCGGGCCTCGTCGCGGCGATCGCGGCGGACGCGCGGAGGCGATGAGCGCGCCGGCCTGAGCCGCGCCTGAGCCGCCCGCGCGGTCCCGCCGACCTCGGGTCAGCCGGCGAGTCTGCCGCGCTGCGCCTGCAGCCGGGCCGGGGTGGGCGCCGCGGCCCGGCGCCGCCGAGCCTCCTCACGCCGCGTGCCGGCGACCGCCGCAAGCCCCACGAGCACGATCGCGGCGAGCGCCGCGAACGTGGCCGCTGCGAGGGCGCCGGTGGCGGTCAGAGCCGCGGGCCGGTGCAGCCGGTCGTGCCCGGCGAACGCTCGGTGGATCCGGGGCCCCGCGAGGACGCCGGCGGCGTCGTGCCGCGCCGCCACGCGCGAGATCATGGCGTCGTGCCGCGCCACCGTCGTGGCGCCCCTGGTCGCGTCGTGCGCGGCGGACGCAGCGGCCAGCGCCGCGGCGTGCGCCGGAGTCGTGCGCGGACGCAGCGCCGGCGCCGGCGCGCAGACGCCGAACAGGATCGCGGCCGTGAGCGCGACCAGCACCGACAGAGCGATGGGCCCCTTCCTGGGGCCGAGGGGGATGTGCTCGAGCATGACGGCTCCCTTCGTGACGAGACGGACGCGGTCGTGTCGCGGCCGGTTCACGCAGTCAGGCCGTGGCCGGCAGCTGCGGCTCACGGGCTTCGGTCTGCTGGTCTCCACCCTGGGGCTGCGCTCCTGTCCGGAGAAGAACGCAGCGAGCACAAGCGCGAGCGCGGCGCAGAGCGCGATGACGACGATCGCGATCGTGCCGGGGGCGGAGAGCGTGGCTCCGTGGGCATGGGCCATGTGCGCCGGCCTGGCGACGGCCGGGCTGGCGACGACGAGGACGGTCAGGGCCACGACGGCGAGCAGGATAGCGGGGGTCCAGCGCCTTCTGCGAGGCCTGCGACGGCTGCGATCTTCCATGGTGTCTCCTCTCAGAGCGATGACCGTAGTCGGACTCTAGGGAGGCGCGCCGGCCGCGTCCTCACCCGGGGAGGGTGATTCGGACCGCGCGGCAACTGTTGCGCCGGGCCGGGCTTCGTCGTAGGTTCGCGGCATGGACCGGCCCATCTGCTTCTTCAGCGACTACGGCTACACCGACGACTTCGCCGGCGTGTGCCGCGCCGTCATCGCCCGGCTGGCGCCGGATGTCCGGGTCATCGACGTGACGCACGGTCTTCCCGAGCGCGACGTGCTCGCCGGCGCCGTGGTCCTGCGCAACACGCTGCCGTACATGCCGGACAAGGCCGTGATCCTCGCCGTCGTCGACCCCGGAGTGGGCGGGCCGCGACAGCCGATAGCCTTCCGCAGCCACGGCGACCGCTTCTTCGTCGGCCCCGACAACGGGCTGCTGATGCACGCCGCGGACGCCGATGGCGGCGTCAGCGACGCGTACGCGCTGACCAACACGGAGCTCTGGCTCAGCCCGCTCTCCGCCACCTTCCACGGCCGCGACATCTTCGCGCCGGTCGCGGCCAGGCTCGCCGCCGGCCTCGATCTCGAGGCCGTCGGCGAGCCGGCCAAGCCCGACGAACTGGACCGCATCGACCTGCCCGAGCCGCGGCGGCACCGCGACGGCCTCACGGCGATCGCGGTGCTCGTCGACCGCTTCGGCAACGTCGCTCTCAATCTGCGCGCCCGCCATCTCGAGAAGGCCAGACTCACCGACACCGTCGAGCTCCTCACCGGCGGCGAGCGCTACCTCGCGCGGGTGGCGCGCACGTTCGCGTCCGTGCGCCCCAGCGACATCGTCGTGCTCATCGACAGCTACGGCCAGGCGTCCGTGGCGGTCAACGCCGGGCTCGGCGGCCGAGGTCCTCGGCCTCGACGCCGGCGACGAAGTCCGTCTGCGGCGTCTCGCCTGAGGCTTCCGCGGCGCCGGCCGGCGCCGCCGGGCTCCCGGCCGGCGGCGCTCGTGTTGCGCCGCCCGCGCAGATTCGCTATAGTTCCCCTTCGCGCGTCCGAGCCGGGCGTGCTTTCCTGCTACCGAACGAGTGAGCGCATGAAGACTTTCGTCGCCAAGCCTTCCACCATCGTGAAGAAGTGGTACGTCGTCGACGCCAAGGGTCACACCTTGGGCCGTCTCTCGACCGTCGTCGCCGATTGCCTGCGCGGCAAGCGCAAGGCGATCTACACGCCGAACATCGACACCGGCGACTTCGTCGTCGTCATCAATGCCGGGCAGATCGTCGTGACCGGCAACAAGCCCGAGCAGAAGATGTACTACCACCACTCGGGCTATCCCGGCGGCATCAAGAGCGAGTCGTACGCCAAGCTCCAGGCCCGCCGTCCCGAGGAGATCATCCGCCACGCCGTGCGCGGCATGCTCCCGCACAACAAGCTCGGGCGCGCCCAGCTCCGCAAGCTGAAGATCTACGCCGGCACGGAGCACCCGCATGAGGCGCAGAACCCCGAAGTGCTCGAGATCAAGGAGTAGGGTGTGGCTGATGCAGTGACCTATCGCGCGACCGGCAAGCGCAAGACCAGCGTCGCGCGCGTCATCCTCACTCCCGGCGTCGGCAAGGTGGCCATCAACGGCCGCGAGATCGACCAGTACTTCGGCCGCAAGGTCCTCGAGACCATCGCGCTCATGCCGTTCGAGACCACGCGCACGGCCGGCAAGTTCGACGTCAGGGCGAACGTGCACGGCGGCGGCATCAGCGCCCAGGCCGGCGCGGTCCGTCACGGCATCGCTCGCGCGCTGTGCGAGGCCGACGAGAATCTGCGCACGCCGCTCAAGCGTGCCGGCTTCCTCACCCGCGACGACCGTCAGGTCGAGCGCAAGAAGGCCGGCTTCCACAAGGCGCGCAAGAAGCCGCAGTTCAGCAAGCGCTGACGCTGCGCCGCAGACCAGCTGTCCCCGTCGGGCCGCCTCGAGGCGGCCCGACGTCGTTCCCGCCCGATTGGCGGCCCGGCCCGGGGCGGCCGGGGCGTCCCGCGGGTGCTAGGATTGGTCGAGTCGAATCGCGAGGAGTCCCGATGGCACGCAACCAGAATCAGACGCGCCCGAAGCGCAACACGGCCCCGGCCTGGAAGAAGGTCGCCGTGGTGCTGTCGGCCCCCGTCGCCATGATCCTCGTGATCGAGCTGCTGCACGCCAACACCTGGAACAGCCTCGTGTTCCTCGTCGTGCTGGTCGCGGTGGCGGTGGCCGCCGTTTGGGGCACCGCCAAGGTGCTCGGCGTGCATCTGAGCCTCGGCAGCTGGGACTAAGGACCCACGTGGGCGCGTACTTCGGCACGGACGGCATCCGTGGGGTGGCCGGCGAGCTGCTGACCCCCGAGTTCGCCGTCCAGGTCGGCCGCGCGGCGGCCGTCGTCCTCGCGCGGAAGGCCGGGCCGCACCCCCTGTTCGTGATCGGCCGCGACACGCGGCTCAGCGGCCCGATGCTCGAGGCGGCGCTCACCGCCGGCCTCACCAGCGGCGGCGCGCGCGTGGAGATCGCCGGCGTGATCCCGACGCCGGGGCTCGCCGCGCTGGTCCACCAGCGCGGCGCGGACGCCGGCGTCGTCATCAGCGCCTCGCACAACCCCTTCGCCGACAACGGCATCAAGTTCTTCTCGAGCGCCGGCACCAAGCTGAGCGACGAGGAGGAGGACGAGATCGAGGCGCACATCGAGCACCACGACCTGCAGTCGCTCGCCGGCGCCGACTTCGGCAGCGCGGAGCAGCTCGAGGGCGCCGTGGAGGGCTACGTCTGGGACGTCGTGTCGCGCATCCCGCTGGACCTCAGCGGCATGCGCATCGCCCTGGACTGCGCGCACGGCGCCATGCACCTGGCCGCGCCGCTCGCGCTCGAGGAGTCCGCCGCGCACGTGTCCGTGCTGTTCGACCAGCCCGACGGCACCAACATCAACGCGGGCTGCGGCAGCACCCACATCGGCGCGCTGCAGGAGGTCGTGGCCGGTGACGGCTTCGACCTCGGCCTCGCCTTCGACGGCGACGGCGACCGCGTGCTCGCCGTCGACGCGGAGGGGAACCTCGTCGACGGCGACTTCATCATCGCGATCCTGGCGAAGCACCTGAAGGCCCAGGGCAAGCTCCGCCGCGACACCGTGGTGACCACCGTCATGACCAACCTGGGCTTCCACCTGGCCATGGAGCGCGAGGGCATCGAGGTGCTGGTCACGCCGGTCGGCGACCGCTACGTGGTCGCCGAGATGCTCAAGGGCGACTACCTGCTCGGCGGCGAGCAGTCCGGCCACATCATCAACCGTGACATCAGCACGACCGGCGACGGCCTCGCCACGGCGCTGCTGCTCCTGCAGGCGTTGCGCGAGATGGACGTGCCGCTGGCCGAGGCGGCCAGGGTCATGGAACGGCTGCCGCAGAAGCTCGTCAACGTGCGCGTGCGCGACCTGGCGGAGCTGCAGGGAGCGGCTGCCGTGTGGGCGGCGGTCGACGACGAGACCCGCCGCCTCGAGGGCAGCGGCCGCGTCCTCGTGCGCCCGTCCGGCACGGAGCCGCTCGTGCGCGTGATGGCCGAGGCGCCGACGCAGGACGACGTCGACGCCGCCTGCGCGCGCATCGTCGCCGTCGTCGAAGAGCACCTGGCCTGACAGCGCGCCCGCGCCGAGGCGACACGCCGGCGCGATCGTCTCAGTCGAAGACCAGCACCGGCTTGATGGTCGCGCCCGAGCGCGCGTCCGCTGCCGCCCGCTCGATCTCCTCGAAGGGATAGCGGCGGATCAGCTTGTCCACCGGCAGCCGCCCTTTCTCGAACAGCTCGACCAGCTGCGGCAGGAAGCGCTGCGGGTCGCTGTCGCCCTCCGAGATCCCGAGGATGCGGCGCCCGTCGATCATGAAGTTGGCGTCGAGCGGGATGCTGGCGCCGCGAGGGTACGTGCTGAGGATCGCGCAGGTGCCGCGCCGCGCCAGCGACTGGATCGCGGTGCTGAGCGCGGCCGTGCTGCCGGTCGCCTCGACCGCGTAGTCGGCGCCGCCGTCGCCCAGCTCGCGCAGGGCGGCGGTCGGATCCGCGGACCCGGCGTCGACGACGTGGGTCGCGCCGAGCTCACGCGCGAGCTCGAGGCGCTCCGGCACCAGGTCGACGGCGACGACGCGCCCGACCCCGAGGATGGCCGCCGCCATGATCGCCGCGCAGCCGACGGCCCCGGCGCCGAACACGGCGAGCGTGGCCTCCGGACCGGGCCGCAAGGCGTTGAGGACGGCCCCGGCGCCGGTCTGGATACCGCAGCCGAGCGGCGCCAGTGTCGAGAGAGGCGCGTCGACCGACACTTTCACGAGGCTGCGCTCGTCGATGAGGGCGTGCCTCGCGAGGGCGGACTGGCCGAAGAAGTGGCCGTGGACCGGCTCGCCCGCGCGCCGGATCGTCGCGCTCCCGTCGGGGCGTGAGCCGCCGAAGAGGTTGCGGGCGTGGAAGTGGCGGCAGTAGGCGGGCCGTCCCGCGAGACAGTCGGGACACTCGCCGCACGAGCTGAACGACGCGAGCACGTGGTCGCCGACCTCGACGCCGGTGACCTCGGCGCCCACCTCCTCCACGATGCCGGCGCCTTCGTGACCCAGGACGCCCGGCAGGGGGAAGGGGAGATGACCGGCCTGTGCGGAAAGGTCGGTGTGGCACAGGCCCGTGGCGACCAGGCGCACGAGCGCCTCGCGTGGACGCGGCTCGTCCAGCTCGACGTCCTCGAGCAGGAAGGGCGCCCCGGCGGCGTTCACGATGGCGGCTGTCGTCCTGGTTGTCATCTCGCGCCTCGTCTCTTCAGGGACGGATCGGGTCAGCTGCGTCCGAGAGCGGCGTCGAGCTCGTCGCAGGTGTCGAGCAGGGCCCGGCCGAGCTCCTGCTCACGTCCCCTGAGCCTCAGGGTCGGAAGGGGGATGGTGACTGCGGCGGCCTCGCCCCACGCGTTGTGGATGACCGCGCCGACCGCGGAGATCCCGTCGGTCTGCTCGTCGTGGTCGAAGGCGAGGCGCGTCTCGCGGACCTGGGCGAGCTCCTCGAACAGGACTTCGCGGTCGGTGATGGTGTGAGGCGTGAACGCCTTGAGCTTCGCGGGCAGCAGGCGCTCCGCATCTTCCCGCGGCAGCTCGGCGAGCAGCGCCTTGCCGCAGGCGGTGCAGTGGACGGGGAGCACCGCGCCGATCGCGGAGACGACGAGGAGCTGATGCGCCATGACCTGGTCGACGAAGACGACGTTCTCTCCCCGAAGCACGACGAGGTCGACGGTCTCGTCGATGCGGCTCACCAGCGTCTCGAGGAAGGGACGCACGGAGTCGCGCAGCCGCTGCCGGCGCGAGAGGGCGAGGGAGACGAGACCGAGGCTGAGCTCGGCGACGCCGCGCTCCGGGTCCCACGCCACGAGGTGCTCGCTCGCGAGCGCGACCACGATACGGTGGACGGTCGAGCGCGGCAGCCCTGTAGCTTCGGCGAGCGCCTTGAGTGTCGTGCCGCGCTCGGTCTTCGCCAGCTGGCGCAGGATCTCGCCCACGCGCGCGACGACCTGGATCTTGCCGGTCGCACCGGTCCTGCCGGCCACCTCGGTCATGTCGGTCGTCGCCATCGTCGCTCCTGTCCCTGGCCCCTCGGAAGGCGATCGTGGCGGGACGCGACACCGTCTGTCCGCACGCCGCTCCCGGCGCGCGTCCCAGCTTCGCCCGTCTGCCTTGACACGCGTCGGGCGCAGCGTATCATGCCCGTATCGTAGTGTCACTGCCCGCATTGTGAGACGGGGCACGTGCTCGGGCAGAGTGATGTGTGTCCGGAAGTGGCCGCGACGGGCCGATGGCCCACGGCAAGGGGGAGACATGGATTCGAACGACTACGAACCTACCAGCATCACCGGGAAGAAGGTGACGCGCAGGGACTTCCTGAAGGTCGCCGGCGTCGCCGGCGCCGCGGTGGGCCTGACCGGGGGGGCCAGCGGGATCCTTGCCGCCTGCGGATCGAGCAGCAGCGGGGGCGGCGGCAGCAGCGCCAGCCCCGGCGGGACCGGCCGCGAGATCAAGGTGGGCTTCGTCTCGCCGCTGACCGGACCGCTCGCCGCTTTCGGTGAAGCCGACCAGTTCTGCGTCGACCAGTGGAACGCGGCCGTCAAGGGCGGCGTCAAGTGCGGCGACGGCCAGACGCATCCGATCACCATCATCATCAAGGACTCGCAGTCCGACACCAACCGCGCCGCGCAGGTGGCCGGCGACCTCATCACCAACGACGGCGTCGACATCATGATGGTCACCTCGACGCCGGACACGGTGAACCCGGTCGCCGACCAGTGCGAGGCGCTGCAGACGCCGTGCGTGTCGAACGACTGTCCGCTCGAGGCCTACTATGCCGGCCGCGGCGTCGCGCCGTTCACGCCCGACGCGTTCAAGTGGACGTACCACGCGTTCTGGGGCATCCAGGACCTCGCCAACATCCAGCTGAACATGTGGGACACGCTGAAGACCAACAAGAAGGTCGGCGTGATGTGGCCGAACGACGCCGACGGGCAGTCGGACGCCGACCCCAAGACCGGCCTGCGCGTCTACTACAACCCGGACGGCTACTCGGTCGTCGACGGCGGCCGCTTCCAGAACCTCAGCGAGGACTTCACCTCCGAGATCAGCAAGTTCAAGGCCGCCGGCTGCGACATCGTCAGCGGCGTCATGATCCCGCCGGACTTCACCAACTTCTGGAAGCAGTGCTTCCAGCAGGGCTACAAGCCGATGGTCAACACCATGGCCAAGGCGCTCCTGTTCCCGTCCGCGCTCGAGGCGCTGGGCAAGATCGGCTACGGTCTGTCCTCCGAGGTCTGGTGGTCCCCGAGCCATCCGTTCACGTCGTCGCTCACCGGGCAGACCTGCCAGGAACTGGCCGACGCGTATGAGTCGTCCACCGGTAAGCAGTGGACGCAGCCGATCATGCACTACGAGGTCTTCGAGGTCGTCGTGGACGCGCTCAAGCGCACCTCGAACGTCGACGACAAGCAGGTCATCGTGGACGCGGTCAAGGCCACCGACATCCAGACGATCGCCGGCCACATCACGTGGACGGCCGGCAAGCCGCTCAACCCGGGCGACAACGTGTGCGTCACGGCGCTCACGGGCGGCCAGTGGAACAAGGGCACCAAGTACCCGTTCAACATCGACGTCGTCAACAGCGACTGGGCGAAGAAGCAGCTCGGCGTGGACATCCCGACCACGGCGACGTTCAAGGCCATCGCCTACTGAGTCCGAGCTTCCCGGCGCCGAGGCCCGTCCGAAGACCTCCCCGATGGTCCTCGGACGGGCCTCCCGTTGGGAGAGGCGAGAGCAACGTGGGGCGGGGCTGCCGCCTCCGCCCCGCCCCACGTCTCGCCCGTGGTGACTTCCGCGGACAGTCGTGCCTCGAGCGCGCAGATGCAGCCGGCTGGCGTGCGTCTGATCTGAGCCAGGAAGGGCAGCAACGTGCAGCATGACACAGCGGAGATCGCGGCCATCGTCGGCCCCGATCACGTTCTCGAACACCCCAAAGGGCTCGACCGCCACACGGACGACGAACAACGGGCGCCGTTCTCGCCGCTCGCCGTCGCTCGGCCGGGGTCGGCGGAAGAGGTCGAGCGTCTCGTCGCCTGGGCCAACGAGACGGCGACGCCGCTGGTGCCGGTCAGCTCCGGTGGCCCGCACGTCCGCGGTGACACCGTGCCGAGCGTGCCCGGCGCGGTGATCGTCGATCTCGCCGCGCTGGACAGGATCCTGCGCATCGACCGGCGCAACCGCATGGTCGTCATCGAGCCGGGCGTCACCTGCCCGCAGCTGCAGGCGGCGCTGCGCCGACACGGCATGCGCGTGACGCCGCCGCTGCTGCCGCGCGCGAACAAGTCCGTGGTCGCGAGCCTGCTCGAGCGCGAGCCGACCCTGATCCCGCGCTACAACTACGCCCTGCCCGAGCCGCTGCGCGACTGCGGCGTGGTGTGGGGCAGCGGGGAGATGCTGTTCACCGGGGAGGCCGGCGCGGGCTCCACCTCGCTGGAGAGGCAGTGGGAGGCCGGCTTCGTTCAGGCCGAGGCCAAGGGCCCGGCGCAGACCGACTTCTACCGCCTGCTCACCGGCGCGCAGGGCACGATGGGCATCGTCACGTGGGCGAGCGTCAAGTGCGAGCTGCTCCCGTAGACGCACGAGGTGGGCTTCGTGACCGCGGCGGTCCTGGGGGAACTTGTCCCCCTCGTGCGCGGTCTCTGCCTGCTCGCGCCTCGGCGACGAGCTGATGCTCTTCGACCGCGGCTACCTCAGCCGGATGCTTGCGGGCACCGGCGTCTCTGCGGATTCCGAAGTCTTCAGGCCTGGACGCTCGTCCTTGGCTTCGGGGGTCGCGGATTCCGGTCTGCCGAGCGTGTGCGCGTCCAGAAGGAGGACGCCAAACGACTGGCCGCACGGGTGGGGCTCGAAGTGGCCGACGAGCTCCCGGGCGTGCCGGTCGGCGCGGTCGACGAGCTGCTCCGCGGCCTGTCCCCTGCTCCCCACTGGAAGCTTGCGGCCACGGGAGGCAGCGCCGACGTCTTCTTCCTTACCACTCTCGACAGGATCGAGGGGCATCTCGAGATAATGCGCGACGCAGCCGAGACCCAGGGTTACTCCGCCGACTCCATCGGCGTCTACATCCAGCCGCAGCATCAGGGCGTGTCCCATCACGTCGAGTTCAGCCTGCCCTACGACGCCTCGGTCGCCGGGACGCGCGGGAGGACATGAGGATGCTCGCCGGCGACCTGGCCGCCGACCTCATGGCCGCCGGCGCCTACTTCAGCCGGCCCTACGGCTCCTGGGCGCAGCCGGTCTACAACCGCGACGCCGCCTCCCGCGACGCCCTGCGCCGCGTCAAGGCGATCTTCGATCCCGCCGGCGTCATGAACCCCGGCAAGCTCTGCTTCGGAGCGCCCGCCGCGCCTCCGGCGCTCGCCGCCAAGGAGGCCCTCTGATGGCCCTCACCGACTACCGCCCCGACGCCATGCGCTGCACGCGCTGCAGCTACTGCAAGTGGATCCCCTTCGACCTCGTGCAGAGCCACCGCTTCGCCAAGGGCTGTCCGTGCGTCGAGGCCGGACCAGTTCCACGCCTACTCGGCCGGCGGCAAGCTCGTCACCGCCCTCAGCCTGATGGACGGGCGCAGCGAGGTCACCGACCGGGTCGTCGACGTCGCCTTCCGCTGCCAGCTCTGCGGGAGCTGCGACGTCGCCTGCAAGCTGTGCCGCTACGACATGGAGCCGATCCTCGCGCTGCGCGAGCTGCGCGCCCACCTCGTCGGAGATGGACCGCGTGCCCGAGTCCTACCGCGCCGCTGATCGAGCGCACGCGGGCGGCGCTCGCGGCCAGGGCCCAGGACCCCGGCCGACCGCAACGCCTGGGCGGAGGGGCTGGGCCTCAAGGACCCGGCGGCGGAGCCCGTCGACGTCGTCTTCTACGCCGGCTGCAGGTACTCGCCTGGAGGAGAGCCTGCGGGGGGCGGTGCGCACGCAGGTGCGCCTGCTCCAGACGGCCGGCCTCTCCGTGGGCCTGCTTCGAGAACGGCTGCTGCGGCGGCCTCGCCGACAAGATGGGCTACCGTGACGAAGCCGCCGAGGCAGGCCAGACGGATGCTCGAGGCAGTGGGCCGCCGCCGGCGTGAAGACCGTGGTCACGCCCTGCGCCGACTGCCGCCACGTCTTCACGCGCGTCTACCCGCACCTGGACGACTCCGGGGCCATGCCCGAGGTCCTGCACGCCGTCGAGCTGACCGATCGCCTGGTCAAGGAGGGGCGCCTCGAGCTGACCACGCCCGTCCCCCTGACGGTCACCTACCACGACCCCTGCAACCTCGGCCGACAGGGCGAGCCCTATCAGCCCTGGGAGGGCGTCGAGAAGAAGATCTACGGCCAGGCCGTGGTCTACGACCCGCCGCGGCCGCGCCACAACGGCGCGCAGCGGCGTCTACCAGGCGCCGCGCGACCTGCTCGCCGCCATCCCCGGCGTCGAGCTCGTCGAGATGGAGCGCAGCCGCGAGGCCGCCTGGTGCTGCGGCGCCGGCGGCGCCTGCCGCGAGGCGTTCCCCGAGTACTCGGCCGCCACGGCGGCGCGAGCGCCTCGAGGAGGCAGCCGTCGACCGGCGCCGAGGCGCTCGTCACGGCCTGCTCGCGCTGCGAGCTCAACTTCGCGGAGGCCGTGGCCGCCGGCGCCGCGTCGGGCGGCCCCGGCGCCGACCTGGAGGTCCACGACGTGCTGGAGCTCGTCGCGCTCTCCGCCGGCCTTGCGAAGGAGGCCTCATGAGCCCGAGCTACGCCAAGCCCACCACGCCGGCCGAGACGGCGGCACACTCACCGCAGATCTCCGACGACGCCTACCACGCGCTCGAGGACATCGTCGGCGCCGAGAACGTCTCGCGTGACGCCGCGATTCTGGACGGCTATGCGTTCCAGTACCTCGCCGAGCTGATCAGGCCGGAGCACAGTCACTACATGGCCCGTCCGGCCGCCGTCGTGCTGCCCGGTTCGACCGAAGAGGTCCAGGCGATCGTCCGCCTGGCCAACAAGTACGGCCTCAAGGTGAAGCCGACTGGGAGTGGCTGGTACATGTTCAATGGCGTGATCAAGGACGATGACCCGACGCTCCAGCTCGACCTGCGGCGCATGAACGCCATCGTCGAGATCGACGAGCAGAACATGTACGCCGTGGTCGAGCCCTACGTCATCCACGCGCAGCTGCAGGCCGACGTGCTCAAGCTCGGAATGAACATCAACATCCCTGGCGTCGGGTGCTCCAGCTCGATCGTCGCCAGCGCCTGCGCCTACGCCGGCCAGGGGCCGTTCTCGTACTTTCTGGGCGGCAACGCCGAGAACGTGCTCGGCATGGAGTGGGTCACGCCGGAGGGCGAGATCGTGCGCACCGGGTCGCTCGGCTCGGGCGACGGCTGGTTCTGCAGCGAGGGCCCCGGCCCATCGGTGCGTGGCATCTGCCGGGGCGCCATCGGCTCTCGCGGCGGCATGGGGGTCTACACGAAGTGCGCCATCAAGCTCGGCCCAAGCCTCGGCTCGGAGGAGTGGCGAGTGAGCGGCACCCTGCCGGCGTACCGTCTGCCGCTGGCGGAGACGCAGCGTGCATACACCATCGCCGTACCTTCGTGGGAGGCATGGGCGGACGCCTACTACGAGATCTACGACAACGAGATCGGCTACATCTTCCACCGCCAGTTCAACCTGGCCGGCGCCGATCTCGCGGCGGCCTTCTGGCTCATGTACAACGACCACACGAAGACGTTGAGCGACATGCCCGAGCTCGCGGCCCGGCCCGAGGTCGAGGAGCTCACCGAGGAGCTGCGCATCAGCTTCCAGCTCATCCTCGCCGGTCGTTCGCAGGACGACATCGAGCTGCAGGACAAGATCCTCGACGACATCCTCGAGAAGGTCGGCGGCCACAAGGTCGAGCGCTTCTGCGAGCAGGACATGGCCGAGTTCACCAACGTCTACCTGCAGCGGCTCGGCCACAAGCACATCAACTTCGTCTGGGCCGGCGGCTACATCGGCAGCTGGATGCAGTTCGGCACGCCGGACTGGGTCAAGGGCTACGTACCTGTCGCCTCGGCGGGTCTCGAGCGTGATGCCTCCGGTGGCCTGCTCGTGCAGTGCGGCGGCGACGCCATGATGGGCTCCGGCTCCGGCATCCCGGGGGGCGGTGGCATGGGCCTCGAGCAGTTCGTCAGCTACGACCCGGACGACGAAGCCTCGACGCACGCCGCCTATCTGCACATGGAAGACGCCGTCAAGGACGCTGCGTCCATCGGCTACCCGCCCGGCAAAGAATGGCAGTACCTTCAGATGGGCTGGAGCGATGAGCGTTTCGAGCAGGTCATGGCCGCTGCGCCGCAGCCCGACGTCTTCCGCTTCCAGGCGAAGATCAAGTCGGCCTTCGACCCGAACGACGTCGGCGACCGCATGTACCCGACGCTGCCGCTCCACCCCGGCGTCGGCGACTGAGGACGGAGCGATGCCGGCGAAGAAGATCGACCTCGAGACCCACTTCATCACGCAGGAGTGGGTCGACGCCCTGCTCGCCCGCAAGGACTACCCGCGCCTCACGCACGACGAGCCGTCGGACCGCTGGCGCCTGCACTACCACGAGGACGTCTTCGAGCCGTTCGGGGTGCGGGAGCGCCTGCTCGACGTCGACGTCGGCCGGATCGCGCTCATGGACGCCGCCGGCGTGGACGTCGCCGTCCTCTCGCTGACGTCACCGGGCTGCGAGCAGCTGGACGCGGCCGTCGGCGCGCGGGTGGCCGCCGCCGCCAACGACGCTCTCGCGGCGGCCATCGCCCGGCATCCGCGGCGCCTGCAGGGCTTCGCTGCTCTCTGCACAAAGGACGTCGACGGCGCGGTCGCCGAGCTGGAGCGCGCCGTCCGCGAGCTCGGCCTCAAGGGCTGGAAGACGCACTCCAACTTCGGCGACTCGTTCCTGGACGAGAAACGCTACTGGCCGCTCCTCGCCAAGGCGGAGGAGCTCGACGTGCCGATCTACCTGCACCCGGCGGCGCCGATGCTCCCCGAGCTGCGCACCTACGGACTCGCGCTCGCGGGGGCGGGCTTCGGCTTCGGCGTGGAGACCGCGCTCGCGATGATGCGCCTCGTGCTCTCCGGCGCGTTCGACGCGTTCCCGCGTCTCAAGGTCATCCTGGGCCACTACGGCGAGGGTCTGCCGTTCCAGCTGCAGCGCGTCGACCACGCGTTCACGCGGCCCCACATCAAGGCCGACGGCGCGGCCGTGCCCGACCTCCGGCATCCGCCCAGCTACTACCTGCGCACCAACGTGTGGGTCTCCACCAGCGGGAACTACCTCCCGGCGGCGTTCGCGTGCACGCGGGACGCGCTGGGCATCGACAGGATCGTGCTCGGCACGGACCACCCCTACGAGGAGATGGACGAGAGCCTCGCCTTCCTGCGGGGCCTGCAGCTCTCGCCCTCCGACGCGGACCAGCTCTTCGCGGCCAACGCCGCCGCTCTGGGATTCGAGTAAGCTTCCCGGAGTCTAAGAAGGTGAGGGCGTCATGACCGGCACACCGGACGGAGCAGCGGCGATCGTCGATCTGCGCACGGCGCTCGACTTCCTCGCGGAGGTCTCGGGGCAGCTCGTGTCCACGCCTACTCCGATCGACCCGTATCTCGAGCTGGCCGGCGTGTATCGACGGGTCGGCGCCGGCACGCCGGTCGCGCCGCCGACCCGCATCGGCCCGGCGGTGCTCTTCGAGAACGTCAAAGGCTTCGACATGAGGGTCGTCGCCGGCGTGCTCGCCAGCCGCGCGCGCACGGCGCTGCTGCTGGGGACGACGCCGGACCGGCTGGCCTTCGAGCTGCTCGGCGCCCTCGAGCGGCCCGTCCCGCCGGTCGTGATCCCGTCGGCTGAGGCGCCGTGCCAGGAAGTCGTACTCAGGCCGCCCTTCGACATCCGCCGGCTGATCCCGGCCACGACCAGCACGAAGAGCGACGCCGGCGCGTTCCTCAACATGGCGCTTCTGCGCGCCGAAGACCCGGAGACGGGCGAGTCGGACGTCACCATCCACCGCATGTGCCTCATCGGTCCGGACACCATGACGGTCAACTTCACCGGGCCGTTCCGTCACATCGACCAGTTCCGCGCCAAGTGCGAGCAGGCGGGCAAGCCGCTCCCCGTGTCGGTGAGCATCGGGCTCGATCCGGCCGTCTACGTCGCGACCTCGTTCGAGGCGCCGACCACGCCGCTGGGGTTCGACGAGCTGACGATCGCCGGGGGCCTGCGCGGCCGTCCCGTCGAGCTCGTCGACTGCGTGAGCGTGCCGGCCAAGGCGCTGGCGCGCGCCGAGATCGTCATCGAGGGCGAGCTGTATCCCAACGAGCGCGTCCGCGAGGACGTCCTGACGGGCACGGGCTGGGCGATGCCGGAGTTCCCCGGCTACGTCGGCTTGGCCAAGCCCGACGTTCCGGTGCTGCACGTCACGGCGGTGACGCATCGCAGCCGCCCGATCCTCCAGACCCTCGTTGGTCCGGGTGAGGAGCACGTGACGCTGGCCGGGCTGCCGACGGAGGCCAGCATCCTGAGGCTGGCCGAGGACGCTCTGCCCGGCTTCGTGCGCAACGTCTACTGTCACCCCGCCGGGGGCGGCAAGTACCTCGCCATCCTGCAGGTGCGCAAGCGCATCCCCGCGGACGAGGGCAGGCAGCGTCAGGCCGCCCTGGTGGCGTTCGCCGCCTTCTCGGAGCTCAAGCACGTGATCCTGGTGGACGATGACGTCGACCTCTACGACACCAACGACGTCCTCTGGGCGATGACGACCAGGTATCAGGGGGACGTGAGCACGGTCTTCCTGCCCGGCGTGCGCTGTCACCCCATCGACCCGTCGTCGACGCCGGAGTTCAATCCGCTCCTTCGCGTGACCGGACAGAGCTGCAAGACGATCTTCGACTGCACCGTGCCGGTGGACTTGCGCGAACGGTTCGAGCGGGCGCAGTTCGCTGAGGTCGACCTCTCCGGCTACGCGGGCCTCGAGGACCTCTCACGTGGCTGAGCGCGCAAGAACGGCAACGCAGCGGAAGGGACCAACGTGAGCGACGAAGTGAAGTACTACCCGTTCAAGATCGGGGGAGTCGAGCAGATCCACCCGAACGTGCATCCCGGAACGCCCAAATACGCGGCGGGCATCGTGGTGGGCAACCTGGCCTTCCTCTCCGGCATGACGCCTCAGAGCACCGAGGACGGCTCCTGTCTGACCGTGGGCGTCGAGGCCCAGGTCTTCGCGTGCCTGGACAAGGTGCGCGCCGTGCTCGAAGAGATGGGCAGCTCGATGGAGAACATCGTGAAGACGGTCATCCTGCTCAAGGACCTCGAGTACTACCAGCAGATGCGCGCCGCCGAGCTGAAGTACTACCAGGAGCACGCGCCGCGCCTCGTGTCGCAGCCGCCGGCCAGCACGTACGTGCAGCCGGCGATCCTCGCCCGCCCCGAGTTCCTCGTGGAATTCGACGTCACCGCCGTGGTGCGACGGGCCTAGGTGCGCTCGAGTGCGCGGGCCGGTCGCGCAGCGGGTCCGCAGCGGCCTCGGCCTCCATCCGGCGGCGCGGATGAGTCGGGCGGGGTAGAATACCCCCCGACCAGAGCAGAGACGTGTGGTGCGGACACCCGTCAGCAACCTGAGCGCCTGGCCCGCGCGGTGAGCTCCTCTGGAGCGGCCCGCGCGGGTGACGAGGTGGAGGTTCATCGAAAGACTCGGCGGATGCCTCCCGGCCCGGCACGGTCGTTATCGAGTCGACAAAGCCCGCTGGCAACGGCGGAGACAAAGCGACTCGAGGGTGCCGTCCGCAGCCTGCCCATCTGCGCCCTGACCTACCGAAGGGAGCACGCATGTGCGGCATCGTAGGCTACGTCGGGCGGCGTCCCGGCAAGCCCATCATCCTCGATGGTCTCAGGCGGCTGGAATACCGCGGCTACGACTCCGCGGGGATCGTCCTCATCGAGGACGACGGCCTCGAGACGGTCCGCGCCGTCGGCAACCTTGACGCGCTGTACGCGGCCGCCGGCGAGGATCCGTCGCGAGCGACGACCGGCCTGGGGCACACCCGCTGGGCCACGCACGGCCGGCCCAGCCACGAGAACGCCCATCCGCACGACGACTGCAGCGGGCGGATCTCCATCGTGGTCAACGGGATCGTCGAGAACTACAAGGACCTGCGCGCCCGCCTGACAGAGCGCGGCCACGTGTTCAAGAGCGAGACGGACGCGGAGGTCGTGGCCCACCTGATCGAGGAGCACGTCGCCGACGGGCTGACTGATGCGGTGCGCACGGCGGTCGGCTCGTTGCAGGGGCACTACGCGTTCTGCGCGATCTCCGCCGACCAGCCCGACATCGTGGTCGGGACGCGCAACGAGTGCCCGCTGGTGGTGGGGGTCGGCGACGACGAGATGTTCTTCGCGTCGGCGATCCCCGCCTTCCTGGCGCACACGAGCAAGGTGGTCGCGCTCGAGGACGGCGACGTCGTCACCCTGCACGCCGGCGGCGCCGAGTTCTGCGGCGCCGACGGCTGCACGCTCCTGCGCGAAGAGACGATCGTGCCGTGGGACGACGACGCCGCCGAGAAGAGCGGCTTCGAGACCTTCATGCTCAAGGAGATCCACGAACAGCCGGCGGCGCTTCGCGACACGCTCGCCGGCCGCTTGCGCGAAGACGGGGTCGTCGACCTCACCGAGGTGGGCCTCGACGACGAGATGCTGCGCCGGCTGCGGCGCATCTTCATCGTGGCGTGCGGCACCAGCTATCATGCGGGCCTCATCGTCAGCTACGCCATCGAGCAACTCGCCCGCGTACCCGTCCAGATCGACGTGGCGAGCGAGTTCCGCTACCGGGAGCCCGTGTTCGGCGCCGACACCCTGGTCATCGGCATCACGCAGTCTGGCGAGACCGCCGACACGCTCGCCGCGATGCGCCTGGCCCGCGAGGCCGGCTCGCCGGTGCTCGCGCTCACCAATCTCATGGGCAGTCAGGCCACGCGTGACGCCGACTACGTGCTGTACACGCGCGCCGGGCTCGAGGTCGGGGTGGCGGCGACCAAGACCCACACCGCCCAGGTCGCCGCCCTGCTCTTGCTCGCGCTTCGTCTTGCGTGGGCGCGCGGGGTCATGCCCGAGGCCGAGCTCAAGCGCCTCGGGCACGAGCTGCGCGCCGTCCCCGAGCTCGCCGAGCAGCTGCTGGCGCGGCCGAGCGCGATCGAGGACATCGCCCAGCGCTACCACGACGAGCGGTTCTTCCTCTACCTGGGACGCGGCATGGGGTTCGCCGTCTGCCTCGAGGGCGCTCTCAAGCTCAAGGAGATCAGCTACATCCCGACCGAGGCGTATGCCGCGGGCGAGATGAAGCACGGGCCGATCGCCCTGCTCGACGACGAGTCCCCGGTCGTGGTCGTCGCCGACGACAGTCCGATCTTCCCCAAGCTGGTGAGCAACATCGAGGAGGTCCGGGCGCGGGGCGCCGACGTGATCGCGGTGGCCACCGACGGGAACGACACCATCGGGGCGCTGTCGCGCGACGTGCTGTGGGTGCCGAAGTGCGACCACCACCTGGCGCCGATCCTCACGGTGATCCCGCTGCAGCTGCTGGCCTATCACATCGCCGGCATCAAGGGGCTGAACGTGGACCAGCCGCGGAACCTTGCCAAGACGGTGACGGTCGAGTGATGGCCGGAGGCTGAGGCACGGAGGGTAGTGCCTCGCGCGATGACGCCACCGATGATGTCACCGATGGCGCTACCGATGGCGCCAGTGGCGCGTGCGACACCCAGCGTCGCGCGTGCCCGGAGGTGCCCGCCGGCCCGCCGGCTGCCTCTCAGTCCGCGCCTTCGTCGGGCGCGGCCGGAGGTGACCGCGACCGGAGGTGACCGCGGCCCGGACCTCGGCCGGCGCGGCCCTCACCAGCTCCCTGTGGGGCCGCGCGCCGAGCGTGTCGTCCACCGTGAAGAGAGCGCGGTAGCGGGGGGAGCGGCGACGGGCCGGCGGATACAATGACGGGGATGAGCGACGCACGCAAAGGAATGGCCGGCGGGCGGATGGGGTTCCCCCAGCTCCCGCCGGGCGGACTGCTCTTCGGCCTCGGCATCGACGTGATCGAGGCCGCTCGCATCCGCAGGCTGCTCGAGCGGCTCCCGCGCGCCTACGCGCGGCTCTTCAGCGAGCAGGAGCGCGCCTACTGTGACGGCTTCTCGGACCCGTGGTCGCGCTACGCCGCTCGCTTCGCCGCCAAGGAGGCGGTCGGCAAGGCGCTGGGAATCGGTATCATCGGGTTCGTATGGCGCGACATCGAGGTACTGTCGGGGGGAAAGCCGCTCATCGCGCTGCACGGAGGCGTCGCCGACATCGCGCGGCGCTTGGGCGTGACGAGGGTCGAGGTCTCGCTGAGCCACACCGGCGGCATGGCGTACGCCGTCGCCGCCGCACTCAAGGAGGACGCGGATGGATGAGTCCCTGCTGCTGGGCCTGTACACCGCCGACGGCATGCAGAAGGTCGACGGCACGGCGATCCACGGCATCGGCATCCCCGGAGGGCACCTCATGGAGCGCGCCGGCCTCGCCGCGGCGACCGAGATCCTCGAGCGGTACGAGCCGGAGGAGGCGGTCGTCTTCGCCGGCAAGGGCAACAACGGCGGGGACGGCTTCGTGGTCGCGCGCGAGCTCTTCGACGCGGACGTCGAGGTCACGGTGTTCCTGCTCGCCCCGGCCGAGGAGTACACGGGCGACGCCAAGCTGAACCTCGACATCCTCGCGGCGCTGGGCGTGGACGTGCGCTCCGCGACCGACGAGGCCGGGGCGCTCAGCGAAGGTTCGATGGTGCTCACGGAGATGGCGGACGTCGTCGTCGACGCCATCTTCGGCACCGGGTTCACGGGTGCGGCCAAGGGGCCCGCGGCCGCGGCCATCGAGCTGATGAACGAGGCGCCGGGCGCCGTGGTCAGCGTCGACATCATGAGCGGCGTCGGCGCCAACACCGGCGCCGTGCACGGTCCGGCGGTGGAGGCCGACCTCACGGTCGCGCTCCATGCCGCCAAGGTCGGTCACTTCGTCACCCCCGGGGGCTCGTTCTCGGGCGAGGTCGTCATCGTGCCCATCGGCATCCCGGCGCTGTGCGACCACGGGGCCGACGTCTGGCTGCTCACGGAGCCGGGCGTGGCGGGTCTTGTCGTGCCCAAGGGTTCGCTCGACCACAAGCGCTCGGTCGGGACGGTGCTCGTTGTCGGCGGGTCCAGGGGGATGGAGGGCGCCGCCCATATGGCCGCGTTCGCGGCCCTCAGGGGCGGCGCCGGCCTCGTCCACGCCGCGCTTCCCGCCGGCGCCGGCGCGGACAAGCCGTTCGCCGAGGTGATCACCGTGACCGTGCCGGGCGCCGACGGCCAGTTCGGGCTCGCCGCCCGCTCCGCCCTGTTCGAGCAGGCGGGGCAGCTCAAGGCCGTTGCCGTCGGCCCCGGGCTCGGCCGCGCCGACGAGGCCAAGCTGCTCGTGCGCGAGCTCATCGGCATCGACCGGCCGCTGTTGCTCGACGCCG
Source organism: uncultured Thermoleophilia bacterium (assembly GCA_963784975.1). Lineage (GTDB taxonomy): Bacteria > Actinomycetota > Thermoleophilia > UBA2241 > UBA2241 > CAIXSE01. The sequence goes on along the minus strand of CAWAUK010000060.1, from coordinate 17,915 downwards.
ACGGACTCTACGCCCTCGGTGACCGGCTCGAGCTGGTCGCCGAGCGCAAGAAGCCCACCGTCCTGACGCCGCATGAGGGCGAGCTGGGCCGCCTGATCGGCCGCCCGGCGGCGGAGGTCGCGGCCCAGCGCCTCGAGTGCGCCCGTTCCGCGGCCCGGCGCGCCAACGCGACCGTGCTGCTGAAGGGTGAGGCGACGATCGTCGCCGACCCGTCGGGACGGGCCTACGTCGTCCCGACCGGCAACCCGGGCCTCGCCACGCCCGGCACCGGCGACGTCCTCAGCGGTGTCATCGTCGCCCAGCTCGCCAAGGGCCTGCCGGCCACCGACGCCGCCTGCCTCGGCGCCTACCTGCACGGTCTCGCCGCCGACCTGGCGGCCGCAGATGTGGTCGGCACCGAGGGCATGGTGGCGAGCGACCTGTTCCACTACCTGCCCGCCGCCGTGGAGCGGCTCAAGGCCGGTCCACAGGAGGAGAGCCATGAGCCCCACCACTGACGCCAAGCCTGAGGGCGAGCCCCTCGTCCGCGACATCATGACCACGCCCGTCATCACCGTCCCGCCGACGATGACCGTGAAGGAGCTCGCGGCCCTCTTCCGCGACAAGCGGCTCGGCGGCGTCCCCGTCGTCGACGAGGACCGGCTGGTCGGGATCGTCACGGAGGGCGACCTCATGGCCATGGACGCCGACGTCCAGATGCCGCACTGGTTCGAGCTCTTCGACAGCATCATCTACCTGGGCAGCCAGAAGAAGTTCAAGGAACAGCTCGAGAAGGCATCCGCGGCCACGGTCGAGCAGCTCATGACCGACGAGGTGAAGACCGTGGCCCCGGACGACGAAGCCCGGGTCGCCGCCACGTTGATGCATCGCCACAAGTTCGACCGCGTGCCCGTGGTGGAGGGCGAGGCCGTCGTCGGCATCGTCACTCGTCACGACATCATGAAGATCCTGGGGCTCTGAGTGCTGGCCGGACGACACCGCGCCGTCGCCGAGGTCGACCTCGAGGCGATCCGCCACAACGTCCGCCGCCTCATGCGCGACCTCCCGGACGGCGCCGTCCACTGCGCCGTCGTCAAGGCCAACGGCTACGGCCACGGCGCGGTGCCGGCCGCGCGCGCCGCGCTCGAGGCCGGGTCCACCTGGCTCGGCGTGGCGACGGCGCCCGAGGCCGAAGAGCTGCGCGAGGCGGGGTTCACCGCGCCGATCCTGATCTTCGGCCCGCTCACCGGCACCGGTCTCGCGCGGGCCGCGGCGGCCGGCGCCGAGGTCGTCGGCTGGTCGGCGCCGTTCGTGGCCGAGGCCGCCCGGCTCGGCGCCAGGGTGCACGTCAAGGTCGACACCGGCATGGGCCGCCTCGGCGTGCGGGCGCACGAGGTCCGCGCACTGTGCGAGCAGGCCGATGCCGGCGGCGTCCTCTCGGGCCTCATGAGCCACTTCGCGACGGCCGACGAGGCCGACACGACGTTCTTCGAGCAGCAGCTCGCCCGGTTCGCCAGGCTGGCCGCGGAGCTCAAGGGAGAGTATCCCGACCTGCTCTGCCACACGGCCAACAGCGCGGCGACGCTGCGCGGGCCGCGCGCTCACTTCGACATGGTCCGCACGGGGATCGCGATGTACGGGCTCGCCCCGGCCAACGACGACCCGTTCAAGGACGGCCTGCGGCCGGCGATGAAGTTCGTCTCGTACGTCGCCGGCGTGCGCGAGGTCGTCCCCGGCGAGTCGGTGGGCTACGGCAGGACGTTCTACGCCGTCGAGCTCACGCGCATCGCCATCGTCCCCGTCGGCTACGCGGACGGCGTGCGGCGGGCGCTAGGCAACCGCGCCGAGGTGCTCGTCGCGGGACGGCGCTGCCCCATCGTCGGCCGCATCAGCATGGACCAGATGACGGTGCGGTTGCCGGAGGACTGGGGCGCGCCGGGCGACGAGATCGTGCTGTTCGGCCCGGCCGGCGACGGCGTGGGCGGCGGCTCCGCGGTCGTCTGGACCGAGCCCGACGCACCGCGTCGGGACGCGCCCGAGACGCCACGCATCCTCTGCGAGGAGATGGCGCGCATGCTCGGCACGATCAACTACGAGATCGCCTGCGACATGGCGCCGCGGGTGGCACGCCGCTATCGCGGCGAGTTCCCCGCAGCCTGACGCCCGTGGCCCGCTACGCCGCCACGCTTCCGACGCCCGACGAGGTCACCCGGGCCGCGCTCGCCGTGCTCGGCCCGGGCGAGGCCGGCTGGCTCGTCGGCGGCTGCCTGCGCGACGAACTGCTCGGGCGCCGCGTCCGCGACATCGACATCGCCCTCGACGGCAGGCCGGAGGCGCTCGCCCGCGGCCTCGCCGACCGGCTCGACGGGGGCGTCTACGCGACCTCCGACCTCTTCGGCGGCTGGCGCGTCGTAGTCGGTGACCTGCACATCGACGTCGCCGCCCTGCGCGGCGGGCCGCCCGGCGGCCCGCCCGACCCGGCGACGCGCGCCCTCCGCCTCGAGGCGGATCTCCGGGCGCGCGACGTCACCGTGGACGCGCTCGCGCGGCCGCTCGACGGCGACGACATCGTCGACCCGCTGAACGGCCTCGACGACCTCGCCGCCGGGCGTCTGCGCCTGTGCTCGCCGGCTTCGCTCGACGACGACCCGCTGCGCGTCCTGCGTCTCGCGCGTCTCGCGCGGGTGTTCGAGCTCCTGCCGGACGCCGCGGCCACCGAGGCGGCCTTCCGCGCCGCGTCCGGCCTCTCGCGCGTGAGTGGCGAGCGCATCCGCGACGAGCTCTGCGCGCTCCTCGGCACGCGCGCCGCGCCGGTCGCGCTCCGGGACCTGGCCGTGTGGGGCGCGCTTGCGGTGATCCTCCCCGAGGTCGACCGCCTGCGCGGCGTCGAGCAGAATCCCTACCACCATCTCGACGTGTTCGAGCACACCCTCGAAGCGCTCACCTACGTCGTCGGCGTGGTGGCCCAGCTGGGTGGGCGCCGGTTCCTCGCCTCGCCCGCCGAGGCCGGTCTGCCCGGCGTCGAACCGCTCGTTCCCGTCTCCTGGGCCGTACTGCTGCACGACATCGGCAAGCCCGTGGTCCGCATCGTCGACGACCAGGGCCGCGTGATCTTCTGGCATCACGACGAGACCGGCCGCCAGATGGCCGCGGACATCGGCCGCCGCTTCAGTCTCAGCAACCGCTTCGTCGAATACGTCGGCACCCTCGTCCGCCAGCACCTGCGGCTCGGGTTCCTGACGCGCGAGGAGCCGCTGACTCGCCGGGCTTTGGCCCGCTACCGGCGCGACGTCAGCCCCTGGGTGTTCGAGTCCGTGGTCGTGTCGCTGTGCGACCGCCTGGCTACGCGTGGCGAGAAGACCTCGCTCACGTCCATGGCGCGTCACTACCGGCTGGCGCGCACCGTCTGGACGGCGGTGAGCAAGGCGCCGGCGCCGCAGCTGCTGAGCGGCGACGACGTCATGGAGCTGCTCGGCATCGAGCCCGGGCCCGCGGTGGGCCAGGCGCTGGACGCGCTCGAGGAGGAGGTCGAGGCGGGCGAGGTCACCGACACGGACGGGGCCCGGGCGTTCCTGCGGGCGTGGTGGCGGCGCGACGCGGCGGACGGCGCCGGTGGCGACGTGGCCCCAGGCGCGGGCGGGGCGCGGGCGGACGATGCCTGAGCTCCCCGAAGTCGAGACCGTCCGGCGGCGGCTGCTCACGTGCCTGCCGGGACTGCTGCTGCGGCAGGTCGTCGTGAACGACTGGACCGTGAGCGTGCAGACGGAGCAGGAACTGAACGAGTACCTGGCCGGGCGCCGGGTCGCCGGGCTGCGCCGGCGGGGCAAGTACCTGCTGGTCGACTTCGGGGCGGTGGACGGGCCGGCCGGCGGCCGCCGGCGAAGGCTACGCCGGCCCCTCCGTGGCCGTCGTCCACCTGCGCATGACCGGCCAGTTCGTGTTCCGGCCCCAGCCCGCGGAGCGACCGGCGCGCTTCCTGTGGCACCTCGAGCCGGCCATCACGCTGCACTTCCAGGACGTGCGCCGGTTCGGCCGCCTGTGGGCGCTGGAGCCGCAGGCTGAGGACGACTTCTTCGCCTCGCGAGGGATGGGCCCCGAGCCCTTCGGGCCCGAGTTCACGATCGAGTACCTGCGCGGGGCGCTGCGGGACAGGCACGCGCCGCTCAAGGCGTTTCTTGTCGACCAGCGGCGGATCGCCGGCGTGGGCAACATCTACGCCGATGAGGCGCTGTTCCGCGCCCGCCTGCACCCCCTGCGGGCTGCCGGGAGCGTCGGGCCGCGCGAGGCGCTGCGCCTGCACGCGGCCCTCCTCGAGACGCTTCAGGCCGGCATCGATCACGAGGGTTCCAGCATCGAGAGCTTCATCGACCCGGCCGGGCAGCGCGGCAGTTTCCAGGAGATCTTGAACGTCTACCAGCGGACCGGGCAGCCGTGCCGCGTGTGCGGGACGACCGTCGAGCGGACCGTCGTCGGCGGCCGGGGCACGCACTACTGCCCGCGCTGTCAGCCGCGGCGCGGCGGCATGGCGCCCGGCTCCCGCCGGCGCCTCGGCGAGACCGCTCCGCCGCGCTCGGCCAAGCCGGCCGACTGGGAGGCGCCGGACCGGTGAGCGACCGGGCGCCTGCCCAGCCGTCCGCCGCAGGCCCTGACCGCCCGGCCGAGGCGAGCGTTCCCGACGCATCCGCGGCGACCACCGCCGGTCCGCCCGCGCCGCGCCTCTACATCGTCCTCACCCGCGTGCCGCGCCGCACGGCTCTCGCCGTCGGCTCGGTGGGGATGGTGACCTTGGAGCGCGGCTGGTACGGCTACGTCGGGAGTGCCGCCCGGGCGCGCGGCGCGCGCGTCGCCCGCCACCTGGCCCGCGAGAAGCAGCTCCGCTGGCACGCCGACTACCTCTTCACGGCGTTCCCGGCCGAGCGTGCCTGGCTGGTCGACGGCGCTGCCGGGGAGTGCGAGCTCGCCGGCGCGCTGGCGGCGCTGCCCGGCGCAGAGCGCTTGCCGCGCCGCTTCGGCGCCGGCGATTGCCGCTGCGCCGGCCATCTCGTGCGCTTCGCGCGCCGGCCCCTTCGCCGCGACCTCGCGGCCGCGGCGCACGCCGCCGGCGCGCCCCCGAACGGGGCGGTACGGGCCTACGGCCGCCGCCCTCCCTCCTGACAGCTTCGTCTCGTCGTCTGTGCGGTCTTCCCGGCAGTACCCAGGGGTCCCAGGTATGGGTACCTAGTACGTTCGTCCATTCGAGCTCATAGGGGGCTCAAGGCCCGGGCATCCCTGCCGATACAGAGGGCGTTGTCGAGATGGGCGACGACTGATCCGCCCCATCTAGACAGCTGTCCCAGGGCCGACCTTTCGGACGGGGGCAGAGTTGGAGCGATGGACCGGATGGACCGGTCTGGAAGGGTTTCGACCTCCGTGTTCGATCCATGGGAGGAGCGGAACGAAAGTGGCACTCGAGCAGGGGCGACGGGGCGTAGGAGTCCCGGCAGACAGCCCGGCAGACTCGAGTGAGGCACACACGGAGGGAAAGATGAAGCGCATAAAGGTCATGATCGGCAAGCGGCGGATGATGGTGTTGCTCACCCTCACCGTCCTGGTGCTCGCCGCCGCCGCGCTGGTCGCGTCGAGCGCGAGCTTCACGGCCAGCTCGGCCAACCCCGGCAACGTGTTCACGGCCGGCAGCCTGTATATCGGCAACTTCCGCGCCGACGGCACCACGGACAATACAGGCCAGGTCGTCGCCAGCCTCTCGGTCTCCGGGATGAAGCCCGGCGACTCCACGAGCGGCACCGAAGTGATCAAGAACACGGGCAGCCTCCCCGGCACCTTCACGCTGTCCGGCGTGATGGACACGAGCGCTCCGACCTACCTCGCCGCGTTCGCGAACTACCTGACGCTGACCGTCACCGAGGACGGCGCCACGCTGGTGAACGCCCAGCCGCTGAGCTCCGCGCTGTCCGGCTCCAATCACGCTCGATACGGTGGCCGCGGGCCACGACAGCGTGTTCGCCGCCAGCGAGACCCACACGTATGTCTTCACCGTCAAGTTCCCGAACGGCGCTGCTGGCGCCGAGAACGCCTACATGGGCAAGTCGGCCACCATCAACCTCACCTGGAGCGCGGTCCAGTAACGGCCCGCTCGATGTGATCCACCGCCCTGGGGGCGGGGCCGGGACTTCGGTCTGGCCCCGCCCCCCGTTCGCTGATCCCGCCACACGATCCACGAAGGAGCGCCAGGTGATCGAGGATGTCACAGCGGCGCCACGACCCTCTGCACGGGCACGGCCGCCGGCTTCATCTCGCGGTCGCTGGGCAGCATCGCTCTTGGAGTCAGCCGCACCTGCCAGTTCACGCTCACCTCTCCGACGGCCGACGCCAACGAGGCGCTCCGGGCACCTCGATGGCGCTGCGTCTCCAGTTCGCCGGGACGACGCCGTGAAGCCGCTCGTGGGCAAGCTCGCCACCGGGCTCTGCGTCGCCGCGCTCGTCTTTGTCGTCGCGGCCGTCGTCATCCCCGGACTCTTCGGCCTGCAGCGCTACGTGATCACCGGCGGGTCGATGACCGGCACCATCCCGAAGGGCGCCGTCATCTACTCCAGGATCACACCGGTCGAACAGCTCCGGGTCGGCGACATCATCACGTTCAATCCACCCGGCATGGCCAGCGCGGTGACGCACCGGATCGTCGCGGTCGAGACCGGCGCGGACGGCCGTCCCGCCTTCCGGACCAAGGGCGACTTCAACGAGGCAGCCGACCCGTGGAACCCGGTGACGCTCAACGAGCCACGGCAGGCACGTTACGTGTTCCAGGTGCCGCTGCTCGGCTACGTGCTCGCCGCGCTGAGCGCGAGGACGGTGCGGATCGCGCTCATCGGCCTCCCGGCGGTCCTGATCGCCCTCTCGCTGCTCTGGTCGCTGTGGAGGGAGGCCGGCGATGAGGTCGCTCGCCGGGTCGAGGACGACGGGATGCAGCACGACGCAAAGAGCAGGGCGTGACACGTGGGCGTGAGACGATGCGCGCGGGGCGGGGTTCCGACGCGGATCTGACGAGGGAGAGAAGGACGAGCGACACCAGCACACGCATCCTGAGGAGCAGGAGCGGCCGCCTCAGCCGCCATGGCTTCGCCGTGGCGGCGGCAGCGGCCGTCGTCCTCGTGCTGCTCGGCACCGTCGCCTACGCGGCCGTGCGGCCGGCGAACGACGAAGCCGCCAAGCAGCTCCAACAGCGCAGCGGCCGCGTGAAGATCAAGAACAGCCGCGGCGGCGACGCCCTCGTCGGCATGCGCGACATGCTGCCCGGTGACAGCGCCGCCGGGACGGTGACCATCGGCAACGCGAGCAAGAAGCTGCGCGCCCGCTTCTTCCTGGGCCTCTCCAAGCTCGTCGAGGCTCAGGGCACGGGCGGCGGGCGCCTCTCGAATCGCCTGGTCCTCACGGTGAAGCGTCTCGCGGCCAACCGCCGTCCGCAGCTGGTCTACTCCGGCCCGCTGCGGCAGATGCCGCTGCTCGAGCTCGGGGTCTTCAGGCCTCGCGAGACCCGCATCTACCGGTTCTCGGTCCTCTTCCCGGAGGGCGGCCCGGCCATGGACAACCGCTTCCAGGCCGCCTCTACGAGTCTGCAGTTCACCTGGTACGCGCGCCGCGCGCGCTAGGCTTCGTTCCTAGCGCGCCTTCTCCCACTTCTGCAGGTAGGCGACTTCGGCGAGCGTCTTGCCGGCGTCGATCTCGCCGCGCATGCGGTTCTCCTTCTCGAGCACGTCCATGGCGCGGTTGGCCAGCTCCACGGCCTGCTCCTTGGGCAGGACCATGACGCCGTCGTCGTCGCCGACGATCCAGTCGCCCGGGCGCACCGTCTGGCCCGCGATCGTGATCGGCACGTTGACCTCGCCGAAGCCCTTGGGCTCGCCGGCGTTGGCGCAGACCTTGCTGCTGAAGGCAGGGAAGCCGAGGCGCGCGATCTCCGGCGTGTCGCGGATCGCGCCCCAGACCACGAGCCCGGCCAGGCCTTTCACCATGGCGCTGTGCGTGGCGAGCTCGCCCCACATGGCGGGGGTCGCGTCGCGAGGCGTCGACGACGAGCACGTCGCCGGGCTTGCAGACGTCGATCGCCTCGACGGGCTTGGCCCAGTCGCCGGCGTAGGTGCGCACAGTGACCGCCGGGCCGCACATGTGCGCGCCCGGCAGCAGGGGCTTTATGCCCGGCAGGCTCGGCTGCCGGTGCCAGGCGTCGCTGACGTTGGCGGTCGAGACCTGGTCGAGCACGGTGCGGATGTCGGCCGCGCCGGCGCGCTTGTACAGCGTGGTCTCGATGCAGACGCGCTCGTCCACGGCGCGGCGGATCTCGGCGGTCGCGGCGGTGGCGTCGGCGGACTTGGTGATGGCGCCGCCGACCACGACGATGCCGGCGCCGGCTTCCACGGCCGCGGCCGCCGTCTCGCTGTTGATGCCGCCGGCGGCGGAGACCGGGATCACGACCGCCTCGGCGACTGCCCTGAGCGTGTCGAACGGTGCCTCGCCGCGCATCTGCTGGTCGATCGCCGTGTGGATGCCGATGTAGTCGGCGCCGAGCTCCTGGGCGCGCAGCGCGCGCGTCACGGGGTCGGCGACCTCGATCATGTCGACGATGAGCTTGCAGCCGTAGTTGCGCGCCGCCTCGGCGCACTCCTTGATCGTGCTGTCGGACGCGGCGCCGAGGACGCCGACCACGCCCGCGCCGGCCTTGGCCGCGTACTCGACCTCGGTGCGGCCGGCGTCCATGGTCTTCATGTCGGCGACGATGGTCTTCTCCGGGAACTCGGCCTTCAGGGCCCTGACGGCGTTCAGGCCCTCCGCCTTGATCAGCGGCGTGCCGGCCTCGATCCAGTCGGCGCCGCCGGCGACGGCCTCGCGCGCGACCTCGAGCGCGCGCGGCAGGTCGACGAAGTCGAGCGCCACCTGGACGAGCGGGCGCTCCTTGCTCGGGTCGCAATCGGGCTCGCCGCGGAGCGGTGCGCCTCCGGTGCCCCGCTCGATAGCTGATGAGCGGTGCTGCTGCGCCGCCCCGCTCGAAAGCCCACCCTCGGCGGCTTTTCTGCGGCGGCTATTCATACGCCCATCACCTGCACCACGACGGAGCGCTCGCGCGGGCGCGCGTCGAAGTCGCAGAACACGATGTTCTGGTAGATGCCGAGCGTGAGGAGGCCGTCGACGAACGGCACGACCAGCGACGGCCCGACGAGGCCGGCGCGCACGTGCGAGTGGCCGTTGCCGTCGCCGAGGTTCACGTTGTGCTGGTAGAACTGGTCGGCCGGCGCGACGACGTCGAGGGCCCGCTGCACGTCCTCGACCACGCCCGGCTCATACTCGAGCGTCGTCAGGGCGCCGGTGGCGCCCGGCACGAAGAGGGTCACGGTGCCGTCGGTGAGGCCGGTCTGGCGCACGGCCTCCTTCACCTCCTCGGTGATCTTGATCATGTCGGCATCGCCGTTGCTCGGGAACTCGATGGAGCCGGTGATGATGCGCACGAGGCCCTCGCGCACGTGAGCCTGCTGTTCGCCGTTGACGAAGACGGTCGCCATGGTGGTCCTTCCTTTCATGCGGTCGCGTCCTTGGCGGGGTACGCGCTGGATGACGATGAAACGCTGAGTGAGGGTGAAACGCTGGATGACGATGAGTCGGTGCTGTCGTCCGTCGCGGGGACGGCGACCGAGATGGTGTCGATGAGCCGGGTGGACCCGAGACGGGCCGCGACCACGAGGCGCGAGCGCGGCCCGAGCGTGCCCTCGGGGACGAAGGTGTCCTCGTCCACGACCGCCGCGTACTCGAGTTCGAAGCGGGGGCGGGCCAGAGCGTCGTCGATGGCGTCGGGATCGAGCGGCCCCTCGGGGAGCAGCAGGGCGCTCGTGGCCGCGACGACGACGTCCTTCGCGGCCGTCCCAGGTCCGCCGGCGGCCGCGGCGCCGGCCAGCAGCGCGCGGTAGAGGTCCGGCGCGACGGCGCGCTGCTCAGCCGTGAGGTAGACGTTGCGCGAGCTCATGGCGAGCCCGTCCGGCTCGCGCAGCGTCCGCACGCCGGCGACTTCGACGGGCAGGTCGAGGTCGCGCACAAAGCGGCGGATGACGGCGAGCTGCTGCGCGTCCTTCTCGCCGAGGAACAGCACGTCCGCCTGTATCACGCCGAGCAGCTTGGTGACGATGACGGCGACGCCGTCGAAGTGGCTGGGGCGCGAGGCGCCCTCGAAGCTCTCGGTGAGCGCGCCGCCGACGTGGACGTCGGTGGCGAAGCCCTCCGGATACATCTCGTCGGCGGTCGGCGCGAAGACGACCGCGACGCCCGCCTCCTTCAGGAGGCGCAGGTCGCGGGCCTCGTCGCGCGGGTACCGCTCGAAGTCCTCGCCGCGGCCGAACTGCGTCGGGTTCACGAAGATGGACGCGGCGACCCGGGCGCAGCGGGCCTGCGCCGCGTCCAGCAAGCCGAGGTGCCCGGCGTGCAGGGCGCCCATCGTGGGCACGAGCCCGAGCGGGCGCGGGAGCTCGCGCAGCGCCGTCCGCGCCTCCGCGATGGTCCTGGCGACGATCACGGCTGGCCTCCGGCCCAGTGGCCGCCGGCGTCCGGTGCGGGGCCGGCGTGGCCGGCGGCTGCGCCGCCGGCTTCTCCGGCCCCGAGCAGTTCGCGCAGCGTGGCGACCTGGTCGTCGTCGAGGCGCGGCGCCGCCAGCGCCAGCGCCTCGAGGCTCAACGCGCGGTAGGTCCCGGCCAGCCGCGGGCTCTCGCGGTCGAGCAGGCGCAGGTGCGCGCGGACCGTGCCGATGTCGCCGCGTGCCACCGGCCCGGTCAGCGCGAACGCCGGCTCGCCGCTCTGCAGCAGGTTCTTCATCGTCGTCTCGAGCAGCGCCGAGAGGTGGTCCAGGCCGCGAGTCTCGCCGGTGGCTTCGTCCATCAGGCGCTTGGCCTCGCTCTCGAGCGCCACCAGCAGGTTGCAGCCGACCACGGCGGCGAGGTGGTAGAGCGTCTTCTTCTCGTCGGCCAGGCGGAACGGGCGCATGCCGAGGCGACCGGCGAGCTCCTCGCCGAGCTGCAGGTCGCGTTCCTCGAGCGCGGTGACCGCGCAGGGGACGCCCTGCAGCAGTCCGGCGTCCGGCTCGCCGGCGAACGTCTGCAACGGGTGAAGGCAGAGGACGCGCACGCCTTGCTCGTACAGCGGTTTGAGCAGGTGCACCGAGCCGAGCCCGCTGGAGTGGATGGCGAGCGGCTGGGGCGCGCCCGGACGGCGCATCGCCGGCAGAGCCTCTGCGAGCCTGCCGGCCACGGTGTAGATCTCGTCGTCCGGCACCGCGAGCCACCAGGCGTCGGCCTCGAGCGCGGCGTCGCGCACGCGCACGTGGGGCACGAAGTCGAAGAGGCGGGTGTCGTCGTCGGCGTGGACTCCGACGGCGGTGACGGTGAGCTTGGCCTCGAGCAGGCCGGCGAGCGCGGCCGATCCGAGGCGTCCGGCGCCGATCACGCAGAAGCGATGCTGGTCGATGATCAAGCCTATGACCTCTCCGGCTGCGGTCCGCCCGGTGGGGGAGGTACCGCGCCTGCCCTAGGCCTGTGCTGCACAGGCGGTGTCCCGGTCGCGTGCCGAGGCTCGGCGCCGGGCCATGTCAAGGGTAGGGTCTCGCGTGCGCGCGTGTCAATCGGATGGTCGTTGGCCGCACGGTACTGGGCCGCCGCCCGCGAGGCCTGCGCTCCCAGGCTCGGTGGTACACTACCGCCATGCCCATCTACGAATTCTGCTGCAACCAGTGCGGAACCGCTTTCGAGGAGCTGATCCGCAACGGCACCAGGCCCGAGTGCCCGTCGTGTCACTCCGGCGACGTCTGCCGGCTGCTGTCCACGTTCGCCGTCCACTCATCGTCGTCCAACATCGGCGGCAAGGGAGCGACCAAGAGCTGCTCCTCCTGCGCCAGCTCCTCCTGTGGCACCTGCCACTGACGACGTCATCGCCGCGCTCGACGCCCTCCGCGGGGAGGTCGAGTGTTGCTCGAACTGCATCCTCGCCGAGACGCGCACCAAGGCCGTGTTCGGCGAGGGCGACCCGGGCGCCGACCTCATGTTCGTCGGCGAGGCGCCGGGCTACCACGAGGACCAGCAGGGCCGGCCGTTCGTAGGCCAGGCCGGCAAGCTCCTCGAGCAACTGCTCGCGTCCATCGGCCTGACGCGCGAGCAGGTCTACATCGCCAACGTCCTCAAGAGCCGCCCGCCCAACAACCGCGACCCGCGTCCGGAGGAGATCGACGCCTGCCGGCCCTACCTGTGGCGGCAGATCGAGATCATCCGGCCCAAGGTCATCTGCACGCTGGGCAACTTCGCGACCAAGCTTCTGAGCGGCGACCAGCGCGGCATCACCAAGGTGCACGGGCAGCCGCGGGCGACGGAGATCGCCGGACACAGGCTCTACCTGTACCCGATCTTCCATCCGGCAGCGGCGCTGTACACGCCGGCCAATCTGGCGACGCTCAAGGAGGACTTCCTGCGGCTGCCCGAGCTCCTGGCGCACGCCGCGCCTCAACCCGGGGAAGAGGCTGCCCCGCCGCCGGCCGCCGAGCGACCGGCCTGGCAGCCGCCCGAGCGCCTGCAGCCGCGTGCGCCCGAGCCGGCCGATGTGTCGCCGGCGCCGGCGCTGACCTTCGACGACGCGCCGCCGCCGCCCGTGAATGCCGCGCCAGAGACGCCGGCGCCCGCCGAAGCCGTCGTCGCGCCCGCGACGCCCGCGCCTGCTGCTGCGCCGGTGTTCGCCGAGGCTCCGGCCGCCAGGTTTGCGCCCCCGGAGGCGGCCGTCACTCCGATGCCCGCGACCGACGACCCTCCCGTCGCAGCCGATGTCTCGGATGACCCCGCGCCCGCGAGCCAGCCCGCCCCCGAGGCCGGTCCGTCCGCCGAACCGGAGCAGCTCGGCCTCTTCTAGATGATCTCGCTCACCCTCGCCTCGCCGGCTCAGACTCGGAAGCTCGCGCGCGTGCTGGCCGTCCGGCTGCGGCCGCCGGCGCTCGTCACCGTCGAGGGCGACCTCGGCACCGGCAAGACGACGCTGGTCCGCGAGGTGCTGCGCGCCCGCGGCGTGCGCGGCGCCATCACCAGCCCATCGTTCACGCTGGCGCAGAGCTACCACGGGCGTGAGGGCGAGCTCCTGCATCACCTCGACCTGTACCGGCTCCGCCGCGGCGTGGACGCCGAGCTGTTCGCATGGGACGACTACCTCGGGCGGGACGCGATCACCTTCGTCGAGTGGCCGGCGGCGGGCAGCGACGCGCTGCCCGAGCCGGACGTGCGCGTCGAACTCGAGCATCGCACGAGGAGGAGCCGCTCGGCGCGGATCTCCGCGGAGGCGGCGTTCGAGCAGGACGTCGCCGCGGCCGCGGCGCAGGCCGGCGTCGCCGTGGCCGCGGGGGCGCCGTCATGATCCTCGCGCTCGAGACCGCGACGACGGCATGTTCGGCGGCGCTCTGCGCCGCCGACGGTTCCGTCGTCGCCGAGCGCGTGTCGCTCGACGGCCCGGCGCACTCTCAGCTGCTGCTGCCGTTCGTGCACGAGATCGTCGTCGAGGCGGGCGCCGGCTGGGACGACATCGAGACCGTCGCCGTCGGCCTCGGCCCCGGCGCCTTCACCGGCCTGCGCATCGGCATCGCCACGGCGCGCGCGCTGGTGCAGGCGGACGGCAAGGCCGTGCTCGCCGGCGTGCCCACGCTGGCGGCGCTCGCGCTCGCGCTGGCGGACGCGCCCGAGACGGCGCCTGGCCGGCGGCTGGTGCCCCTCGTCGACGGCCGCCGCCACGAGGTGTTCGCGGCCGTCTTCGAGCGCGCGGCCGACGGCGGCGTGCGGCAGGTCGAGACCGTCGCCGTCGTGCCCGCGGTCGACCTCGCCGCCTGGCTCGACGCCCGCGGCGACGTGGTCACCGGCGGCGACGGCGCCGTGCTCTACGGCGAGCTGCTGCCCGCGTCGGCGCAGCCGGCCGCGGGCATCGTCGCGCCGACGGCCGCGATGGTCGGCCGGGCGGTCGCCTGCGGCGCGCCCGGCCTCGTCCGCGGCCCGGACGCCGTGCTGCCCCTCTACGGGCGCGCCCCCGACGCCGCGCGCTGGCAGGGCGCGCCGGCCGCCGGAGGGACGCCGTGAACCTCCAGGTCGTCCCCGACGCCCGGCATCACGAGCGCGTCGTGCGGCCGATGCACTTCACCGACCTCGAGGCCGTGGCGGGGCTCGAGGCGCGCACCTTCACGCTGCCCTGGTCGCTCGCCATCTTCAGCGGCCAGCTCGCGCGCGAGACCGGCATCTGCCTCGTCTGCGAGGACGACGGCCGCATCATCGCCTACCTCATCGCCGACATGTTCGTCGACGTGTGGCACCTCATGAACCTCTGCGTTGCCGAGGAGGCTCGCCGCCAGTACGTGGGCTCCCGCCTGCTGGAGGCCTACTTCGCCATCACGGAGCGCAAGGGCCACCGCGGCCACACCCTCGAGGTCCGCGTCTCCAACACCGCCGCGATCGAGCTCTATCGCAGCTTCGGATTCGTCTCCACCGGCATCCGCCCCGGCTACTACAGCGACGATCGCGAGGACGCGGTCATCATGTGGAAGGACTGGGAAGGGGACTCGGCGTGAATGGCCGACGCAGTCCATCCATCGAGCGGGGCGCCGCAGGCGCACCGCTCAGTGGCCGACGCAGTCCAGCCATCGAGGGCGCCGCAGGCGCACCGCTCCCCGCCACGGCGCGGGCCGGGCAGGCTCCGTCCGCCGGCCTCATCCTCGCCGTCGAGACGTCCTGCGACGACACGAGCGCGGCGGTCGTCCGCGGGCGCGAGGTGCTGTCGTCGATCGTCTCTTCCCAGAACGAGCTGCACGCGCAGTTCGGCGGCGTGGTGCCGGAGGTGGCCTCACGGCGCCACACGGAGCTGGTCAACGAGGTGGTGGCCGAGGCGATGAGCGAGGCCGGCGCCGGCTGGGACGATCTCAGCGCCGTCGCCGCGACCCAGGGCCCCGGCCTCATCGGCGCGCTCCTCGTCGGGCTGGCGACGGCGAAATCGCTCGCCTACCGGCGAGGGCTGCCGCTCATCCCGGTCAACCATCTCCAGGGCCACATCGCCGCCAACTACGCCCTCGGCGTGGAGGCGCCGTTCGTGTGCCTGGTGGCCAGCGGTGGACACACGTTGCTCGCGGTCGTGGAGGAGGGCGTGCGCTACCGCGTCGCCGCCAAGACCATGGACGACGCGGCCGGCGAAGCGTTCGACAAGGGCGCCCGGCTGCTGGGGCTCGGCTATCCGGGCGGCAAGGAGCTCGACCAGCTGGCGGCGCGCGGCGACCCGGGCTTCGCCCGCTTCCCGCGCGCCGTGCCCAGAGGCCGCGGCTTCAGCTTCAGCGGCCTCAAGACGGCGCTGCTCTACGACCTCAAGGCCCGCGACGAGGCGGAGATCAAGGCGCACCGCGCCGACCTCGCCGCCTCGTACCAGGCGGCCATCGTGCGGCAGCTCGTCGAGAAGACGATGGCCGCCGCCGCCGCGGAGGGGCTGCGCAGCGTCGCCGTCGCCGGCGGCGTGGCCGCCAACTCCGGCCTGCGTCGCGCTCTGGCTCAGGCGTGTGAGGGCGAGGGCCTGCAGCTCTCGCTGCCGCCGCTCAGCCTGTGCACCGACAACGCCGGCATGATCGGCCTGGCGGCCGGTCTTCTGCCGGCGCTCGAGTGGCCGGACTACCTCGGCATGGACGCCTTCGCCAGCGACGCCGAGGCCAAGGCGGCCAGACCGCGGAAGGGCTCCGCCCGCCGCGCTCCCTAGTCCCGGTCCGGCCCTCCGCTCCCGCGCCGCCGCGCCTCGACATCCTGTCTGTCCGAACGCGCGAGACTCGGCCATGCTGTTAGTCCCGGGGAACAGTCCTGGAATGCTAGACTCGCTGACACCATGACTCACCGGCCTGATTCCGTCTTCCCGCCCGCGCCCGCAGGCGATTCGCAGCGCACCGCCGCCAACCTGTTCGTCGACTGCCTCGAGAGCGAGGGCGTCGAGTTCGTGTTCGGCATCCCCGGCGAGGAGACGCTGGACCTCAGCGAGGCGCTCGACCGCTCGCAACTCATCACCTTCGTGCCCACCCGGCACGAGCAGGGCGCCGCCTTCATGGCCGACGCGTACGGGCGGCTCACGGGCAGGCCCGGCGTCTGCCTCGCGACCCTCGGCCCCGGCGCCAGCAACCTGGCCACCGGCATCGGCGACGCGACGCTCGACCACGCGCCGCTGGTCGCGCTCACCGGGCAGACGGGCCTCGCCGGCATGCACAAGGAGACGACGCACCAGTTCATCGACACCGTCGAGATGCTGCGTCCCATGACCAAGTGGAACACCCGCCTCCACCACCCGCGCATGGTGGCGGAGGCTGTGCGCAAGGCGTTCAGCATCGCCGCGGCGGAGAAGCCCGGCGCGACGCACCTGGAGCTGCCCGAGGACGTGATGGAGACCGTGGTGACGGGCTCGCCGCTGCCGCGCGGCCCGGAGGCCATTATGGAGGCCGACCCGGTGAGCCTGCTGCGCGCCGCGGAGATCATCCAGGGCGCCAAGAGACCGGTGGTGCTGGCCGGCAACGGGGTCGTGCGCCAGGAGGCCGCGCCCGCGCTGCGCTCGTTCTGCGAGCAGACGGGCCTGCACGTCATCACGACCTTCATGGGCAAGGGCGTGCTCGACGCCTCCGACCCGCACTTCCTCTTCACCGCCGGGCTGGCCCGGCAGGACTACCCGCAGGGCATGCTGGGCCGGGCGGACCTCGTCGTCGCCGTCGGCTACGACATGATCGAGTGGCCGCCCTCCGCCTGGAACCCGGAGGGGCGGCAGCGCATCGTCTGCATCGACACGGTGCCGCCGGAGATCGACGCGCAGTTCATCCCCGAGGTGGAGCTCATCGGCGACCTCTCGCGCATCCTCTTCCAGCTCACCGGACTCCTCGAGGGCAGAGACGTCGCGAACGTCGAGGAGCGTCCGTACCGGCGCGCCTTCCGGCGCGTGCTCGACGCCGGCACCGACGAGGACTTCCCCATCAAGCCGCAGCGCGTGCTCCGCGACCTGCGTGAGCTGCTCGCGCCGGAGGATGTGCTGGTCAGCGACGTCGGCGCGCACAAGCTCTGGGTGGCGCGCTTCTGGGAGGCGCGCGAGCCCAACACGGTGCTCATCAGCAACGGGTTCGCCGCCATGGGCTTCGGCCTGCCGGCGACGATCGCCGCGGCGCTGGCGCGCCGCGGCCGCAACAAGGTCGTCTGCATCAGCGGCGACGGCGGCTTCCTGATGAACGTCCAGGAGCTGGAGACGGCGCGCCGCCTCGGGCTGCCGTTCGTGGTCATCGTGTGGAGCGACGGCGGCTACGGCCTCATCGAGATGCACCAGCGGCGTAAGTTCGGCCGCATCGCCGGCACGCGCTTCGACAACCCGGATCTGGTGGCTCTCGCCCGCTCGTTCGGCGTGGAGGGGCTCCGCGCCGAGAAGGCGGGCGACGTCAAGCCGCTGCTCGCCAGGGCCCTGCGGCATCCCGGGCCCGTTGTCATCGACGTACCGATAGACTACGGTGAGAACGACAAGCTGGCGGTCGACCTCTGGCAACTTGCCCCCGAGGCGCTGTCGTAGAACTTGGTCAAACGTGGTCTGGGGGGGTCCGGATGACTGAGATACTTCGCAACGAGGGGCTGAAGCGCGTACGGATGCGGCTGATCACCGCGGTCGTGTTCGTGTTCACGCTCACCTGCTCCGGCTCGTTCGGCATGGAGGACGTCGTCTCGTCATCCGGCCCCGGGCATGACGCTCCTTATGATCCTCATCCTGCCGCTCGTCTGGAGCGTCCCGATGGCGTTCGTCGCCTCGGAGCTCGGGATCGATGGTCCCCGAGGCCGGCGGGCTCTACCGCTGGATCCGCCGGGGCATGGGAGAGTACTGGAGCTTCCAGGCCGGCTGGTGGTGGA
>CAWAUK010000059.1:0-9758 GCA_963784975.1 uncultured Thermoleophilia bacterium | reverse complement strand
CCTTCTTCATCCCTCTGGTCCTTGCGGGGGCGCTAAGGGCTTCCCTAGACTGGCGTGGCTTCTCCGAGCGCCGGCCTCCTACGGGCACTGCCTATGGAGCCGGATGCCGGCAGGGTACAGCGGGAAACCGCCGTGTCTCCCAGAGCGGAAAGGAGAAGGATCGTCGGCCACTTCCGCGCGTGGAAGGCCTTGTCTGTGCCCCCCGCGCGTCGGCTCGTGAGCGGCGTGCCTCGGTCCCTCACCTCATCGTCCTCGGCGTCCCGGTTCTCGCGCCCGTCACTCGGAGCGGCGCGAAGGGAACCTATGGGGAGGAGTGGGGATGAAGAAGAGACTGACGCTGGCGGTCGCCGGGGTCGCGGTGATGCTGCTGGCCGCGGCGGGGCCTGCGGCCGCCGCCCGCACCGCCGACAGCGGCGTCCCGTACGGCTGGCTCCTGCAGCTGCGCGGCCTCAAGGCACACCGTCCGATGCCGAATTACGCGTTCCAGAACTGGACGACGAAGAAGTTCGTCAAGCGGACGGTCGTCGACGACAACAAGACGCCCGCCGATCCGAGCGACGACCTCACCTACACGGGCATCGCCCTCTGGCGGCTCGTCGGCCGCATCGACGACGGTGACCCATCGACCTTCAATTGGAAGAAGGCCACCACCGCTCCCGGCTACAACGTCGTGGTCGAGGGCGTCGACGGCTTCAGCGCCACCTTCACGAGCGCCGAGGTCGCCACGCTGAAGAACAAGCTCGTCGTCGCCAACCGCGTGAACGGCGTGCCGCTGACGCTCGGGACCGCCTCGATCAAGAACCCGATGACGGTGGACGAGTACGCCTCCTGGAAACCGAACTGGCCGCTCAGGCTGGTCTCCAGCGACCCCAGCATCTTCGGCAACCGCAAGCCGGCCGGCGTCGTGCGCATCAGCATCGTGGCGGCGGGGCCTGCGGCCGCCGCCCGCACCGCCGACAGCGGCGTCCCGTACGGCTGGCTCCTGCAGCTGCGCGGCCTCAAGGCACACCGTCCGATGCCGAATTACGCGTTCCAGAACTGGACGACGAAGAAGTTCGTCAAGCGGACGGTCGTCGACGACAACAAGACGCCCGCCGATCCGAGCGACGACCTCACCTACACGGGCATCGCCCTCTGGCGGCTCGTCGGCCGCATCGACGACGGTGACCCATCGACCTTCAATTGGAAGAAGGCCACCACCGCTCCCGGCTACAACGTCGTGGTCGAGGGCGTCGACGGCTTCAGCGCCACCTTCACGAGCGCCGAGGTCGCCACGCTGAAGAACAAGCTCGTCGTCGCCAACCGCGTGAACGGCGTGCCGCTGACGCTCGGGACCGCCTCGATCAAGAACCCGATGACGGTGGACGAGTACGCCTCCTGGAAACCGAACTGGCCGCTCAGGCTGGTCTCCAGCGACCCCAGCATCTTCGGCAACCGCAAGCCGGCCGGCGTCGTGCGCATCAGCATCGTGGCGGCGAGCGCGGGGAGCGCGCTCCCTTTTGACCAGGGGGTCGGCGAGACACCCAGCCCGAAGGCCACCACGGATCCGGACGCCCCTCCGGAAGGAGGCTGGACGCTGACCCTGCAAGGCAAGCTCACGAAGGTCCTGCCCATCGCCAAGGTCTCGACGATGGTCATCTGGGACGGGACGAAGGCAGGCGACATCAACCCTTCGCTCAAGTACGTCTACAAGGGCCAGTCGCTCTACAAACTGCTGGGCAAGGTGGACGACCGTCGGCCGGGATCGTTCAACCTTGCCAAGGCCAAGAAGGGCTACACGATCCAGTTCATCTGCCGCGACGGCTACAAGCCGAAGATCTCGAGCAAGCTGATCCTCAAGAACGGCAAGCCTCGCGTCCACTGGATCATCGCCAAGATGAAGGCCGGCGCGCTGCTGGAGGGCGGCGAGGGCCCGTTCCGCTTTGTCGGGGGCCCGCCGATCACGCAGCCGTTCAACAACAAGCTGTCGGCGTACGGCGTCATCAAGATACGGCTCAGGTTCTGAGCCTGTCTCGCTCCGGCGTCAGCGGCGCGGCGGGCGGTTCTCGTCCATTCTCCCCGCCGCGCCGCCGCCGGGCAATCGATCCGAGGGAGCTGCAATGAAGATCCGCAGAACGGTCCTTGCGACGGCGCTGCTGGTGTTGCTCGCCGTCGCCGCCGTGATCGCCGCCGGTGTCGTCGTTCCCGACACGCCGCAGGCGAGAGCCGCGGACCAGGTCGTGCTCACCGTGTCCGGCAACGGCCAGACCAAGACCTTCACCATGACCGAGATCAAAGCGCTGCCGGAGTACTCGGGGTACTTCGGCTGGAAGAGTAGCGCCGGAACGGTGTACCCACCGCTCCCCGTCAAGGGAGTCAGGCTCAGCGACGTCCTCGCCCAGATCGGAGGGATGACGACGCTCAGCGCGTGCGACGTCCTGGCTTCCGACGACTACGGGATGACGTACACCTACAACCAGGTCGTGAGCCATACCGGCGTCCAGTTCTACGACGGCGCCACCAAGGCCAAAGAGGACCCGGCGGCGCCGTGGGACTTCATCCTGGCCTATGAGGTGGACGGCGTGCCGCTTGGACCGGCGCCGGGCGACGACGGGCCGCTCCGCCTCATCGTCGCGCAGGACACGAACGTCAACCAGATCGTCGACGGCCACCTGCTGGTCAAGTGGGTGGACCGCGTCTCCTTGCGCGGCTCGGTGGCTGAGTGGAAGGTCAAGATGTACGGCCTCAAGCGCAAGAACGGGACGCGCCAGACGTACACGCTTGACCGCGTTTCCTACGATTCGTGTGCGGCCCCCGGCTGTCACGGTGAGTCGTGGGTGCAGCCGACGACGAAGAAGACGTGGAGCGGTGTCCCGCTCTTCCTGTGCATCGGCAAGGTGGACGGCGGCCCCGGTCACGACAGCTACAACGCCTACAACGAGGCGCTGGCGCTGAAAGGCTACCGCATCAAACTGGTGTCCACGTCGGGCAAGTACGCGATCCTGGGCTCCCGCACGATCCGCAACAGGACCAACATCATCCTCGCGAACAAGCTCATGGGCTCGGACCTGACGAGCCGGTACTACCCCCTCAGACTCGTGGGGCCGGTCAAGTACGTGCCGTCGCGTTCGTCGATAGGACGGATCAGCAAGATCTACCTCCTGCCCAAGTGAAGCGACCTGCGACCGGCAGATGGAGAGGGTCGTGAGCGAGGACGGCCGGCGTCGCGTGGGGCGCGGCGTCGGCCGGCTCGTCGTGCGCCGGCCAGTGCGCCCGTGGGCCGCGCGCATCTTGGCGCCGGCCGGAGCGCTGGCCGTGGTCGGCCTGATCGCCCTGGCCGCCGCCTGCGGCGGCGGCTCCGGCGGCCAGGCCTCACCCTCTGCGTCCTCCTCAGGGCCCGTCGTCCTGACCGTGAAAGGCGAGCAGGGCAGCCGCACCTTCAGCATGTCCCAACTCCAGGCGCTGCCGGCCTACGAGGGCTACGCCGGCATCAAGAGCAGCACGGGCACGATCACGCCGCCCTCGAAGTACAAGGGCGTCCCCCTGGCGTCGCTCGCCGACCTCGTCGGCGGCATCACCCAGGCCAACGGCGTCACCATCGTGGCCAAGGACGGCTACGGGATGACCTTCTCCTATCGCCAGATCATGGAGGACGGCTTCACCACCTACGACCCCGCAACGGGCGAGGAGGAGCCGCCGGACGGCAAGCTCACCGTCATCATCGCCTACCAGCACGACGGCAAGCCCATCGGCGCGGACGACGGCCCGCTCAAGCTGGCCGTCGCGGAGGACACGCCCGGGCAGGTCGTGGACGGCCACTGGGCCATCAAGTGGCTCGAGGGGGTCTCCGTGACCAAGGCGTCGGCGGCGTGGAAGGTACAGCTGGAGGGCGCGGTGCCCGGCAAGCTGGACCGCGCCTCCTACGTCAACTGCGCCTCGCCGGGCTGTCACGGCTCCGGCTGGGTCGACGCCCAGGGGCGCCGCTGGGAGGGCATCCCGCTCTACCTGGTCGCCGGCCTCGTCGACGACCAGAAGAAGCACGACGCCGGCGCCTACAACGCGCGGCTCGCCAAGCAGGGCTACGACATCCAGATCGAGACGAACGGCGGCCGGGTGGTCACGATCGACTCGCGTGACATCGCCGGCAACGACAGCATCGTCCTGTCGTCCAAGGTGGACGGCGGCGAGCTGCCCGACGAGTACTTCCCCTTGCGACTCGTCGGCCCGGGTCTGAGCGAGGCTCAGATGCCGGGGGGCATCGCACGCATCGTCGTGCGGGTGAGGTGAGAGGAGGCGGCGGTGAGGTGGTCGCTGCGCCGCCTGACAGGGTCCGGCGCGGCCGCGGCCCGGGCCGCGGCCGTGCTCGCCGTCCTCCTCTGCCTCGCCGCCATGGTCTGTGGCTGCGGCGGGCACCGGCGACAGGTCAAGCTGATGTACGCCGGCAGCCTCATCGTGCCGTTCGACCGGCTCGCCGCCGCGTTCGAGAAGGAACACCCTGACGTGGACGTGGTGACCGAGGCGCACGGGAGTATCCAGGTCCTCCGGCACGTCACCGAGCTGGGCGACCGCATGGACTTCGTCGCCAGCGCCGACGAGCAGCTCATCCCGCCGCTCATGTACGACCGGAACGACCCGGCGACGGGGAAGCCGTGGGCGAACTGGTACTGCACCTTCGCCACCAACCGCATGGTGCTCGCCGTGTCGCCCAAGAGCCCGCTGGCCGGCGAGCTCACGTCTCAGAACTGGCATCGCCAGCTCACCCGGCCCGACGTCCGTTTCGGCATCGCCGACCCTCGCTTCGACGCCGCCGGGTACCGCGCGCTCATGGTGCTGCAGCTCGCCGAGCGCGAGTACGGCGATCCCTACCTCTTCGAGGACATGCTCATGGGTCGCTTCACCACGCCCGTCACCGTCGAGCGCCAGGGCGCCACCGACGTCATCGAGGTGCCGGAGATCCTCGAGACGAGCCCCGGCTCCAGCGTCGTGTTGCGCGGCGCGAGCATCCAGCTCGTCGCCCTGCTCGAGTCGGGCGACCTCGACTGCGCGTTCGAGTACGAGAGCGTCGCCCGGCAGCACGGGCTCGACTACGTGCGGCTGCCGGCCACGATCGACCTCGGCGACGAGAGTCGGCGCGACCTCTACCGGAGCGTGCGGGTCAAGCTGGACTTCCGCCGCTTCGCCAGCGTCCGGCCCGAGTTCACGGGTGACGTGATCCGGTATGCATTCACAATCCCGGCGAACGCGCCAGACCCCGAGCTTGCGCGGCAGTTCGCCGCGTTCGTGCTCGGGCCGGACGGGCGGCGGATCCTCGAGGCCGACCACCAGCCGCTGCTCACGCCGCCCGAGCTGGACGATGCGGCGGCCGCGCCGGAGGGGGTGAGGCGGGCGTGCGCGGGCACCTGATGAGAATCCTCAGGGACTGCAGGCACCCGGCAGACCCTGGGCGCCCCCCGCGCCCGCCTCGCCTGCTCTGATGCCCGGCCGCCGGATCTCCCCGTTCTGGGCTCTCTGCGCGGTGGCGGGGGTCGTCCTCATCGCCTTCGTCGCCCTGCCGGCGGCGAGCATGATCGTGGGCGCCGGCGCCGGCCTGCTCGGCGAGGCGCTGCGGCAGGACGACGTGCGACGCTCACTCGTCCTCACCCTCGTCGCGGCGTTCATCACCACCGTGATCGGCTTCATCTTCGGCGTGCCGCTAGCGTACCTTCTTGCCCGCCGGGACTTCCGGGGCAAGAGCCTGGTCGAGGGGATCATCGACCTGCCGATCGTCTTCCCGCACACGGCGGCCGGCGTGGCCCTGCTCACCGTGTACGGCCGTCAGGGCATCATCGGGAGGCTCCTCGCTCCGCTCGGTATCGAGTTCACGGACACCATGGCCGGCATCGTGCTGGCGATGGTCTTCGTCAGCCTGCCGTTCCTCGTGGACGGCTCGAAGGAGGCGTTCGCACTCGTGGACGAGCGCTACGAGCACGTCGCGCGCACTCTGGGTTCCTCACGCTTCGGCGCCTTCGCGCGCGTGACGTTCCCGCAGGCCTGGCGGGGCGTGCTCGCCGGCGCCGTGCTCATGTGGGGCCGCGGCATCAGCGAGTTCGGCGCCGTAGTGATCCTCGCCTACAACCCCAAGGTGATCTCGGTCCTGACGTTCGAACGGTTCGAGGGCTTCGGCCTGAGCGCGGCGAGGCCGCCCGCCGTGCTTATCGTGATCGTCGCGTTCGTCGTGTTCCTGCTGGTACGCACGTTCCTGGTGCCGCGACGGCGCCGCTCGAAGACGGGGGCGCCGTGATCGAGCTGCGCGGACTGCGAGTCGAGGCCGGCGGCTTCTCGGTGGGCCCGGTCGACCTCGAGGTGCAGGACGGCCGCTACGTTGTCCTCCTGGGTCCGAGCGGCGCCGGCAAGAGCCTGGTGCTCGAGGCTGTAGCCGGCGTGCGGCCGCCGGCAGCCGGCGCTGTGCTGATCGGCGGCGCCGACGTCACCGCCGCCTCTCCGGAGCGGCGCCGGGTCGGCCTCGTGTTCCAGGACGGCCTGCTCTTCCCGCACCTCGCCGTGGCGGCGAACATCGCCTACGGGATGCTGGCGGCGCGCAGGCACGGTGCCGACGAGGCCCCGTCGAGCCGCGCCGCCCGGGACGACGAGGTCGCTCGCCTCGCCGAGGCCGTCGGCGCGTCGGCCCTGCTCGGCCGCCGGCCGGCGACGCTTTCCGGTGGCGAGCGTCAGCGGATCGCGCTCGCGCGGGCGCTCGCCGCCCGGCCTCGCGCGCTCCTTCTCGACGAGCCGCTCAGCGCTGTGGACCCGGAGGCGCGCGAGGCGCTGCAGGAGGTCCTGCGCCGCGTCTGCCGCGAGCGGAGCCTACCGGTGCTGCACGTGACGCACGACCGCGACGAAGCCTTCGCCCTCGCCGACGAGTGCGTCGTGGTGATCGCTGGCAGCGTGCACCAGAGCGGCCCGCCGCTGGACGTGCTGCGGCGGCCGGCCGATGCCGTCGTGGCCCGCTTCCTCGGCGCACGCAATGTGCTGTCGGCGCGCCGCGACCCGCACGACCCGCGCCTCGCCGTCCTGGAGGCGGGCGGCGGACTCCGCACCGCCGAGCCTCTGCCGTCAGAACGCGTCGTCGTCGTGGTGCGGCCCGAGGACCTGCGGCTCACCGCCGGACCGTCGCCCGGCACGATTTCGGCGACGGTCACGCGCCTCACTCTGCTGGGCGGCCACGTCCTGGTTCGGCTCGAGGCGCCGGCCCCCCTGGATGCGTTGATGCCGGCCGCCGAGATCGACACCGCCGGCATAGGCGTGGGCCGGTCGGTGACCGTCTCGGTGCGGCCGACCGACGTGCATGTCCTTCCGGCCGGCTGACGTGCGTGCTCCACGGGGATCCGGCGTCTCTTGCCCCAGGACAAGGGTATCCTTGGGGTCACGGTCTTTCCGTCATGCGCCGCCCCAGGAGACCGGGTCCACGAGCGGCCATCGGGGCAGTCCGAGGAGTCGAGGAGGACGAGTGCCGGCAGTGCGACTCGCCGTAGCCGCGCCTCGTAGCACGGCCACGCGACCCACTCGTATGGCGCTCGTCGTCGTTGTGATCCTTCTCGGGCTCGCCCTGACCGCCACATCCGCCCAGGCCGGCAAAGCGGCCAGGGGGGTCGAGTCGGCGACCCTTGGGGCTCCTGGAGTCCCGTTCGGGTTCGTCCAGCCGCTCGACTCGCAGGTCACGCTCGGCGACATGGGTGACGAGCAGCTCGCCTTCGTCACCCCGCTGGCCGCGGTCCCGGCCGATGCACTGGCGAAGACCCCTTGGCTCAACCTTGGCCGGCCCGGCGTGGACAAGGAGTTCCTCTCACTCATCTGGAACGCCGACAGCGATCCCGGGGCCAGATTCATCGTGAGCTACAGCGTCGACGGCGCGGCGTGGCGTTCCGCCGGCGGGGTCCGGGGGTTCGAGATCCCGGACGGCACGCACGGCAAGACCATCGCCATCCGTGTCTGGATGACGACGAGCGACGCCAACGCGACGT
This sequence comes from uncultured Thermoleophilia bacterium, assembly GCA_963784975.1. Lineage (GTDB taxonomy): Bacteria > Actinomycetota > Thermoleophilia > UBA2241 > UBA2241 > CAIXSE01. The sequence goes on along the minus strand of CAWAUK010000059.1, from coordinate 1,779 downwards.
CCCGCATCGACGACATCACCATCGAATGGGCCAGATGGAAGGGCAAGCCGACCAAACCCGGCGGTGACGGCTCCGGCGACAGCCACAAACCGAACGCCAGCCACAACGGCAGCGGCGTCTACACGTATCCGTCGGCTGAGCAGGCGCAGCCGCAGGCGCCGGCGGAGAGCGGCGGCGGAACTGGCTCCGGCGCCGGCAACGCCGGCGTGTCGTCGGCCGCCGCCGCCGGCGGCTCAGGAGTGACGCCGGCCGTGGCGGACACGGCGCCCGAGGTCGCGGCGCCGGCGACGACGAGCGAGGTGCCGGCGCCGCCCATCGAGTCCGCTGGTGAGGGTGACCCGATCGCGGTCGTCGGCGTGCTGTCGGACCAGGGGCAGCAGGTCAGCGGCGTGCCTTACGCGCCCACCGACGGCGACGGCGCCGCGGGCTGGGGCGGCACGCCGCCGGGCGGCGCCGACGGTGGCCTGAACGCGCCGATACCTTTCATCGCGAGCGTGGCCGTCGTGCTCGGCATCGTGCTCTTCGCGCCCTGGCTTGTCACGGCGGCTTCACTGCGGGAACTCACTGGCTTCAACGCCCGCCGCGCCCGCGCCGGCGGACCGTTCGGGCCGGTCCCTCGTTGAGAGAGGCCCCTCTCGAGACCGGTCTTCATCTCCGCTGGCTGGGTGACGACGATCGTCGGGCGCCCGGCAAGGCACCTGCATGTGACGGCCGCCGCCGGCGGGCGGTACACTTGGCCCCCATGGACCTCTCTCAGCGCGAACAGGGCAGGGTCGACTACCTGCGCCTCTCCATCACCGACCGCTGCAACCTGCGCTGCACGTACTGCATGCCTCCCGAGGGGGTCAAGGCGCGCGCGCACGGCGAGATCCTGAGCTACGAGGAGCTCGCCGCCTTCGCGCGCGTCGCGGCGGACGTCGGCATCACCAAGGTGCGCGTCACCGGCGGCGAGCCGCTCGTCCGGCTGGGCTGCGCCGACTTCGTCGGCATGCTCAGCCGCACCAGCGGCATCCACGACATCTCGCTCACCACCAACGGCGTCCTGCTGCCGAACTTCGCGGACGAGCTGGCGGCGGCCGGGCTGCAGCGCGTCAACATCAGCCTCGACAGCCTCGACCAGGAGCGTTTCGCGCGCATCACCCGCGGTGGCCGCCTGGAGGACACCCTCGCGGGTCTTGACGTCGCCTTCGCCGCCGGGTTCTCGCCGGTCAAGATCAACACGCTGCTGCTGCCCGGCGTGGAGGACGAACTCGACGCCTTCGTGGAGCTCACGCGCGAGCGTGACGTCCACGTGCGCTTCATCGAGTACATGCCGCTCGACCGGCGCGTCGCCGGCGGCGACCTCGGGGGCGAGGGCCGCCTGCTGTCGGCCGGCGACCTGCTTCGCCGCCTCATGGAGCGCTACGTGCTCGTCGCGCACGACGGCCCCTACGGGCACGGGCCGGCGCAGTACTGGAAGGCCGCGGGCGCGCGCGGGACCATCGGGTTCATCGCCGGCGTCTCCGAGCACTTCTGCGAGACGTGCAACCGCCTGCGCCTCACGGCCGACGGCCGGCTGCGCACCTGCCTGTTCTCGGGCAGCGAGGTGAACATCCGGCCGATGTTGAACGACCCCGCCGTCCTGCGCGGCGTCATCCAGACAGCCGTCGCCGGCAAGACGTACGACCGCTGCAGCGAGGCCATGGCCAACGACCGCTCGATGTCCCAGATCGGAGGGTGAGGATGAACAGCCGCCGCAGCAAAGCTGTCGAGCGGGGCGCCGCAGACGCACCGCTCCGC
>CAWAUK010000058.1:0-13283 GCA_963784975.1 uncultured Thermoleophilia bacterium | reverse complement strand
ACCACGATACGGTGGACGGTCGAGCGCGGCAGCCCTGTAGCTTCGGCGAGAGCCTTGAGTGTCGTGCCGCGCTCCGTCTTCGCCAGCTGGCGCAGGATCTCGCCCACGCGCGCGACGACCTGGATCTTGCCGGTCGCACCGGTCCTGCCGGCCACCTCGGTCATGTCGGTCGTCGCCATCGTCGCTCCTGTCCCTGGCCCCTCGGAAGGCGATCGTGGCGGGACGCGACACCGTCTGTCCGCACGCCGCTCCCGGCGCGCGTCCCAGCTTCGCCCGTCTGCCTTGACACGCGTCGGGCGCAGCGTATCATGCCCGTACCGTAGTGTCACTGCCCGCATTGTGAGACGGGGCACGTGCTCGGGCAGAGTGATGTGTGTCCGGAAGTGGCCGCGACGGGCCGATGGCCCACGGCAAGGGGGAGATATGGATTCGAACGACTACGAACCTACCAGCATCACCGGGAAGAAGGTGACGCGCAGGGACTTCCTGAAGGTCGCCGGCGTCGCCGGCGCCGCGGTGGGCCTGACCGGGGGGGCCAGCGGGATCCTTGCCGCCTGCGGATCGAGCAGCAGCGGGGGCGGCGGCAGCAGCGCCAGCCCCGGCGGGACCGGCCGCGAGATCAAGGTGGGCTTCGTCTCGCCGCTGACCGGACCGCTCGCCGCTTTCGGTGAAGCCGACCAGTTCTGCGTCGACCAGTGGAACGCGGCCGTCAAGGGCGGCGTCAAGTGCGGCGACGGCCAGACGCATCCGATCACCATCATCATCAAGGACTCGCAGTCGGACACCAACCGCGCCGCGCAGGTGGCCGGGGACCTCATCACCAACGACGGCGTGGATATCATGATGGTCACCTCCACGCCGGATACGGTGAACCCGGTCGCCGACCAGTGCGAGGCGCTGCAGACGCCGTGCGTGTCGAACGACTGTCCTCTCGAGGCCTACTATGCCGGCCGCGGAGTCGCGCCGTTCACGCCCAACGCGTTCAAGTGGACGTACCACGCGTTCTGGGGCATCCAGGACCTCGCCAACATCCAGCTGAACATGTGGGACACGCTGAAGACCAACAAGAAGGTCGGCGTGATGTGGCCGAACGATGCCGACGGGCTGTCCGATGCCGACCCCAAGACGGGCCTGCGCGTCTACTACAACCCTGATGGGTACTCGGTCGTGGACGGCGGCCGGTTCCAGAACCTTAGCGAGGACTTCACCTCCCAGATCAGCAAGTTCAAGGCGGCCGGCTGCGACATCGTTAGCGGCGTCATGATCCCGCCGGACTTCACCAACTTCTGGAAGCAGTGTTTCCAGCAGGGCTACAAGCCGATGGTCAACACCATGGCCAAGGCGCTCCTGTTCCCGTCCGCGCTCGAGGCGCTGGGCAAGATCGGCTATGGTCTGTCATCTGAGGTCTGGTGGTCCCCGAGCCACCCGTTCACGTCGTCGCTCACCGGGCAGACCTGCCAGGAACTTGCCGACGCGTATGAGTCGTCCACCGGTAAGCAGTGGACGCAGCCGATCATGCACTACGAGGTCTTCGAGGTCGTCGTGGACGCGCTCAAGCGCACCTCGAACGTCGAAGACAAGCAGGTCATCGTGGACGCGATCAAGGCCACCGACATCCAGACGATCGCCGGCCACATCACGTGGACGGCCGGCAAGCCGCTCAACCCGGGCGACAACGTGTGCGTCACGGCGCTCACGGGCGGCCAGTGGAACAAGGGCACCAAGTACCCGTTCAACATCGACGTCGTCAACAGCGCCTGGGCGAAGAAGCAGCTCGGCGTGGACATCCCGACCACGGCGACGTTCAAGGCCATCGCCTACTGAGTCCGAGCTTCCCGGCTTCGAGGCCCGTCCGAAGACCTCCCCGATGGTCTTCGGCGGGCCTCCCGTCGGGAGTGGCGAGAACAACTGGGGCGGGGCTCGCCGCCTCCGCCCCGCCCCACGTCTCGCCCGTTTCGACCCCCACGGTCGTCGCGGTCGCGCCTGCGAGTTCGGGTCCTCAGCGGGTCGCCGAGCGAGCGAGAGGCTGCGGCGCGCGCTCTGGAAGCGCGGCCGGCGATAGTCTATCGAGCTCCCATGGACTGCCTCTTCAGGCCAGCCGGCGGGGCGATGTGGCGGACCGACGAGCGACTGGCTTGGGCGGATCGGATCGACGACATGGAGACGGGATGAGCTCTGAGGTGCAGGGACAACGTCTGCTGGGCAGGGTGGCCCTGGTCACCGGCGGCGGCGGCACCAACAGCATCGGCCGGTCGATCGCTCTGCGTCTCGGGAGAGAAGGGGCCAAGGTCGGCGTCCTGGACATCAACGAGTCCGGCGCTGCCTTCGTGGCCAGCGAGATCACTGCAGCCGGAGGAGAGGCCACACCCGTCACCTGCGACGTCACGGACCTCGAACAATGTGAGGCGGCGGTCAAGCTGGTGGCCGACACATGCGGCGGCAGGATCGACATCCTGGTCAACAACGCCGCCGCTTTCGGCGGCTTTGTGTCCAAAGGGAATTTCCGAGCCTTCGACCAGTGGAGCATCGAGGACTGGGACCACATGATGGATGTGAACATCCGGGGCATGTGGTTCTGCGCCCGGGCCGTCTATCCGTACATGCGGCGGCAAGGATACGGAAAGATCATCAACCTCACTTCGAATTCCTTCTGGGGGGGAGTGCCGGGATTCGTCCACTACGTCTCGAGCAAGGGCGGCGTCATCGGCTTCACCCGGGCACTTGCCCGGGAGCTCGGGCCGGAAGGAATCCGCGTGAACGCGCTGGCTCCCGGCTTCACGCTCAGCGAAGCGAATCTGGAGGACACCGACGCTCCTCCGGAACACTGGGAGGCGACGCGCAAAGGGCAGTGTCTGAGCGAGCGGAACGAGCTGCCAGAGGATCTCGCCGGCCCCGCGTTCTTCCTGGCTTCCCCGGACAGCGACTTCATGTCAGGGCAGGCGCTGGTCGTGGACGGCGGCTTGTACCACAACTAGGGCCCGGCACAGGCTCACTCAAAGACACGAGTGCAGGGCTCGTCGGCGGGGGTGGTCGGCACCTGGCTCGCGCGCCAAGGATGCTGCCATGCCTGGCCCCACGCCCGCTACGCCTCGCGCCCGGTCGTGTGCCCCGCGGGCCAGGCGCACCCTTCTGCGAGCCTTGGGCCGGAGTCGGCCGTGGGTCTTGACAGTCTCTTGGCCGCGGGTACCATGCCCGTATGATAGGTGCTTTGCCCGTATTGTGGGACAGACACGGCGCATCGGCCGACTCCGGGTCCTGCATCGGGGAGCAGACGGCCAAGGGGAATGGGGTCATCGCCACGCGGAGAGCCGCCGAGCGGATCGTCGCGCCATTCCCGTGCCCTTGCCCCTGAAGACAGAGACCAGCATGCGCGCCCAGATGAGGCCGCGTGCGTGCGGCGCGACGAGCTCACTCACGGGTTCCCAGCACGACGAAAGGACGGCCACGTGTCCCTCAAGTACCGGATCTTCCTCCACAGCTATCTCGGCTTCAACAGCAACTCGACGCTGCTCTACGGCGAGAAGGACGCGATCCTGGTCGACGCCTCGCAGCTGCTCAGTGACTCCCACACGATGGCCGGCGAGATCCTCAGGATGCGCGTCAACCTGACGCACATCTACGTCTCCCACTTCCACCCCGATCACCACTTCGGCTTGCAGGTGCTGCACCACGCCTTCCCGGGCGCAAGGATCGTCGCGCTCCCGCTGTCGGTCTCAGACATCGTGTCCACGAGCTCCGACAAGGTCGACATGTGGGCCATCGACCGCTTCGGCCCGGGCGACATCCCCAAGGCCACGACGATCCCCGAGCCCTTGGCGGAGCCGCGCCTCGAGCTCGAGGGCGAAGAGATTGTCTTCTCCGGCGGCTGGGAGGGCGACAGCATCGACAACTCGGTGGTCTGGATCCCCTCGCTGAGGACGGTGCTCGCCACCGACGTCGCCTTCCACGACTGCAACCTTTGGCCGATCGAGAGCAACGTCGAGCGGCGCGTCCTGTGGCGAAGGGACATCGCCCGGCTCATGGACTTCGACCCGCGCATCGTCGTCCCCGGCCACCACGACGCGGCCAAGCTGCAGATCCTTGCGGAGGTGCTGGAAGACGAGTCGCGCACGTACACCGACTCGGTCGGGTGGTCCATCAAGTACTCCGAGGTCTACGACGAGGTCTGCGCAGCGGCGAAGACCGGCTCCGAGCTGGTCGAGGGGATGACGAAGCAGTACGGGCACGTCAAGGCCGTGGACTTCGCCATCCACTGGCAGGCGCGCCTGTTGTTCCCCGAGAGCAGCCCGGACTGGCTGACGCCTCTGCCCGGCAGGCCGGGCGAGATCTTCCTGAACCCCGCCGGCGGCTACGACGGCGACCCGCCGAGAGAGTGAAGGAGGCTCCTATGCAGCTCGAAGGCAAGGTAGCACTGATCACCGGCGGCGGCAGCGGCATCGGCGAGGCGCTCGCGCGCCGCTTCGTCGCCGAAGGCGCCCGGGTCGTGATCACCGGGCGCCGGGCCGAGAAGCTGGACGAGGTCGCCGCCTCTCTGCCGGCCGGCAGCGTGACCACCGTCGCAGGCAGCGTCTCGGACGCCGTCTCGGCACAGGGCATGGTGGACTCCGCGCTCGACGTCTCCGGCCGGCTCGACGTGCTCGTGAACAACGCCGCCGCCCATCTCGCCGGCACGGTGGTCGACATGGAGCTCGAGACGTGGAAGGAGATGCTCGAGACCAACCTCACCGGCCCGTTCCTGCTGATGAAGGCGGCCATCCCACACATGATCGCGGCCGGCGGCGGCTCGATCATCAACATGGCGTCGCTTGCCGGAGTGGTCTGCGTGCCCGGCTCGCCCGGCTACTGCGCGACCAAGGCTGGGCTCATCCACCTGACCAAGCAGGTCGCCCTCGACTACGGCAAGGACGGCGTGCGCTGCAACGTCGTCTGCCCCGGTCCCGTGCGCACGGCCATGCTCGAGCACAGCCTGACACCCCTGGCCGAGGCCCTCGAGACCGACCTTGACGACGTCTTCCGCCGACTGCACAAGTCCGTGCCCCTTCGCCGCGTGGCGGCGCCGGAGGAGATCGGCGGCATCTGCGTCTTCCTTGCCGGGGACGACTCGGCCTTCATGACCGGCTCAACCGTCATGATCGACGGCGGGGTCCACTACGTGGACGCGTTCGCCGCGGCGGTCGGCGAGGCCGGGGTCAACTACGGGTAACGCAGGTGGCACGCGCGCGCTCAGGGGAGTCTGCGCGACCAGGTGGCCCATGCGGAGTCGGGCGAATCGACCGTGGAGCGGACGCGCGCCGGTCACCCGAACAGTCCCCGAAAGTCGCTGTCCGCACGGCCCTCGAGCTCCGATGTTCGGCCCTTGACAGGCATGGGGGCCTGTGTATCATGCCCGTATCATAGGTGCGATGCCCGCATTATGGGACGGAGCCGTGGGTCCGCGGCGGCGAGCACCGGAACTTCTCACTGACCAGACGGGGGACAGCATGAGACACGAACGACGCGTTACCAGGTTCTGGATCGTCCTGATGGTGGCGGTGCTGGCGCTGGCCGCGGTCGCCATCGCGGCCTGCGGTGGCAGCACGACGACGAGCTCGTCGGCCAGCGCCACTCCGTCGACGGCGCCCTCGCCGTCGGCCAGCACGGGCGCCGGCGGCTACACCGGCCCGGATTCCCAGTACCTCACCAAGCTGACGGCGCCCACGCTGCAGTCGGGCTTCTCGTTCAAGGTGGGCTACCTGACACCATTCGCCGGCATCGTCACCCTTGAGACCATCAAGGCCGCCTGCAAGGCGGAGACCGAGAGGCAGGGCGGTACCTTCATCTCGTACGACGCCGGCCTGGACGTCCAGAAGCAGGTCTCGCAGATGCAGCAGCTGATCAGCCAGAAGGTCGACCTGATCTACGCGTACCCGGTCACCGAGGCGTCGCTGACCAAGCCCATCGAGCAGGCCGCCGCGGCGGGGATCCCCGTCGTGCTCCTCAACACGCCCCCGGATTCCTCTCGCATCAACGAGGTCATTGGTGCCGCGTCGATAAACGTCGGCCTGGCCTTCGACGAGGCCGACTACCAGACCATCAAGTACATCGCCGACAACTACCCCGGAGCCAAGGTGGGCATCATCGGCTACGCTCCGCCGGCCGAGAGTCTGGTCTGGATCATCGAGCGGGAGCTCTACTGGTGCAAGCAGCTGGGCCTCGATATGGTCGCCAAGGTCGACGCCGTGGATCCCACGCCGAACGCCGCCACGGTGGCTACGCAGTCGATCCTCGCCAAGGCTCCCGACGTGCAGTTCATCCTCGGCTACAACGACATCTCCACGTTGGGCGCGGTCGCCGCCGTGAAGGCGGCGGGCAAGACGGGCGTGCTGTGCGCCACTCCCAACGGCGGCCAGGACATCACCGCCATGGGCATCAAGGCCGGGACCGTGCTGTGCACGTACAACCTGGCGTGGGTCGAGAACGGCACCCAGGCCGCCTACGCCGGCTACGACATCCTCACCAAGCAGAATCAGCCGCTGCCGATCCAGATCGAGCTGACCGGCACGCTCGCCACGAAGGACAACGTCGACCAGCTCAAATTCCTGCACTGAGTCCTGTCCATTCGTGCGTGGCGCGTCTCGGGGCGGTGCCCCGAGACGCGCCACGCGTTAGCTGCCGGAGATGATGTTGGACGCTCCACAGTCAGTGCCGGCGACCCCGCTGCTGAGCATGACGGGTCTCCACAAGTGGTTCGGCGGTGTGCGCGCGCTCTGCAACGCCCGGATGGTCCTGGAGAAGCCGGGTGTCGTGCACGCGCTCATGGGCCAGAACGGCTCGGGGAAGTCGACGATGCTGAACATCCTGTCGGGTCAGCTGAAGCCCGACGAAGGGACCATCGCCCTCGACGGTCAGCAGGTCACGTTCCACAGCCCACCGGCGGCCCTCGCTCTCGGGATCTCCATGGTGTCCCAGGAGACGGCCCTCGCCGAGGATCTCTCCGTCGCCGAGAACGTGCTGCTCGGGCACAGACTGGTCCGCGGGCGTTTCGGGATCGATTGGGCGGCCACGCGGGAACGTGCGCGAGCCGTGCTCGAGCAGGTCGGCGTCGACTACGATCCGAACTGCACCGTGCGCGCCCTGCGGCCGGATCAGAAGCAGATGATCGAGATCGCTCGAGCGCTGTCGACCAATGTCAAGATCCTCGTGCTGGACGAGCCCACCAGCTCGCTCAACGAGGAGGAGACCCGGAGCCTCTTCGCCGTCATCCGACGGCTCAAGCAGCGGGGCGTCAGCGTGATCTACGTGTCGCACCGGTTGCCGGAGGTCTTCGAGATCGCCGACGAGATGACCGTGCTGCGAGATGGCGTCACCGTCGACGAGGGGCCGAAGGAGCGCTTCACAGCCCGGTCGCTGGTCGAGGCCATGGTCGGCGCCGAGAAGGAAGTCGTGGACCGCCGGGCCGGGAAGATCGACGCCGGGAAGCCTCCCGTGCTGCAGATCCGCGGTCTCACCGCCCTGGGGGCTCTGGAGAACGTGGACCTCGACGTTCGCGAGGGCGAGATCCTGGGTCTTGCGGGCCTCGTCGGTTCCGGACGCAGGGAGCTGCTCGAGGTCATCTACGGCCTGCGTCGCTTCGAGGCGGGCACGATCGCGCTGTCAGGGCAGGCGGTGCAGAAGGATGGACCGCGGGCGGCGATCAAGCGAGGCATCGGCCTCGTCCCCGCGGACCGCAAGACGGAGGGCGTCATCCTTCCGATGCCGGTGCGGGACAATCTCACGATGCCCGCCACGTACGACCGGCGGCGGCTGAGAAACCCCCGTTCGCGGAAGATCGAGGAAGCGGCCGCGGCGACCGCCAGGCTCCTGAGCATCAAGACCGAGTTGGGCGCGCCGGTGGCGACCTTGAGCGGGGGCAATCAGCAGAAGGTCGTCTTGGGGAAGTGGCTGATCCGCACCCCGAAGCTGCTGCTTCTCGACGAGCCGACGCGTGGCGTGGACGTCGCGGCCAAAGCGGAGATCCACCGCCACCTCAGGGACATTGCCGCTCAGGGTGTGACGATGCTGGTCAGCTCGTCCGAGTACGACGAGCTGAACCAGGTCTGCGACCGGATCGTCGTGCTGTTCCGCGGCCGAGTGGTCGCGGCGCTGCCCCGCGAGGAGGCCACGGAAGCGAGACTGGCGGCGCTGGCCGGAGGGGCGAGTGAGCATGAGATCAGAGCGACACGAAAGGCGGAGCAGTGAAGCAGGCCTTGTCTAACGCGTGGAGTGGCACGCGGCCGTTCCGCCCCGTGATGGCGGTCGTCATCATCCTCTTTGCGCTCTTCGCAGTGTGGCAACCGGGATTTCGTACGGGGCTGAACCTCCAGAACATCCTGGGCTCGATCTCGGTGCTGTTCATCGTCTCGATGGGCATGACGTTCGTGCTCATCAGTGGGGGGTTCGATCTGTCCGCAGGCGCCATCGCCGCCCTGTGCGGCGTGTTCCTGGGCAAGATGATCGAAGGCAATGTCATGCCTGCCGCGGTCGCCGTGGTTCTCACCGTGCTCTTCGGCGCGGTGCTGGGCGGCGCCCTCAACGGCGTCTTCGTCGGGGTGTTCAGGCTCTCGGTGTTCGTCGTGACGCTCGCGTCGATGACGGCCCTCACCGGTGTCGTGCTCATCTGGACGCAGACCATGTCGATCTACATCACCAACCCCCTCATTCTGAACATCGGGGTGGCCCATTTCGCCGGGCTGCAGGTCCCTATCTTCATCATGGTGGCGATCTTCGCGATCTTCCTCATCGCCCAGAGCCGCACCTATTTCGGCCGCGACATCTTCGCGACCGGCGGCAGCTACACCGCCGCGCGTCTCTCCGGCGTCAGGACTGAGCGGACGATCATCATGGTCTACGCGGTGTCTGGGGCGTGCGCCGGGCTCGCGGGAGTCATCGCTGTAGGGCGCGTCGGAGCGGCTACGCCTCAGGTGGACGCCGGCCTGGCTTTGCAGGCCGTAGCGGCGGTGCTACTGGGGGGAACGCTGCTCACCGGCGGCGCGGGCAGCGTCGTGGGCACCGCCCTTGGCGTGCTGTTCATCGGAATCCTGCAGAACGGCTTGAACCTGGTCGGGGTGGAGAGCTCGTGGCAGTACGTCGTCACGGGGATCATCCTGCTCATCTCCGTCATGGGCAGCCGCGCCAGCAGCCGGCGAGCGAGCACCGTCACCACAGCGAGCGACTGCGCGGTGCCGACGCCCCCCGTGGCGCTGGGTACGTCCAGCCTGGGGGCGCCCGGCGAGGACAGCACTACGGGCTGAATCCCCGAAAAGCGCTTCGCTCATGACGGATACCTCGAGGCCGGGGCCGCCCTTTCGGGAGTGCCGTGCGGCGAGGCCGCGAGACGGTCGCTCAGCGTGGAGAGAGTCGAGCAGAACATCAGACGGTCTGGGCCCGGCACAGATCGAGAACCCAACACCTTAGGAGGAGCCGTGACAGACGAACTCACGAACGCAGTCGTTGAGCTGCGAGAAGACGATGCGCTCGCGATCGTCGACCGCCTTCTTGGCGCAGGCGCCGACCCGATCGGCATCCTCGACGACAGCAAGAGAGCGATGGAGGTGATCGGGGAGCAGTTCGCCTGCGGTGAGGCCTTCATCCCCGAGCTCATCATGGCGGGCGAGATCATGCAAGAGATCTCGGCCAGACTGCGGCCGCACCTGGCGAACTCTCCCGGCAGCGGCACTCTCGGCGTGGTGGTCCTCGGCACGGTCGAGGGCGACATCCACGACATCGGCAAGGACATCGTCGCCACCATGCTCGACATAGCAGGCTTCGAGGTCGTCGACCTTGGGGTCGACGTCAAGGTGCAGCGGTTCATCGAGGCGGTGCGCGAAAGGGACGCCGGCATCATCGCCATGAGCTGCCTGCTCACGAACGCGATCGACGCGATGAAGCGCACGGTCGCCGCAGCGCGTGAGGCTGGTCTCGACGGTACGCGCATCATGATCGGTGGTGCGCCCGTCACAGAGCAGATCGTCGCCTTTACCGGGGCCGACGGCTTCGGCAGGGACGCGGTCGAGGCCGTCGAGCTCGCCAAGACTTGGCTGGGAGGTGCCTGAGGTGTTCACCGAGAACTGGGACGAGCTCACCCCGGACCAGCGCTACGAAGAGCGCATGAATGCCTGGTTTGCGATCGAAGCCGACATCCCGTTCGTCTCTGACGAGGTGCGCGAGGCGTGGCGTGGGCGGGTGCAGATGCTGCGCGACGCCATCGAACTGCGCAAGCCCAAGCGCGTACCGGTGTTCCCGATGGGTGGGTTCTTCGCCGCGCAGTACTCCGGACTCACTGCGCGTGAGCTCTACTACGATTATCCGAAGGCGCAGGACGCGTACCTCAAGGTCAACGCCGACTTCGATTTCGACGGGGCCTTCTCCACGTTCGCCGGGGTCTTCCCGGGTGAGATGTACGACATCCTCGATCTCAAGCTGGTGAGCTGGCCAGGCCACGGCACCGACGACGATGCCCCCTTCCAGTACAACGAGAAGGAGTGGATGAAGGCCGACGAGTACGATCTGCTTCTGCGTGACCCCTCGGACTACTGGCAGCGCGTCTACCTACCGCGTATCTTCGGTGCGTTTGAGCCGTGGAGCATTCTGTCGCCCTTCACCGACATCTGGGAGCCGCCGATCAACGTGCCGACGTTCTTCCCGTTCAGCCTGCCGCCGATGCAGCAAATGTTCGAGAAGCTGGCGAAGGCAGGCGAAGCGGCCGGCAGATGGCTCATGGGCCCCGGGGCTGTGGATGCCCAGGTGGCGGCCGCCTACGGTCGCCCGGGGTTCTTCGGGGGCACGGCGAAGGCTCCTTACGACATCCTGGGCGACACGCTGCGTGGCACGCGAGGCATCATGCTCGACAAATTCCGACGGCCCGAGAAAGTCCTCGAGGCCTGCGAGCGCCTGGTGCCGCTGGCGATCGATCAGGGTCGCCGGGGGTGCGATTTCACCAAGGTACCGATCGTGTTCATGCCGCTCCACAAGGGCGCCGACGGGTTCCTCTCGGACGACGACTTCCACAAGTTCTACTGGCCGACGCTGAAGGCTGTGATCAAGGGGCTGATCGACGAAGGTCTCGTGGTCTGGCTGTTCGCGGAGGGCGGCTTCGGCTCGCGCCTGCAGGCGATCGCGGAGTCGGACATTCCGCGCGGTCGCACGGTCTGGCTGTTCGACGCCACGGACATGAAAGAGGTGAAGCGGCACCTCGGCGGCTTCCAGTGCTTCGCGGGCAATGTGCCGGGCGGCCTTCTTATCGCCGGCACACCGGCGGACGTCGAAGACTACGTAAAGCGCTTGATCGCCGATGTGGCCGCTGACGGAGGCTACCTGCTGGCCCCCGGCGTCGTGACCGACGAGGCCAAGCCGGAATGCGTGCGCGCCATGATCGAGGCCGGAAAGAGGTACGGCGCGCAGGTCTGAGACGACGACACGCCCGAGCATCGCCCGCGCGGGCTCGAGAACATGATGGGGAAGGGCAGCTGCGGCATGCGCGCGCGGGCACCCCGACACGGGGCACCCTGCGATCCCTTGAGTACCGAGGAGTGGTCACGAGTGGGCGAGATGAGACGCCTAACGAACTGCACGACGGGCGGCCCGGTGTTCGTGGACGTCGCGGTCGTGACCTCGTCACAGCGCTCCCTGAGGGCCTTGCGCAGGGGCGCCCTGCGCCCACCGCTCAAGGTCGCAGGGTCACACGGCGGCGGCTCCATTGAACCGCTCGCACGCGGCTTGAAGGGCGTGCCCCAGTTCGGACTCGCGACCGCCGAAGCGCAACGAGGGCACCGGGATGGTGATGACGGCCGTTTCGCCCCAGACGTCGTGGATCGTCCCCGCGACCCCCGAGACGCCCATGGTGTGCTCGTCGTGGTCCCAGGCAAGGCCACTCGCCCGAACCTCCGCGATCTGCTCGAGGATCATGCCGCGATCGGTGATGGTGTTGGGCGTGTATGACTTGAGCTTCTGCGGAAGCACGTGCTCTGCCTCTTCCGGCGTGAGTCCTGCCAGCAGCGCTTTGCCGCAGGCAGTGGCGTGCACCGGCAGCGGGGCGCCGATCGCTGACACGACGAGCAGACGGTGTGCCATCACCTGGTCGACGATGACCGCAGTGTCGCCGCGCAGGACGGCCAGGTCCGCTGTCTCGTTCGTGCGCCGCACCAGTGACTCGAGGTGGGGTCGGACCGCGTCACGGAGTCGCTGCCGTCGCGCGAGCGCGAGGGACACGAGGCCTAGCCCCAGGTCAGCGACGCCCCGCTCCGGGTCCCAGACCACGAGATGTTCGCTGGCCAGGGCGACGACGATGCGATGCACGGTGGACCGGGGCAGGCCCGTGGCCACTGCGAGCATGCGCAGGCTCGTGCCCTGGTCCGATTGCGCCAGCAGCCGCAAGATCTCTCCTGCTCTGGCGATGACTTGGACGCCGGTCTCGGTGCTACCGGAGTTGGTCTTGGTTGCCATGACACGCCCCTCCAGGCCGGTCTTGACAGATATGATCCCTACTGTATCATGCCCGCATGATAGGTGCTGTGCCCGTATTGTGGGACGATTTCAGGTCATGCTGGGCACGGTCGGGGGCCGAGAGTCACCCCTGCCCTTCCGACGACGAGCCCCACGCGCCGCGGCGCATCCGTCGTCGGCGGAGATCCTCGTCCAAGGGGATCTGAGGCGCAGGCACTCGTCGTCTGGTCTCGTACCGGCCGCTCGTCGATCTTTCCAGGGGCGGATGACCTTCGCGAAGCGGCATCGGTCCGGATGCGCTTTTCGGACGGCGCTATCGCCCTCGACGCGCGAGGCTTCACGTCCTCGAAGACTGACGGAAAAGAGGCATGGCAAATGCAGCAGATGACAGCCCGACTCGCCGCCATCGTCGGCGCCGGGCAAGTTCAGGACGATGGCGCCTTGCTCGACGACTACGCGCTCGATCACAGCGACGCGCCTGCACGCCGCCCCGTAGCCATCGCTCGGCCGGGAACGGCGGAGGAGGTCCAGCGTGTCGTCGCCTGGGCCAACGAGACGGCGACGCCGCTGGTGCCGGTCAGCTCCGGTGGCCCGCACTTCCACGGTGACACCGTGCCGAGCGTGCCCGGCGCGGTGATGCTCGATCTGCGCCGGCTGGACAGGATCCTGCGCATCGACCGGCGCAACCGCATGGTCGTCATCGAGCCGGGCGTCACTTACCCGCAGCTGCAGGCGGCGCTCGCCGAGCAGGGCATGCGCGTCACGCCGCCGCTGCTGCCGCGGGCGAACAAGTCGGTGGTCGCGAGCCTGCTCGAGCGCCAGCC
>CAWAUK010000057.1:0-34415 GCA_963784975.1 uncultured Thermoleophilia bacterium | reverse complement strand
GCCGCTGTACTCGTACCTGATCCTCGCGCACGAGACGGACAAGGCCATCGGCGGCCCCGGCATCTCCTATCCGTTCGAGGGCCAGTATCTGCAGGAGATGGCGAGGGCGGTCACCGGCGCCGACGGGACGGACGGCGTGTATCCGATCGACCTCGCCTTGCCGGTGAGCCCGCTGATCCTCGGCGGCGACGTCTCCGACGCTCTGGTGGAGCAGGTCCGCCGCGGCGGCGTGGCCGTCGAGATCCTGCCGTGCCCGGCCGCCGCCACCACGGCGCCCGGGCGCGTCGGCGGCGCTCGCGCAGCAGCACGCCGAGGTGCTGGCCGGCGTGGTGCTCACCCAGGCCGCCGCCTGCCGGGACGCCGGTCGACATCACCGGGCCGCGCCTGAGCGCCGTGGACCCGCGCAGCGGCGTCGTGGTGAGCGGCACGCCGGAGACCGGCGTCGCCTCGGCGGCGGCCGTGCTCCTCGCCCGCCGCTGCGGCCTGGCCTGCGACTGCTACGGCCCCTGCAGCGACAGCAAGGTCGTCGACGCGCAGTTCGGCTACGAGCGCTCCGTCAACGCGCTGCTTGGTCTTGCGCCGAAGCCGCGCCTGCTCTCCGGCGTCGGCGAGATCCAGGCCGGCGTGGCCAGCTGCCTCGAGGTGCTGGTCATCGACGACGAGGTGCTGAACAACGTGCGGTACGCGCTCGCGCCGCGGCCCTGGACGTCGACGCGCTCGACGTCGACGCGATGGTCGACGGCGCGCTGTCCGGGCGCGGGTTCCTCGGCACGAAGCACACCCGCCGCTACATCCGCAGTGAGTTCGTCAGCCCGTTGCTCAGCTATCGCGGCGGCCTCGGCGACTGGCTCGCGTCTGGTCGGGCGCGGACTCGTCGACCTCGCCACGGACCGGGTCGCCGAGCTGGCCGACCGCGAGCCCGTCGGCTTGCCGGACGACATCCTCGCCGAGCTCGTCGCTCTGATCGCGCGCTGCGCCTCGGAGCTCGGGGTGACCGCCTATCCCGATCCGCGCCGCGTGCTCGGGCTGTAGACTGACCGCATGGGCATCCCGTTCGTCCACGTGCAGGCGAGGGGCGCGACCGGACGCGAGCTCGGCCGCGCCGTCGGTGAGGCGGCGCGTGAGCAGGTCCTGGCCTCGGTCGACTTCTTCCGCGAGAACTTCACGTCCATGACGAGCGGCCGCCTGACGTTCGACGTGGCCGAGCGCCAGGCGCTCGCCTACGCCGAGCAGGCGCGCCGCTGGCTGCCGGGTCACGTCGAGGAGCTCGAGGGCCTGGCCGAGGGCGCGCGGGTGCCCTTCTCTCGCCTGCTGGTCCTGAACTGCGGCGAGGAGTTCACGTCGGACGAGCCGGTCGCGGCACGGCCACCCGGCTCGCCCCGCTCCGGCGACCACTGCACCGCTGTGGCCGTCGTCGCCGGGGACCGCCACATAGTGGGGCACAACATGGACTGGTACGTCATCGACGCGGTCAACAACGTGCTCTTCGACCTTACCGGTCCGGACGGCACCCGCATCATGGGCCTCGCCGGAGCGCCGTACCTGCTGATGCTGGGCATGAACAGCCACGGGATCGGCAACGTGAGCAACTCCGTGCACTCCACCGACAACCGCCTCGGCGTTCCCAACGTGTTCGTGCGCCGGGCGACGCTGGAGGCGCGGACGCTCGAAGAAGCCCGGGACCGGGGGCTGCTCGCCGCCCGCGCCCGCGGCACAAACCAGTTCTTGGCCGACACGGCCGGCCGGCTCTGGGATCTGGAGACGTCGGCCACCGCGCACGCCCTCATGGACCACACCGCCGCCGGGTTCATGGCGCATTCGAACCACTACGCCTCGCCGGCGATGCGACCATACGAGGGTTACGCCGGCGGGGAGTCGGTCGGACCGGCTCTCGACCGCGGAGCGACTGCTCGGCGAGGGGGTCGCCGCCGGCGAGGACCCGGTGGACCTCGTCGCCCGGGTACTGCGCACCCACGAGCCCTCGCTCAACGAGTGCATCTGCGGCCACCCGGAGCCGGACGAGGCGCCGGCCGACCAGGGCATGACCGTCGGCAGCATCATCTGCGACCTCGACGAGCGCCGTGTGTACGCCTGCGCCGGCCCGCCCTGCGAGAACCCGTACCAGGTCTTCGAGATGGGGGAGGCGTGAATGGCGGCCGCGGGCAAGCCATCGAGCGGGGCATCGGAGTGACACCGCTCCCCGTCCACGACCTCGTGATCGAGGGCGGGCGCGTCGTCGACGGCTGCGGCAACCCCTGGTACCGTGGCGACGTCGCCGTGCGCGGCGACCGCGTGGCGGCGATCGGCGCGCCGGGGACGCTGCGCGGCCGGCGCGTCGTCGACGCCGCCGACCGCTACGTCACGCCCGGCTTCATCGACCCGCACACGCACTCGGACCTCGGGGTCCTGGTGCATCCTGGCGCCGAGACGGCGGTCCGCCAGGGCGTCACCACGCACGTCACCGGCAACTGCGGCATGTCGGCGGCGCCGCTCACGGCGGCGCACCGCGACGACGCCATCCGGAACTGGGCGCACTTCGCCTGGGGGCTGGACGCGGTGACCTGGGACTGGCGCACCTTCGGCCAGTACCTCGCGGCGCTTCGGCGCGGCGGACACGCGATCAACATCGCGCCGCTCGTCGGCCACGGGGCGCTGCGGCTCGCCGTCGTCGGGTTCGCCGCGCGGGCCGTCACCGAGCGCGAACTCGCGCGCATGGAGCGCCTGCTCGACGCCGCTATGCGCGCGGGCGCGCACGGCATGTCCAGCGGGCTCGTCTACCCGCCTGGCTGCTACGCGAGCACGGACGAGCTCCTGCGGCTGTGCAGGGTGGTCGCCCGCCACCAGGGCATCTACACCTCTCACGTGCGCGGCGAGCGCGAGACCATCCTCGCCGCCGTCACCGAGGCGCTCGAGCTAGGGCGCGCCGCCGGCTGCCCCGTCGAGGTCTCGCACAACGCGCCCAAGTGGGGCGCCCCCGACGACGCGCCGGCCAACCTCGCGCTGATCGAGGAGGCGCGCCGTGGCGGGCTCGACGCCACCACCGACAACGACGTGCACACGGACCTGGCGCCGCGGTTCTCCCGGGCGCTGCCGCAGCCGGTCCTGGACCTCGGCCACGAGGCGCTCATCGCCCGCTCTCTGACCCCGAGGCGCGCGCCCCGCTGCGCCGGGAGGTCCTCGAGGACGCGCTGCCCGGCGCGGGCTACGCCGGCGTGGTCCGTCATGGGCGCTTCGACCGGGTGGCTGTCTTTCACGCCGGCCGCCACCCGGAGCTGCGCGGCCGCTCCGTCGCCGACATCGCCGCCGAGCGGGGCGCGGACGGCTTCGACACCTTCCTCGACCTCATCGTCGAGGAGGACGACGACATCATCGGCCTCTTCGACTACATCGAGGAGAAGAACATCCGCGCCCTGCTGCAGAGCCCGCTGGCGATGATCTCGTCCGACGGGCTGGTCATGGCGCCGCCGGACGAGCTCGACGACCCGTCGCTGTACTGGCCGTGCAGCTACGGTGAGTACCCGGGCGTGCTCGAGCGCTACGTGCGCGACGAGCCGGTGCTGCGCCTCGAGGAGGCCATCCGCAAGATGACCTCCTTCCCGGCGCAGCGCTTCCGCCTCTTCGACCGGGGCGCCCTGCGCCCCGGTCTCAAGGCCGACCTGGTCGTCTTCGACCTGGACCGCGTGCGCGACCGGGCGACGAACCTCTACCCGCATACGTTCCCCTTCGAGAACATCCCGCACGCGGCGCCCGAGGGCATCGATTGGGTGCTGGTGAACGGCGTGCCCGTGCTCGAGGAGGGCGTGACCACCTCCGAACTTCCCGGGCAGGTGCTGCGGCGCCGGTAGCGGCGCTGCCGCCGCGCCGCCCGCGCCAGAACGTACAAACCCTCCCACTTCCTGACGTGGCGCACTCTCGCGCTGTACTAGGACATCGTGTAGAATCCCGGCGATGATCACCGTACAGGATATCCTCGAGATCCCCGAGCTGAACCTGCGCCTGCTCGCCGGGCACAAGTCCACGAGCAACCCGGTCCGGTGGGTCCACATCACCCCGAGGTCCCCGACCCCACGAAGTGGCTCAAGGGCGGCGAGTTGCTCCTCACCACAGGCTACAGCTTCGTCGGCGACGAGCAGCAGCAGGTGGCGCAGATCAAGCGCCTCATCGACCACAACATCTCGGGCCTCGGTTTCGGCACCGGCTTCAGCTTCGACAAGGTGCCGCCGGGGATCGTCGCGGTCGCCGAGGAGTACGGCTTCCCACTGTTCGAGGTCCCCTACCACGTGCCGTTCCTCGCCATCACCGAGGCCGTCGCCTCCAAGATCGTCAACGAGCAGTACTCGCTGCTGCAGCGAAGCCTGCGCCGTGCACGAGAAGCTCACCAAGATCGTGCTGGAGGAAAGGGCCTCGAGGCGATCCTCTCCACACTCTCGGCCCTCGTCGGCTGCTCAGCCGTGCTCTTCGACTTCCACGGCGTGGTGCTGTGCGAGGCGGCCTACCGCCGCCACCTGGGCGCCGAGCTGATCGCACGACCTGTGGCGCATGATCAGCGACCGCCGCGCCGACCGCCAGAACTTCGCGCTCAGCATGGAGGGCGTCGGGTCGGGCGTGCAGGTCTACCCGGTGGTCGCGTCACACCGCATCGGCGCGTTCCTCGCCGTCGTCAAGGACAGTGGCGACTTCAGCGAGTACGACCGCATCATCCTGCACAACGTCGTCACGGTGACGGCGCTGGAGCTGGTCAAGAAGAAGGCCGTGGCCGAGACCGAGAAGCGCCTCGCCGGCGACTTCTTCGACGAGCTCATCGCCAGCGACCTCTACGAGGAGGAGATCGCCCGGCGGCTCGCGTTCTTCGGGCTCGAGCCGCGAGTCGCCGCACCTCATCGTGCTCGTCGACATCGACGCGCAGGACGGGGACGAGGCGGCGGAGCGCACCGAGGCCGCCGCCCAGGACGTCAAGGAGCGCCTGCACTGGAGCGTCGACGAGTTCATGGCGCGGCACGACCTGCTCGGCATCAGCGCGTCGCGCAGCGACTCCGTCGTCGTCCTGGTGCAGCCCGGCAAGACGGACGCCAAGGAGATCATTCGGCTGGCCGGGGAGCTCCAGGCCGTGATCGCCGAGATGCTGCCGGAGATCTCCGTCTCCATCGGCATCGGCCGGCCGCACCGGCAGCTCATCGACCTCCGCCAGAGCTACTACGAGGCGAGCTACGCGATCAAGATCCGCAAGCTCAAGGGTGAGCCGCGCGTCATCGCCAGCTTCGACGACCTCGGCTCCTACGGACTGCTGCTCGGCCTGCAGGACACGCTGTCGCTCGAGGTCTTTCTAACGACAGCGTCCTCGGCAAGCTCCAGGAGTACGACGAGCAGAACTCGAGCGACCTGGTCAAGAGCCTTGCCTTCTTCCTGGAGGCCAACGGCCACTGGGGCGACGCCGCCGAGAAACTGTACGTGCACCGCCACACGCTGCGGTACCGCATGAAGCGCGTCGAGGAGATCACCGGCCGCGATCTCAACCAGTCGCAGGACCGCATGGAGTTCTGGCTGGCGCTCAAGGCCAAGGAGCTCATCGACCAGTCCAAGAAGGGCAAGCCGGCGCCCGCCTGACGCCCCGGCCGGCGCAGCCGCGTCGACCCCCGCCGCGCCCGTCCGGAGCGGCTCACCTCACGACATGACCAGCGAGCCGTTGTCGACGCAGACGTTGACGCCGGTCACGCCGACCGTCTCCAGGCAGAAGCGCACGGCCGCGCCGATGTCGGCGGGCGCGACGAGCCGCTCCGTCGCCACCCGGGCCGCGGCGCGGAGGGTCGCGGCCCGGTGCTGGTCGTCGTCGAGGTCCACCGGGCCGGGCGCGACGCCGCAGACGCGCACGCCGTCGGGCGCCCACGCGCGCGCGAGCTCCTTGACCAGGTGGATCTCGGCCGCCTTTGCGGCGCCGTGCGCGGCGAACATCGCCCACGGCTGCAGTCCGAGGTAGTCGGTGATGGCGACGATCGCCCCGCCCGGTGAGAGCCTGTCGTGCGCGGCGCAGGCGCTGAAGAAGAAGCCCTTGGCGATCGTGTCCATGGAGGCGTCCCACGCCGCCTCGTCGATCGCCTGCGGTGGCTGAGGCACGAACGGGCCGCTGGCCGCGTACACGAGCGCGTCGAGCCCGCCCAGCGCCGTCTCGGCCGCAGCCACAAGGCTCGCCGCGCCGGCGGCGCGGCGCGCGTCGCCTTCGACCCACGCGGCGGACGGCGCGCCCGCCGCGGTCAGCGCGGCGACCTGATCGTCGGCAGTGTGCGTGTGTGCGCGCGTGGAAACGGCCACGGCGGCGCCGTGGCCGGCCAGGTCCAGCGCTATGGCGCGCCCCAAGCGGCGCACGCCGCCGACGACGAGCACGTTGGCGCCGGCGACCTTCACGCCGGCTTCCCGACATGCTCGTACAGCACGGCGGCGATCTCGGCGATGGCTGCGTCGGCCCGCCCCTTCGCCTGGTGGTCCAGGCCCTTCCAGAAGACGACCATGACCATAGGTGCCCCCGCGGGCGTGCAGACGATCGCGGCGTCGTTGCTGGTGCCGCTGACGCCGCCGGTCTTGTTGGCCACGAACACGCCTTCGGGGAGGCCGGCCGGGATCTTCTGGCGCCACTCCTGGTGTGCCATCACCTCGATCATGAGCCGGCAGGACGGCGCGGAGGCGCAGCGGCTCTGCGCGACCATCGCGAGGAGTTCGGCCATGTCGCGCGGCGAGCCCATGTTGTCGAGCGCCTGCTCGACGGCGAACGAGTCCTCATAGCCGAGCGACTCGTCGCGCCCCCAGCGGCGCTCGTAGAGGTGCTGGAACCCGGCGCCGCTGAGGCGCGCGTTCTCCTCGAGGACGCGACGGAACGCGTCTTCGCAGTCCCCGCGCGCCTCGATCTCCCGCCAGCGGGCGACGGTCTCCGCGCCGCTGAGCCCGGCCCACTCCTCGCCCGCGCCGGCCTCGATCAGGAAGAACTCGCGGTTGGGCATGAAGCAGTCGATCGTCTCCAGGCCCAGCCTGCGCATTGTCTCGTTCACCGACCCCAGTCCGACGAGCCGCCAGAGCATGTCCGTCGCGGTGTTGTCGCTCAGGGTGATCATCAGGTAGAGGAGGTCACGCACGCTCGGGCACAGGCCCTGATGGCAGTGCATGAGCGTGCTGCCGGGGCTCTTGTCCGCCTCGGTCAGCGTGAGCCGGTCCTCCAGCCGCAACGCGCCGGCGTCGACCTGCCGCATGACCTCGACCATGACGGGGATCTTGAAGCAGCTCGCCAGGGGGAAGGGCTCGTCGGCGCCGATGTGGACCTCTGCGCCGCTCGCCAGGTTGCGGGCGGCGACCCCGACGGCGCCGCCCAGCCGCGCGGCGATCGCCGCCACGCTCTGGTGGACGCCCCTCGGATCGGTCATGTGCCCGCACCTCCTCCTGTGACGTGGCCCCACGATATAGGACCCGCGCTGGTATGGTCCAGACCCTCGGCCGGACACCCCCGCCGCTCCGCGCGGCACCTGGTGATATAGGGATATCGCTCAATAGAACAAGGAGAAACGTCAGAAGGCATCGAGTGTTCATATGGCCCGTTCAGTAGTGGGCGCTTTTCTTGCGTTTTGGGGTTTTCTGCGCGCTCCGTTGTTGGTAGACTGCCGAATCGTGCACAGTCGTGTGCACATCCGAGTTTTGAACCCAACCATGGGATGGAGCGAGGAGGAGTCATGATCGTCGGTTGTCCTAAGGAGATCAAGAACGAGGAGTACCGTGTCGGCATGACGCCGAACGGCGTCAAGGACTTCGTGAGCGCCGGTCATACGGTCATCGTCGAAGCCGGCGCCGGCGTCGGCTCGGGCTTCAGCGACAAGGAGTACAAGGCCGCGGGCGCGACCCTCGCTCCGGTAAAGGACGTCTTCGCCAAGGCCGACATGATCTACAAGGTCAAGGAGCCGCTCCCGGAAGAGTGGCCGATGTTCAAGCCAGGCCAGATCCTCTACACGTACCTGCACCTGGCCGCCGCGTATGCCAAGGACCTCACCAAGGGCATGCTCAAGGCCGATATCCGCGGCATCGCGTTCGAGACGGTCGAGCTCACCAACGGCGCCCATCCGCTCCTCTTCCCGATGAGCGAGGTCGCCGGCAAGCTGGCCATCCAGGCCGGCGCCACGCACCTTCAGAAGAACAACGGCGGCCGCGGCGTGCTGCTCGGCGGCGTGACCGGCGTACCGAAGGCCAAGGTCGTCGTCATCGGCGGCGGCACCGTGGGCACCAACGCCGCCAAGGTCGCCGTGGGTATGGGCGCGCGCACGATCATCATGGACAGCTACGCTCCTCGCCTCACCTACCTCGATGACGTCTTCGGCGGCGCCGTCGAGACCGTGCTCTCCACCGCCGCCGCCATCGAGCAGGAGATCGCCGACGCCGACATCGTCGTCGGGGGCGTACTCCTCCCCGGCGGCGCCCAGGCTCCGCATCTCATCAAGAAGAGCCAGCTCAAGAAGATGCAGCCCGGTTCGGTGCTCGTCGACGTCGCCATCGACCAGGGCGGTTGCTTCGAGACCTCCAAGCCCACCACGCACACCGATCCCACGTATGTGGTCGACGGCGTGATCCACTACTGCGTCGCCAACATGCCGGGCGCCGTGGCCCGCACGTCCACGATGGCGCTGGCCGGCGCGACGCTTCCCTACGGCCTCGCGATCGCCAACAAGGGCTTCGAGCAGGCCGTCAAGGACGACGCCGCCCTCGCTCTGGGCGTCAACGTCTACCGTGGCAAGCTCACCATCCCGTCGGTGGCCGAGGCTCACAAGATGAAGTACACGCCGCTGGACAAAGTGCTCGCGTAGGCACTGAATCGGCTCCGCCGCGGCAGTAGCCGCCGCGGAGCGCAGCTGGCAGAATGGAGCCGCGTCCGGACGCAAGGTCCGGGCGCGGCTCCTTCCGTTCGGGGCGCGCGCACCCCGCCGCGGAAGGAGAGCCGGGATGCGGCTTTCACGGCTGAACAGGAGCATGAATGGGCGATCTTCTACGCATCGACCTCACCACACGTACCACCTCAGAAGAGACCGTGCCGCCGCAGCTCATCAAGGAGCTCATCGGCGCGAAGGGCATCGGCACCCACTATCTCTGCGAAGAGGTCGCTCCCGAGGTCGACCCATTGGGCCCGGGCAACAAGCTCATCTTCGTCGTCGGCCCCATGGGCGGCACCACGATGCTCGGCAGCAACCGGTACGCCCTCTACTTCGCCTCGCCGCTCACCGGCGGCTACGGCGAGTGCTACTCCGGCGGCAACCTCACGCCGCAGTTCGCGCGCACCGGCTACAAGGTCGTGATCGTCGAGGGCAAGGCGGACGCGCCGGTCTACCTGGAGATCAGCGAGGAGGGCGCGGCGTTCCACGACGCCTCCGACCTGTGGGGCATGGACGCCTTCAAGGCCGAGGACGAGATCCTCGCCCGCACTCCGCACAACAAGGCCCAGGCCTGCGTCATCGGCCAGGCCGGCGAGAAGCTGGTCCGCTTCGCCTGCGTCAACAACAACTACTGGCACCAGCTCGGCCGCGGCGGCCCCGGCGCGGTGTACGGCTCCAAGAACCTCAAGGGCATCGTCTGGCACGGCGAGAAGAAGGTCGAGGTCGCGCGTCCGGACGACTTCAAGGCCGTCGTGCGCGACCTCATCGAGCGCACTAAGGACGACGCCGGTGTGGCGGCGTACCAGCGCGGCGGCACCCTGAACATGGTGCGCATCATGAACGGCGCCAACGCGTTCCCCACGCGCTACTGGCGCAAGGGCACGCTGGAGAACTTCGAGCGCATCACCGTCGAGACCATGCTCGCCGAGCACGGCACCGTGAATCAGACGTGTCCGCCCTGCGTGTTCAAGTGCGTCAAGCGCAACACGGTGTTCAAGGGGCGCCACGAAGGACTCGTGGTCGAGGGTCCCGAGTACGAGACCGCCTACGTCTTCGGCGGCCTCTGCGAGATCGACGACTTCGCGGAGATCATGTGGCTCAACGACGTCTGCGACCGCCTCGGCGTCGACACCATGGACGCCGGCAACCTGTGCGCCCTCGCCATCGAGTGCGCCGAGCGCGGCCTCATCGACGAGAAGCTCACCTGGAACGACCCCGTCGGCGTCGGCGCCTTCCTCGAGAAGCTCTGCCTGCGCGAGGGCATCGGCGACCTCTGGGCCGAGGGCCTCCTTGCCGTCGCCAGAGAGTACGGCCTCGAGGACGTGGCCGTGCACGCCAAGGGCATGGCGCCGGCCGGCTACGAGCCGCGCAAGATGAAGGGCATGGGCCTCGGCTTCGCCACCACGCCTCGCGGCGCCTGCCATTTGCGCGCCACCATGTACAAGCCCGAGCTCCTCGGAGTCACGCCGTACGGCGAGATAGAGGGCAAGGCGGCGATCTACTGCGACTGGGAAGACCGGCTCACGATCATGGACACACTCGTCTACTGCCGCTTCTACCGCGACATGGTGCAGTGGCCGTACATCACCGCCGTCGTGAACGCCGTGATCGGCACGGACTACACCGAGGACGACCTGCACGGCATCGCCAACCGCATCATCACCATGACGCACGAGTTCAACGCGGTGCGGGGTATCGGCCGGGAGTCGGAGAAGCTGCCGGACTGGGTCACCGAGAAGCCGATGGAGGATGAGGAGGGGCTCACCTTCCCACAGGAGGAGATGTCCTCCATGCTCCAGGACTACTACAAGATCCGTGGCTGGGGGGAGCTGCCGCCGCTCGAGCAGTGAGCTGAGCGGCACGTACGGACGGGCCCGGGACTCTCGCCGAGAGGGTCCCGGGCCCGTCCGCGCTCAGACGACGTGGTCGCTCAGCGCGTGTGCTCGCGGCTCCAGCGGCGCCAGTCGCTATAGCCGCGGTCGCCGGACAGCCACCCTGTGAGGAGGAGGAACGGCTCCATCGCTTCACTGATGGTGATCGAGATGACCTGCAGCCTGGCCAGAGAGACCTGCAGCTTCGCGATGCTCACCGTGAGCGATGTGCCGTCGGCGGAGAGGCGCTGCGCCGCGGCGGCGATCTCGTCGGCCCTGCGGCTCAGCTCGTCGGCCAGCGGCGTGATGCGCTTCGAGACGGCCATGCCGTGTTTGGCGAGGCGCCATCCCTTGAGCCCGACGTAGGCGAGCGAGCCGACGATGACCGCCAGGCTGGCGAGGGCGATGATGAGCAGTGCTTGCCAAGGCATGAGCGCAGTCTACCCCGTCGGGCCGGACGGTGACAGTACGACGCCGCCGTGCGGTCAGGGCAGCGTGATGGGATACCGGCAGATGAGCGAGCAGCCGCGGCCGGCCAGCCGACTCACCTTGACGACGTCGCCGGTGTGCGGCGCCTCGATGAACAGCCCGTTCCCGATGTAGATGCCGACGTGGTGGTAGAAGGCCGGGTACCCGAAGAAGACCAGGTCGGCCGGTTGGGCCTGCGCCAGCGAAACGGGGTCACCCATGTGCGCCTGCATCGTGGCCCCGTGCGGGAACTGCATCCCGAACCTGGCGTAGACGTAGAGGACGAGGCCCGAGCAGTCGAAGCCGCCCGAGGGCGTTGCCCCGGCCCACACGTAGGGGATGCCGAGGTATTTCATCGTCTCCTTGACGACGGCGATCTGCACCGGCGTGCCGGAGACGCTCGCGAGGTCGACGCCGGCCGCCTTGGCGAGGCGCGCCGAGGCCTCCGCGTCCAGCTGCGCCTGCTGCGCAAGGAGCTTCTTGACCCGTGCGTCGAGGTCGGCGAGGAGCGTCTCGCGCGCCGCGAGCTCGTCCTCGATGGCCGCCTGCTGCTCGCGCAAGCCCATCTCGCGCTCCAGCGCGTCGGCCCGGTCCTGGTCGATCTGCAGCGCCAGCGTCTGGATCTGCCGCTCCATGTCGGCGATCCGGGTCACGGTGTGCTGGTCGGCCTCGTCGATGGAGCGGAAGTAGCCGAGCTGCGTGTCGGCCTCGCCGATGTCGCTCAGGTTGAAGATGACGTCGAGCACGCCGTAGCCGTCGCTCTTGTACATTGCCGCGAGCCGCTCGCCGCGCTGCGCCTGCGCGGCGTCGAGCTGGATCTGCGCGCGCCCGAGGTCGCCGCGCGCCTCCTGGAGGCGGATGTTGACGGCGTCGAGCGCCGCGCGCGCGACGTTGTACTTCTCGGTGAGCACCTCGGCGCGGTGGTCGAGACGCTCGACCTCGCGGCGCACGCCGCGCGCCTGCGCCTCCAGGTCGTCGACGGAGGCGGGCGACGCGGGAGAGGCGGCGGGGAGGAGCGCAACGGCGAGGAGCCCGAGCGCGAGCAGGGACAGGAAGGAGCCCGCCGCGAGTACCGCTGCGCGTGTCACCTGCCGCTTGCCTGTCGCCCCGGGCCAGACCATGTCCGCAGAAGAGTATCGGTACATCTCGCCCGGTCTTTACTGCACGCGTGAGGGCGGTCGCCGCCGGGTACTTTACATTCAGCCTCTGGAACGTATACAATCTGTCGTCCAACGTCGCGGGGTGGAGCAGTCCGGTAGCTCGTCGGGCTCATAACCCGAAGGTCGCAGGTTCGAATCCTGCCCCCGCTACCATCACCTTCTTGGGCGCCCGTCTGGTCGCCTTTCTTAGTGGCCATCGGCCTCGCGCTCACGCTCATGCAGCTCATCAGCATGCCGGTGGACGATCCCTCGGTGAACCCGCCCCTCTGCTATGCTCGTCGCATCCCCGTGTTCGAGTCGCCGAGGAGGCCGAGATGTCCGTCCTGCTGGTCGTCAACACCGCACCCTACGGGAGCGAGGGCCCCTACAACGCGTTCCGGCTCGCCGACGCACTGGCCTTGCGCGGCGAGCACGTGGAGGTGTTCCTCCTGGGCGACGCGGTCGGGGCGGCCAGGGCCGGCCAGGACCCGCGGGGCGCGCACGCCTCGCTGGAGCAGATGCTCGCCGGACTGCTGGAGAAGGGCGTCGACGTCAGCTGCTGCGGGACCTGCTGCGCCACTCGGGGGCTCACCGAGGCCCAGTTCGTCGCGCACGCGCGCGTAGCCACCATCCACGACCTCGCCGAGGCGACCGTGCGTAGCGACCGCGTCGTCTCGTTCTGAGGCGACCGTGGCGCGTCCGCCCGCCGCGTGCCTCAGGCTCCAGCGCCGCGTCGCCGACGCGATCGCCGCGACCGGTGCGCTGCGTCCGGGCGAGCGCCCCCTGCTCCTGCTGTCCGGCGGCGCCGACTCCATGGCGCTGCTCTCGCTGGTGAGCGCCGCCGACTGCCGGCTCGGCCTGGGCCTGCGGCCGGCCGCACTGCACGTGGACTACGGCCTGCGCGGCGCCGACTCCGACCGCGACCGGCGGATCGTGGAGCGCGCCTGCCGGGACGCCGGCCTGGAACTGCACGTGGAGCGCCTCCGCGGGCGGCTTGCCGGCCGGGACTTCCAGGCGCGAGCTCGCGAACAGCGGTACGGGCTCGCGCGCGAGCTTGCCGCTCGCCAGGGCCATGACGTCATCGTCACCGCACACAACCGCGATGATCAGGCGGAGACGGTCCTGTATCGACTGGTGAAGTACGCTTCCCCGCGCGGCCTGGCCGGCATACGGCCGCGGGAGGGGGACCTGGCGCGGCCGCTGCTCAGCCTGGGGGCCGTCGAGATCAGGGAGTACTGCCGCGCCGCCGGCATCGAGTACGGCGAGGACGTCACCAACGCCGCGCCGCTCTACGCGCGCAACGTCCTGCGCCTCGAGGTCCTGCCGCGGCTCGAGGCGCTGAACCCGCGCCTCGCAGAAACGCTCGCGGCGGCAGCGGAACAGGCGGCGGCCGAGGCGGACGTGCTGGCCGCCGACTGCGCCGGGGCGCGCGAGCGCGTGGTCAGGCCACCGGGCCCGGGCGACCTGGCGGCCGTCGACGTCTCCGCGCTCGCCGCCGAGCCGCCCGCCCTGCGTGCGCTCGTCCTGCACGACCTCCTGCGCGAGGCGATGGGCGGTGATGCGCTTGTCGAGCGCCGACTCGTCGAGGCGCTTCTGCGCCTCGCGGCACGCGACGACGACGCCGGCAGGGTGAGCCTCGGCCGTGGCATGGAGGCGGTGCGCGGCCGCGGCTCGCTGCGCATCCGGCCCGTCGCCGCGGCCCACGCCTGCGCGCCGGCGGTCGTGGACGGGGCGGCTCTCGCGGCCGCCGGAGACGCCGGCCTGACGGCCGGGTTCTGCGGCCGCGCTTGGCGCCTGCGTCTGCGCGAGGGCGCGGCCTTCGACCGGCAGGCGGCGCTCGCAGGGGCGGCCTTCGTCGGCCTCACGGTCCCGCCGCGGCGCGTGACGCTGCGCCACGCGCGCCCCGGCGAGCGCTTCGCCCCGCTGGGCCTGGGCGGCGAGACCACGATGGCCCGCTACCTGGCGGCGGCGCGGGTGCCCGCCGAGCGGCGCCCGCTGGCGCCGCTGCTCGACGTCGACGGCCGCGCCGCCTGGGTCGGCGGCGGGCTCGGCAGGGTTGCGCAGTCCTTCCGGGTAGCCCAGAGTAGTGTCCTCACACTGCACGTCGTCCAGGAGGGAACGTGAACGTGCCGATCGCTGAGGTGCTCGTCGACCGTGCGGCGCTGGCGTCCCGCGTCGATGAGTTGGCCGCCGAGATCACGCGTGACTACCAGGGCAGGGAGATCCTCCTCGTCGGCGTGCTCAAGGGCGCCGTCTTCTTCATGGCCGACCTTGCACGTCGCATCGACGTGCCGGTGGCGCTCGACTTCATGGCCGTCTCGAGCTACGGCTCGTCGACCGACTCGTCGGGCGTGGTGCGCATCCTCAAGGACCTCGATCTGGAGATCGCCGGAAGGGACGTGCTCATCGTCGAGGACATCATCGACTCGGGCCTTACGCTGAGCTACCTGCTCAAGAACCTGCGCAGCCGTAAGCCGGCGTCGCTGGAGATCTGTGCGCTGCTCACCAAGCCCTCGCGGCGGCGCACGGAGATCCCCTGCCGCTACGTCGGGTTCGAGATCCCCGACAAGTTCGTTGTCGGATACGGCCTCGACCTCGCGGACCGCTTCCGCACGCTAGACTACATAGGGGTCCTGACCCCCGAAGCCGCCGCCGACATCGTCGACCAGGCGGGTTCTTTGCTGTAGTCAGGAGGGTATGTTACCGTCAGCGGACGGTCGATTTGCAGGCACATCGAGGCATCGGACCGGCCCGGGTGTCAGCACCCGTCCAGAAGGGTCACCGTGAGCAGATTCATCCGTAGCGCGCTGTTCCCCATCCTCATCGTCATCATCGTGGCGATGTTCATCGAGTGGGTCATCTCGGGGAACAAGGCCAACAACACGCCCAAAGCCATCTACTCGGCGCCGTTCGTCGCCACCCAACAGGTGCTCACCAGCGACCTGCAGAACGCCGTCGTCAAGAACGTCATCATCGACCCCGCGGCCGACGCGGCAAAAGTCACGCAGACGCTCGGCCAGCAGTACTACGTGACCGGCATCACCGACCCTCAGGCGCTGCAGACGCAGATCAAGGCAAGCGACCCCCGGGTGACCGTGGCCAACGGGACCGTCTCTCCGCCGGCCGCCAAGGACGTCCAGCCGAGCTTCACCAACGACGTCATCAACGGCAGGGTCCAGTCTGTCGTGATGAACGTCAAGGACCAGACCATGGTGGTCACGCTCAAGCCGGACTCGGCCGGCAAGCAGGCCCAGTACACCGTCGCCTACACTGACCCCACGGCGACCACCGCCTTCCTCGCCCAGTACAACGTCCCCTACGACGCCACGAGCCCCAAGTCGCCGTGGTGGTCGAGCGCGCTGTTCACCATCCTGCCGATCCTGCTCATCATCGGGTTCTGGTTCTTCATCATGAACCAGATGCAGGGCGGCGGCTCCAAGGTCATGAGCTTCGGCAAGAGCCGCGCCAAGCGCGTGAGCGTCGACTCGCCCAAGGTCACCTTCAAGGACGTCGCCGGCGTCGAGGAGGCGGTGGAGGAGCTGCACGAGATCAAGGAGTTCCTCGAGAACCCCAAGAAGTTCCAGCAGCTCGGCGCACGCATCCCCAAGGGCGTGCTGCTGTACGGCCCGCCCGGCACCGGCAAGACGCTGCTGGCGCGCGCCGTGGCCGGCGAGGCGGGCGTCCCGTTCTTCTCCATCAGCGGCTCCGACTTCGTCGAGATGTTCGTCGGCGTCGGCGCCTCGCGCGTGCGCGACCTGTTCGAGCAGGCCAAGCAGAACGCGCCGTGCATCATCTTCGTCGACGAGATCGACGCCGTCGGCCGCCATCGCGGCGCCGGCCTCGGCGGCGGCCACGACGAGCGCGAGCAGACGCTGAACCAGCTGCTCGTCGAGATGGACGGCTTCGAGATGAAGGACAACATCATCCTCATCGCCGCCACCAACCGCCCCGACATCCTCGACCCGGCGCTGCTGCGCCCGGGCCGCTTCGACCGGCAGATCGTCGTCGACCGCCCGGACCGCCCGGGCCGCAAGATGATCCTCGAGGTGCACTCGCGGGGCAAGCCGATCGACAAGGACATCGACATGGACGCGCTGGCCGCGCAGACGCCGGGCTTCACCGGCGCCGACCTGGCCAACCTCGTCAACGAGGCGGCGCTGCTCGCGGCCCGCCACGGCAAGAAGCTCATCACCATGACGGAGCTCGAAGAGGGCATCATGCGCGTGCTCGCCGGTCCCGAGAAGAAGACGCGCATCATCAGCGAGAAGGAGAAGGCGATCACGGCCTACCACGAGATGGGCCACGCCCTGGTCGGCCACTTCCTCGAGTTCACCGACCCGGTGCACAAGATCTCCGTGGTCAGCCGCGGCCAGGCGCTCGGCTACACCATCTCGCTGCCGTCCGAGGACAAGTTCCTGACCACCAAGCAGGAGCTCATGGACACGCTCTCCATGACCCTCGGCGGCCGCGCCGCCGAGGAGGTCGTCTTCGGCGAGATCACCACCGGCGCCGCCAACGACCTCGAGAAGGCGACCAGCACGGCCAAGCAGATGATCATGCGCTACGGCATGAGCGAAGAGCTCGGTCCGCGGACGCTCGGCCACGACCAGTCGATGCCCTTCCTCGGCCGCGAGTTCCAGCAGCAGGCCGACTACTCGGAGGAGATCGCGCGGCAGATCGACGACGAGATCCGGCGCATCATCGAGGAGGCCCACCAGCGCGCCAAGGACCTGCTCGTCGAGAAGCGCGAACTGCTCGACCGCATCAGCAAGATCCTGATCACGCGCGAGACCATCGAGGCGCACGAGTTCCAGGGGCTGGTCGACGGCCTGCCCGAGGACGAGGTGTTCCGCGAGCGCGACGAGAAAGAGGCGGCGCGCCGTCAGGGCCTGCCGCCGGAGCCCGAGAAGCGCCAGCGCGCCAAGCAGCCGCCGGTGCCCAAGCCGGCTCACGTCAACCCGGTCAATCCCGAGGCGACCTGACCCGCCGGCGACGGCTCCTTCTCACCACGTGGACCGCGAGAAGATAGAGACCGGCGTACGCCTCATCCTCGAGGGCATCGGCGAAGACCCGGACCGTCCGGGCCTGCAGAAGACGCCGCAGCGCGTCGCCGACATGTACGTGGACATCTTCTCCGGCATCGGCGCGCCCGACCCGGCGGAACTGCTCACGGCGATCCCGGGCGATCACCATCGTGAGATGGTGCTCATCAAGGACATCGACTTCTACTCGATCTGCGAGCACCACCTGCTGCCGTTCCACGGGCGCGCCCACGTGGCCTACATCCCCAGCGACCACGGTCACATCGCCGGGCTGAGCAAGCTGGCTCGCGTGGTGCGCCAGGTGGCGGCGCGCCCGCAGTTGCAGGAGCGCATCACGAGCGAGGTCGCCGACGCCATCGAGACATCGCTGCAGCCGACCGGCGCCCTGGTGCTCATCGAGGCCGAGCACCTGTGCATGAGCATGCGCGGGGTGCGCACGCCGGGCGCCAAGACCGTCACCAGCGCCGTGCGCGGGCTCATCCAGACCAACGAGGCCACGCGCGCCGAGGTGTTCGCCCTCATCAACGCGCCGCACTGACGCGGCCAGCCATGCTGCCGGCCGCGCCGACGTTCTCGCTCGACCTGCCGTTCCCGGCCATCATGGGTGTGGTGAACGTCACGCCGGACTCGTTCTCCGACGGCGGCAGATTCCTCGCCGCCGACGCAGCGCTGAACCAAGCCCTCACGCTCGTGCGCGAGGGGGCCGCCATCGTCGACATCGGCGGCGAGTCCACGCGGCCGGGCTCCGAGACGGTCACCGCCGAGGAAGAGCTGCGTCGCGTGCTGCCGGTGATCGAGGCGCTTGCCGGCAGCGTCGGTGTCCCCATCTCGGTCGACACGATGAAGGCGGAGGTCGCGCGTCGCGCGCTCGCCGCCGGGGCGACCATCATCAACGACGTGAGCGCTCTGCGCTTCGACGACGAGATGGCCTCCGTGGTGGCGGAGTCCGGCTGCCCCGTCTGCCTGATGCACATGAAGGGGCAGCCCAAGACCATGCAGGACGACCCGCGCTACGACGACGTGGTCGACGAGGTGCTGCGCTTTCTCGATGAGCGCATGAGCTTCGCGCTCGCCCGCGGCGTTCGCGAGGAGCAGATCATGGTCGATCCGGGGGTCGGCTTCGGCAAGACCGTCGCTCACAACCTGGCGCTGCTGGACGGCCTCGCCCGTTTCAGTACGCTCGGCCGTCCAGTCCTGCTGGGGAGCTCGCGCAAGCGCTTCCTCGGCGCGATCCTCGGCGCCGAGCCGGCCGATCGCGTCACCGGCACTGTGGCGACCACCGTGATCGGCTACCTGGCCGGCGCACACATCTTCCGTGTCCACGACGTCAAGCCCAACTTCGAAGCGCTGCGGGTCGCCCTCGCCGTGCGCGAAGGCGTCACCGCTCTCTGACCGGCCGCTGGCCGAGGCGAGGAGGCCGCACCATGACGCGTAGCCTGTCCATCATGCTCAAGAGGCATCGAGCTGCGGGGGCGCTGCGGCGTGACCGCGGAGGAGCGGGCGATCGGCCAGACGCTGGTGATCGACGTGCGCCTCGACCCGCAGGCGCGAGGCGCGGGCCAGAGCGACGACCTCCAGGACACGGTCAACTACAGCCAGATCGTGGACTACGTACGCGGCGTGGTGGAGGGTGGCGAGTTCCACCTCCTCGAGCGCCTCGCCACCGTCCTCTGCGACGGGCTCTGGGACGAGTTCGACCCGGTCCTGGTCGAGGTGGCGGTGAGCAAGGTCGCGCCGCCGGTGTCCCTGCCACTTCACGCGGCGCGCGTCGAGGTGGTGCGCACCTCGTGAACAGCCCCCGCAGGTACGCTGTCGAGCGGGGCGCCGAAGGAGCACCGCTCAGCAGCCGCCGCAGTCACGCTATTGAGAGGGGCGCCGGAGGGGCACCGCTCCGCGCCCCGTCGGGCAGGCGCGTCTTCGTGTCGCTCGGCTCCAACCTCGGCGACCGGGCGGCATATCTGGGCGCCGCGCGCGAAGCCCTTGCGGCGCTGCCCGCGACGGTCGTCGTCGCCGCGTCCCGCATCTACGAGACGGCGCCGCAGGACCTGCCGGACCAGGACGCGTTCCTCAACCAGGTGCTCTGCCTGGAGACCGCCCTGCAGCCGCTCGACCTCCTGCGTGAGTGTCAGCGCGTCGAGCGCGAGCACGGCCGCGTTCGTTCGCTGCGCTTTGGCCCGCGCACGCTCGATATCGATATACTGCTCTTCCAAGACGCCGAGTCCGACGATCCCGAGCTCACGCTCCCGCACCCTCGCATGGTCAAGCGAGCGTTCGTGCTCGTGCCGCTCGCCGAGATCTGGGAGCACGCGAGGGGCATGCCGGACATGGACGTCACCGCGCTGGGCCGGGAGACCGCCCGCGCCCAGCAGGTGAGGCTGTACGACGCCACGGAAGGGTGAGCGGTGAGCGATCACGAGCCGGCGCTGACGGGGGAGCCATGACCCGTCCCTACGTCGCGGTCCGCTCCGACGAGCCGCTGCACCGGCGCAGCTTCGACGTCCTCGTGCTCGGCGGCGGCATCGCCGGTCTCACGGCCGCCATCGGCGCCGCCCGCCGCTGGCGGGTCGGCCTGCTCACCAAGTCCACCTTCGAGGAGACGACTACGTTCCTCGCACAGGGCGGCATCGCGGCCGCGATCGGCGAGGAAGACTCGCCCCAACTGCACTTCCAGGACACGATCGCCGCCGGCGCGGGTCTCTGCGACGAGGAGGCCGTCCGCGTGCTGGTCAACGAAGGCCCGGATCGCGTGCGGGAGCTCATGGAGATCTGCCCGCGCTTCGACAAGGTCGACGGGCAGATCGTCCTCGGGCGCGAGGGGGCGCACTCGCTGCCGCGGATCGTCCACGCCGGCGGCGACGCCACCGGCAGCGAGGTCTCGAGCGCCCTCGCCGAGGCGGCCCGTGTCGGCAGCCGCGTCCAGCTCTATGAGGACGAGTTCGTCATCGACCTGCTCACGGTGGACGGTCGCTGCGTCGGCGCGCTCACTCTGAACCTCGCCGACGGCGGGCTCACGCTCAACCTCGCCATGGTGACGATCCTCGCCACGGGGGGCGCCGGGCAGGTATACGGACGGACCACCAACCCGCCGGTCGCGACCGGCGACGGCGTCGCCATGGCCTACCGAGCCGGCGCCGCCATCCGCGACCTCGAGTTCGTGCAGTTCCACCCCACAGGGCTGGCCGTGCCCGGGCAGCAGACCGTGCAGCTCATCACCGAGGCGCTGCGCGGAGAGGGCGCCTACCTGCGCAACGCCGTCGGCGAGCGGTTCATGACGGACTACGACTCGCGCGCCGAGCTGGCCTCACGCGACATCGTCGTGCGCGGAATGGTCGCGGAGATGCGCCGGGAGGGCACGGAGCATGTCTACCTCGACGCGACGCATCTGGAGGCCGGCTGGCTGCAGGAGCGGTTCCCTCGTGTCACCGCCGGGCTGCGCGACCACGGTCTCGACCTGGCGACGCAGCTCATACCGGTCGCTCCTGTGTGCCACTACTTCATCGGCGGCGTGGTCACCGACGTGTGGGGCCGCACCTCGGTGCCCGGCCTCTACGCCAGCGGCGAAGTGGCGAGCACCGGCGTCCACGGCGCCAACCGGCTCGCCAGCAATTCGCTGCTCGAAGGTCTCGTGTTCTCCGACCGGGTCGTCCGCGACCTCGACCGCTACATCGGCAAGCTCGGGGAGGACGTGCGCCGGCTGAGCTTCGACATCCCTGAGGGCGAGGCGGGTGACGGGGACAGCGACGCCGCCGGCGCGCGCAGGCGCCTCACCGGCATCATGCAGCACCAGGTCGGCGTGCTGCGCCGCGGGGACGACCTGCAGGCGGCGCTGAACGAGTTGAGCGGCCTCACCTCCGAGCTGCGCTTCTCGCAGCTGGGTGAGGCCGAGTACGAGGTGCTCAACATGCTCACGCTGGGGACGCAGATCGCCAAGTGCGCGCTCCTGCGCGATGAGTCGCGCGGCGTGCACCTGCGCGACGACTTCCCCGGGGTGAACGACGCCGAGTGGCGCCGGCACATCACTCTGAGGCTGCCGGCACAGGACCGCGCCGGCGGCGTCGACACGCGGGGCGCGCGGTGAGCGAGCGCGGGTACCGGCAGGCCGCGCGCGCGGTCGTCCGGGGCGCGCTGCGCGAGGACCTCGCCGGCTACGGCGACCTCACCGGGTCGGTCTTCGCCGGTGACGGTATCGCTCGCGTGGTCGCGCGCGAGGCCGGCGTGCTCTCCGGCACGGCCGCGCTCGAGGAGACGGCGCGCCAGGTCGACCGAACGCTCGCCGTGGAAGTCGCCCTCCACGACGGCGAGCGCTTCGCCGCCGGCGACGTCATCGCGGAGCTGCGCGGCCCGCTGGCGGCGATCCTCGCCGCCGAGCGCACCGCGCTGAACTTCCTGTGCCGGCTGAGCGGCGTGGCGACGCTGACGGCCACCTACGTCGCCGAGACGGCCGGCACCACGGCGCGCATCGCCGCGACGCGCAAGACCACGCCCGGCCTGCGCGCCCTCGAGAAGCAGGCCGTAGTGGACGGCGGCGGCACGCCGCACCGCTTCGGCCTGTTCGACGGCGCGATGATCAAGGACAACCACGTCGCGGCGGCCGGCGGCGTGGCCGCCGCGATCGCGCGCGTGCGCGCCGGCTCGGCGCACCTGCACGCACTCGAAGTGGAGGTCGACACGCTCGCGCAGCTGGACGAGGCGCTCGCCTGCGGCGCCACGATCGTGCTGCTCGACAACATGGACACGGCGACGATCAGGCAGGCCGTCGACCGCGTCGCCGGCCGCGCCGTCGTCGAGGTCTCCGGCGGTGTGCGGCTCGAGCGCGTGCGCGAGCTCGCCGAGGCCGGTGTGGACGTCATCTCCGCCGGCGCGCTCACCACACGCGCGCCCTGGATCGACCTGGCCCTCGACCTGGAGGTCTGACCGTGCTGCTCGTCGTCGACGTCGGGAACACGGAGACGCACCTCGGGGTCGTCGACGGCGGCGCCGTGGTCGACGAGTGGCGCATGGCCACGGTGCGGCATCGTACCAGCGACGAGATCGCAGGGATGCTGCAGGGGCTGTTCTCCCTGAAGGGCCGCCGGCTCGCGGAGGTCGTGGGAGAGGTCGGCGTCGCCTCGGTCGTGCCCAGGCTGACGCAGCAGTGGCAAGAGATGTGCGAGAAGCACCTCGGCATCCCCGCGTTCGTCGTCGGCCCCGGCGCACGCACCGGCATGCGCATCAAGACGAAGAACCCGGGTGAGGTCGGCGCCGACCGCATCGTCAACGCCGTCGCCGCCTTCGAGATGTACGGCGGGCCGTGCATCGTCGCCGACTACGGCACGGCCACCACGTTCGACGTCATCTCCGCCGAAGGGGATTACCTCGGCGGCGCCATCGCGCCCGGCATCGAGGTCTCTCTCGAGGCGCTCACCACGCGCGCCGCCAAGCTCATCAAGGTCGAGCTGATAGAGCCCGAGCACGCCATCGGCAAGTCGACGACCGAGGCCCTCCAGTCGGGCGCCGTCTACGGGTTCGCCGGCGAGGTGGAGGGCGTGGTGCACGCCATCTGGGCCGAGCTGGGCGTCAAGTGCCCCGTGATCGCCACGGGCGGCCTCGCCGAGATGATCGCCCGCCACACCGACGTCATCGAGAAGGTCGACCCGTTCCTCACACTGCGCGGCATCGAGATCGTGATGCGGCGCCAGCAGCGGGGCTGAGGCGACAGGCGTGACGGGCGTGACCACGCCCGGCCCGACGCCCGCCGAGAACGTTCCGGCGCCCGAGCCGCTGCTCGAGCCGCTCGCCTTAGGTTCCCTCCGGCTCGAGCGGCGGCTGTTCATGGCGCCGATGGCCGGTCTCACGACGCCGGCGTTCCGGCGCAGCGTGCGCCGCTGGGGCGCCGGCCTCGTGCACACGGAGATGATCTCGGCCTACGGCGTGCACTACGACAACCGGCGCACGCTCGACTACTTCGCCCACGGCGAGGACGAGCATCCGCTCGGGTTCCAGTTGTTCGGCGCCGACGCCGACGTGCTGGCCGACGCGGCGGGACGGGCGGTGGCCGCCGGCGCCGACCTCGTCGACCTCAACATGGCCTGCCCCGTGCGTAAAGTCGTCAAGACCGGCGCCGGGGCGGCGCTGCTCGCCGATCCGGACCGCGCCGCCGGCATCGTCGCCGCCGTGGTGCAGGCCGTGGACGAGGCGGCGCCCGGGCGGGACCCGCCGGTCACTGTGAAGATCCGCTCGGGGCTGCGCGACGGCGACGGGCTCGGCCGCCTGGCGGCGCCCAGGCTCGTCGCGGCCGGCGCGGCCGCCGTCTGCATCCACCCGCGGACGGCGGCGCAGCTCTACCGCGGTCGCGCCGACCACGCGGTGACGTTCGCGCTCGCGGCCGAGCTGGCCGTCCCCGTGATCGCCTCCGGCGACGTGGGCGGCAGGGACGCGGCCCTGCGACTG
Organism: uncultured Thermoleophilia bacterium; assembly: GCA_963784975.1. GTDB lineage: Bacteria > Actinomycetota > Thermoleophilia > UBA2241 > UBA2241 > CAIXSE01. Next base: position 10,572 of record CAWAUK010000057.1, on the reverse strand, counting down.
CTCGACGGCGGCGCCGCGGCGGTGATGCTCGCGCGCGGCGCCGTGGGCGCGCCGTGGCTCTTCGCCCAGGTGCTGGGCGCGGCCGAGCCGGCGCCCGCCGAGAAGCTCGCCGAGGTGCGCCGCTTCGCGGCGGAGGTCATCGCCGAGCTCGGCGGCCGCGCCGTCGGCCACCTCCGCCAGTTCTGGCCCAGCTTCCGCCGCCACGGTGCGCTCGACAAGCCGCTGTCGCTGGAGCTGATGCGCGCGCGCGGTGAGGCCGAGATCCGCGCGCTGCTCGGCCTCTGACGCACCTCCCCGGCGCGTCCTCAGCGCTCCCGCCCGCCGCTCTTCCGGCCTCCAAAGGCGACCTCACCCGGACTTGGCGCCGACCCTCCGCGAGCCTGCGTCGACGGCGATCCCGCAGCGTTTGCGCAAACGCCGGGCATGCCCTATACTTGCTCGCCACTTCGGCACGCGGCCTCGAATGGGGCCGCGTTGCCGCGTTGAAGAGGAGGAATCAGTGGTCGATCGTGAGATCATCCTCACGCCTGAGGGCTTCCAGCGCCTCAAGGAGGAGATCGAGTACCTCTCGTCCGTCAAGCGGGACGAGGTAGCCGAGCGCATCCGGGCCTCCCGCGACTTCGGCGACATCTCGGAGAACTCGGAGTACGACGACGCCAAGAACGAGCAGGCCATGCTCGAGGCGCGCATCTACGCGCTCGAAGAGCGGCTGCGCGGGGCCATCGTCATCGACTCCGACAGCATCACCACCGACGTCGTCGGCGTCGGCACCAAGGTCACCTTGCAGGACATGACGCGCGGCGACGTGGTGCAGTACGCCATCGTCGGCTCTGCCGAGGCCGACCCGGGGGCGCACAAGCTTTCCAACGAGTCGCCGGTCGGGCGAGCCATCCTCGGTCACAAGCCCGGCGACAAGGTCACCGTCGCCGTGCCCCAGGGCTCCAAGAAGTTCAAGGTCCTGGACATCGAGAAGGCCTGACTCCCGTCGTGGACGAGCAGCACGCTGAGCCCGGCGACATCTTCGCCGAGCGGCGTGACAGACTCGCCGCCTGGCGCGAGAGCGGCGCCGCGTATCCTACCCAGTACCAGCCGCGCGACGAGATCGGGTCGCTGCAGGCCGCCTACGAGTCGCTCGAGGCCGGGCAGGACTCTCCCGACGTCCGCCGCGTCGCCGGCCGCGTCGTCGCCCGGCGCGCGCACGGCAAGCTCACCTTCGTCGTCCTCAAGGACCTGAGCGGCGAGCTGCAGCTGTTCTGCCAGCTCGACGCGCTCGGTGAAGAGCGTTACGGCGCGCTCGAGGACGTCGACCTCGGCGACTTCGTCGGCGCCGAAGGCACCATGATGCGCACCCGGCGCGGCGAGCTCAGCCTGCGCGTCTCGTCCTGGCAGCTGCTCAGCAAGTCGCTGCGCCCGATGCCCGAGAAGTACCACGGGCTCACCAACGTCGAGACGCGCTACCGCAAGCGCTATCTCGACCTTGCCGCCAACGACGACTCGCGCGAGGTGTTCGTCAAACGCGCACGCATCATCGCCGCGATCCGCGGGTTCCTGGACGATCGCGGCTTCATCGAGGTCGAGACGCCGGTGCTCCAGCCGCTCTACGGCGGCGCCCTGGCCAAGCCGTTCATCACGCACCACAACGAGCTGGACCGCGACCTCTATCTGCGCATCGCCACCGAGCTGTACCTCAAGCGCTGCATCATCGGCGGCATCGACCGTGTCTACGAGATCGGCAAGGACTTCCGCAACGAGGGCGTGAGCTTCAAGCACAATCCCGAGTTCACGATGCTCGAGACCTACGAGGCCTACGTCGACTACAACCACGTCATGACGATGGTCGAGGAGATGACCGCCGAGGCGGCTCGCGCCGTCGGCGCCGTCAACGTCACCTTCCGCGAGCACGAGATCGATCTCGCCCCGCCGTGGCCGCGGCTCACCATGCGCAGGGCCATCGAGAACGAGACCGGCATCGACATCGGGGCCGAGGACGCGCGCACCGTGGGCGCTTTGCAGGCGCGCATCAAGGAGAAGGGGCTCGAGGGCGTTGTCCCGCTCGCCCCTGCCTGGGGCGCCCAGGTCGACGCTCTGTTCACCGAGTGCGTCGAGCCCAAGCTCATCCAGCCGGTGTTCATCACCGAGCACCCTCTGGAGACCAGCCCGTTCGCCAAGAAGACGCCGCACGACCCGCGCTTCGTCGAGCGCTTCGAGGGGTTCATCGCCGGCATGGAGCTGAGCAACGCGTTCAGTGAGCTGAACGACCCGGACGACCAGCGCGAGCGGTTCATGCAGCAGATGCAGGACCTGGCGGACGGCGACGAGACTGCGCACCGCCTCGACGAGGACTTCCTCGAGGCCATGGAGCACGGCATGCCGCCCACCGGCGGCCTCGGCATGGGCCTCGACCGGCTCGTGATGGTCCTCACCGGCGCGCCCAGCATCCGCGACGTCATCCTCTTCCCGGCGCTGCGCAGCTAGCGGGCTCGACCGGTCCAAGCACGAGCGCCCGTGAGGGCACTCGCCGCCAGTCTTCGCTAGGCCTCGTCCCCGAGCGGCTCGCCAGCCACCGCGAACGGCCCCGGCTCGTGCGCCGTCTCGAGGACCGCCCCCTTCTTCGTCCACAGCGGCCCCGGCCAGCCGGCCTTCGGGCCGATCCACAGCGTGAGCCCCGGCACCAGCGCCGTGCGCACCAGGAACGTATCGATCAGGACGCCGAGCGCGACGCCGATGCTGATCTCGGCGAGGTCCTTGACCGGCTGCGAGAGCAGGATCAGGAACGTGCCCGCCAGGATGATGCCGGCGCTGGTGAGCACTCCCCCGGTGGCCGACAGGGCCTTCACCGTGCCGTCCCGGAGACCTCTGGTCATGGCCTCGCCGCGGATGCGCGTCGTGATGAAGATGTTGTAGTCGCTGCCCAGCGCGACGAGGAAGATGAACATGTACAGCGGGATGCGGTAGCTGATGTGCTCCCACCCCAGCAGCTTCTCGGTGATGACGATCGTCGCTCCCAGCGCGGCGAGGTACGAGAGCACGTTGGTCAGCAACAGGTAGAGCGGCGCCACGATGGCGCGCAGCAGCAGCATCAGGATCACGCCCACCACGACCAGGGCCGCGACGGCCACGACGATCGTGTCGCGGTTGCTCTGCGCCCACGTGTCCGCCTGGATGGCCGTCGGGCCGCCCACCAGAGAGGCACCTCCGAACCTGGCTGCTTCCTTGCGGGCGACCTGACGGATCTCGCGGACCTGCTGCAGCGCCTCCCTGGAATAGGGGTCACCCTTGAGGATGACCTGATACGCGAGCCACTTGCTTGTGGGCGACCCCCCGGTGAAGAAGGCGGCGGCGACGCCGGGGACACCTCTGAGTCGCGCCGGAATACCGTCGGTGATGAGTTCCGGTGGAACCTTGCCATTGATGGTCATCAGTACAGTCGTCGGCGCCAGGGCGCCCTTGGGGAAGTGCTGCTCCAGGATCGCGTAGCCCTGCTTCGACGGCATGTTCTTGAGGAAGTCCTCGGTGAAGCTGAAGCGCGGGCTGTAGAAGAGACAGCCGAGCGCGAGGACGACGAGGATCGCGAGGACCCCCAGCGCTGCCCGGCGCGGCCCCGCGGCCACCCACCCGGCGACGCGGCCCCACGTCTTGTGCTGCGTCGCCTCGCCCTGCTTCGGCACCCGCGGCCAGAACGCCCGGCGGCCGAGCAGCGCAAGCAGCGCCGGCATCAGCGTCAGCCCGGCGATGAGGGTCACGAAGACGCCGACGCCGAGCACCGGCGCGAACGAGCGGTAGTCGCCGTACTGCGCGAAGAGCAGCGTGAGCACCGCCAGGGTCACCGTCATGCCGCTGGCGGCGATCGCCTCCCAGGTCGCGCCCAGCGCTGTGGCCAGAGCAGCGCGGGAATCTGACTCACGGCGCAGGTCCTCGCGGTAGCGGGAGATGAGGAGCAGGCCGTAGTCGGTGCCGGCGCCGAACAACAGGATGACCATGAGCGACGTCGCCTGGCCGGAGAGTGTCGTCCCCGTGGCTTTGGCGACGAGCGCCAGGATGCCGCCGGCGACGAAGTAGCCGAACCCGACGGCGATGAGCGGTACGAAGGGAAGCACCGGCGAGCGGTAGATGAGCAGGAGCAGCACCAGCACGAGAACGACCGTGCCGATGAGCAGCTTCACGTCGGCGTTGAGGAAGATCTCGTAGACGTCGGTGATGAGGCCGCCGGGACCGGTGACCCGCACCTGCATCCCGTTCACGGTGTCGCCGAAGTGGTCGCGGATGGCCTGGACGGAGTCGCGGAAGGCTGCGTCTCCCGGGTTGCCGTTCAGGCTGGCGAAGATGAGCGCGCCCTTGCCGTCCGGCGAGTACTGGACGGCGGCGCTGTTGATGGGCTCGGCGCCGCTCTTGAGCCAGGCCTCGCCCTGCGCGATCGCCGCCCTGTCGGCGGCCGTGAGCGGCGCGTCCGAGCCGTACACGACGATGACGGGTGTCCCCTTGGCGTTGGGGAAGTACTGCTGCTGCAGCGCGTCGGCACGCTTGCTCTCGACGGCGTTGGAGAGGCCCTTCGAGGCGTCGTTGGTGGTCACGCTCTGGATCTTCGGGCCCATGGAGAGAGCGCCGGCGATGACGATCCAGATGGCGATCACGATCCAGGGGTGCTTGCCGCGGACGGACCACGTGATGATGCGGCGCATGCGCGAGTCTCCTCTCGTCAGGCAGGGGATGCCCCAAGGCCCACATGATACTGGGCGGGGCAAGCCCGCGGCGGGTCGCGTCGTCCGGTGAATCGGGTACCATAGACCTACGTCGTGTCTCCGGCGGGGCGAGAGTGGGTATCCCGGAGACTGAGAGCAAGCACACCGGAAGCCGTCTCTGTCCCCCCGACGAACCGAGCGGCTCCCGTATCGTGAAGGAGTGGCCGCATGTTCGAACGCTTCACCGAACGCGCCAGGCAAGTCGTGGTCCTCGCGCAAGAAGAGGCCCGTTCCCTCAAGCACAACTACATCGGCACCGAGCACCTGCTGCTCGGCCTGCTCCGCGAGGAGGAGGGTGTGGCCGCGCGCGTCCTCGACGGTCTCGAAGTGTCCGTCGAAGAAGTCCGCGCGGCCGTGGTCCGCATCGTCGGCTCCGGCGAGGAGTCGCCACAGGGCCAGATCCCCTTCACGCCGCGTGCCAAGAAGGTCCTCGAGCTGGCGCTGCGTGAGGCCCTCAGTCTCGGCCACAACTACATCGGCACCGAGCACATCCTGCTCGGCCTCGTGCGCGAGGATGAGGGCGTCGCCGCACGCATCCTGCTCGATCTGGACGCCGAGCCCGAGAAGATCCGCAACGAGGTCATGCGCGCGCTCAGCGGCCCCGGCCGCCGCAGCTCGCAGGCAAGCGGCGGCGGCTCGGAGAGCAAGCGCGCCGCCAAGGTCCTCGACCAGTTCGGCCGCAACCTCACCAGGCTCGCCGAAGAGGGCAAGCTCGACCCCTGCATCGGCCGGCAGACCGAGATCGAGCGGGTCATGCAGATCCTCAGCCGGCGCACCAAGAACAACCCGGTGCTCATCGGCGAGCCGGGCGTCGGCAAGACGGCCATCGTCGAGGGCTTCGCCCAGCGCATCGCCAACCACGAGGTCCCCGAGCTGCTCAAGGGCAAGCAGGTGTGGACGCTCGACCTCGCCGCGCTCGTCGCCGGCAGCAAGTACCGCGGCGAGTTCGAGGAGCGCCTCAAGAAGGTCATGAAGGAGATCCGCGAGACGGGCGACATCATCCTGTTCATCGACGAGCTCCACAACCTGGTCGGCGCGGGCGCCGCCGAAGGCGCCATCGACGCGGCCAGCATCCTCAAGCCGGCGCTGGCCCGCGGCGAGCTGCAGACCGTGGGCGCCACCACCATGGACGAGTACCGCAAGTACCTCGAGCGCGACGCCGCCCTCGAACGGCGGTTCCAGCAGATCAAGGTGGCCGAGCCGTCGGTCGAGGAGACCGTCGAGATCCTCAAGGGGCTCCGCGACCGCTACGAGGCCCATCACCGCATCCGCATCACCGACGAGGCGCTGAGCTCGGCGGCCGAGCTGGCCGACCGGTATATCAGCGACCGCTTCTTGCCGGACAAGGCTATCGACCTCGTCGACGAGGCTGCCAGCCGCATGCGCATCCGCACCATGACGGCGCCTCCCAGCTACCGCGAGCTCGAGGAGGAGATCTCCTCGGTGCGCAAGGAGAAGGAGTCGGCGATCGAGGCCCAGGAGTTCGAGAAGGCCGCCAACCTGCGCGACAAGGAGCGCAAGCTGAGCCACAAGAAGCTCGAGCTCGAGGACGCCTGGAAGACCAGCGACGAGGGCATGCGCGCGAGCATCGGTGAGGACGAGATCGCCGAGATCGTCAGCATGTGGACCGGCATCCCCGTGGTCAAGATCACCGAGGCCGAGAGCAAGAAGCTCCTCCGCATGGAAGAGGAGCTGCACGTGAGGCTCGTCGGCCAGGATCCCGCGGTCCGCGCCGTCAGCAAGGCCATCCGGCGCAGCCGCGCCGGGCTCAAGGACCCGCGGCGGCCCACGGGCTCGTTCATCTTCCTCGGCCCTTCGGGCGTCGGGAAGACGGAGCTCGCCCGCACACTGGCGAACTTCCTGTTCGGCGACGAGGACCACCTCGTGCAGATCGACATGAGCGAGTACATGGAGAAGCACTCCGTGTCCCGCCTCGTCGGTTCGCCGCCCGGCTACGTCGGGCACGACGAGGGCGGCCAGCTCACCGAGATCGTGCGCCGCAAGCCGTACAGCGTCATCCTGTTCGACGAGATCGAGAAGGCGCACCCGGACGTCTTCAACATCCTCCTGCAGATCCTGGAGGACGGACGCCTCACCGACTCGCAGGGCCGCACTGTGGACTTCCGCAACTCGATCCTCATCATGACCAGCAACATCGGCGCCGCGATGATCACCAAGGACACCCCCCTCGGTTTCACGCAGACGACCAACAAGGGCATGACCTACGACGACATGAAGGGCCGCATCACCGGCGAGCTCAAGCGCGTCTTCAAGCCCGAGTTCCTCAACCGTGTGGACGAGGTCATCGTCTTCCACAAGCTGGAGCGCTCGGAGATCGGCTCGATCGTCGACCTGATGATCGACCGGCTGCGGCAGCAGCTCAAGGTGAGCGGCGTCGACATCGAGCTCACCGACGCCGGCCGCGACGTGCTTGTCGAGAAGGGCTACGACCCCATGCTCGGCGCGCGCCCGCTGCGTCGCGCCATCCAGCGGTACATCGAGGACAAACTCAGTGACGCCATGCTCGAACGCGCGTTCCCCGAGGGCACCGTGGTGCTGGTCGACGGACAGAACGAGGACACCGTGCTCACGGTCAACGGCGAGGTCGTCGGCGGCAGCGTCGAGCTGCCCATGGTCGGCCTCGACGAACCGGTGTCGCAGGGCGTGGGACCCGTCGGGCCTCCGTCGGGCGGCGAGAGCGACGGTCCCGACGCCGGCGGCGCGTCCGCCGGCGCCTGAGGAGTCGTGACGGCGATCGGCGACCGCGGCAAGGGCCGCTGACCGTGGCGAAGACGCAGACCGTCTTCACCTGCGGCGAGTGCGGCCGCCGGGAGGCCAAGTGGCTCGGCCACTGCCCGGACTGCGGCGCTTGGGACTCGTTCGTCGAAGAAGTGATCGTGGCAGCGCCCAGGGCGCGCGGGCGCGGCGCCAAGACCGGGAACGGGGCCGGCGGAGGTACTGCCGCCGGCCCCGTCCGTCTGTCCGAGGTCGTCTCGTCGGCCGCCGAGCGGTTCTCGAGCGGCATCGACGAGCTCGACCGCGTGCTCGGCGGCGGCATCGTCCCAGGCTCGCTCGTGCTGGTCGGCGGCGAGCCCGGCATCGGCAAGTCCACGCTGCTCCTGCAGGTGCTCGACAACGTCGCCGCCGACCGGCCGGCGCTGCTCGTCTGCGGCGAGGAGTCGGCGGCGCAGGTCAAGATGCGCGCCGAGCGCATATGCAGGGGCGCCGGCAACATCGACGTGCTCGCCGAGACCGAGCTCGAGACCGTCCTCGAGGCCGTCGCCGCCGCACGCCCGGCGCTCGTCGTCGTCGACTCCGTCCAGACGCTCTACAGCGACTCTTTCACGTCGGCGCCGGGCAGCGTGAGCCAGGTGCGCGAAGCGGCGGGCCGCTTCCTGCGCCTGGCCAAGGACACCGGCGCCGCCGTCTTCCTCGTCGGGCACGTGACCAAAGAGGGGGCGATCGCCGGCCCCAGGGTGCTGGAGCACATGGTCGACACGGTGCTCCAGTTCGAGGGCGACCGCTACCGGTTCTACCGCACGCTGCGCGCCGCCAAGAACCGGTTCGGCTCCACCAACGAGCTCGGCATCTTCGAGATGACAGGGTCGGGCCTCAAGACGGTGCCCGATCCCTCCGCCCTCTTCCTGAGCGAGGCGGCGCCGGCGGCCGGCTCCGCCGTGCACGTCGCCGTCGAGGGCACGCGCTGCTTCCTTGTCGAGGTACAGGCGCTCGTCAACCAGACCGAACTGGCGATGCCGCGTCGCGTCGCCGTCGGCTTCGACCGCAACCGCCTGGCGATGCTCGTGGCGGTCCTCGGGAGGCATGCAGGGCTGAAGTTGTCTAGTTCGGACATTTTTGTTACAATTGCAGGCGGAATTCGCATCGACGAGCCCGCGGCGGACCTCGCAGTCGCACTCGCTGTCGCCTCAGCGCAGCGCGACCAACCGCTTCCCGCCGGGGCGGCGGTGTTCGGGGAGATCAGCCTGACGGGCGGACTTCGATCCTGCAGCCAGAGTGAGCGACGTGTCGCCGAAGCCGGTCGCGCCGGCTTCGACCGTGTAGTCGTTCCGGCCGCCGATGCACGCGGGACCGGCGGCAGTGCCGCAGGCGCGGCCGATCTGCGTGGGGCGTTCGCCGCCCTCCTGCACGAGGGCGCGAACAGGCCGGCCTCCGGGGCCATGAACGACGAGTGGGGGGTTTGATGTATTCAGTCGGAGACAAGGTCGTCTATCCGCACCACGGCGCCGGCAAGATCATGAAGATCGAGCAGAAGGAAGTGCTCGGCCAGCAGCGCGACTACCTCACCATCCAGATCCTGCACAACGACATGACCGTCATGGTCCCCGTCGAGAACGCCGACCGCGCCGGCCTGCGCAAGGTCATCGAGTCCGACGTTGTCGAAAGGGTCCTCGAGGTCCTGCGCGGCGACCCCACCAAGATGCCCAAGAACTGGAGCCGTCGCTACAAGCACAACCGCGACAAGCTCAAGACCGGCGACATCTTCGAGGTCGCCGAAGTGGTCCGCAATCTGGCCATTCGGCACGCCGACAAGGGACTGTCGACGGGCGAGAAGCAGATGTTCTCCAAGGCCAAGAAGATCCTTGCCAGCGAGCTCATGTACGCGCGCGACTTCACCGAGGACGAGGCGAACGCGTTCCTGGAGACCGTGCTCGAGGACATCCACGTGGACGGACCTGCTCTTGCCGACGACGCCCGAGAGCCCGCTCCCGTCGTCTGATCCCGGTCTGCCGGGCCGCCGGCCCAGGCCGCGCGGCGTCCTGCAGCCGGCCATCCGCGTGCTGCTCGCCCTGCTGGGCGCACTCGCGGGCTATCAACTGGCCGACCGCATCCGGGCGTCGTCGTTCGCGCCGGCGCTCGACCAGGACGGCAAGATCATCTGGCTCGTCGTCTTCACCTTCGCCGGCCTTGGCCTGGGCTATCTGCTCGGCGTTGTCGTCTCGCGGCTCATGCGCCGCGGCCTCGACCATGTCGATGAGGTCATGGCGCGCACGACGGGCGCCGAGGTCATCGTCGGCATCGGCGGCGTGGTGGTCGGCCTCTTCATCGCCACGCTTATCAGTATCGCCCTCGTGCGCATCCCCATCGTGGGTCCCTATCTCACCGTGCCGATCTACCTGCTTGCCGGGTACTTCACCGCGTACCTGGCCGCCAAGAAGCACATCGAGATCCTGCGCCTTCTCGGCGTGCGCGGCGCGTTCGAGGTCATCCCGGGCCTCACGCCGGCCAAGCTCCTCGACACCAGCGCCATCATCGACGGGCGCATCCTGGAGATCATCGACACCGGCTTCGTCGAGGGCGAGCTCCTCGTGCCGCGCTTCGTGATCGAGGAGCTCCAGCGGCTCGCCGACTCCGCCGACGCGGAGAAGCGCGTGCGCGGCCGTCGCGGCCTCGACTTCGTCAGGCGCCTGCAGAACAGTTCGGGCGCCGTCACCATCGACGGCACCGACTACGCGGACATCGAGGCGGTCGACGCCAAGCTCGTGCGCTTCGCCAAGGACACCGGCGCGCAGATCATCAGTACCGACTACACGCTCAAGAAGGTCGCCGAGATCCAAGGCGTCCGGCTGCTCAACGTCAACGACCTCGCCAACTCGGTCAAGCCGGCCGTGCTGCCCGGGGAGGTCATCGAAGTCAAGATCCTGCGAGAAGGGCGCGAGCAGGACCAGGGCGTCGGCTACCTCGACGACGGCACGATGATCGTCGTCGAGGCCGGCAGCGCCCTGGTAGGCTCGCGCGTCAAGGCCGAGGTGACCAGCGTTCTGCAGAGCCCCTCGGGCAAGATGATCTTCAGCCGTGTGAGCGCTCCGCCGCC
>CAWAUK010000056.1:0-37040 GCA_963784975.1 uncultured Thermoleophilia bacterium | reverse complement strand
TTGCCGCGCGCGGCGCGACTGGGGCCGACCCGTACGCCATCCGCGCCGAGATGATCGCCACCACGCGCGACTACTTCGGCGTGTTCCGCGAGGAGGCGGTCATGCGCACCGGCCTCGAGACGCTGCGCCGCCTCAAGGAGCGCTGCGGCACCATCGGTCTGCGCAACGCGGCCGGCGTCTTCAACCTCGACCTCATGCGCACGCTCGAGCTCGAGGGCATGGTCGATCTCGCCCTGTGCGTCGCGGAGGGTGCGCTGGCGCGCACCGAGTCACGCGGTTCGCACTCGCGCACCGACTACCCGGCGCGCGACGACGATCGCTGGCTGAAGCACACGATGGCCCACTACGCCCCCGAGGGCCCGCGGCTCGAGTACGTGCCCGTCACCCTCGGCACCTTCGAGCCACAGGAGCGGAAGTACTGATGCGGACCGTCACCTTCCACATCACGCGCTACGACCCGGCCCGCGACGCGAAGGGTACCTCCAGGGTCCAGGCCTTCGACATCCCTTACGAGACGAGCCTCACCGTCCTCGAGGGCCTCTTCCACGTGCAGGAGAAGCTGGACGCGTCGCTGTCGTTCCGCTACTGCTGCCGGGCCTCGATCTGCGGCTCCTGCGCCATGTACATCAACGGCCGCTACCGGCTCGCCTGCCAGACCAACGTCGTGCATCTGCACACCGACGAGGTACACATCCAGCCGCTGCCGCACCTGCCGCTGGTCAAGGACCTGGTCAGCGACATGGACGGTTTCTTCGACAAGTACGAGTACGTGCAGCCGTGGCTGCAGCGCGCGTCGCAGCCGCCGGCGAAGGAGATCCTCCAGTCGCCGGCCGACCGCCACAAGCTCAACATGCCGATCGACTGCATCCTCTGCGGCGCCTGCTACAGCAGCTGTCCGTCGGTCTGGACCGAGGACAACTACCTGGGCCCGGCCGCGCTGCTCAAGGCGTATCGCTTCGAGGTCGATTCGCGCGACGAGGCCCGCAAGCAGCGCCTGCCGCGCTGGGACAACGAGCGCGGCGTCTACCGCTGTCACACCATCGCCAACTGCATCGAGGCCTGCCCCAAGGAGCTCAGCCCCACCGAGGGCATCCAGTGGCTCAAGATGGCGGCCGTGCGCCGGAGGTTGTTCGGCCGGGCGAAGTGACGCGGGGCCACAGGCCGTGAGACGGCGGGAGGCGGGCGGGCGGCCGGAGGGCCACCCGCCCTCTCTCGTTCGGGGAACTTCAGGTGAGGCCGTCGAGCGTCGCGATGAGCACGCCGGCGACGGTGATCGCGGCCGCCAGCGTCAGGCGCGGGCCGGGCCGCTCGCGCAGGAAGACGACGCCGAGGACGATGGAGAACACCGGCGTCGTCGCCATGATCAGCATCGTCAGCACCGGCCCGATGGCGACGATGCTCAGGTAGAAGAGCACGCTCACCGACGCCTCGAGCAGCCCCGCGAGCACGATGAGCCAGACGGCGCGGCGGCACTCCTCCGGCATGAGCGGGTGCGCAGTGAGCGGCGTGCGACGCAGCAGCAGCACGCCGCCCAGCATGATCGCGCCCAGCACCTGGCTGAGCAGCATCATGCCGGCCGTGGCGCGGCCGAAGGAGGTCGCGGCCTGGTCGATGAAGACGGGGCCGAGGCCCCAGCCAGCTGCGGCGATCACGGCCAGGCCGATGAGGCGGGCCTTCGCCGCCGCCGGCGCCGGGTCCGCTGCGGTTCCGCAGCCGGCCGCAACCGTAGCGACTCCCCCCGGCAGCAGGTCGCCGTGCGCCGCGCCCGCGAGTGCGCCGGCGCCCGCGAGCTCAGCCTCCGCGCCGCCGTCCATCCAGCGCGAGATGAGCACGACGCCCGCCATGGCGACGGCCATACCGGCGAGCGTCGCGCCGCCGAACGCCGTGCCGATGATCAGCCAGGCGAAGAGCGCCGTCCAGATCGGGTCGGTGCTGCAGATCGGCGCGACCACGGCCACGCGTGCGCCGCGCAGCGCGTAGTAGTAGGCGTTGAAGGCGACCAGCCATGTGGCGACCGCGGACAGCGCGATCCAGCCTGCCGCCTCAGCGTTGAGGCCGAACCCGTTGCTCCACAGGTCGAACACCGTCAAGGGCACGGTGATCAGCACCAGGCCGGCGATGGCGGCGAGGCGGATGAAGAAGTTGACGGCCAGCGGCGTCACCGAGGCGAGGATCGCCTTGTCGACCACGACCACCAGCGCCCACAGCGCGGTCATGCCGAAGGCGGCGGCGATCCAGATGGCGTACGTGCTCGTGGCGACCCCCCGAGGCTCCCCCGCAGTCTACCGCACGGCAGGTATAATCCCGGGAACGCGGATCCCTGCGCCGGCGGCGCAGAGTGGAGGACAGATGAAGACCTCAGTCGGCAAGACCAAGCTCGAACTCGCCAGCGGCGACATCACGCAGCTCGAAGTGGACGCCATCGTCGCGCCGGCCGACACTGGGCTGTGGATGGACCACGGCGTCGCCGCGGCCATCAAGCGCGCCGGCGGCGAGGCCGTCGAGAAGGAAGCCGTGCTGCAGGGACCCGTCAAGGTCGGCGAGGCCGTGGTCACCACAGGCCACGACCTCAAGGCGCGCTGGGTCATCCACGTGGCGCTCACCGAGTCCGGCCCCGCCGCCGACGCCGGCCTCGTCACCGGAGCGACGCGGGCCGCGCTGGCCGCCGCCGAGCGCTGCCACGCCCGCTCCGTGGCCCTGCCGGCGCTTGGCACCGGCGCCTGCCAGTTCCCTCTCTACCAGTGCGCCAGCCTCATGGTCGGCGAGACCGTCGCCTACCTCAGAGAACACCCACGCACCGCGCTTCGCCACGTGATGCTGTCCGTGTACGACGATGCGGCGAGGGCGGCGTTCAAGAACGCCATGGCCGGCGTCAGCCGCCTCTAGCGGTCCCGGGCGGCGTCCGCTCCGCCGATGTTCCCCGCCTCTCTGGTCGGGTCGACTGCCGGGACCGAGCAGGCCCTCGTCCTGCTGCTCATCATCGCCGCCGCCGTCGCCGTCGTGGCCCGGCGGGTCGGCCTGCCGTACACGATCGGCCTCGTGCTCGTCGGCCTCGCGCTCGGCGTGGCGACGCACGTGGAGAGCCTTCGCCTCTCCTCGGACCTCGTCTTCTACGTCTTCCTGCCGATCCTGCTCTTCGAGGCGGCGTTCAATCTCGAGGCTGCCGCCCTGCGCGACCAGTGGCGGCGGATCGTCGCGTTCGCGGTCCCCGGCGTCCTCGTCGCCTTCGCGCTCACTGCGCTTGGCGTGCACGCGCTCGGCGGCCTCTCGTGGACGCTGGCCCTGCTGTTCGGCGCGCTCATCGCCGCCACCGACCCGGTGAGCGTCGTCTCGCTGTTCCACCGGCTCGGCGTGTCCGAGCGTCTCACGACGCTCGTCGATGCCGAGAGCCTGTTCAACGACGGCGTGGCTGCGGTACTGTTCGCCGTCGTGCTCGCCGTCGTCGTGGACGGGCACGCGTTCACCGCAGGGTGGGCCGCCGGCTTGTTCCTCTGGATGTCTGCCGGTGGCCTCGCCGTCGGCCTCGTCGTGGGCTACGGCGCGTCTCTGATCCATCGCCGCCTGGACGATCACCTCATCGAGATCACGCTCTCGACCATCGTCGCCTACGGCTCGTTCCTGCTCGCGCAGCGGCTGGGCATGTCGGGGGTCGTCGCCTGCGTCACCGCGGCCATCGTGCTCGGCAACCTCGGCCGCCGCCGCACCATGAACCCGGTCACGAGGGTTACCATGAACACCGTCTGGGAGTACGCGGCGTTCGTCGCGAACTCGCTGATCTTCCTGCTCATCGGCCTGAGCATCCATCTCTCGCTGATCGCCGACCACGCGTGGCTGGTCCTCGTCGCGTTCGTGGTCGTCGTGCTGGCGCGCGCCGTCGTCGTCTACGGGTACGGGATCATCTCCAGGCTGTTCGGAGGCGGACTCCCTCTCCGCTGGCAGCACGTGCTGGTCTGGGGCGGGCTGCGCGGCACCATCGCCTTGGCGCTCGTGCTCAGCGTGCCGGCGGCGGTCAGCGGGCGGGCGGTGCTCGAGGTGCTCACCTTCGGCGTCGTCCTTCTCTCGCTGCTCGTGCAGGGTCTCACGATGCCGCTGCTCACGCGGCGCCTGGGCCTCGCCGGCGAGGACCAGCTGGAGAGCGCGCGACGGCGGGAGGTGCTGCTTGAGGGGTTCGTGCGCGCACACGAGGAGCTCGACCAACTGCAGCAGGCCGGCGCTCTGCCCCGCCCGGAGCGCGAGCACCTCGAGCGCACCATCGACGAGGCGGAGACCACGCTTCTGGAGGGACTGGCTCCGCTCTCCGACGAGCCAGCCGAAGGGGAGGAGGAGCGTATCGCGGAGCGTCTCGGCGCGCTTCTCGCGCAGCGCCGCCGCATCGTGGCGCTGCGGCACGCAGGCGCGCTGGAGGGGCCGGCCGCCGACGACCTGGTGGACGAGGTCGACCGCCGCATCGCGCTGCTCGGCGAGCGGCTCGCCTGCGAGCGCGACCGGACGCCTGTCCGACCAGACTTCCCGGCTCACGTGCGAACGGGGTGAGCATCTGCGGTATTCTACCCGCACGGCGCCGAAGGAGGGCACATGAGCGGGACCCTGACCGACGTGGCCGGCCTGCAGGTCGGCCACTGGACCGACCGCGATGCGGCCACTGGCTGTACCGTCGTGCTCTGCGACGAGGAGGGCGCGGTGGCCGGCGTGGACGTGCGCGGCTCGGCTCCCGGCACGCGCGAGACCGACCTGCTCGACCCCGTGAACGCCGTGCAGCGTGTGCACGCGGTGCTGATCGGCGGCGGGAGCGCCTTTGGTCTCGACGCCGCGAGCGGCGTGATGCGCTGGCTGGAGGAACATGGTCGCGGCGTCGAGGTCGGCCCGCTTCGCGTGCCGATCGTCCCTGCGGCCGTGCTCTTCGACCTGCTCATCGGGCGGCCGGACGTGCGTCCCGGCGCGGCCGCCGGTGAGTCCGCCTGTGAGGCCGCATCCGCGGCGCCGGTCCTGCGGGGCTCCGTCGGCGCCGGCACGGGCGCTACGGTCGGCAAGCTGCTCGGGTTCGAACGAGCCACCAAGAGCAGCCTCGGCTCGGCCAGCCTGCGACTCGCCGGAGGCGCGACCGTGGGCGCGCTGGTGGCGGTCGACGCTGCCGGCGACGTCGTCGACACGGCGAGTGGCTCTGTTGTCGCCGGCCCGAGGCTCCCCGGCGGCGGCTTCGCACGCACCAGCCAGTGGCTGCGCGAGCACCCGGCGAAGATCGGTCTCGGCAGCAGCACGACCCTCGCAGTCGTGGCCACGGACGCCGAGCTCACCAAGGTCGGGGTGACCAAGGTCGCGCGCATGGCCCACGACGGCCTCGCTCGCACCATCGACCCCGTGCACACGATGCTCGACGGCGACACCGTGTTAGCGCTCGCGACCGGTGCTTCCGGTGTGCGTGCCGACGTCACGACCGTCGGTACCGCGACGGCGACCGCGCACGCCCGGGCCGTCCTGGCCGCGGTGCGCGAAGCCACGTCGCTGGCCGGCGTCCGGCCGAGCGCGACCTGGGGCCAGTCCCCGGCCGTACGCGGCGAGGATCCGGCGTGAGCGGCGGGTCCCCGGGAAGCGCACCTGCCGGCGGCGTCTGTGGCGGCGATCCGCGCGAGCCGTACCGGCCGCCGCTGGGCACCTTGCTCTACCTGTCCCGCGACAACCTCGCTTCTCTCTCGGGATCGAGCGCCTGTTCTGCCTCAATCTGGGGATGGCGCTCGAGGACGTCGTCACGGGCGAGCTCGCGCTGCGCCGCGCCCGCGAGCTCGGCTGTGGTCGGGAGCTGCCGCTCTAGCGCCTCGGCCTATCCCGTCAGGGCGAGCACGACGACGAAACCCAGGTAGATGGCGATGATCAGCCCGCCCGCCCATCTGTTGATCCCTCGCTGCATCCAAGCGAGGGCCAGTGTCAGGATCGTCAGTCCCACATAGGCGGCGGTGATGAGCGCGGCATCTCTTGTGAGCGAGACCCCGGTGGCTATCACCGCCGGGATCATGAGCCCGACCACTATGTTCACCGTGTTGCTGTTGATCGCGACGCTGAAGGCCGCGGGGCCGCGGCCACGGCGAGCCAGATAGACGGCCGCGACCGCGTTCGGCAGGCTGGTCACCCCAGCAAGGACCACGCCGCCGATGACGATGTCCGGCACGCCGTGGCGTGAGCCCAGAGAGGACGCTGCTCCCACCATGACCGCGCTCGCCGCGACCACCATGGGGATAGTCACCGCGGCGACGACGCCGTCTCTCCACGTCCCTCTTGCGGGGGTGATCGCCGTGAGTAGCTCGATCTCCTCCTCGGCCACTGCCCTGACCAGCCACGTCGCCCATGCCCTGGGCAGCGGCACGCGGGGTCGCCGCTCGGGGGACAGGGCCGAGAGGACGACATAAGGGACGAGCACGACGATCATCAACGCGAGGCAGATGACGGGACTTGCGAGGCGGGCGATGGTCACCGCGGCGAGCGCGGCGATGGCCAACGCCACGGCGCCTTCGAAGAGCACCACCTTGCGATGAAGCGCGACCCTCGCCGCGATGACGGCGCCGAGTCCGAGGAGAGCGGCAAGGTTGAACGCGTTGGAACCAAGCACCACACCGGCGCCGATGCTTGCCTGGCCCCGTGCGTAGGCGGTGACCGCCGAACTGACCTCCGGTGAGTCTGCGGCCAATGCCACCATAAGGCCGAGGGTCGCTTCTGGCATTCCGAATCGCGCGCCCAGCCGCTCCAGGGCGGTGACGAGGGCCGCGCTCGCCGCAAGGGCGATAGCGGCGCCGGCGGCGAGGATCAGCCAGTCCACGCGCCCCCCCCTCCCGTCATGGCACCCGCGGAAGAGGGCGCCGTGGTTGTGATGAGTCGGCGCCCTTGGGCAGCGGAGCGCCGATGCCGACCAGACTTCCCGGCGCTCCCAAAGCATCGCGATTATATCCTCGTGTGCGAGTGGCAGACGGAAGAGTGAGCGACTCGATGCGCGATGCGCTCAGCCGCCGAGCGCGAAGCGGCGACGCTCGCGGAGCGCGCCGCTCGGCGTCTCCTCCACGAGGAGGACCTCGGCGGCGCGGGCCGCCAGCGGCAGTCGCGGCGCGAGAGCCGTCTCGATCGCCGCGCGGTCGGCCGCCGACGGGTCGATCGCCACCACGACGTGCGGCGCGATGTCGTCGAACGCACCGCCGAACGGCGGGCATTCCGGCCACTCGTCCCACAGCAGCCGCGTGAGCGCGGCGAACGGCTCCTCAGGCTCGGGGACGAGCACGACGGCGTCGGCGAGAGTCGCGACGCGCGTGAGCGCGAACGCGAACGGCTCGGCGCCGGACAGAAGCTCGTCGAGGCGCCGCTCCACCGCCTCGTCCAGCGCCGCCACCGGCAGGAACGGCCAGAGCGCCGTCACGTGCGGCGGCAGGGACCGGCCGGCGGCGGGCAGCAGGGACAGCCAGGGCGCGACGTGCTGTCGCGCACCGCGTCCACCGGCACGACGAGTCCGCTCGACTGCGGCCGGCTCACGCGGGCCTCGTGAGCGCCGCGCAGCTCACGCCGGCGTCCCTTCGTCCAGGCCGGGGTGCCGTTCGCGCAGGGCGCGCAGCAGGCCGAAGCAGCCGGTGAGCATCATGTCGCCGTGCGGCGCCGCGAACTCGGCCGGCAGCTCGCTGCCGGCGAGCAGCTCGCGGCGCGGGCCGGTGACGATGAGCGGGAGCCGCAACAGGTCCTCGCCGATGGCGCCGGCCGCGAGCACGGCACCGTGGCCGTGGTCGGCCCGGACTTCCTCGCTCTCGAGGTCGCCGGCGAGCCAGCGCCGCAGCCGCAGTTCGAGGCCGGGGCCGTCGAGGCACGAGGTGTGGTGTTCGAAGACCCCGGCCACGCGGCTCTCGCGCGCGAGGAGACACACGGTGTGGCCGTTCCCGATGTTGACGAGCACGGCGTCGGCGACGCCGTGCGGCAACGCCCCGTAGAGCGCCGCCGGTCCCGTGTCGGCCACGAGCGCCGGCGCGTCGCCGGCGAGCGCGGCCGCCGCGCTGGCGGCGGCGCGCAGACGGGTGAGCGCCGCGGGGACCGCGTCGGCGTCGCAGAACAGGTCGCCGATGAGCCGACGCTCGGCCACCGCCTGCTCCCAGAGCGAGAAGCGCAGGACGCGGTTGGAACCGCCCGGCGCGTAGCCGTGGTCCTGCACGGCGAGCGCCACGGCGGCGAAGGCCGGGTCCGCGCCGAGCAGGCGGAGAGCCTGTGTGAGCGCCGCCGCGTCCAGGTCGCCGGAGGCGACCTCGGCGGCGGCGCCGTCCGGCAGGCGCCGCAGCACTTCGTCAGCGGCGGCCTCGCCGACCACGCGCGCGCCGAGCGCGCGCGCCCTGTCGAGATCGTCGGCGAAACTGGCGGCGGCCGACTCGGTCGCCACGAAGGCGCAGCCGGCGGCGAGGTGCGCCTTCATCGCCCTGGTCACGGCGCCGCCGCCCATGACCGGCCCGCGGAAGACGACCGTCTGGCCGCGGGCCGTCGCGGCGGCGATCCGCGCGCCGGCCACCTGGGTCGCCGAGGGCACGACCAGCTTGACGGCGTTCTCGAGCGGCTGGCCGGGGCGCGTGAGAAGGATGTCGCTGGTGCCGGCGCCGACGTCGATCGTGAGGACGCCGGCCGGCCGCGCCTCGGGGCTCACCCCGGCGGGCTTCGCTGCGGGAGTCACGGCGCGGAGGGCGGCGTCAGCCCGCGCGCCGCGTGGGCACGTGGCTGAAACGGAGCTTCCAGACGTTCTTCATGGCCTCGATGACGATGTCGTTGCTCATCTTGCTCTCGCCCACCTTGCGGTCGACGAAGATGATGGGCAGTTCCGCGACCTTGAACCCCAGCTTGTAGGCGCGATAGGTCATCTCGATCTGGAAGCCGTAGCCCTTTGTGTCGATGGCGTCCAGGTCGATCGTCTCGAGGACCCGGCGGCGGAAGCACTTGTAGCCGCCGGTGAGGTCGCGTAGCGGCAGCCCGAGGATGGTCTGCGCGTAGAGGCAGCCGCCGCGGCTGATGATCTTGCGGGACAGCCCCCAGTTCTCGACCCCGCCGCCCTTGACGTAGCGCGAGCCGAGGACCAGGTCCGCGCCCTGGTCGATGAGGCGCAGGAAGTGAGGGAGGTAGCTGGCGTCGTGGCTGAGGTCGGCGTCCATCTCGAAGACGCGCTCGGCGCCCATGGAGAGCGCTCTGCGAAAGCCGGCGATGTACGCCTTGCCGAGGCCCTGCTTGCCGGCGCGGTGCAGCACCGAGACGTCCGGGACCTCTCGCGCCAGCTCGTCGGCGAGGGCGCCGGTGCCGTCGGGCGAGTTGTCGTCGACGATGAGCGTGTGCAGCTGCACCCCGTGCCCGTCGGCGACCTCACGGATGCGGCCGAGGGCGTGGCGCAGGTTGTCGCGCTCGTTGTAGGTGGGGAGGACGATGACGTTCACGGTGTGAGTATATCGTCGCCGGAGAGGCTGCGCCGCCGGCTCCGTCGCCCCTCCGTCCGGCCTCTCTGCTAGCGTCCGCGACGGCGGGGGAGGATGTGCTCCGGAGCAACTACACTCACCCTAAAGTAGAGGTAGAGACTTTTGCAGGGAGAAACGGCGCAACCGGACGGGAAGGATGCTTGCGGGACGGCGTGAATACACTATAGTGGTGTCCGCACTGGCCGAGGGCACAATATCTTGTGGTGAAGTCGAGTTCCTTTGCATTGTCCATTCTGTAACAGTGATGACAGTAAAGTCGTCGACTCGCGCGACTCAGAGTCGGGCGACGCGATCCGGCGCCGCCGCGAGTGTCTCGTGTGCGAGCGACGCTACACGACCTACGAACGCATCGAAGAGGTACCGCTCGTGGTGGTCAAGAGTGACGGAAGAGAGGAGTTGTTCACGCGCCAGAAGGTGCTCAACGGCCTGCTGCGCGCGTGCGAGAAGCGCGGCATCGCCCTCGACCGGCTCGAGCGGGCCGTCGACGACATCGAGAACGACCTGCGTCGCGTGTCGGGGCGCCCTGTGACGACCAGGATGGTCGGGGAGCGAGCGCTGCGCCACCTGCGCGACATCGACAAGGTCGCCTACATCAGGTTCGCCTCCGTCTACCGGCAGTTCGACGACATCGAGGAGTTCCAGCAGGAGCTGGCGCAGCTCGAGTTCTCGGGCGCCGAACCGCTGCCGGGCGAGGAACCTCTTCCCGGCATCGACGCCGGCGAGCTCTACGCAGACGAGATCATCTTCACCACGCCGCCGCGAGCGGTGACTACCGAGGGGAGAACGGGGCATGAGTGACACGGGGAAGGCAGTGATCGAGCTGTCGGCGAACGCGCTGAAGGTGCTGCAGCGGCGCTATCTCAAGAAGGGCGAGAACGGCGAAGTGCTCGAGACTCCCGAGGAGATGTTCCGGCGTGTCGCGCGCGCCATCGCCCAGGCCGAACGTCTGTACAACCCCGCCGCCCCCGTCGAGGAGTGGGAGGAGACCTTCTACCAGCTGATGACGAGCCTGGAGTTCCTCCCCAACAGCCCGACCCTCATGAACGCCGGGCGGGAGCTGGGCCAGCTGTCCGCCTGCTTCGTGCTGCCCGTGGGCGACTCCATGGAGTCCATCTTCGAGGCCATCAAGAACACCGCCCTCATCCACAAGAGCGGCGGCGGCACCGGCTTCTCCTTCTCGCGCGTGCGCCCGCACAACGACGTCGTGCTGAGCACCAAGGGCGTCTCCAGCGGCCCGCTCTCGTTCATGAGCGTCTTCGACGCCGCCACCGAGACCATCAAGCAGGGCGGCACGCGCCGCGGCGCCAACATGGGCATCATGCGCGTCGACCACCCGGACATCCTCGACTTCATCACGGCCAAGCAGGACGACGACCGCCTCAACAACTTCAACATCTCGGTCGCCGTCACCGATGCGTTCATGCGCGCCGTCGAGGCCGACGAGGAGTACCCGCTGGTCAACCCGCGTTCCGGCGAGACCGTGCGCACGCTGAACGCGCGCAAGGTCTTCAAGAGCATGGTCACGCTCGCCTGGAAGAACGGCGACCCCGGCATCGTCTTCATCGACCGCATCAACGAGGACAACCCCACGCCGCAACTTGGTGATATTGAGAGTACTAACCCTTGCGGAGAGCAACCCTTGTTGCCGTACGAGAGTTGTAATCTTGGGTCCATCAACCTCTCCCGGGTCGTCCCGGACGGGCACATCGACTACGGCGCCCTGGGCCGCATCGTGCGCACCGCGGTCCGCTTCCTCGACGACGTCATCGACGTCAACCGCTATCCGCTGCCCGAGATCGAGCAGATGACCAAGGGCAACCGCAAGATCGGCCTCGGCGTCATGGGCTTCGCCGACATGCTGCTGCGCCTGCAGGTGCCCTACGACTCGGACGAGGCCTGCCGCATCGCCGCCGAGGTCATGAGCTTCATCCACGACGAGGCGCGCGCGGAGAGCGAGGACCTCGCCCGCGAGCGCGGCGTGTTCCCCAACTTCGAGGGCTCCATCTTCGACTCGCCGGCCGGCGCGCGAGTGCGCAACGCCACCGTCACGACCATCGCGCCCACGGGCACCATCAGCATCATCGCCGGCTGCTCGAGCGGTATCGAGCCGATCTTCGCGCTCAGCTACGTGCGCGCCAACGTCCTCGACGACGACCGCATGGTCGAGGGCCACCCCTACTTCGAGCAGGTGGCCCAGGAGCGCGGCTTCTACAGCGACGAGCTCATGAAGAAGATCGCCGAGACCGGCTCCGCGCGGCACACCGAGGGCGTGCCGCAGGACGTGCAGCAGGTCTTCGCCACGGCGCACGACATCACCCCCGAGTGGCACATCAAGCTGCAGTCGGCGTTCCAGAAGAGCACCGACAACGCCGTGTCCAAGACGGTCAACTTCCCCAACGAGGCCACGGTCGACGACGTCGAGAACGTCTACCGCATGGCGTTCCGCACCGGCTGCAAGGGCGTCACCATCTACCGCGACGGCAGCCGCGACGAGCAGGTGCTCAACGTCGGCCAGACCAAGAAGAAGCGCGAGCCCGAGCCGGGCCTCGGCATCGCCACCACCCGGCCGGCGCGGCCGCAGCTGCTCACCGGCGAGACGCAGCGCATGGACACCGGCTGCGGCAAGCTCTTCGTGATCATGAACGACGACGAGTACGGCCCGCGTGAGGTCTTCGCCAACATGGGCAAGGCCGGCGGGTGCGCCTCGAGCAACACCGAGGCGCTGGGCCGGCTCATCTCGCTCGCCCTCAAGAGGGGCGCGTCGGCCCAGGAGATCGTCGAGCAGCTCAAGGGCATCCGCTGCCACGTGCCCTACGGCATGGGCCCCAACGCGACGCTCAGCTGCGCCGACGCCATCGGCAAGGCGATCGAGCGCCGGTACGTCACCGGCGCGGCGGCGCAGACCGGCCACGCGCCGGAACCCCAGCTCTCGCTCGTCGAGGTCGCTCAGGGAGCGTGCCCGGACTGCGGCGGCGCCATCGAGCACGAGGGCGGCTGCGCCGTGTGCAGGACGTGCGGCTACTCCAAGTGTGGGTGAGGCGACTGCGTCGTCAGCCACCACTCGCCGCCTGCCTGGCGAATCGTGGGTAGTACCCGCGAATCGTGGGTAGTACCCGCGGCGCTACCCACCTATCGCTCGCTGCGTCGCGAATCGTCGGTGATGGGACTTCGTCGTCACCGTCGCGGATGGTGGACAGGTCTCTGATTCGTCCCCGGGCCGCGCGCCGGGTACAGTAGGCAGGAGTGGCGCGGCCGTCGCTCGCAGTGAGCGCGGACGACCGACGACGGGAGGAGAGCCATGAGCGAAGCGCCGAAGCCCGACGCGGCCCCAGGCGGGGGCGGCGTCACCATCTCCGACAGCGTGGTCGCCAAGGTCGCCTTCAAGGCGCTCAGCGGCATCGAGGGCATCCATGCCCTGGGCGGGACGAGCGCCCGCGCGCTCGCAGGACTGCGCGGCGACAAGGGGACGCCCGGCATCTCGGTTGACCTGCGCGACGGCAGCGTCGACATCGACATCACCATGAGCATCGTCTTCGGGGCGAGCGTCCCGGCCGTCGCCGAGGCGTGCCGCAAGGCCGTCTCCGAGCAGGTCGAGGCCACGACGGGGCTGCCCGTACGCGCCGTCAACGTGCTCGTCACCGACGTGGTGTTCCCGGAGGATCAGGCTGGCGCCGCAGGCTGAGAGACGCCGGCCCGCCGGAGCGGCGGCCGGCGCCATGACCCGGATCGCGACGTTTCTCCTGCTGCTGGCCGGCGGGCTCGTCGCGCTGCTCTTCGCCATCCGGCTCGCCGCCGCAGCCCTCGACCGGGACTTCTCGCCCTTCCCGTACGTCACCCCGGGCGGCAGTCACGCCCTGCTGGCCTGGCTGCTGCTGCTCGCCATGGCGGTACTGGCGGGCCTCGTCTGGCTGGTCCTGCGGCACGACGCCGACGCCCTGTGGCTGCCGTCGCCGGCCGGCGGCGGCGTACTGGTGCCCGCCGGGGACCTCGAGCGGCCCGCGGTGTCGGCCACCGGCCGCTCCCACCCCGACGTGGTGCGGGCCGAGGTCGAGTTGTTCATTCGCGGCGCAGAGCTGCGCGGCCGCGCGAACGTGTGGGCCCGGCCGCTCGCGGACGCCGGAGTCGTGCGCGCAGCCGCCGACGCCGCGGTGCGGCGCCAGGTCGCGCGGCTCACCGGTCGCGAGCTCGCGCGGCTCGACGTCCGCGTCAAGGTCCTCAAGGTCACGCAGCTGGCGAGGCACCTTTCATGACGCCGCTCGCGCGCTTCGTCGCCGTCGTCGCCGGCATCGCGTCCCTGCTGCTTGCCGGAGCGGCGCTGGTGCGCCAGGCCGCGCTGGCCACGGACTCGGGCCTGACCTGGCGCGGCTCTGCGTGGTGGGCCGATCTCACGAGCCGGTCGTCCACGGCGACCATCATCGCCGCCGCGCTCGCCGCCGCGCTCACGGTCGTCCTCATCGTCTTCGCCTACCGTCAGGTCTCGCCGGCGAGCACGCCGGAGATCATCGAGTTCGCCGTCGAGGACGGCACGGCCCGTCTCTCCGTCCCCGCGCTGCGCAAGGCCCTGGGCCGCCGCTTTCAGGCCATGCTCCCCGGGTCGCGGGTCAACGAGATAGCGGTCGGCAGGGGGGACGACGGGTGGAGCGTACGCGTCGAGGCCGACCTCCCGGTCTGCGACCTGCAGGACGTCCACGCCGCCGTGCTGGAGGCGTTCCGCGACGACATGCGCCGGGTCGCGACCATCGAGCTCGCGCGGTTCGACCTCGTCGTGTCGTCCATGCGTCCGGCGGCGCGAAAAGGCTCATGACGAAACGAAGACCTGGGAATCACCAGGTCTTCGTGAGAAGCCGCCCCGTGGGTGCTGGGGTCTGGCTCTTCTCCTGTGTATCGAGCGAGCGATACGCACAGACTGTACCCGCGATCGCCGCCGGGACAATCCCGTTGGACGGCGGCCGGTGATGCCCGGAGCCCTAGCGCCGCCGGCGTTTCGCCCCGCTCTCGTCGCGGCCGACCTCGACGGCACCCTGCTCGGGCGCGACCTCACGTGGGCCGACGGTCTGCCGGAGTCGCTCGCCGACCTGCGCGCCGCCGGCATCGGCGTGGTCGTCTGCACCGGCCGCATGTTCCAGAGCGCGCGGCGCGTCGTCGCCCGGCTCGGCCTCAGCGACGGTCCGGTCGTCTGCTATCAGGGCGCCCTGGTGGCCGATCTCGCGAGCGGGGAGTGGCTGCGGCACGTCCCCATGGACGGCGAGGCTGCGGCCGAGGTGGTGCGTCACGTGCGCGCCATGGGCCGCCAGCTCAACGCCTACATCGACGACCTGCTGTACGTGGAGCAGGTGAGCGAGTGGGCGCGGCGCTACGCCCAGCACGTGGAGGTCGACATCGACACGGTGGACGACCTGGAGGCGGAGGTCCTCCGGCGGCCGCCGACGAAGCTGGTCCTGGTCACGTCGGCGGCCGACGTCGACGAGATCCTGCCGGGGCTGCAGGAGCGCTGGCGAGGACGCCTGTTCGTCACCCGCTCGCAGCCCGACTACATCGAGTTCGCAGACGGCTCGGTCAGCAAGAGCGGCGGACTCTCCTGGCTCTGCGCTCGCCTCGGCGTGCGGCGGCAGGGGGTGGTCACTCTGGGCGACGGCATGAACGATGTCGACATGCTCGAGTGGGCGGGGCTCGGCGTCGCCGTGGCGGAGGCCGCCGAGCCGGTGCGCGCGGCGGCCGATCTCGTCGTACCTCGCGCCGGTATTCCGGCGTTGCTGACGGAGCTGGCGAATCGCCTCACCACATAAGTGAAGGCGGCGCCTGGAGGGGTGGCGCCGCCTTCGAGGGGCCTCGGTGCTGGTGGGATAGCACCGGTCCTTTGTCCCCCTGACGGGACACGCGTTCACTAGTTTAGACTGTGAAAGCGCACGAAAAGGATACGCCGCGCCCAGAAGACGGTCAAGGGGTCAGGCCCTGGGCTGTGTGAAGAAATATTGCGGGCCGGAACGGCTCCGGGAGATGGTCCCAGCCGTCGCCGGCGCCCTGATCCCGCCGGCGCCGGGACTCAGCTGCGGCCGACGCCTCGCAGGCCGATCCGCTTCTTGACCTCCACGTAGCGCGCCTCCAGGACCTTCTCGTGGGCGCGCTCCTCGCGCAGCAGCTGCTCGAAGAGCTCGCAGGCGCCCGGATCGGCGCAGCGCTCGAGGCCGCGACGGTACTTCTCCTGGGCGGCGCGCTCGTCGGCCATCGCCTCCTCGAGGATGACGAGGAGGTCGTCGTCGCCGAGCAGATGCTGCCGGCCGCCTGCCGCTGCGGCCGGATCCTCGTTCATCGCTCCTCCTTGGTCATCTTGAGGGTGAAGGTGAGGGGGAAGTCCTCGTGGTGCCCCTTCACGCGCAGCATCCCCCGCTCGTCCTTCTCCAGGAACGTGAACGGGAGTCCGGGCACGGTGTACGGCAGCTCGTGCAGGAAGTCGAGGCGCAGCCCGCGGCGCAGCAGCGGGTCGATGATCTCGCCGAAGCCGTGCAGCCACTCGAACGTCACCGTGTGCGCGGGCGTCGCGTCGGGGACGGCGTAGTCGCCGTCCTCGTCGAAGCGCTGCGGCACGCCGTACTGGAAGTAGGGGTAGCCGATACGCAGCGAGTCCGGGGTGGAGTCGTCGGCGAGCACGAACGCGTAGGGGTGGAACTCGGCGATGTACAGGGTGCCGCCCGGCTTCAGGAAGTGGGCGATCACCTCCGCCCAGCGCTCGAGGTCGCCGAGCCAGATGAGCACCCCCCAGGAGGTGAAGACGACGTCGAACGAGCCGGACAGCCTGTCCGGCAGGCTCTCGACGTCGCTCTGCACGAACGTGGCGCGGCTGGAGAGGCCCACGTCGCCGGCGAGCGCGCGCGCCGCCTTGATCCCCTCGCCGGAGAAGTCGACGCCGGTCACGACGGCGCCGCGGCGCGCCCAGCTCAGCGTGTCCAGGCCGAAGTGGCACTGCAGGTGCAGCAGCGTCGTCCCCTCGCCGACCAGCGGGCCCAGCTCGCCGAGCTCGATCTCGCTCAGCGACGTCTTGCCCGCCTTGAACCCGGCGACGTCGTAGAGCTCCGAGTCCACGTGCAGCCCGACTGCCTCGTCCCAGCTCGCGAGGTTGGCCTTGAGGTAGTCGTCGAGCATCGTCAGCCTTCCGCGCTCGCGGGTCGGGTGGCGCGCAGCGAGTAGCTCAGCGGCAGGTCCTTGCGCCGCCCACCGTCGGGGGTGGGCAGCCACCACCAGCGGTCCTCGTCCTGGACCATCCAGTCCCAGGAAGGCGCCGGGGAGGTGGGGAACTCGTGCAGGTGCTCGATGCGCAGGGCGGCGCCGATGAGAGCGCCGGTGACCTCGGCGAGGCTGTGCTGCCACCCGTAGGCGACGAGTCCGGTCGTGTCGGCGTCCCGGTCGGCGTAGCTGCCTTCGATCGGCTCCACGCCGGCTTGTCCGGCGCCGGCTGCAGACGGTACTTGACCTGGACGTCGTGCTCGCCCGGCACTTCGTCCAGGGCGTAGCCGAACGGGTGGATCTCGGCCAGGTAGAACGTGCCGCCCGGCTTGAGGTGACGGGCGACGATGCCGGCCCAGCGCTCGAGGTCGGGCAGCCACTCGATGGCGCCCCAGCTCACGAAGACGACGTCGAAGAGCCGGCCGCCGAGGTGCGCGTCGGCGTCGTAGAGGTCGGCGCAGAGGAACTCGGCGCGGCCGGACAGGCCGACTTCGTCGGCCAGGCGCCGCGCCAGCGCGATCGCCTCGTCGCTGAGGTCCAGACCGACGACCTCGGCGCCGAGGCGCGCCCAGCTCAGCGTGTCCAGGCCGAAGTGGCACTGCAGGTGCAGCAGCGTCGTGCCCTCACGGACGAACGGTCCCAGCTCCTCGAGCTCCAGCGGCCACAGCGATGTGGTCCCGGCCTTGAAGCCCTCGACGTCGTAGAAGGCGCTCTTCTCGTGGACCTCGGTCCAGTGGTTCCAGAGCTTGAGGTTGGCGGCCCGTGCCTCCGGCGGGATGGGATCGCCGGGGCCGCCGCTCGCCCGCGCGTCGTCACTCATCTCAGGGTGCCAGCCTCTTCAGGGTCCAGTCGCCGCTTGCGTCGAGGCGCAGCGCGAATCGCCCCGGGCACATGGGACACTTGCCCTCCGCGCCCTCCGCGGGGTCCGGGCCGAAGTCGATCTGCCACCCGCAGAGCGGGCAGAAGAGTATCACGGGTGTCGCCGCGTCTTCGACGGTCCTGACGGTGAGGCGCAGGCCGTTGCGGTGGCCGGACTCGGCGCGCGCGAGCTCTTTGAACAGCTCCATGAGCTCGTGATCCTCTGCCTGATAGGCGAAACGGCCGTAGAGCGCGACGGCCTCGTCCTCGAAGTCGTAGTCGGCGCGCAGGGAGGCCAGGTCGCCGGCGTGGCCGCGGCCGTCCCCCTTCTTTGCCAAGGGGTGCCGGCCGACGGCGCCGGGGTCCATCGCGGCAGACCCTGATGGGTCACCCGCCGGCGAGCCTGCGTCCGGATCGACGCCGTGCGCGCGCAGCCACGCCTCCAGGAGGCCGCGGTGCTCGGCCTCGTTGCGGCGCAGCGACTCCCAGTAGGTCACGAGGCGCGGGTCGGATGAGGCGGCGGGATGCGTGGAATACCTCGCCGCCGCCTCCCGTTCCAGCCGGAGCGCCTCCCGGACGAGCGCGATGTCCTGCTCGACGCTCAGTCCGGGACCCGGTACGCGACGGCGCGGATGAGACCGATCGTCTCGCCGTTCTCGCCGACGGTCGTGCTGTCGCTCATCGAGAACACCTCGTCGGCGCCCTCCTCTTGCAGGAACGCGGCCACCTGCGCGTCCAGGTCGTGCAGTTCGCGCATGGTGGCGAAGATCTTGATCGGCGTGGCGAACGTCCTCACCTTGATCATCGCTGCTCCTCTCGTCATGCCCCGCGGCTTGAGCGCCTGGTGTCTGCTGCTTTTCCACGGTGAAGCCAACCATAACGTCGTTCTGTCTAGGGTGAAGTGAGTATTGAGTGCCTCTTGACCATCACAAGCCTTGGCTTGTGAAACGAAGTGCGATAGTGTCGGTTTCGTGGAGACTTCATACGACAAGGACGGCCTGTACCTGGGGCGACTGGCCGATGTGTTCGGTGACCCTACCCGGCGCGGCATCTACCGTCACCTGCGCGGCTGCGACGCGCCGCAGTCGGCGAGCGAGGTGGCCAACGTCTTCGGCCTGCACCGCACCGTCGCGCGCGCGCACCTCGAGAAGCTCGGCGAGCTCGGCCTCGTCTCGACGTCCACCCGCCGTCGTCCCGGCGGTGGCCGGCCGGCCAAGATCTACTCCGTCACCGACGACCGTCTCGAGGTCATGCTGCCGCCGCGCCGCTACGAACGTCTGGCGCGGCTGCTCCTGCAGTTGGTCCACGAGACGCTCGATCCGGACGTGGCCGCCACCGCCGCCGCCGCTCTGGGCCGCGCCTACGGCGTGCAGACCGCCGAGGAGTTCGCCGGCGACGGCGTCCAGGCGCCGGTCAGGCTCTCGCCGCGCGCGGTCCTGGACTGGATGGAGATCGCCGGCTACGGCGCCACGCTCGGCTCCAACGGCAGCGGCGAGACGGTGATCGAGGTCCACAACTGTGTCTACCGGGAACTCTCCAAGGACTTCCCGGAGGTCGTGTGCGCCTTCGACCGCAGCATGCTCTGTGGCATGCTGGGCGTCGACGCGTCCGTCCACAGTCAGACGCACGCCCTGAGTTCCGGCGATTCCTACTGCCGGCACGAGTTCAGGCTCTAGCCCTGCTCCTCAGGCGCCGCCCGCCGGCGCCCGCCCCGTGAAGGCGTCCATCGCGTTGTTCAGCCCGAAGAAGTCCGCGAGCTGGTCGAACGCCCACACCGGCAGCAGGCGCATCGCCGGCAGCGTGCCCACCATGAAAGGCATCTGCACCAGCGGCTGGTCGTGCTGGATGGCCTTGAGGACGCGGTCGGCGACGTCTTGCTCCTTGAGCACCGGGAGCAGGAAGGGGAACCGCGTCTTCACGCCCTTGAACATGCCGGTGTCGATGTAGTACGGGCAGACGGCCGTCGTGCGCACGCCGGAGGCGCTGCGCCGCAGCTCCTGCCGCAGCGCCTCGTTGAATCCCACGGCGGCGAACTTGCTGGCCGCGTAGTCGGTCTCGCGGGCGGTGCCGATCAGGCCCGCGGCGGAGGCCACGGTCACGACGTGGCCGCTCCCGCGGGCCTTCATCGCCGGCAGGAACGCCTTGGTCGTCCAGAAGAGCGCCAGCGCGTTGACGGCGAAGGTGCGCTCGATGCTCTCGTCGGACAGCTCGAGCAGCGGCCGGCCGCTGACGATGCCGGCGTTGTTCACGAGCACGTCGACGTCGCCGGCCGCGGCGCGCACCTCCTCAGC
Source organism: uncultured Thermoleophilia bacterium (assembly GCA_963784975.1). Taxonomy (GTDB): domain Bacteria; phylum Actinomycetota; class Thermoleophilia; order UBA2241; family UBA2241; genus CAIXSE01. The sequence continues at coordinate 17,203 of CAWAUK010000056.1, read as the reverse complement.
GCGCGCGTACACCTGCTCGCGGTCGCTCACGTCGCAGGCGAACGCGTGTGCGCCGCAGGCGCCGTGCTCCGAGGCCTCGCCGGCCACGCATGCGGCGCCGTCCGCGTCCAGGTCCCAGATCGTGACCGTCGCGCCCAGCGAGGCGCAGCCGAGCACGAGCAGCCGGCCGATGCCGGAGGCGCCGCCGGTGACGAGGACGTGCTTGTTGTGGACCGCGGTCACCGGGGCCTCCTCACTTGATGCCGGGGACGTACTTGAGCAGACGCACGGCCTGCGTCATGACGGTCGGCATACGCGTCGTTGCTGAGGAACGGCGGCGTGCCGATGTTCAGCAGGTGCTCCGCCGCGACCGTCTGCGACTCGGTGTACTTGACGAGGCCGTGTCGTCCGTGCCGGCGGCCGAGGCCGCTCTGCTTCCAGCCGCCCATCGGCGCCGCCGAGGCCCACGTGGCCGCGTACGCCTCGTTCACGTTGACCGTCCCGGCCTCGATGCGGCCGGCGATCTCGCGGCCCGCCTTGACGTCGCGCGTCCAGACGCTGGCGTTGAGGCCGTACTCGCTGTCGTTGGCGCGCTCCACCATCTCGTCGACCGACGAGCAGCGATGGACGGCCGCGACGGGGCCGAAGGTCTCGGCGCGGCACAGCTCCATGTCCTCGGTCACACCGGCGAGGAGCGTCGGCTCGTAGAAGTACGGGCCGAGGTCGGGGCGGGCTCTGCCGCCCGCCAGCACCTCGGCCCCCTTGCGCACGGCGTCGTCCACGTGCGCCGTCACCTTCGCGAGCTGGTCGGCGCTCGTCAGCGAGCCCATGTCGTCGGCGAAGGTGAGGCTCGCGCCGAGCCTGAGCGCCTTGAGCCGCTCGACGAGGCGCGGCACGAAGGCGTCGTAGACGGCGTCGTGCACGTAGACCCGCTCGATGCTGATGCACAGCTGGCCGCCGTTGGAGGTGATGCCCTGGACGGCGCCCGGCACGGCCCGCCAGAGTGGCGCGTCGGGCAGGATCAGGAGGGCGTTCTTGCCGCCGAGCTCCATAGCGCAGTCCATCAGGCGTTCGCCGCACTGCGCCGCGACCTTGCGGCCCGTCGCCGTGGAACCGGTGAACATGATGAAGTCGGCGCCTTCGATCAGCGGACCGCCGAGCTCGGCGCCACGGCCGGTGACCACCTGGAGGAGGCCGGCGGGGAGCCCCGCCTCCTCCAGCAGGCCGGCCGCCCAGAGGCCGGTGAGCGGCGTCTGGGCGTCGGGCTTGAGGACGACGCCGTTGCCGGCGACGAGCGCCGCCAGGGCATCGCCGATGGACAGCGTGAACGGGTAGTTCCACGGCGCGATGATGCCGATCACCCCGCGCGGGCGGTGGTGCACACGCGCGGACGTGAGCACGGGCAGCGCACCCTGTGCCCGTCGCGGGCGCAGGAACTGGGCCGCGGTGTGCCCGTAGTAGCGCGCCTGAATGGCGACGTCCAGCACCTCCTCGAAGGCGTGGATGCGCGCCTTGCCCGACTCGAGCTGGATGAGGTCGAGGATCTCCTGCGCGTTCGCGATGACGAGGTCGTGATAGCGCAGGAGCACGGCGGCGCGCTCCTCGACGGGTCGCGCGGCCCACTCGGCCTGCGCCTCGCGCGCCGCGGCGCAGGCAGCCTTCACGTCCGCCGGCGCGCCCTTGGGCACCTCCGCCAGCAGGGCGCCGGTGAACGGCGCCTCGACCGGCGTCTGCTCGGCGGGCGCGGCGACGGCGGCGCGCGCCGCGAGGCGCGCGAGCATCGCCGCGCTCACGCGCGGCGACCACTGTCCTCGCGGCGGGGGGCGGCCGCGGCCGCCCCCTCGCTCGCTTCCGGGATCTGCCTGGTCTGCGTCATGGTCCCTCCAGCCCGGGGCCGGCGGCCGTCACCGCCGTCTGGCCCGCTTGTCGTCGTGCATGCGCTGGTCGGCGCGCTCGATGAGCTCCTGCAGGGTCGCCTGCTCGCCCTGCTCCCAGTCGATCGAGCCGATGCTGAGCGAGAGGCGGAACGGTCGCCCGGGCTTGTCGTTGGCGCGCTCGATGCGCCGTCGCAGGCGTGCCACGAGGTCCTGGGTGATGCCGGTGTCGTCCTCGGCGAGCGACGACGAACTCGTCGCCGCCGACGCGGCCGGCCACGTCCGACTCGCGGATGCTCGCACGGATGACGTCGGCCGCCATGCGCAGGGCTTCGTCGCCCTGTGCGTGGCCGAAGCGGTCGTTGATGGTCTTCAGCGAGTCCACATCGATGGAGATGATGCCCAGTCTCCTGGCGCGCCGGCGCGCGATGCGCATGGTGTGCTCGCCGAGAGCGAAGAGTCCGCGGCGGTTGTAGAGCCCGGTGAGGTCGTCGGAGAGCGAGAGCATGCGCAGCTGCTCCTCCCGCTGCCGGAGCGCCGTCTCGGCCGCCTTCTGGCGCGTGATGTCGATGATGTAGCCCTCGTAGGCCGTCACCGCGCCCTCGTCGCCGCGCACCGCGTGGGTGAAGTCGCGGATCCAGTGCGTCTCGCCGTCGGCGTCCACGATGCGGTACTCCTGCATCCAGCTGTCGAGGCCCGAGCGCGACTTGTCGTTGCCTTCGTCGCTGACCCAGCCGATGTCGGCCGGGTCCACGATGGACGCGTAGGCGCGCCGTCCGCTGGTGAATTCCTCCGGCGTGTACCCGTAGGCGCTGATGTTGGGGGAGACGTACTGGACGGTGCCCTCGTCGTCCACGTCCCGGCGGAACGTGACCACCGGCCCGGCGACCAGCAGGTCGCGCTCGCGCTGCAGGTCGTCCTCGGCCTGCCTGCGGCGCGCGATCTCGTCCTTGAGCGTGCGCTCCCGCTCCTCGAGCAGCACGACCATGGCGTTGAACGCCTCGGAGAACTCGCCCATGAAGTCGATGCGCTGCGAGTAGTCGCCGCGGGCGATCTCCTGGGTCTGACGTGTGAGCTGGCTGAGGCGCGCGTGCATCTCGACGAGCGGCTCCGCCATGTGGTTGTCCGGAGATGGGAGCGGCGCCGCGAGCTCGCCGCGGGACAGCGGAAGCACGAAGGCGGCGATCTCCTCGATCGACCGGATCATGCGGTTGACGGTGTGTGCGAGCGGGAGCGCGACCGGCGCACACGTCGCCTCGCCCACGTAGCGCACGCCGCGGGCTTCGATGAGCGCCGTGAGCACGGAGTCGATGTCCGCCAGGCACGTCTCGAGGTCGCGCCGCTCACGGTCTTCGACGTGGGGAGTCATCGCACGGCGTCCGTGCGGTCGCCGGCGTCTTGCCTGCGGCGCGCGTGACCCATGGCCGTGCTGCCGTCCATCGTCACTCTTCTCCTCGGCCCCCCGTGGAGGGCAGTCTACACCCGGGTGGCGGCTCGGGCGCGCCCGTCGAGGGGGGCGCTTTCGGGGGTATGACGCTCGCCGCGACGAAGAAGACGGCGAGAGTCGAGGAGGCCGACGTGAGACCCAGGTGGCGCGCGAGCGTGCTCGCGGCAGCCGGCGCGGCGACGCTGCTCGCCGGCTGCGGCATCCGCGTGGCCGCGGAGCCCTCGCCGTCTGCCGAGCGCACGGCGACCATGGTCGCTTCGTCGTCGGCGCCATCGGCCTCGCCGTCGGCCGCTCCGCCGCCACCGTCCCTCGGTCCGTCCATCTCACCCTTCGCCTCGCCGTCCGTCTCTTCCCCGCCTGAGGCCGACGCGGCCCCGGTGACGCCGGCCGCCTGCGGGCGCCGCGCGGCCGCTCTGGCGGCCGCCGCGCAGCGCGTAGCGGCCGCCGCGGCTGTGCGACGCGCGTTGCCGGCGTTCGACCAGGCAGCTGCCGGCATGGTGGCGCGCAGCGGCGTCCCCGGAGCGGCTGTGGCCGTCGTCGCCGGCGACACGACCATGTACGGGCGCTGCTTCGGCCTGCGCGAGATGGGCCGGCCCGGCCCTGTGGACGACGACACGCTCTTCCAGCTCGGCGCCGTCTCGCAGGCCTACACCACGACGCTGCTGGCGGCCCTGGCGGGAGAGGGCGAACTGCGCTGGGACGAGCCCGTGCGCCGCGTGTGGCCTGACTTCCGTCTCCAGGACCGATGGGCCTCGCGTGAGGCCACGTTCCGCGACCTCACGGCGGCGCGCAGCGGCCTGCCGGCGTTCGCCGGCAGCGAGCTGCGCGCCTTCGGCTACGGCCGCTCCGAGATCCTGCGCCGGCTGCGCCACCTGCGTCCGGCCGCCGGCTTCCGTGCCGCCTACGCGCCCCAGGACGCCCTCGTCACCGCCGCCGCCTTCGCCGCCGAGCGCGCCACCGGTGTCGCCTGGGCGAGCTTGCTGCGCGAACGCGTGCTCGCGCTCATCGGCGACGAAGACACGGTGACCGGCTACCGGGGCTTCGTGACGGCGATCGACAGGGCCACGCCGCACCGGCTGATGGACGGGTCGATGGTCCCGCAGCACCCGCGGGACGAGACGGTGTTCGCGCCGTCCCTGGGCGTGAGCTCCAGCCTGAGTCAGCTCGTGACCTTCGCCCGTCTGCAGCTGAACGGCGGTGCCGTAGGAGGCGTGCGTGTGGCGCCGGCAGATCTGCTCGGCCAGACGATCCGGCCGGCGACCGCGGTGGACGCAGGTCAGACCGGTCCGCAGGCCGCCGGCCTCGGCTGGCTGCTGTCGAGCTTTGACGGCCGGCTGGTCGCGAGCGCGGAGGGCGGCCTCGCCAGCGGCTCGAGCGCCGTCGTCGGCCTTGCGCCCGGTGACGGCGTGGCCGTGATCGTGCTCGCCAACGCATATCCGGAGGGGGCGGCGCTGGGGCGCGCTCTCACCAAGACGCTCGTCGACCTGATGGTGTTCGGGGCCGCACGGGACGACTGGCTCTCGCGTGAGCAGGCGGCCGTTGCGGTGGCGAGTCCCCAGGCCGGCGAGGGGGCGGGCGCCGTCGGGGACGTCCCCGGCGCCCGTGGTCTTGCCCTGCCGCTTGAACCGGCGGCCGGCGCGCCCGCGCCGCATCAGCGGAGCGCGTACGCCGGCGTCTACGAGAACGGGTACTACGGCCGCGTCACGGTCCGCCCGGGGCCCGGCGACGGCCTGGCGGTGCGTCTCGGCCGCGGCGTGACCCTGCGCTTCGTGCCGTGGAGCGCCGACATCTGGCGGGACACCGCTTCCGGGACCGCCGCCGTCTTCGACGTGCGCGGCGGCCGTGCCCGCGCGGTGAAGCTCACGCTGCTCTCGTTCGACGGGCGCAGCGGCGCGTTCTCCCGGGCCGACTGACGCCCTCCGGGCGGTCCGCCGGCGGGCGCGCTACTTCTTCTTCCTGCGCCCGTTGACCATGGTGTTGATCATCATGCCGAAGGCGATCCCCGCGATGGCGGCGCCGATCAGCAAGAGCCAGGCGGCGGCGCCGGTGGCGGCGACGATGAACGTCATCTCGTCAGCTCCTCACTCGCCCCGCGTCACCAGCCGGGGAGAGCCTGCTCTCCCCGGAGCGCGCGCGCGTCCGTCACGTCTTCGTTCACCTCGAGGATGCCCTTGTAGGCGCCGTCGTGTTCGCGCAGGGCGATGTACCGCGTGCGCTTCATCTTCTCGCCCTTCTGCTCCCAGCCCTCCGCCACATCCCTGGTACCGGCCTTGAACTCGCGCAGGATCTCCTCGAGGCACTCGAGCGAGTGCTCCGGATGGCAGTCGCGGACATCGCGGCCGATGTAGCGCGCGTCGCAGGTCTTGTAGGTCGGGCCCTTCCAGTAGACGAGGACGTCGTTCTCGTCGGCGACGCTGAGATCGAGCGGGAGGAACGTGAACACGAGATCCGCCAGCTCGGGGGTGAGACTGCCACGCTTCCACAGCATCGTCGGGACCACCTCTCGAAGTCGTTGTGTGCCCGCCATGCTATCGCATGGCGAGGGGAGGGGCGGGTGGGTCGAGCGGCGAGGGGAAGGGCCGAGGCAGGGGGCGAGGGGGAGACCGGGGCAGGAGGTGGGGCCGGGTGCATCCTGTCGCGCGATGGACGGGATGCGAAGGACGCGAGAGTGACGCCGTCTCCGGACGACGTGAGGAGCTCCGGCGTCGAGTCCTGGACCGGTGTGCAGGTCGGCGTCGGCAGCCGGACGATCGCCTGCCTCTGAGAGAATGGGTGGGCGGACAGCCGCGCCGCATCCGCGTGTTGTGCTCCCGGCGCGGCTTCGCCGCGCACGCCGACGAGGCCTGGCAGGGGCGCCCCGCCTCGCCGGCTACCAGTCGAGCAGGCGGCGCTGACCCTGGAGGGCGCGGATCTCCGTGACGTCCTGCACCGTCTCCACGACGCCCCGGTAGGCGGCGGCGTCGTCGCGTACGGCGAAGTAGCGGATGTGCAGGAACTTGCCCTGCACCTCGATCCAGAACTCGGCGGTGTCCTTCTCGCCGGCGCGGAACGCGTCGATGATCTGCTGCACCTTGTGCACGCTCGCCGGCGGGTGGCAGTTCTGCACCTTGCGCCCGATCACGCCCGGGCTGCGCGGGAAGATCCGGTGCCCCTCGCTGTAGAAGCGCACCCGGTCGTGCTCGTCGACGTACTGGAAGTCGACGGGGAGCACGCCGAGCACGAGGTTCAGCTCGTCGAGGCTGAGGCCGCCGGTGTTGAGCGCGAGGAGGCCGGCCGGCGAAGCCGCCCCGGCCTGCCCTGCCGCCGCTGCCTCGGCGGCCAGACCCGATCCGGCCAGACCCGCCGCGGCCACGGCGCCGGCCGGCGCTGCCGCCGGCCACGCCGGCACGCCGTCGATGAAGGCGTAGCCGATGTCGTCCTCGCCGGCGCGGATCTGTGCCCATTCCGCGTCGCTCAGCGTGTCCATCGCCATGGGGTGCAGCACCTGCTCCTCCTTGGTCACCATGTCGTCGGCCATCTTGGCCAGCGCGAGGCAGGTGCTCACCGCCAGCCTGGCATCGTCCTCGGCGATCGTCGTGCCCGCCTGTCTGATGAGATCGCGGATGTCGTCGTGGATCGCCCACATCACCTTGCTGGGACCCTCCACGCCGTGGTCCTCGAGGAACGGGAAGAGCTGGTTCTCCTTGCGCAGGTAGTGCTTGTCGACTTCGGCGAGCCGCTCCACGGTGTCACCCAGAGCGCCCCTGAGGCGCGCCCATGCGGCGGCGTCCGGCGGCTCGCCGATGGCCTCGGCGACCGTGCGCAGCGACGCCGTCACCTGGAGCAGCGCCTGGTTCTCGCGCTGGAACGTGTCGATGGGGTGGCCGGGCGGCGCTGCGACCGCCGCGTGGCCCTCGAGCGCGTCGGCGAACACCTGCACGTGCACGTCGCAGAGGCGCTTGACCTCGCTGTCCGGGACGCCGCCCTCGATGAGCTTCTGCTCCATGGCGGCGATCTCGGTGGCCTCCACATCGGCGATGAGCTCCTCGAAGCGCGGCTTGACCTCCTCGACCGTCTTGCCGGCGTGCAGGTCCTTGACGATCGCGTGCAGCGCCTCGAGCCGCGCCGGGTCGATGGTCTCGGCGTCGGCCACGTCGGCGATGGGGGGCCGGGTCCCGGTCCGCTTCTCGATCTCCACCGCGATGTCGTCGGTGAGCCGGTTGAGCGGCACGTTGCCCTGCTGCGCCACCGTGTCGAGCGTCGCCATCCGCCCGAGCGTCTTGCGCAGCACCGGGTTGGTCAGCTTCTTGAACTCCGGGTCGTACTCGACCAGGAAGTCCAGCAGGAAGGGATACTCCTTGAGCAGCGTGTGCACGGTGGTCTTGGGGGTGATGGTGAGCGGCGCGGTGGTCATACCCGACTCCAAAGGTTGGGATTATCTCTGGGCCGACTGTACCACTACCCGCTCGCGGCGAGTCTTGACGTTGCTCAAGCTCCCGCGCAGGCGGGGATACTCCCGATGAGGCGCCTGTGCACGTGCCGGCGCACACCCCAGGAGGGAGGCGACATGCCCACCATCCATGCATCCGTGGATGTCGACGCGCCGCTCGAGTTCGTCGAGCTCGAGTGGAGTGAGTTCATGCTTGAGTCGCTGCTGAACGGTTATGCACGCGGGCTCATCGACGAGGAGCCACTGATCGACGAGGACGACATGAGGGCCGGCGACGTCGAGTTCACGACCGAGGGTGACAGGCTGGTGAAGGTCGACGTGCGACTCGAGTACACGCCGCGGAGCAGCACCGGCGCGGAGAGAGAGGTCTCGCGTGCCCAGGCGACGCTCGAGCGCGACCTCGAGAGATACCGCCGGTTCGTGACCGGCCGTTGCGAGCGGCTGAGCTGCCGGCCGGACTGAGGCGGGAGGCAGAGCGGCGGCCGGCCCTCGCGGAAGGGCCGGCCGCCGTTCTCGCGTCCTACCTGGCGTCGCGCCGCGCCTGGCGGCGCTTGTGGCGCCGCCACATGAGCGCGAGCTGTCCGACCACGAACGCCACGAGGGCGGTGATCAGCAGGCCGAGCCAGAGTGGGAAGGCGAACGACCAGAACAGGAACTTGAAGGTCGTCTCCGCGGTGTTCTGGAAGATGAAGACGAGCAGCAGCACGAGCAGGATGCCGCCGCCGATCAGAAAGCCGTTCCCGCCGCCCGATTTCTGTGGTGAACCCTGTGACATGAAGCGCCTCCTGGCGATCTCTGCGGTCCTTCGCGCCCCTGCCCCGGGGCGCGCGGCATCCTTCGTGGATGTCTTACCCGTGGGTTACGCCGTGGACGCCTCCGCTTCCTGCCGTCGACGCGAGATGGAGCCGGCGCTGCCCAGGCGGATCTGAGCCCGACGGTCGCGGTCGCGGCCGTCGGCGTCGGAACCAGCGGGTGCGGTGCCGGCCTCGCCCGCCACCGCGTCCGCGTGTAGAGTCTGGGAAAGTCGTCGTCGGAGGCAGGCCGTGGAATCGGGACCAGGTGCACCGGATGCGGGATTCAGCGCCGCCGAGTTCGGGCAAGCGGTCGCGGAGCAGGTGGAGCGCGTCATCGTCGGCAAAGCCGACCAGACGCGCCTGCTGACCGTCGCCTTGCTGGCCGACGGGCACGTGCTCCTCGACGACGTGCCCGGTGTCGCCAAGACTCTGATCGTGCGGACCCTCTCCGCCGCCCTCGGCCTCGCGTTCTCGCGCATCCAGTGCACACCGGACCTTCTCCCGGCTGACGTCACCGGCTCGCTGGTCTTCGACCAGAGGCTGGGGGAGTTCGAGTTCCGGCCGGGGCCGCTGTTCGCCAACATCGTCCTGGCCGACGAGGTCAACCGGGCGACTCCGCGCGCCCAGTCGGCGTTCCTGGAGGCCATGGAGGAGCACGGCGTCACGGTGGACGGGACGACGCATGCGCTGCCGCGCCCGTTCATGGTGCTCGCGACGCAGAACCCGGTGGAGCTGAAGGGGACGTTTCCGCTGCCGGAGGCGCAGGTCGACCGCTTTCTGCTCCGCCTGCGCATGGGGTACCCGGCCCAGGATGATGAGGCGCGCATGCTCGAGCGGTTCCGCAGCGGCGATCCGCTCGCTGAGGTGCGTGCCGTGGTGGATCCCGACGTTCTGAGCGCCGTGCGCGCGGCGGTGCGCGAGGTGCACGTCTCCGGCGACGTCGCCGGCTACATCGTGGCGCTCGCGCGGGCGACGCGCGAGTCCCCGCTGATCAGGCTGGGCGCGAGCCCTCGCGCCTCGTTGGCGCTGCAGCATGCCGCGCAGGCCGCTGCGGCGCTGGCCGGGCGCGACTTCGCCATTCCCGACGACGTGCAGGGGCTGGTCGCGCCGGTCCTTGCGCACCGGCTGCTGCTCGCGCGCGACGCCGTTATGGACGGGCGCTCCCCGGAAGATGTCCTCGCCGAAGTCGCGGCCGGCGTGCCGGTGCCGGCGGAGGCCGGGAGGGGCGCGCCGGCCGTGTCGTGAATCGGAGGCGCCCGTGCGGCTGAGATCGATCCTGTGGGCGTGTCTCGCCGGGCTGGCGGCCTCCGCACTCTTGCACTCCGCGGCGCTCGCCTTCGCAACGCTGGCCGCGGCCGTGATCGCCGCCCTGGTCACGGTGACGCGACGGCAACTCTTCGTCGGCGTCACGTTCGACCGTCAGGTCTCCAGGCGCGTGGTCACGTGGGGCGGCGAGCTCGAGATCACCATGAGCGTGACCAACGACAAGCTGCTGCCGCTCGTCTGGATGCGTGTACGTGACGTCTGGCCGACCGGTCTGGAGCCTCGCGGCTTTGGACTCCGGCAGATCACGCTGCTCGGCCGGCAGGAGCTCGTCCAGACGGTCTCCGTCCGCTGGTACGAGCGCCTGCGACGCCACTACCGCGTGCGTTGCGTGGCGCGCGGGGTCCACCGCCTCGGCCCGGTCGAGTTGGAGGCCGGCGATCCCTTTGGGATCGCCGGCGTGGCCCGGAAGCTCGAGGCGCGACAGGAGTTCACCGTGCTTCCGAGGGTCCTCGACGTGCCCGGGTTCGACCTGCTGGTGGGCCGGCCGCTCGTCGATGAGACCGCCGTCCGCTCTCTCGCAGTCGACCCCACCGCGCTGCGAGGAACGCGGCCGTACCGGCCGGGCGACTCCGTGAGGGCGATGAACTGGCGCGCCACGGCCCGCTCGGGCGTGCTCCACACGAACGAGTTCGACCCCACGTCCATCGCGGCCGTGCGCCTGCTCCTCGACGTGGGTTCCCTCTACAAGGCATGGGAGGCGATCGACGCGGAGCTCATGGAGCTTCTCTGCGTGGTGAGCGCCTCACTCGCGGCGGCCTTCGCGACCAGGGGATACGCTGTCGGGCTGGCGTCGAACGCGTCCCTCTCGCAGGAGCTGAACGCCGTGGATCTCAGTCCGGCGCACGGCGTCCTGCCGGACGTGCTGGAGGCGATCGCGCGGCTCCGTCCGTTCACCGTCCGCGACTACGGCTCCGTCCTCGCCGCCGAGCTGGCCGACGAGAGCGGCGAGGCCGACTGCGTGCTCGTCACCGGGAGACTCCGCCCGGCGGTGCGCGGGCTTATCGCCCAGTTGCGCGCGAAACGGCCGACGTCCGTCGTGTTCGTCGGCGAGCCACGAGCGTCAGAGGCCCGGGACGCCGACTTCGTGGTCCCGGGCGACTTCGACTGGAGGACCGCCCATGTCCTTGCGCTCCGCGCTTGAGCGTGCAGGAATCGCCCTCGGCGCCGTCGTCGAGGGCGTCTGGTGCGGCGCCCTGGCGGCAGCGCTGACAGGTTCCCCCTGGGCGCTGCTGGGCGCATTCACCGTCCTGATGGTGGTCGCAGCCGCGGCCGTTACGCGCTGGACCGGCGCGGCCAAGGACCGCGGCCGCTCCCGACAGGCGGCCGCCGCGGCGCTCGTCGCCGCCGGGGTGGTCGGGCTGCTCGGCGCCGGACAAGCATGGACGCACGACTACCTTCTCTGGCAGGTCGTGCGCGATACCGCCTTCGTGTCCGCCGTCACCCTTCTCGGCATCAGGCTCGGCGGTGACGAACTGACGCCGGAGGTCGCCGTCCGGCGCGCCATCCGGGGGTTCGCGCTCCTGTGCGCCACGCTGGTCTGCGCGGCGCTCGCCGGTTCGACGCCCGGGTGGGCCGCCGCGGCCGTGGTCACCGCCCTGGTCGCGGGAGGGCTGCTCATCGCGGTGGTGAGGTACCGGTCGCTCACCGACCTCGTCGCCCCTTCCGACCGGCTGCCCTCGTGGCCGTGGCTCCTCGCGGTCACCGGCGCGATCCTGTGCGTCGTCGCCATCGCCGCGCTCCTTGGCCAGCTTCTGGACGTCGACGTGCTGCGCTGGATGTTGAGCGCCGTCGCCGCCATGCTGTCGGCGGCGCTCGATGCCATCGCCTACGTCATCGGGTGGGTCGGGGCAGGGCTGGTGCGCGCGCTGGGGTGGGTCCTCGGCCTCTTCCACGTGCGGGCGCCGCACCTGGAGTTGAAGCCGCCTCCGGCTACGAGAGTGAAGGTGGCCGTGCCGCCCTACCAGCCGGCCGGGCCGGGGTCGTCCGCGACGAGACTGGTCGTGACGGTCACCGGCGCACTCGTGGCGGTGGTCGCTTCACTGGCCGTCGTCGTGTTCGCGTTGCGCCGGCTGCGCCGGCGGTCCACCGCCGGCGAGGCGGTCGAGGAGGAGCGGGAGGCGCTCGGCTCGCTCAGGGATGCCGCCGGTGCGGTCGCCGCCAGGCTCGGCCGGCGGCTTCGCCGCCGTCTCTCGTCGCTGGGCCGCCGGGAGGCTCGCTCCCCGCGAGAGCTCGTCCGTCTGCGGTACGCGCAGCTCGAGCAGCGGCTGGCGGCTGCGGGACGGCCCCGGCCGCCGGGGGTGACGGTGCGTGACTACCTCACCGCGTGTGCGGCGTCGATGGAGGTCCCGCCACAGGTCGTCGACGTCACCGGTTTGTACGAGCTCGCACGGTATTCGGCGCACGCCGTCGACGAGACCCAGGCGAGGCGGTTCGAGGAGCTGGCGCAGGCGTTCGGCTCACAGAACTGACGCGGGCGTTCGGGGGCCGGGTCCCCGGCGGGGCGTTACGTCTGCGCGCCGAGCAGCGGGAGCGTCACCGTGAAGGTGGCGCCGGCGCCGGGCGCCGTGTCGAGCCGCACGCCGCCGTCGTGGGCCTCCACGATAGCGGCGACGATGGCGAGGCCGAGGCCGGCGCCGCCGGTCTCGCGGGCCCGGGACCTATCGGCGCGGTAGAAGGGCTCGAACACCTTGGCGGCGACGTCGGCTTCGAGGCCGGGACCGTGGTCGGCGACGGCGAGCGTGGCGCGGCCGTCGCCGCTCTTCAGGGTCACCTGGATCCGTGCCTCGTCGGGCGTGTGGCGCAGCGCGTTGCTGAGAAGGTTGGCGACGACCTGGCGGAGCTGGTGGTCGTCTCCGAGCACGTCCGCGGCCTCCACGCGCTCGAGGCTGATGTCGCGCGCCGGCGCGGCGGCGCGCGCGTCGCTCACGGCGTCGTCGACGACGCGCGCGAGGTCCACCGGCAGCTTTTCCGGCTCGCGCCCCTCGCCCAGCCGCGCGAGCACGAGCAACTCCTCGACCATCACGCCCATGCGCTTGCTCTCTTCTTCGATGCGCCGCATCGCCAGCTCGAGGTCCTCCGGGTCGTCCTTGGCGCGGTCGAAGACCTCGGAGTAGCCGCGGATGCTGGTGAGCGGCGTGCGCAGCTCGTGGGAGGCGTCCGCGAGGAAGCGCCGCAGCTTCTCCTCGGTCGCGGCGCGCTCGGCGAATGCCTCCTCGATGCGGCTGAGCATCGTGTTCAGGCTGAGGCCGAGCCGGCCGACCTCCGTCCGCGTCTCGGCGGGCTGCACACGCCGTGTGAGGTCGCCGGTGGCGATCGCGTCGGCCGTGACGGCCATGGTCTCCAACGGCCGCAGATCGCGCTTGATCAGGAACCACGCGGCCGCCGCCAGCGCCGCCAGCACGGCCAGCGACACGATCACTTCGAGGCCCATGAGCTGGGAGAGGGTCTGCTGCATGTCGGTGAGCGGGATGGCGACGAGAACGACGCCCTGCAAGTCGTGCGCCGAAGCGACGAGCACGCGGAAGTGCGTCTTGGAGCCGCCGGTGGATCTCGTGACCGTGAAGAAGGCGGAACCTCCACTCTGGCTGCTGAGCGCGGGAAGCGCCTTCGGCAGGACGGGCTGTGCGACGTCGCTGCTTTGCCCGAACGCCATCACCGCAGCGCCGAGAACGTTGCCACTCGAATCGCGGAGTTGGGCGTACGAGCCGATGGGCAGGTTCACCCCCGGGCCGTTGCCGGGTCCGAAGGGCAGGCTCCCGCTCTGGAGGCTCTGCTCCAGGCCGATCGTGACCGGCACGCGGGCATCGACCAGTTGCTGATCGATGCGCTCGAGCAGGAAGTCGCGCAGCGAGACGTACGTGACGACGCCGGCCACCACGAGGCCGGTGGCCACCAGGGCCAGCAAGGCGACGAGCAGGCGGGTGCGGAGACTCACGGCCCGGCCATCAGTCCTTGGGCAGCCGCAGGCTGTAGCCGACGCCGCGGACGGTGTGGATGAGCGGCGGGGCGCCGTCGGTGTCGACCTTGCGCCGCAGGTAGCTGACGTACGTCTCGACGATGTTGGCGTTGCCGCCGAAGTCGTAGTTCCAGACGTGGTCGAGGATCTGATCCTTGCTCAGGACGCGGCGCGCGTTGAGGAGCAGGTAGCGGAGGAGCTTGAACTCGGTGGCCGTGAGCTCGATCTCCCGTCCCGCTCGCCAGACCTCGTGGGTGTCCTCGTCCAGCTCGAGGTCGGCGAAGGCCAGCCGGCCCGGCGAAGCGGAGGCCGGCTGCACGCGTCTGAGGATCGCGCGGATGCGCGCGACGAGCTCCTCCACGCTGAACGGCTTGGTCATGTAGTCGTCGCCGCCCAGCGTGAGCCCGCGGACCTTGTCCTCGGTCGCGTCGCGCGCCGTGAGGAAGAGGATGGGGAGGCGCGCTCCCGCGTTGCGCAGGCGTCGCGCCACCTCGAACCCGTCGATGCCCGGCATCATGATGTCGAGAACGGCGAGGTCGGGCGCGAACTGTTCGACGGCGTCGATCGCCTCGCGCCCGTTGCCCGCCACGCGCACGTCGAACTGCTCGTAGCGCAGCGCCATGGAGACGAGGTCTGTGATGCTCGGCTCGTCGTCCACGACGAGCACCCTGGTGGCTCCCGCCGGTGTCTCGATCATCTGACCCTCCGCTGCTGGTTCATCCCTGGCTCCCAGGCGGAGTCTAGCCGCGTTTCCTGAGAGCTTCCTGAGAATACCCTGAACGGCGCCTGTAGCTTCACCGTTGCCGCAGGCGCCCCGCGATTCTCAGAGACCTCTCAGCCCTGGTTCAGGCGCCTCCCATGGCGCGGTCGTAGAACCGTCGTGAAAGGAAGCCAGGCGGCGGGCGGCGGAGCCCTGACGGCCCCGCCCGCCGCGGACAAGGAGGCAGCATGTTCTTCACTTACGTGTTCCGGGAGCTGCGCCGGCGGCATCGCCAGGCGCTGCTCACGGCCCTCGGACTCGCCGTCGGCGTCGCGCTGGTGGTCGCGGTGACCGCCTACGCCGCCGGCGTCGGCAAGGCCCAGGACCAGGTGCTGCAGTCCCTCTACGGGGTCGGCACCGACATCACCGTCTCCCAGCAACAGAAGATGGACCAGAGCGGCGCCCAGCGCTTCGGCATGCAGCCGCCGGACCAGTCCCAACAGGGGCAGAAGTTCAGCCGCTCTCGCGTCATGACGAGCCCCGGCCAGGTGTCTATCTCCACGAAGAAGCTCGCCCAGATCGCTGCGCTGGAAGGCGTGGACTCCGCGACCGGCAGCATCACCATGAGCGTCATGAGCGTGAGCGGCAAGTTCGCGCAGGCGCAGGGCGGTTCCGCGGGCGCGGCGCCGTCGGCGAGCTCTCAGTCCTCCTCCGGCGGGTCCTCTTCGAGCGGGTCTTCCTCCCAGCAGGCCCAGACGCAGATGGCGCCCATCAACGTCTCGCAGCTTTCGGTCTCCGGCGTGGACACCACGAACCTCAGGCTCGGTCCCCTGAGCTCGGCGCAGATCAGCTCGGGACGCTCGCTCACGGGCGACGACGCGAGCGCCAAGGTCGCTCTCGTCACCAGGGCCTACGCCAAGCAGAACTCGCTGGCCGTGGGCGACACCAAGAAGATCGACGGCAGGGCGTTCACCATCGTCGGCATCGTCGCCCTGCCTGCCGGCAGTACGTCGTCTGATGTCTACGTCCCCCTGGCCTGGGCCCAGAAGATGAGCGACAACGCGGGCAAGGTCAACCAGATCTACGTGAAGGCCGTCAGCGCCAGCGACATCGCCACCGTCAAGACCGAGATCAAGCAGATCATGCCCAAGGCGACGGTCACGACGTCCTCGGACCTGGCCAGCCAGGTCAGCGGCTCCCTCTCCAGCGCATCGACGCTCGCCGACCGCCTCGGCAAGTGGTTGGCCATCGCCGCCCTGATCGCCTCCTTCGCCGTCGCCAGCCTGCTCACCGTGTCGGCGGTCTCCCGCCGCGTGCGCGAGTTCGGCACGCTCAAGGCGCTCGGCTGGAAGGGCAAGCGCATCGTCGGCCAGGTGCTCGGCGAGTCCATGGTGCAGGGCATGCTCGGCGCCGTGCTCGGCGTCGCGCTCGGCGTCCTCGGCGCCAGGCTGATCGCGGCCTTCTCGCCGGCGCTCAAGGCGACCATGGCGGGCGCGGCCCAGAATGGACCTCCCGGCCTGCAGCAGGCCGCGGGCGCAGCCCAGGCCGTGACCGTGAACCTGACGGCCCCCGTGAGCCTGCAGCTGGTCGCCGTCGCCGTGGGCCTGGCCCTGGCCGGCGCCCTGGTCGCCGGAGCCTTCGGCGGCTGGCGGGCCTCGCGGCTCCGTCCGGCCGACGCCCTCCGGCGCGTGGATTGAGCAGCGCAGCCGACTCAACGAGCGGAGCGGCGAAGCGTCACCGCTCACCGGCCTCCGACGACTGACGAGCAAGGAGACACGATGCTCTACGAACTGACAGACGTGACCAAGCGCTACACGCAGCGCCGCAAGCAGGTCGACGCCCTTGCCGGGATCGACCTGACCATCGACGAGGGCGAGTTCCTCGCCATCCAGGGCTCCACGGGCTCCGGCAAGACGACCCTGCTGCAGATGCTGGGCGCCATGGACCGGCCCTCGGGCGGCAAGCTCGGCTTCGAGGGCCGCGACCTGGCACGCATGGGGGAGGGCGACCTCTCGGAGCTGAGGAGCCACTCGTTCGGCTTCATCTTCCAGGCCTTCAACCTCATCCCCACCCTGACGGCCCAGGAGAACGTGGAGACGGCGCTCGTGCCCTGGCACGTGCCCGCCGTGGAGCGACACCGCCGCGCCGAGGAGGCGCTCGCCGGCGTCGGCCTGGCCGATCGCGCGAGGCACATCCCCTCGGAGCTCAGCGGCGGCGAGCAGCAGCGCGTCGCGATCGCGCGGGCGCTCGTCAGAGCCCCCCGCGTGATCCTCGCCGACGAGCCCACCGGCAACCTCGACGAGCGTACGCGCGACGACATCATCGGCCTGCTCGAGGAGCTCTGGCGCGAGCGCGGCCAGACGCTCATCGTCGTGACCCACGACACGTGGGTCGCCAGCCGCGCCTCGCGGCGCATCTGGCTGGACGCGGGCCGCATCGAGGAGCGGGCCGCCGCGACCGAGCTCGACGAGCGCTTTCTCGCGCAGGCGGCGGTCGCCGGCGCGGTCTGATCCTCCCCGGTGACCGGCGGGCGGGGCGTTCCCGCCCGCCGGTCACGCCCGGCGCCTCACGACCCTGGCGCCTCCCGGGCGCGCGCGGACCTCCCCTCCGCGCGCGCCCTGCCTTCGCTTCTGCGGCCGCGTGGCCGACGGGCGCGCTGCGCCGCGACCGTGGCGGCCGCCACCCCTTGATCTGCGGCG